>CAWHNR010000013.1:0-65647 GCA_963830575.1 uncultured Actinomycetota bacterium
CGCGCGGTGTCCATGCGCTGGAGCTGGCCGATGATCGCGGCGTAGGAGACCGCGTTGATCAGGATCACCCAGCCCGTGGCCGAGGTGCCGTCGCCCAGCGCGTGGATCATGAGGCCCGCGAGCGCGGGTCCGACGATGCGGGCCAGGTTGAACGAGGCGGAGTTGAGCCCCACCGCGTTCGTCACCCTCGTCGGGCTCGACCATCTCGGACACGAAGGACTCGGCGGGCGGGGGCGTCGAACGCGGAGCCGATGCCGAACACGAAGGCGATCGCGAACACGTGCCACGTCTGGGCGACCTCGGTCACGGCGAGGACGCCGAGCAAGAAGGCTCGCCACGGCCATCGCACCCTGGGTGACCTGCAGCAGCCGCCGCTTCGGGAACCGGTCGGCGATCACGCCCGCGTAGGGGCTGAGGAGCAGGACGGGCAGGAACTGCAGCCCGGTGGTGATGCCGAGTGCCGTGCCGCCACCGCCGAGGGTCAGCACCAGCCAGTCCTGGGCCACCCGCTGCATCCAGGTGCCCGTGTTGGACACGAGGGTGCCGGCGACGTAGAGCCGGTAGTTGTGGTTGTGGAGCGCTCGGAACGTGGGACTCATGTGGTGCTCATTCGGAGGAGGCAAGTCTTTCCAGGATGGGGGCCGCCCGGCGCAGGACGGCGCGTTCGTCGGGGCTGAGGTCGCGCAGCCGCCGGCTCAGCCACGCGTCGCGGCGGCGTCGGTCGGCGAGCAGCGTGGCGACGCCGTGGTCGGTCAGGCTGACGACGACCTGCCGGCCGTCGGTCTCGTGACGGCGGCGGGCGACGTACCCCTCGGTCTCGAGGCAGTTGACCGTGCGGGTCATGCTCGGCGGCTGCACCCGCTCGTGCTCGGCGAGCGCACCGACGCTCAGGTCGCCGTTGCGGTACAGCGCCCCCAGCACCGCCATCGCGTTCATGCTCAGCGGGTTGGCCGGGTCGCGCTCGTTGGCCAGCCGGCGGCGCAGGCGCATGACGGAGATGCGGAGCTCGGCGGCGAGCCCGGCATCGGTGCGGGCGACCTTCTCGACGGTGGGCATGTCGTTAGCATAACTCATTACCCTTGCTAACTATTTCCCAGCGCGTGAGTGGCCGTGGACGACGCTGACCCGCCCCACATGTGGGCGCTCCTGTCCTATGTGTGGGTCAGGTTCGGCCGGGTAGGGCGGGTCGGTGTCGTCCGAGGGCGAGCATCGCGAGGGCGATGAGGGCTTGGGCGTCGTGGAATCCGAAGGCGATGCGGGTCAGGACGCGGATCTTGTTGTTCACTGATTCGACGCGGCCGTTGGACAGGCCGTGTTCGATGCTGATCAGGATCCGGTCGCGGTGGCGGCGGATTTGCGGCCGAGGTCGACGAAGGCTGGGATCCGGCTGCGTTGGGCCCAGGCGAGCCACACGTCGAGCTCGGTCGCGGCGTTCGCGGGTGCTGCTTGGAGGACCAGCCGCAGGGTCTCCTTGAGCTGGTAGGCGCGGTACAGCTTGGGGTCGGTGACCTGGATCCAGTCGAGCTTGACGCGTTGTCTCTCGGTGAGGTTCTCGGGGTTCTTACCCAGGGCGTGGCGGGAGTTCCGGATCGCGCGTGCGGTGTCGCGTCCGGGGAGCCACTGGTGTTGCCGGGCTCCGCCGACAGCTGCTGGTGGGTCGAACGCCTTGGCCTTCCGGGCGGTGTTCCAGGCATCGACGCGGACCCGGTTCAGGGCGTCGTTGGCCCACTTCACGACATGGAACGGATCGATCCCCATGACCGCCTGCGGTGCCTTGGCGGTGACCTCGAGCTCGATGTAGCGGGCACCATCGGCCGAGACATGGGTGATCTGGGTGCATCGGTCTTCCCCGAGGCGGTCGAAGAACACCGCGAGAGCGGCCCTGGTGTGACCCTCGACGGCTCCGACCAGGACGCCGGTGTCGTGGTCGACGACCACGGTCAGGTACTTGTGGCCGCGTTTGTAGGAGACCTCGTCGATCCCGAGCCGACGCAGCCCGTCGAGGCCGTCGGATCCTGCGGCCAACGCGGCTGCCTCGGCTGCGGCGTAGACCCGTTTCACGATCGCGCCGACGGTGGTCCAGGTGATCCGCATCAGTTCGGAGGCCGCGGACTTCGAGGTCCGTACCGCCAGCCAGGCGACCTGGGCGTCGAAGGCGTGAGTATGACCGGCGTCGTGGGCGGCCCAGGGCACATAGGCGACCACGACCCCGTGATCGCGGCACTTCACCCGTGGTGCTGGCGCTCGTATGAACACCTGGGTGGTGCCGTGGTCCAGACTCCGCCACCGCCGTGGCCCGCGCCCGACGTCATAGCGCGGCGAGCGTCGCCGGCACCGCCCGCACCGATGCTGTTGCCGCGAGAACGGCCTCACATCGATCATCACCACCGCTGGGCCAGTGAGGTCCTCGTTCTTCTCGAAACTGACCTTCTCGACCTTGGTCTCTTCCAGCCCCAACATCTCGCGCCATAGGCTCGTCAATGCCACGCCGTTCTCCTGCCGCCGTTTTTGTTTCTTAGACAGCTCAGAAACGAAGCAGGGAACGGCGTGTGCTGCATAGAGGCGGCTCAGACCACCCACACATAGGGCAGGAGAGCCCACATGTGGGGCGGGTCAGCGTGGAGGCGTGCGTCAGGTCACGTGAGCAGCTCGGTGACCGGGTTGATCGCGAAGTAGACGACGAACAGCACGGCGACGATCCACAGCATCGGGCCGACCTCGGCCGCCTTGCCCTTGACCACCTTGATGAGCACGTAGGCGAGGAAGCCCGCGCCGATGCCGACCGAGATCGAGTAGGTGAACGGCATCAGCACGATCGTCAGGAAGGCCGGCAGCGCGATCTCGAGGTCGGACCAGTCGATCTCGGTGACCTGCTGCATCATCAGGAAGCCGACCAGCACGAGCGCGGGGACGGCCGCCTCCGACGGGATGACCGCGACGAGCGGGGCCAGGAAGATCGTGAGCAGGAAGCACAGGCCGGTCACGATCGAGGCCAGCCCGGTGCGGGCCCCCTCCCCCACCCCGGACGCCGACTCGATGTAGGAGGTGTTCGACGAGACGCCGCCGACCCCGCCGGCCACGGCGGCGACCGAGTCGACGACGAGGATCTTCTGCGTGTTCGGCGGCATCCCCTCCTCGTCGAGCAGGCCGGCCTCGGCGCCCACGGCGGTCATCGTGCCGAGGGTGTCGAAGAAGTCGGCGAGCAGGAGGGTGAACACGAACAGCAGCGCCACGACCACGCCCGCCCGGTCGAACCCGCCGAGCAGGTTGAACTGGCCGAGCGTGCCGAAGTCGGGGCCCGTCCACTTCTCCGGCAGCTTCGGGATCGTCAGCGCCCAGTCGGTGTCGCTGTCGGGGCCGGACCCGAACGAGCCGATGGCCTCCACGACGACGGCCAGCACCGTGGTGACCACGATCGAGATGAGGATCGCCCCCGGCACCTTGCGCACCCAGAGCGTCACCAGCAGCACGAAGCCGAAGACGAACACCAGCACCGGCCACCCCGAGAGCTGGCCGGTCTGGCCGAGCTGCACGGGGACCGTGGTCTGGACGACGTCGGGGATGCGGCGGACGAAGCCGGCGTCGACGAACCCGATCAGCGCGATGAACAGGCCGATGCCGACCGAGATCGCGACCTTGAGCTCGCGCGGGACGGCGTGGAACACCGCGGTCCGGAAGCCGGTCAGGACCAGGACCAGGATCACCAGACCCTCGAGCACGACCAGCCCCATGGCGTCGGCCCAGGTCATCTGCGAGGCGATGGCGAAGGCGACGAAGGCGTTGAGGCCCAGGCCCGTGGCCAGGGCCAGGGGGAAGTTGGCGACGACGCCCATCAGGATCGTCAGCACGCCGGCGACGAGGGCGGTGCCGGCGGCGATGGCGGGCAGGTTGGGCCCGGCGCCGGCGTCGGCCCCGAGGAAGTTGCCGTCGGCGTCGGCGGCGTAGCCGAGGATGAGGGGGTTGAGGGCCACGATGTAGGCCATGGTGAAGAACGTGACCACGCCACCGCGCACCTCGCGCGCCGTCGTCGAGCCCCGTTCACTGATCCTGAAGTAGCTGTCGAGAGCGCTCACGGCCTCACGATGGCAGGTCGGAGCCCTCGGATCGGTGACGTGCGTGTTACCGGCGGTGACGTGTCCCGCCGCCGCGGCGGCATACTGGGTCCGTGGACCTGCGCGACGACCAGCCGATGCAGCACGAGTTCAGGAACAAGACCTACATCGTGGCCGACGTCGAGCCGCTCGACGTCGACGGCGTCCGCACCGTCGAGGTGGGCACCGCGGTGTTCTTCCTCGGCTTCCTCGCGCTGCTGCCGTTCTACGGCCGGCTCGAGGACGACGGGCACGAGTGGTGGCTCTGGATGTGCCTGGCCGGCGTGGGCCTCGGGCTCTTCGGCCTCGAGTACTGCCGCCGCCGCCGCAAGGCACGGCACCAGCGCGATGATGGACTCGCTGCCTAGTCAGGCTTCGAGCCGACCCGACCGTGAGGGCTCGGCGGCCGCGTCCGGGCGTCGGCAGGGCACGCGACGCGGCGTGCTCCAGCGGGCGCGAGACGCGCGAGCGGAGCGCAGACGGACGCGCAGACGGCGACCCGACGTGCTCGCGCCCGACGGCGTGCTCCCGGCGGCGCCGAGGGGTGCGAGCACGCGCGAGCGGAGCGAGCGCAGAGAGCGGGGCGAGCGCAGACGGACAAGAACACCCGACCGTGAAGGCTCGGCGCCCGCGGGCGCCGGGAGCACGATCCGGGTGCGTCCCGGAGCGAGGCACGAGCGGAGGGCGTGCGCGGGGCGTGCTCCCGACGGCTGCTCAGGGGCGCCGAGCACGCGCGAGCGGAGCGAGCGCAGACAGGGGAGCAGCGCCGACAGGCTAGAAGCTCTCGAAGCCGTCGGCGCCCAGGGTGTCGAGCACGTGGTC
The DNA here is from genome assembly GCA_963830575.1 of uncultured Actinomycetota bacterium. Lineage (GTDB taxonomy): Bacteria > Actinomycetota > Actinomycetes > Propionibacteriales > Nocardioidaceae > Nocardioides. The sequence continues at coordinate 4,914 of CAWHNR010000013.1, forward strand.
GGGCATCGGGAGCGGGTCGTACTTCTTGGCGACCCTGACCTCGGAGTGGGCGCCGCAGCCGTGCGAGAAGGCGACGACGCGGCGGTCGTCGTTGGCGTCGCCGTTGGCGCAGACGCCGAAGGTGGCGGCCAGGGGGCCGGCGAGCCGCACGAGGAAGCCGCAGGTCGAGCAGCTGTCGGGTGCCGCGGCCGCGATGGGCGAGTCGGGCCCACCCTCGCCGTCGTACCAGCGCTGGGCGGCGGCGTCGCGGCCCTCGGGCGAGAGCGTGCGCACCCGGCCGGCGAAGAGCTCACGGGCGACGTCGCGGACCTGGGCCTTGTCATCGGTGTCGAGCGGGTCGTCGCCGAAGGAGTAGACGGGCACGAGGCGCGGGTCGTCGTCGCCGACGGGGAGCAGGTCGCCCGGCGAGAGGTCGCCCGGCCGGATCCGGTCGCGGTAGGGGACCCACTCGGGGGCGGTGATCGCGTCGGAGCCGGGCAGGAGGACGAGCTCGGTGACGGTGACGAGCTTCTGCCGGTAGGCCCGGACGACGGTGACGGCCCAGCGCCACCCGACGTACCCCTTGCGGGTGCAGGCGAAGAAGTGGGTGACGGTGCGCTCGGCGTCCGGCTCTGCCTGGACGCCGAGGTGGTCGCCGACCTCGTCGGCGGGGACGTCGTCGGTGAGCGCGGCGCGAGCGAGGTCGACGGCCCGGGCCGCGACCGTGTCGGGCTGGGTGTTGACGAGCGTGGTCACGGCGCAAGCATGACCGATCGTTCCCCGGACTGTCAGGTCGGGGCGGGTCGGGCGCGGCAGGAGCCGGACCTTCGGGGCAGGATGGGCGCATGACCTCCGGCCCCCCCGACCACGGTGCGGAGAACGGGCCCGGCGCCCAGCCTCCGCGCCGGGCGCGGGCGGCGGCCCAGGGCCTCGGGACCGGCGCCAAGGTCACCGCCCGCGGCATGCGGGGAGCCGCTCGCGTGACGGGCCGGGTGGGCGCGGGCGCGGTGCGGCAGGCGAAGCGGGCGGCCAACGCGCAGGGCGCGGAGCAGTCCGGCCTCAACCGCCTCATCTACCTGCACGCCGCGAACGCCGCGGGCGACGCCGCCGTGACGATCTCGCTCGCGACCACCGTCTTCTTCGCCGGCGCGACCAGCGACGCGCGCGGCCAGGTGGCCCTGTTCCTCGGGCTGACGATGCTGCCCTTCGCCATCGTCGCTCCCCTGATCGGCCCCTTCCTCGACCGGTTCAGCCACGGCCGCCGGTGGGCGATCGGGGCGACGTTCGCGCTCCGCGGCTTCCTCTGCTGGGTGCTGGCCGGCGCGGTGGCCACCGAGTCGGCGCTGCTCTACCCCGCCGCCCTCGGGGTCCTGGTCTCGTCCAAGGCCTACGGCGTGACCCGCGCGGCCGCCGTCCCGCGGTTGCTGCCCGAGGACTTCACGCTGGTGAAGGCCAACGGCCGGGTCTCGCTCGCCGGGCTCGTGGGGGGCGGCCTCTCCGCACCGATCGCCGGCCTCGCGGCCACCGTCGGCGCCGAGTGGTCGCTGCGCTACGCGTTCGTGGTGTTCGTCGCCGGCACGGTCGCGGCGATCCTGCTGCCGGCCGAGGTCGACTCCAGCGAGGGCGAGCAGTCGGTCTCGCTGCGCTCCGGGTCGGGCGGCACCAAGCGCGGCACCCAGATCCCGCCGCAGGTCGCCTACGCCCTGCGGGCCAACCTCGGCCCCCGGTGGCTCTCGGGGTTCCTCACGATGTACATGGCCTTCCTGCTGCGCGACAAGCCGCTCGAGGGCTACGAGGACCGGCAGACCCTGCTGCTCGGCATCGTCATCGGCGGCGCCGCGCTGGGCAACGCGATCGGCATCCTGCTGGCCTCGGTGCTGCGGCGGATCAACCCCGCCGTCACGGTGACGTTCGCCCTGCTCGCGGCCTGCGGCATCGTGGCCTTCGGCGCGCTGTTCTACGGGCTGCTCGCGCTGGCCGGGCTGGGGCTGGTGGCCGGGCTCGCGCAGTCGCTGGCGAAGCTGTCGCTCGACTCGACCATCCAGAGCGGCGTCCCGGTGCACGTGCAGGCGAGCGCCTTCGCCCGCAGCGACACCACCCTCCAGCTCGCCTGGGTGTTCGGCGGGTTCGTCGGCATCGCGCTGCCGCAGGTGCCGCGCCTGGGGCTGGGGATCGCCTTCGTGGTGCTGGCCGCCTGGACGCTGTTCGTGCTCACCAGTGTCCCGAAGGGCAGGGCGAAGCCTGCGGTGCCACCGCCTCCGCCGCAGGGCGTCACCCCGCCGCTGCTGCGCAAGGACTAGCCCGACGACGATGGTCGAGCCGCGCTAGCCTCTGGCCGAGCGCGAGCGGAGACCTCCGCAGCGTCACTGCCTCGTGAGGCCTGGCAAGGCACCTCACCCGGTCTCGACTGGCCGGCCACGACGTGCCCGGCGGCTCGACCAGCGTCGATGCGGGGTCCGGTCCTACAGCTCCAGCTCGTCGGCCAGGGCCCGCAGCAGCTTCGCGACCGGCTTGGCGGCCTGCCGGTCGGGGTGGCGGCCGTGGCGGTAGGCCTCGCCCATGCCGTCGAGGACGCGGATGAGGTCCTCGACGATCGGGGCCATCTCGTCGGGGTTCTTGCGCCGGGCCTGGGACTGGTTGCGGCTCACGGAGGCCGGGGCGTCGAGCACCTTGACCTGGAGCGCCTGGTCGCCCTTGCGGCCCTGGGCGATGCCGAACTCCACGCGGGCGCCGGGCTTGAGGTCGGCACCTCCGCCGGGCAGCGCGTCGGCGTGCACGTAGACGTCGGGGCCGTCGTCCTGCGACAGGAACCCGAATCCCTTGTCGACGTCGAACCACTTCACCTTGCCGTTCGGCACTGCCTTGCCTTCCGTTGCAGCGGGACGCCCGGTCGGGCGTCGGTCACCTTATGCCACGTGGGCGTCGAGCCACGCGGGGAACTCGGCCAGGCTCTCGAGCACCACGTGGGTGCCCGCGGCCTCGAGCTCCTCGCGCGTGCACCCGCCCGTGAGCACCGAGACGCTGAGGACGCCGGCGGCGAGCGCGCCCTCGACGTCGTGGACGTGGTCGCCCACGTAGATCGAGGCGCCCTCCCGCCGCAGCACCTCGGCCTTGCCGACACCCCACACCCACCCCTCGAGGACGTCGACCTCGAGGCCCACGTGGTCGAGGTGCAGCCGGGCGTTGGGGGCGTACTTGCCGGTGACGACCACGACGCTGCCGCCGTGACGGCGCACCGCCGCGACGGCCTCGGCGGCCCCGGCGAGCAGCGGCACCGGGAGCACCGCGTGGTCGGGGTAGAGCGCGCGGAACCGGTCGCCGGCGGCGGGGATGTCGGCCGCCGGGAGGTAGGGCTCCAGCATCAGGTCGAGCGGCGGCCCGAGCCCGGAGGTCATGTCGTCGATCGGGAAGTCGACCCCCAGCTCCTCACCGAGCGCGCGCAGCACCGCGCCGAAGCCGGGCACGGTGTCGATGAGCGTCATGTCGAGGTCGAAGCCGACGACCAGGGGCTGTTCCACCCGTCCAGCCTAGGGAGGGGAAACCCGGGAGACGTCGTCGGAGGGCGGTGGGAGAATCGTCCCCGATGACCGTCTCGCTCGCCGCCGCCCTGAAGCCGCCCACCCCGCTCGCGGGGCGCCTCGCCGGGCAGTCGCTGCTCTTCGCCCTCGGCGAGGGCACGTTCATGACCGGCTCGGCCGTGTTCTTCACCCAGGTGGTCGGGCTGTCGGCCGCCCAGGTCGGCCTGGGCCTCACCATCGCCGGGGTCGCGAGCTTCGTCGCCGCGTGGCCGATGGGCAAGCTCGTCGACCGCTTCGGGCCGAAGCGGTGCTGGGCGGTGAGCGCCGCGGGCCAGGCGAGCCTGTTCACGCTGTGGCCGTTCATCGACGGCTTCGCCGGGTACGTCGCGATGGCCGTGGCCATGGAGGTCGTCGGGTCGCTCGGCGGTGCGGCCCACGGGGCCTACACGATCGACGTCCTGCCGGCCGAGGAGCGGGTCACCTCGCGGGCGTACATGTACTCCGCGCTCAACGTGGGCTTCACCCTGGGCTCGCTGCTCGGCGGCATCGCGCTGGCCTTCGACTCCAACCAGGTGCTCATGGCGATCCCGTGGTTCACCTCGATCGCCTTCCTCGTCAACGCGACCGCGATCCTCCGGCTGCCCAACGCCTCGCACGACGAGCGCACCCCCGAGGAGCGCAAGGTCAAGCCCGACGGGCCCGGCCCGCTGCGGAACCTGGGCTGGATGCTCAGCACGTTCTTCGTGGGCGTGATGTGGACCAACCAGGTGCTGCTCAACATCGTCATCCCGCTGTGGCTCGTCGAGAAGACCGACGCCCCGCGGGTGCTGCTCGCGTTCCTCTTCGGCACCAACACGGTGATGTGCATCTTCCTCCCGATGCTCGCCTCCCGCGGGGTCAGGGACGTCTCCACGGCGCTGCGGGCGCTGCGGGTCTCGGCCGCGTTCTTCGTGCTCTCGTGCCTGATCACGCTCTACACCCACGACACGGTCGGCTGGCAGACGATCGCGCTGGTCTGGCTCGGCCACATCACCGTCACCGGCGCCGAGCTGTACCTCTCGGCGGCCAGCTGGTCGTTCGAGGCCGAGCTGATGGACCCGCGGCGACGCGGCGAGTACCAGGGGGCCGCCGAGCTGAGCGGCACCCTCGGCCGGGTGTGGGCCCCGGCGCTCTACACCTTCCTGGCCATCAGCTGGGGTCCGGCGGGCTGGCTGGTGATCGCCGCGATCATCGTGGCCGCGACCATCGGCGTCCACGGGTCGGCCCGACGGGCCCAGCAGTTCCTCGTCGAGCACGTGCCGGCCGACGTGCTCGCCGCCGCGACCCACCAGGGCACCAAGAACGGGGACGGGGACGGGGCCGGGGACGCGGCTGGGAACGGGGCCGGGGACGGCGGCCGGGGTGGTCGCGACGGGGAGCCGGAGGCCGCCGGGACGCCGGTGCCGCCGCCGTCCCTGATCGAGCCCGGCTGACCCTTCGGGTGCGACGGATGGGGTCCGTGCGACACAATGGTCAGTTCGCACAGCCTCACCCCACGTCCCCCAGCGCCGAGGAGGTCGACATCCATGCGCCGCGTTCCCGCTCTCCCCGCCACCCTGCTCGCCGCCCTGCTCGGCACGGGCCTCGCCGCGCTCGGGCCCGGGGCGGCCGTCGCCGCCCCCGCAGCGACCGCTGAGGAGTCGCCCGCCGCGCTCGGCACCGGCGGGCAGCTGTACCTCGTGACCCTCGACGGGTCCGGCGTCGACCCGCGGGCCGGCTTCCTGGAGCGGTCGGTCGAGACGCTGCGCCTGGTGCAGCAGCAGGACACCGTGCTCGGCTCGGTCGCGGGCCCGGCCCCGGTCTACCGCTGGACGAACGCGCTCAACGGCTTCGCGGTCGAGCTCGACGACGAGCAGGCCGGCCGGCTGAGCACCATCCCGGGCGTCGTCTCGGTCGAGCCCAACGAGCTGCGCACCCTGACCGCGCTCCCCTCCGGACGGCGACGAGCCGGCGTCGACTGGGCGACCCGAGGGCCTCGGCACGGCGGGTCGGGCGTGGTGATCGGGGTCGTCGACAGCGGCATCGCGCCCGCCAACCCCGTGTTCGCGCTGCGGTCCGGCGCCGGCCGCCCCGACTCGTTCGGCGGTCCGTGCGTCGCCGCCGAGGCGTGGAGCCCGGCCGACTGCAGCGGCAAGGTCGTGGGCGCCCGCTGGTACGTCGACGGCTTCGGTGCCGACGCCGTGAACGCGGCCGCGGCCCTCTCACCCTTCGACACCGAGGGCCACGGCACGCAGATGGCCTCGGTGGCCGCGGGCAACGCGGGCGTGCCGGTGCGTGTGGCCGGCGACCGCCTCGGGCGCTTCGGCGGCCTGGCGCCCGACGCCCGGCTCGCCGTCTACAAGGCCTGCTGGACCGCACCCGACCCGGTCGACGACGGGTGCGCCACGGCCGACCTGGTCACCGCGGTCGACGACGCCACCCGCGACGGCGTCGACGTCCTGAGCCTCGCGGTCGGCGGTCCGCCCGCCGTCGACACCCTCGAGCGCGCCCTGCTCGGCGCCACCGAGGCCGGCGTGGTCGTCGTCGCGTCGGCCGGCAACGACGGTGCCGGGGCCGTCGCCCACACCTCGCCCTGGGTCACCACGGTCGGCGGCGCGACCGGCGACGTCCACCGCGGCCGGGTGCTGCTGCCCGACGGCAGCCGGCTCGGTGGCGCCATGCTCTCCACCCGTAGCGTGGGTCCGGCCCCCGCGGTCATCGGCCGCGAGGTGGCGACGCCCGGGGCGGCCGACGACGCGCGCTACTGCGTCCCCGGTTCGCTCGACGCCGCCGAGGTGGCGGGCGGCATCGTGGTCTGCGAGCGCGGTCGCGTCGGCCGCGTCGACAAGTCCCGCGCCGTCGCGCTGGCCGACGGCGTCGCCATGGTGCTGGTCAACAGCGGCCCCGGCTCGGTCGATCCCGACGTGCACAGCGTGCCGACCGTCCACCTCGCGGCAGGCCCCGGACGCCGGCTGCTGCGGCTCCTCGACGGCACGCCGCGGCTCAGCCTCGCGCTGCGTCCGCTCGGCCTCGTGCGCGAGCGCGCCCGCGTGGCCGGCTGGTCGGGGTCCGCCAACCCGTCGACCGGGGTCATCAAGCCCGACGTGGTGGCGCCCGCCACCGGCGTCATCGCCGCCGAGTCGGGCCGGCTGGGCGCGTGGGACTTCGTGACCGGCACCTCGGCCGCGACCGCGCACACCGCCGGCGTCGCCGCGGTCCTGCTCGGTCGTGGGCTCACCCCGGGCGAGGTCCGGTCCGCGCTGGTCACCTCCGCCGGACCCGTCGGCGCCACCTCGCTGCTGCGCAGCGGCGGGGGTCTCGTCCGGCCCCGGCCCGGGCGCGCGCCGGTCGTCGCCTACCTGGAGGCGCCCGGCGCCTACCGTGCGTGGCTCGACGGGGCCCGGACCGGCCTCAACACCCCCTTGATCCTGCTCGCGGGTGGCGCGGTGACGGCGCGGCGCACCCTGACCAACGTCAGCGGACGGTCGGTCACGCTCAGGTCGCAGGCCCGCGGCCTGCGCCACGACGTCGTCGTCCGGCCCGCCGTGGTGCGGCTGGCTCCCGGCGAGAGCGTCACCTACCGGGTCCGGGTCACCGGTCGCGGCGGCGCCCGCCTCGACGACGGCTTCGTGCAGTGGCGCACCGCCCGCACCACGCTCCGCACGCCCCTGGTGATCGCCCGGTGACCCCGCCGGTGGCCTCGCCGGTGACCCTGCCGGTGACCCTGCCCGACCTGCCGCTGCACACCGACCGGCTGGTGCTGCGCCGGCTCACCGACGACGACGTCGAGGCACTGCTCGCCTACTGCAGCCTCGACGAGGTCACCCGGTACCTGCCGTTCCCGACCCTCGACCGCGAGGGCGTCGTCCAACGCCTCGCCCGGGTCAACGGCTACATGGACGCCGACCACGCGCCGGAGGAGGACCACGCGCTGACCCTCGGGGTCGAGCACGACGGCGTCCTGGTCGGCGACGTGATGCTGCGGCTGAAGGGTGGGACCGGTGAGACCCGGTCGGTGGCCGAGGTCGGCTACGTGTTCTCCCCCGCCCACGCCGGTCACGGCTACGCGACCGAGGCCGTCCGCGCGCTCGTCGAGCTGGCCTTCGGCCACTTCGGCTGCCACCGCGTGTTCGCCAACCTCGACCCCCGCAACACCGCCTCCGCCCGGCTCTGCGAGCGGCTGGGGATGCGGCACGAGGCCCACCTGCGCCGGGACTGGTACGGCAAGGGCGAGTGGAGCGACACCGCGATCTACGGGCTGCTCGCCGACGACCCGCGCCCTCCGGTCGGCTAGACCCACGCCCGGGGGGTCCCCCGGTCCGCGCTCACCGCTGCCTGCCGCGCGGCCGGGCGGCAGCTGCGTGGTCGCCGGGGACGGTGGCGGCGGACCCGGACCCCGGAAGAGCGGACAGGACACCGGCCGTGGGTGCAGACTCCAGGTCCAGGAGAGGGAGTGTCGCGATGACCTCGGTGCACCAGGTCGGTCCGGAGCAGGCGCCCGACCGCGCCCGCACCGCGGCGCGCGCGGTGCCCGTGCCCCTCCCCCACGAGGCGGACGTCGACCGGCTCGCCCCGGTCCCCGTGCTGCCGGCCGCCGGGCTGCTCGACGGCCGGCCCGGCACCGTGGTGCGACGCGACCGGACGACGGGCCCGAGCGTGCCGAAGGAGCCCGCGCCCGACCCGACCGGGCCCGCACGGGTGACGCCGCGGCCGCGCACCATGGCCGAGCTGGTGGTGCTGCCCGACATCCTGGCCCGCACGATCATCAAGGACACCTCGCTCACGGGGCCGCTGCGCGACATCCTCATGGGCGCCTTCGAGGGCGACTGGTTCAAGGCCAAGGACTGCCTCGTCTTCGAGCGGTGGCCGGTCGGCAAGCCGAAGTTCGCCAACGACACCCAGCTGGCGCTGGCGATGATGACCTCGCTCACCGAGCTGCGCAAGGCGGTCCACGCCGCGCTCGAGCCGGTGGTCAGGGGCGCGGTGCGCGACGAGCTGTCCAAGAAGGCCGGCCAGCTCAAGGGCAACAAGAAGCTCGCGTCGGCGCTGTCGTCGCAGACCAGGCTCGGCGGCGACCAGCAGGTCAAGCACATCGGGCCCGCCGGCGCCGAGACCGTCACCTCCGACGTCGACGTGTCCACCGGCGGCACCAACTCCGAGGTGGCGGTCCGCGTCTACAACGAGCAGTTCCGCAAGCTCATGGGCACCGCCCTCGACCCCGGCACGGTCTTCGACCTCAACGTCTACGCCATGGACTTCATCCACGGGGCCGACAAGACGGCCGAGAACACCAGGATCGCGGCCAAGAAGGAGAACAACGACATCGCTCCCGACGCCGAGGAGCAGGCGGCCGCCGACGAGCAGCAGGAGATCTACGCGCTCGTGCACGTCGCGCGCTTCATGCGGGCACCCGGCGCGTGGCAGGCGTACGTCGACGAGACGCTGCGCGGCATCAAGGGCGAGAAGAAGAAGAACCGCCAGGCCCGGCTGCTCGCCACGGCGCGCTCGCGGGCCGACGCGTTCGAGGACCTGCTGCAGTCGCACATGGACGACCTGCACGCCACCGTGAGCGCCTCGCTCGCCAAGGCCTCGTCGTGGAAGGGCGACGACAAGGAGCACTTCGACGAGGGCGCCGTGCGGATGCGGGCGGCCAACCGGATCTACGAGAACAAGCTGCTCCAGGTGAAGGAGCTGCGCGAGGAGATCGCCGCGCTCCGCGCCAAGGCCGGCACCGAGGCGGCCGACCCCGTCCAGCTCAAGCGACTCGTCTCGGAGGTCGCCAAGGCGGTCTCGGTCGCCTCGCTCTACGCCAACGAGGTGTACGGCTCCGGCGGCGCGACGGTGCACGCCGTCATCGGCGTCCAGGGAGCGCGCAAGCAGCAGAAGCTCAACCAGGCGGAGGCCGACGCCGGCAAGCGGTCCCCCGAGGCGGTCGCCGTCCGGATGCAGATGGGCCCCGAGCAGTGGCACCAGGCGTTCACCGACAACCTCGGCGACGTCCTCAAGGACTACGACCACTACGGCCACGCGCACGGGAGCCACCAGCCCGACTACTGGTACGCCGCCTTCAAGATGGGCAAGTACGTCGACCGCATGGTCGACGCCGTGCGCAACCTCGGCGAGGGGGGCGCGATCAGCGCCGAGGACAACGCCACCCTGGGCTCGACGACGGAGCTGGACGATGCTCGCCAAGCTCGCCGAGGAGCACCTCAAGGCCAAGGACGGCGCCGGCGGCCAGGACCCGAAGACGCTGAAGAAGGACCCCTACTTCGGCGTGATGGACGCGGGCCGCGTCGACGCCTTCGCCACGGCCGCGGTGAAGCTCGGCACGATGGTGCGCGCCATGGTCGCCAACAAGGCGCCGGAGCCGGTCGGGGACGAGGCGCCGCCGTCCGCGGCAAAGCCCAAGGTGCCGGCGGTCGGGCCCGGCCGCGGCGGCCTTCGAGCAGCTGCAGGAGACGCTGCGCTCCTCGCTGTTCCTGCAGCAGAAGCCTCGACCAGGCCGGCACCGCGCCGAAGTAGCGGGCCGGGTCAGGCCAGACCGAGCTCGGCGGCCGACCGTCTCGCGCATCTCGACCTTGCGGACCTTGCCGGTGACGGTCATCGGGAACTCCTCGACGACCATCACGTACCGCGGGATCTTGTAGTGCGCGAGCCTGCCCGTGGCGAAGGCCCGCACGGCGTCGGCGTCCAGGGGGTCGGCGCCGGCGCGCAGCCGGACCCACGCGCAGAGCTCCTCGCCGTACTTCTCGTCGGGGACGCCGATCACCTGCACGTCCTCGATGTCGGGGTGGGCGTAGAGGAACTCCTCGATCTCGCGCGGGTAGATGTTCTCGCCGCCGCGGATCACCATGTCCTTGATGCGACCGACGATGAGGCAGTAGCCGTCCTCGCGCATCACCGCGAGGTCGCCGGTGTGCATCCAGCCGTCGGCGTCCACGGCCTCGGCGGTCTTCTCCGGGTCGTCCCAGTAGCCGAGCATCACCGAGTAGCCACGGGTGCAGAACTCCCCGGTCTCGCCGCGCTCGACGGTCTCGCCGGTGGCCGGGTCGACCACCTTGATCTCGACGTGCGGGTGCACCCGGCCGATGGTCGCCGTCCGTCGGTCGAGGTCGTCGTCCGCCCGGGTCTGGCACGAGACCGGGGAGGTCTCGGTCATGCCGTAGGCGATCGAGACCTCGTCCATGTGCATCTCGCTCACGCAGCGCTTCATCACCTCGACCGGGCAGATCGAGCCGGCCATGATGCCCGTGCGCAGCGAGGAGAGGTCGCGCTCGGCGAACCCCGGCGCGTGCTGCATCGCGATGAACATCGTCGGCACGCCGTAGAGCGCCGTGCAGCGCTCGTCCTCGACCGCCCGGAGCGCGGTCTCGGGGTCGAACGCGGGCCCCGGGACGACCATCGTGGCGCCGTGGGTGATGCAGCCGAGGTTGGCCATCACCATCCCGAAGCAGTGGTAGAACGGCACCGGGATGCAGAGCCGGTCCTCGTGGGTGAACCCGATCGTCTCGGTGGTGAAGTAGCCGTTGTTGAGGATGTTGCGGTGGCTGAGCGTCGCGCCCTTCGGGAAGCCCGTCGTGCCCGAGGTGTACTGGATGTTGATCGGGTCGGACGGCGACAGCCCGGCCATCCGCTCGGTGACGGCGTCGTCGGGCAGTCGCTCGCCGGCCGCGACGACCGAGGCCCAGTCGTCGGTGTCGATGAAGACGGTGCGCTCGAGGCCGGGGCACTCCGGTGCCACCTCCTCGACCATCGCCCGGTAGTCGCTGGTCGTCCTCCCTTGAACTCCTGGGTCGACGCGGCCAGCAGCCAGCGCAGGCCCGACTGGTTGACCGCGTAGGCGAGCTCGTGGGTGCGGTAGGCCGGGTTGATGTTGACCAGCACGATCCCGGCCGTCGCGGTCGCGACCTGGGCGATGGTCCACTCGGCGCAGTTGGGCGACCAGATGCCCACGCGGTCGCCGACCTGGAGGCCCTCGGCGAGCAGCCCGCGGGCGAAGGCGTCGACGTCGCGGGCGAGCTCGGCCCACGTCCAGCGACGCCCGCTCGCGACCTCGACGAGCGCCTCGCGGTCGGGCCAGGACGCCACCGTGCGCTCGGAAGCTCGCGCCGATGGTCTCCTCGAGCAGCGGCTGGTCGGTCTCACCCCGGGCGTAGGACTCCATGCTCCGAACCTAGGCGCCGATCGGGTTGGCCGTCGATTGGTTGCCGACGCGGTGCGGTGAGGGTGGCTGGCGTAGATTCCTCGTCGTGCCCGACAACGACGCCCCGCGTCTGCCGAACCTGGAGAAGTCCGACTCCGAGCACCCCCGCGCGACGGCGACGACGCAGGTGACGGCGGCGCGGGAGCGCTCCGGACGAGGGCTCCGACGACGCGCCCGCGGAGCCGACGTCGGGCAAGTCGCACGAGCGTCGGGCTCCGCTGTGGATCGAGACGGTCGTCCTGCTCGTCGTCGCCCTCGGGCATGGCCCTGATCATCAAGACCTTCCTCGTGCAGGCGTTCTACATCCCCTCGGCCTCGATGGAGCCGGGCCTGGTCGAGAACGACCGGATCCTGGTGCAGAAGGTCTCCTACTGGTTCGGCGGCTCCCCCCAGCGCGGCGACGTCGTCGTCTTCGAGGACCCGGGCGGCTGGCTGCTCGGCGACGAGCCGCCGGCCCCCAGACGCTGCTGGCCAAGGGGCTGGCGAAGATCGGCCTCTACCCGACGGGCGGCCACCTCGTGAAGCGCGTCATCGGCGTCGCCGGCGACACCATCGTCTGCTGCGACGACGAGGGACGCCTCTCGGTCAACGGCGTACGCCCTCGACGAGGACGGCTTCATCCGCCCGCAGAAGAAGTGCGACGGCCCGATGGTCAACGGCTGCGACGCCGAGCAGGACTGGACCGTCACGGTCCCCGACGACCGGCTGTTCGTCATGGGCGACAACCGCGCCTTCTCCGCCGACTCCTCCGACCGGCTCCTCGGCAAGGCCCGCGCCGACTGCGACGATGCGGCCGGCGACTGCTGGCTCCCAAGAACAACCCCGACAAGCCGTTCGTGCCCACCGACCTCGTCGTCGGCAAGGTCTTCTCGCTCGTCTGGCCGGCTGAAGCACGCCGACGTTCATCGGCCGCCCCGACGTCTTCGACGACGTCCCCGACGCGAGCAGACGGGTCGCGAGGAACGAGCGAGCCGTCGTGGCGAAGGAGACGATTGAGCGAGCCCTCTGGCCGAGGGCCGATCAGACCGGCGCGTCGAAGTCTGGTGAGTTGACCAGCCTCATCGAGCTCCCAGCGGCTGACGACCGCGAGCCTCGGTGCCGGGGGTTTCGAGGCCGACGTCGTAACGCTCGTGGCACTCCTCAACCACCGGACGCAGGTGCCCGTGATCGAGCCCTCGGCCAGCTCGACGAGGCAGGCCATGGCGGTGGGTGCCTCGGCGGTCACCATCGGGCCGATCTCGTCGGCCCCGGGGCCGGTGATCGTGGTCGAGACGGTGACCTCGCTGCCGCCGTCTCTAGGGCGGCGACGACGTGGTCGATGCGGATCACGAGGTCGCCCATGGTGAGCTGGTCGAGGTAGCGGCGCCGTCCTCGACGATCGCCAGCAGCACGGGGACGTCGAAGCCGCCGCCGAGGGTCATCGTGCCGGTGGTGCCCTCGGCGAAGGGGCCGTCGAGCGCGACGGCGACGACCGAGGGGTCCCACGAGGGCCAGGTCGACGGGTCGCTCCACAGCGCCCAGACCGCGCTGGGCGGGGCGGTGGTGGTGACGGTCTGGGAGTGCTCGAAGCTCATGTCGGGAGTCCTTGCTGACGGTCATGGATGCGGTCGCCGAACCGGACCGTGTCGCCGTCGAGGAGCGTGGCGGGCCGACCGGCGGTCAGCGACTTCGACACCCCCCGGCGCAGCACGACCGAGCCGTTGGTCGAGCCCCGGTCCATCACCACCAGCGCGCCGTCGGGGACGACCTGGAACTGCGCGTGGGTCTTGGACAGGGACATGTCGGAGGACCGTAGCGGCACGAGGTGGCGCACCGGCTCGCCGGCCCGAGGCTCGGGGTCCGGCCGACCAGGGCGAGGCCCTCCACCACGAAGGCCTCCCCGGTGTCGAAGGCGACCCGCCACCGCGCGCGGGCCGGGCGCGGCGGGGGCCGGACGACGCACCGTCGGCCCGTCGAAGGGCTCCGGCACGTCGGGGTGGCGGGCGGCTCCGGCGGCGCGAGGCGCGGCGGCGGCGGCGGGGTCGCGGCGGGCGGGCGCCGACGGCCGGCGGGCGCGCGGGCGGCGGGCGGGCCGGCGACGGCGGCGGGCCGAGCGGGGGGGCCGCCGTCCGGGCGCGGCACGGCGACCGGCTCGGGGACCGGCGAGGGCATGAGGCGCATCGCGGTCAGGTTCACGATCGCCCGCGGGCGCGGCGTCGTCGACCGGGGCGGCCTCGGGCACGGGCCGCACGTCGACGACGACCGACTCGGTCATCCGGTCGTGGCCGCCGCGTCGGCGTCCGCCGGGGTCCATCACGGCCGTCCAGGCCAGCGTGGCCAGGCCGAGCCCGAGGGTGGGCAGGGTGAAGACGCCGAGCACGCGCGGTGCGCAGCAGCGCGCGGCCCACGCCGATCGGCCGGCCGTCGTGCGCGCCCACGACCCGCAGTCCGACCAGGGCCTTGCCCGGCGAGGTGCCGGCCACCCCGAGGAGCACGGCGAAGACGAGCGAGACCAGCACCACGGCGCCGGCGATCGCCCCGATGCCGGCGGCGGTCTCGTCCTCCTCGAGCAGGAGCCGCCAGGCGAGGTACGCCGCGCCGCCGATGAGTCCCCAGGCGAGCAGCCGGTCGAGCGCGAACGCGTAGAACCGTCGGTCGAGCTCGGCGGCCGGGAAGCGGTCACCGGATCGGTCGTGGTCATCGCCGTGCCGGGGTCAGGGGTGCGCGACCTGGATCGTGACGCCGTCGCCGAGGTTGATGATGGCGCCCGGGATCAGCTGGACGGCGATCCCGGGCTTGAGCTCCTCGGCCGGCAGGCCGGGCTGCGCCAGGACCGTGCCGTTGGTCGACCCCATGTCGGTGACGACGGCGGTGCCGTGGTCGGCGCCCGGTGCCGGGTCGCACCTCGACGTGCGTCGAGGAGATCTCGTGCAGCGGGCTCGGCACGGTGACCAGCAGGGGCTGGTCGGTGGTGGTGAACCGGCGCGCCTCGGGGGCCCGGCCGATCAGCACGACGCGGTCGACCTCGACGGTCTCGCCGCTGGAGATGACCAGGCGTCGCGACGACGGGACCGACAGCAGGGGCGGGCGGCTGGCCGGGGATGCCGGGCAGCTCGCGGGCGAACTCGTCACCGTCGACGCCGGACTGGGTGTCGCCGTCGTGGTCGCCGCCTGCCGACGGCGGCGGGGAGGCGGGCTCGGACGCCGGGGGCGGCGCGTACGGCGGCGGGGGCGGCACCGGCGAGGCGGGCTCGGGCCAGGCCGGCGGGGACGGCGGCACCGGGGGGAACGGCGGGAGCGGCGGGTACGCCGGGGGCGCACCGGGTCGGCGGCCGCGGGCGCCGCTCCGGCGGGCGCGAGGTCGGCGTCCGGCTCGGTGTCGATGCCCGTGTCGGGCTCGTCGAACGGCGACGCCTCGCCGTCGGAGCTGTCGGGCAGCTCGATGAGCTCGGTCGCGACGTCCTCGGGCGCGATCTCGGGCGCCTCGTCGGGCAGCGGTGCGGTCAGGGGGTCGGGCGCCTTGTCGAAGGACAGCCCGGACGGCGACGGCGAGGGAGCGGCCTCGCCGCCCAGCCAGGAGTCGGCGCTGGGCGAGACGGTCGCCGGCTCGTCGGCGACCGGCTCCTCGACCCCGACCTCGGGCTCCGACCCGTCGTCGAGGACCTCCTCGTCGGTCGGCTCGACGTCGATGACGGCGGCCGCCAGCACGTCCTCGGCCACGGGCGCTGCGCCCATCGCCCCGTCGGCCGGTGCGGGCTCGGCCGGCACGGGCTCGTCGGACGCCGTCGCGGGCTCGTCGGACGCCACGCGGGCTCGTCGACGACCTCGACGTGCGGCTCGACGTCGGCTCGACGTGCGGCTCGACGTACGGGGGGTGGTCGACGCGGCCGACGCGCACCAGGCCGCCGTGGATCGCCAGGTCGTCGGGCTCGGGGTCGTCGGAGTGCGTGGCGTCGACGACCACGGAGACGCTGGTGACCTCGGGCAGGGTGCGCTCGACCCACGTGGTGACGGTCGAGCCGTCGAGCTCGAGCGTCTGCCCGGCCGCGACGACGGTCGCCCGCACCGAGGCGCCGCGCACCAGGATCTTGGTCGGGCCCTCGGTCGGTGCTCACCAGCACGAAGCCGGGGAGCACGGCGAGGCCCGAGAGCAGCAGCGCGTCGAGGACGTCGTCGAACCCGGCCCCGTCGTCGATCTGCGACCAGAGGTCGGCCACGCGGGCCTTCTCCGAGGCCGGCAGCAACAGCGTGGTGGCGGCGCCGAACACGCCGAACCACGACCCGGGGCGGTAGGACCAGGTGCCCTGTCGGTCATGGCAGCGCTCCCAACTTCTGCTCGAGACTCTCGCGCTGCGCGTCGGAGTCGTACGGTCGCTCGTCGGCCAATCCCACCACATCCACGACGACGGCGGTCGCGTTGTCGAGCCCGCCCGCCGCCACGGCCGCCGCGACGACCCTGTCCGCGGCGTCGCGCGGGTCGGAGGTCCGGGCCAGGATCTCGGCGATCGCCTGCGTCGTCGATCATGCCGCTGACGCCGTCGGAGCACAGCAGGAGCCGCTCCGCCGAGGCCAGCGGGAGCACGAAGTAGTCGGCCTCGACGCTGCCCCGGCCGCCGAGCGCGCGGGTGATGACGTGCCGGTCGGGGTGGACCGCCGCGTCGTCGGCCGTGATGGTGCCGGCGTCGACGAGCTCCTGCACGACGCTGTGGTCGACGCTGACCTGCTCGAGCTCGCCGTCGTTGAGCTTGTAGATGCGCGAGTCGCCGAGGTTGGCCAGCAGCCACTTGCTCTCCGCGGACTGCTCGACCACCATCGCGACCACCGCGGTCGTGCCGGCCGAGAACCCGACCGCCCCGCGGCCCCGCTGGGAGGCGTCGAACGCCGCGATGCGGGCCTGCGCCGTGAGGAGCGTCTCGGCGATCATCTCCGGTCCGCCGCGCGGGTCGAACCGCGACCCGGCGAGCTCCTCGAACTGCTCGACCACGATCCGCGCGGCGACGTCGCCGCGGTCGTGGCCGCCCATGCCGTCGGCGACCACGAAGACGGGCGGCGCCACGAGGAACGCGTCCTCGTTGACCTCGCGCACCCGCCCGACGTCGGTCGCCGCACCGTGGTGCAGCTCGACCCCGGTCACGTGGGGCCTCCTGCTGCTGCTGCCCGAGTCGGTAGCGTTGCCCGGATGAGCCACGAGCGCGAGCGGGCTTCAGGTCGCTCGCCGACCAGCTGCGCAGCTGGCCGGACGAGCGGCTCGCGGGGCTGCTCGTCGCCCGTCCTGACCTGACCACACCCGCCCCTCACGACATCGGCCAACTCGCGTCACGAGCCGCCGTGCGCGCCTCGCTGTCGAGGGCGCTCGACACGTTGAACCGGCTCGAGCTCTCGGTGCTTGATGCCCTCGTGGTCGCAGGTCAAACCACCACCCGCGACGTCCGCAGCATCATCCTCGCCTCGCCTGCCGCCGTCGAGGCGGCCCTGCAGCGGCTCGCCGACCTCGCGCTGGTGTGGGAGGCGCCGGGTGGGCTGCGACCGCTCACCGTCGGTGGCCGAGACCCTCGCGACCGGTCCGGGACCGAGCGGGCTCCGGCCGCGGTCCCCCGACGCGCCCCCGCTCGCCCGGGTCGAGCAGCTGCTCGCGGAGCTGTCGCCCGCCGCACGGGCGATGCTCGAGCACGTCGTCGAGAACGGCGGTGAGGCCACCACCGGCAGCGCCCGCCTCACCGTCAGCCCGGACGACGCGGCCACGCCCGCCGAGGAGCTCCTGTCCCGCCGGCTGCTCGTGCCCAAGCCGGGCGGCGCCGTCGTCCAGGTGCCCGGCGAGGTCGGCCTCGCGCTGCGCGGCGGCCGGACGACGACCGAGCCGGTCGACGAGGTCCCGCCGCTGGCCACCACCGAGCGCTCCCCCGCGCTGGTCGACCGGGCCGGCGCGGGCGCCGCGTTCGACGCCGTCCGCCGCGTCGAGCTGCTGCTCGACCAGTGGGGCGCCCACCCGCCGGGCGTGCTGCGCAGCGGCGGCCTCGGCGTCCGCGACCTCAAGGCCGCGGCGGCCCTGCTCGCGGTCGACGAGCCGACCGCAGCCCTGGTCGTCGAGACCGCCCACGCCGCGGGCCTGCTGGCCTCCCGCGCCGACGCCGACGGCGACCCGGTGTGGGTCCCCACCGACGCCTTCGACACCTGGGCGGGCGAGACGCCGGCGGAGCGCTGGCTGGTCCTCGTGCGGGCCTGGCTCGACAGCCCCCGGCTCCCCGGTCTCGTCGGCTCCCGCGACGCCGCCGGCAAGGCCTGGAACGCGCTGGCCCCCGAGCTGGCGTCGTGGAGCATGGCCGAGGCCCGCGCCGGCACCCTGGCCGCGCTCGCGCGGGCTGGCCCCCGGGGAGACCCTGGCCGCGGGCACCGGACTGCCGTCGCTGGTCGAGCAGGTCGCCTGGCACCGGCCGCGCCGACCGCGCTCCCGGGCCGAGCAGGTGATGTGGACGGTGCGCGAGGCCGCCACGCTGGGGGTGACGGGTCTCGACGGGCTGCCGTCCTACACCCGCGTCCTGCTCGACGGCGGCGACGCGGCGGCCGCGATCACGGCCGCTCCTGCCGGACCCGGTCGACCACGTCCTGATCCAGGCCGACCTGACCGCCGTCGCGCCCGGTCCGCTCGAGCAGGGTCTGGCCCGGCGGCTGCAGCTGGTCGCCGACGTCGAGTCGCGCGGCGGGGCGACGACCTACCGCTTCACGTCGGGGTCGGTACGGCGCGCGCTCGACGTCGGCTGGACCGCGGTCGAGGTGCACGAGTTCCTGGCGTCCGTCTCGCGGACGCCGGTCCCCCAGCCCCTCACCTACCTCGTCGACGACACCGTCCGCACCTTCGGCTCCGTCCGCGTGGGCCACGCGGAGGCCTTCCTGCGGGCCGACGACGAGACCGGTGCTGAGCGAGCTGCTGCACCACCCCAAGGCGGCGAGCCTGGGCCTGCGCCGCCTCGCCCCGACGGTGCTGATCAGCACCACCCCGGTCGACGTCCTGCTGCCGCGGCTCCGCGACCTCGGTGCGGCGCCCGTGGTCGAGGCGGCCGACGGCACGGTGCAGGTGACCCGGCCCGACGCCCTCCGCGCCCGCACCCCGAAGGACCGCAAGCCCTCGGCCCGGTCCGTGCGCGAGACCGCCCGGCGTCGCCGCGGTCGTCTCGGCGATCAGGTCCGGCGACCGCGCCGCCGCGGCCCGCCCGGCGGCGCCCTCGGTGCCGCTGACGCCGTCCGGGTCGCTCGCCGCCCTGCGCGAGGCCATCGAGTCCGGGGTGTCGGTGGTGATCGGCTACGTCGACAACCAGGGCGTCTCCGCCGACCGCGTGATCGACCCGATGTCGATCGAGGGCGGGTCGCTGACCGCCCACGACCACCGCGCCGACGACGTCCGCTCCTTCGCCGTGCACCGCATCACCACCGTCCGCGCTCTCCCGCCCGACTGACCCGCCTGACATGTGCGACAGGTCGCTGACCCGCCTGACATGTGCGACAGGTCGCTGACCCGCCTGACATGTGCGACAGGTCGCTGACCCGCCTGACATGTGCGACAGGTCGCTGACCCGCCTGACATGTGCGACAGGTCGCTGACCCGCCTGACATGTGCGACGGGTCGCTGACCCGCCTGACATGTGCGACAGGTCGGCTGACCCGCCTGACATGTGCGACGGGTCGGCGACCCACCGAGGGACGAGGTCGAGCCAGCGCGTCGAAACCGGGTGAGGCCGAGGGCCAGGCCACGTCCGTAGACTCGTGCGGTGCATGACGGCCCGCTCATCGTCCAGTCCGACAAGACCCTGCTCCTCGAGATCGACCACGAGAAGGCGGCCGACTGTCGCAAGGCGATCGCGCCCTTCGCCGAGCTCGAGCGCTCCCCCGAGCACGTCCACACCTACCGGCTCACGCCGCTCGGCCTCTGGAACGCCCGCGCCGCCGGGCACGACGCCGAGCAGGTGGTCGACACGCTGCTGACCTACAGCCGGTACGCCGTCCCGCACGCGCTCCTGGTCGACGTCGCCGAGACGATGGCCCGCTACGGCCGGCTGCGCCTCGAGAAGCACCCGGTGCACGGGCTGGTGCTGGCGAGCACCGACCGTCCGGTGCTCGAGGAGGTGCTGCGCGCCAAGAAGATCGCCGGCATGCTCGGCAACCGCATCGACGACGACACGGTGCAGGTGCACGCCTCCGAGCGCGGCAACCTCAAGCAGGCGCTGCTCAAGCTCGGCTGGCCGGCCGAGGACTTCGCGGGGTACGTCGACGGCGAGGCGCACCCGATCGCGCTCGACGAGTCGGAGTGGCACCTGCGCGACTACCAGCGCGACGCCGCCGAGTCGTTCTGGCACGGCGGGTCGGGCGTGGTCGTGCTGCCGTGCGGTGCCGGCAAGACCCTCGTCGGCGCCGCCGCCATGGCGCAGGCCCAGGCGACGACGCTGATCCTCGTCACCAACACGGTCAGCGCCCGGCAGTGGAAGGACGAGCTGGTCCGGCGGACCTCGCTCACCGAGGAGGAGATCGGCGAGTACTCCGGCTCGGTCAAGGAGATCCGCCCGGTGACCATCGCGACCTACCAGGTGATGACGACCAAGCGCAGCGGCGTCTACCGCCACCTCGAGCTCCTCGACGCCCGCGACTGGGGCCTCATCGTCTACGACGAGGTGCACCTGCTCCCGGCGCCCATCTTCCGGATGACGGCCAACCTGCAGGCGCGTCGCCGCATCGGGCTGACCGCGACCCTGGTGCGCGAGGACGGCCGCGAGGGCGACGTGTTCTCGCTGATCGGCCCGAAGCGCTACGACGCGCCCTGGAAGGACATCGAGGCCCAGGGCTGGATCGCGCCGGCCGACTGCGTCGAGGTCCGGGTGACCCTGCCGACGTCGGAGCGGCTCGTCTACGCGACCGCCGAGCCCGAGGAGCGCTACCGCCTCGCCTCGTGCACCCACGAGAAGCTGCAGGTGGTGCGCGACCTCGTCGCGGCGCACCCCGGCCAGCCGACGCTGGTGATCGGCCAGTACATCGACCAGCTCGACGAGCTCGCCGAGCAGCTCGGCGCCCCGGTCATCAAGGGCGAGACCCCGGTCAAGGAGCGCCAGCGCGCTCTTCGAGGCCTTCCGCACCGGCGAGGTCGGCCTGCTGGTCGTCTCGAAGGTGGCCAACTTCTCCATCGACCTGCCCTCGGCCGAGGTCGCGATCCAGGTGTCGGGCTCGTTCGGGTCGCGCCAGGAGGAGGCCCAGCGCCTGGGCCGGCTGCTGCGCCCCAAGGCCGAGGGCAAGACCGCGCACTTCTACACGGTCGTCTCCCGCGACACCGTCGACGCCGACTTCGCCCAGAACCGCCAGCGCTTCCTCGCCGAGCAGGGCTACGCCTACCGGATCGTCGACGCCGAGGACCTGCCGGCCTGACCCCGGTGGTCGAGGTCGACCGCGGTGGTCGAGGGCGTCGCGATCAGCGCGAGCTGTCGACCACCGCGACGGTGACGCGCTTGCGCGTGTCGTTGGCCCCGATGCGCAGGCTCAGGTTCTCGGGACCCTCGCGCTTCCCGTCCGCCAGGACCGGGATCTCGAACCGGGCGACGGTCTCGCCCGAGCGCAGCGCCTCGTTGCCGAAGACGTAGATGCGCCACAGCGGCTCGGCGACGTCGGGCTCGGGGCTGAACTGCTTCAGCCACGACAGCGGCACGTCGCTGCCCCGGAGGTCGCGCCCCGGGCCGCGCACGACCTCGAAGTA
Organism: uncultured Actinomycetota bacterium; assembly: GCA_963830575.1. Lineage (GTDB taxonomy): Bacteria > Actinomycetota > Actinomycetes > Propionibacteriales > Nocardioidaceae > Nocardioides. The sequence goes on from CAWHNR010000013.1 coordinate 26,341, forward strand.
GGCGTAGGAGTCGTAGCTGGCTGCGGCCGACAGGCGCACCTCGAGGACGAGCGAGCCGCCCTCCTTCACGCTCTTGGGCGCCTTGATGGTGATCACCGGGTCCGGGTCGTCGTCCTCGATGCGCAGGGCGCCGAGGTAGTCGTCGGTGGCGAGGCCGCGGGTGCCCCAGACCTGCAGGCTCGTGAGGCTCAGGTAGTCGTCGAGCCGGTCGGCGGTGTAGGCGACCGGGATGGTGCCGGACGTCTGGCCCGGCGCCACGCTGACGACGAACCGGTGCGACGCCGCCGCGCTCCTGGCCGGCCGTGACGACGACGAAGCGGCTGGGCTTCGTCACGGTGCCGGTGATCGTGAACGGCACCCGGGCGACCTTGCCTCCTCGCGCCGGGAGCCGCTCGGGTCGCCCTCGCTGATCTTCAGGTCGCCGACGTTGACCTGCGGCAGCCGCACGCCGGGCACGGGCGCGAGCGCGGCGGGGGCGGCGGAGACGTCGGCGACCCAGACCCGGCCGCGGGCGTTGCCCGCGACCAGCTCGACCGAGCACGATGTCGGCCAGGTCGACGCCCGAGGCGCCGGTGGCGTCGACGAGCAGCGTCTGCGCCCACAGCTTGGTGAGGTACGGCGCCTTCAGCAGCGGCTCGACCACCGAGCCGCCCTCGGGCGTGAGGGTGGCGCTGTCGCCGTTGCCGTCGGTGACCCGCACCTGCAGGTCGACCGGGCCCCGCCGGGGGTCGACGATCGTGCGCAGCTCGAGCCGGTCGGGCTGCAGGTCGAGCGGGTCGTCGAAGCGCAGGCCGCCGACGGCGCCCGCCTGCGTCCACGACATCTCGAAGAACTGCCGCGACGGCGTGCGCCTCGCCGTCGACGGTCCAGTGCGGGGTGATCTCGGACCGGATGCCGCGGCCGCACTTGCCGAATCGTCGCGGCGTCGAAGGTCGCCGTGCCGTCGCACAGCCGCGTGTCGGCGCCCGCCGGCGACAGGGTCGGGCGTGGCCTCGATGCCCGGGCGGCGCGTGTCGCGGCCGCCGCCGATGGCGTGGCTGCGGACGTCGGCGTCGCCGATCGAGGGCACGGTCACGTGCGAGCCGTCGAGGAGCGGCAGGTAGTCGTCGTCGCCCGGTGAACAGCCTTGACGGCGCCGGCGATGTAGGCCTTGCCCGACGGCGCGCTGGCCGGCGGCCTTGAGGCGCCCGGGGTGCCGCCGACCGCACGGGGCGTCGCGGTCGCCGCCCCAGTCGTCGAACGACGGCGCGGCCGACGTGGCCGGGCGTCCACTCGGTGTTGAAGAAGTTGTGGTTGGCGCCCATCACCAGCACCGAGCTCTTGAGCGAGGTGTCGTCGGCGACGAGGTCGCGGCCGTACGTCGGTGAACTTCTGGCCCTGGAGGTCGGAGACGTCGCCGTCGCAGTAGGGCAGCACGGTCACGGTCGGGCACGTACGGCGCGGTGTGCGAGGCGAAGTCGGTCGGCGCGAGCAGCACCTGGCCGGCGATCCTGTACGGCGCGCTCAGCGGGATCTCGATCGAGGCGCGGTCGACGCCCTCGCCGCCGCGGCTGTGGCCGACCAGCACGACCCTGCGACAGGTCGACCTGGTGGGCGGCCGCGATGGTGGTCCAGTGGTCGAGGTGCTCGGCGACGATGCGCGGACGCGGCGTCGGCGCCGCCGTCGTCGAGGCGGTAGTCCTGGGCGTTGATGCCGTTGACGCGGATCGAGACGGTCGCGTAGCCCTGCGAGGCCAGCAGGTCGCTGGACGTAGTCGTAGCCGAGGTGGCTCGGGATCTCCTCGAACCTGCCCGCGCAGGGCCAGGTCGTCGTCGTAGTCGTTCTCGTCGTCGGGGTTGTAGCAGACGCCGTGGCGGCCGTGGAGGAACAGCACGAGCGGCCGCGGGCCGGTCACCTGGTCGGCGGCCGGCTCGACGACGTGGCCCACCATCTCGATGGGCCGGGGCATGCCCGGCAGCTTGACCGGGGGCAGGTCGTAGTCGCTGCTCGACGGTGGTGAACGGCCCCGGCTGGGCGGGGTCCGTGGCGGGGAGGGGCGTCGTCGGCGGGGCCTTCGTGGCCACGCCGCCGACCCGGGCGGCGACGTCGGAGCCGCGCTCGTCGAGCCGGTCGCCCGAGAGCAGCACGTCGAGGTCGGCCGGGTCGCGGGCCGGACGTCGGCGGTGACGGTCGCGGTGACCGTGCGGCGGTCGGCTGCGATCGTCGACGGGCCGAAGGGCAGGGCGCCCCCGGTGATCGTCGGGCGGTCGGAGTTCTGCGGGAGCCGGCGCGGCGACGTCCAGCGGACCTCGTAGCGTCCGGCGCCGCGGTCGGCGACCTGCCAGTGCCCGACACCGCCGTGGCCGGCGGCCGGCGCGGCGGCGCGCACGACCGGCACCGACGACGCCGAGGACGACGGCCGCGCGGGCGAGGCGCTCGCCGCCCCGCCGATCGTCGAGGCGGCGAGGGCCGCGGTGGTGACGACGGTGAGCAGACGGGCAGGGGTGAGCACCCGAGGACGATAGGACCGCATGACCGGTAGACGCGCCGACGCGCCGTGAGGTTGCAGTCGGTCGGAAGAAACCTGTGACCGCGTGTCAGCACCGGCTCCGGTTGGGCACCGTCACGGCAGGGCGGTTCAATCGGCTCGCGCAACCGGATTCGGCCCTCTCTAGCGTCCGTGTCGGCCCGCCACCCGGTGGGCCCTGACAGGAAACGGAAGGACGATGGAGCACATCACGGAGAAGCTCATCAGCTGGGCCTCGATCCTCGAGCACTCGACGCGGGAGCAGGCGGTGACGACGGCGACGATGCCGTTCATCCACCCGCACCTCGCGCTGATGCCGGACGCCCACCTCGGGCATGGGCGCGACGTCGGCTCGGTCATCCCGACGCTCGGCGCGATCATGCCCGCCGCGGTCGGCGTCGACATCGGCTGCGGCATGATCGCGGTGCGCACGCGTACGAGGCGGGCGACCTGCCGGCCGACCGGCGCCCGGTGCGGGAGGCGATCGAGCGCGCGGTGCCGCTGTCGGCGGGGGGCGCCAACCGGGACGTCACCCGCGAGCACACGCGCGAGCGGCTCGACGTCCTGCGTGCGCGAGGCGCGAGCGGGCGGGGTTCGACCCGGCGTCGTACGCCGCCCGCTGGGAGCTGCAGCTCGGCACCCTCGGCTCGGGCAACCACTTCATCGAGGTCACGGTCGACGAGGCCGACCGGGTGTGGCTGTTCCTGCACTCCGGGTCGCGCGGGGTCGGCAACCGGATCGCCCAGAAGCACATCGACGTCGCCCGCCGGCAGTGCGAGCAGTGGTGGATCGACCTGCCCCACCGCGACCTGGCCTACCTGGTCGAGGGCGACCCGGAGTTCTGGGCCTACATCCGCGAGATGCGGTGGGCGCAGCACTACGCGCTGCTCAACCGCGAGGAGATGATGGACCGGGTCGTCGCGTGCTTCGGCGAGTGGGTCGGCGCCGGCGACACTGTGGAGCGCGTGGAGGAGATCAACTGCCACCACAACTACACCGAGCAGGAGCGCCACTTCGGCAAGCAGGTGTGGCTCTCGCGCAAGGGCGCCATCAACGCCGAGATCGGGCGGCCGGGGCTGATCCCGGGGTCGATGGGCACGGCGTCCTACGTCGTGGAGGGCAAGGGCAACGCGCTCTCGCTGTGCTCGGCGCCGCACGGTGCCGGACGCGAGTACTCGCGCACGGCGGCCCGCAAGAGGTTCACCCGCGAGCAGCTGCGCGAGTCGATGGTCGGGCATCGAGTACCGCGACACCGATGCGTTCATCGACGAGATCCCGGCGGCGTACAAGGACATCGACCGGGTGATGGCCGACGCCGCGCGACCTCGTCACCGTGCGCCACACGCTGCGGCAGGTCGTCAACGTCAAGGGCGACTGACCGGCATCGCTCGCGGGGCGCGGCTCCTCCCCGGACCGGCCTCACCGGCTCCGGCGTGACGGTGAGGCTGGTCCGGCACGGGAAGGCCGCGTTGTCCGAGGCCCGCAGGGCCACGACGACGAGGGACGACGAGCCGCCGGTCGGTCCCACCTGCCCGGTGAGCGCGGCCGTCGCGCTCGCGCCCTCGCCGCTCGGGATCGCCGAGATCGAGGAGTCCGTCGACCCGTCGGTGAGGAACGGCGACGTGGCGAACGCGGTGGTGCTGATGCCGCTGAGGTTGATCGTCCCCGGCGTCACCGCGGGCGCCATGGCGAGCCGGGCGGTGTCGAGGCCGGACGAGGAGAGGCAGGCCAGCGTGTACCGCACCCCCGCCAGGACGACGTCCTCGCTCTGACCCACGACGAGCTCGCGGCTGACGGCGACCGGGCGTGGCGCCAGCACCCCGTTCGCGAGGTCGGACGCCTTGACCGAGTGGGCCCTGATCTTCTTGCTGGTGACCGCGTCCTTCTTCAGCTTGGGCGTCGTGACGGCCGCGCTTCGAGCTGCTTGGTGCCGACGCTGTTCGCGGCGAGCCCGGCCGCGTACGCCGCGGGGGTCAGCACGACGGCGAGCGCGAGCGCCCAGGCGAGCAGGGTCAGGGGCGAGACGGTGAGCGTCCGGTTCTTCATCTCCGCAACCTAGGGGCGTCTCGCGCCACCCACCATGGTCAGGACGGGGCATGGCGGGTCCGTAGCCTTGTGCGACGTGAAGGCCCTGCTGCTCGAGAACATCCACCCCGTCGCCGTCGAGACCCTCGAGCGCCACGGCTTCGAGGTCGAGCTGCGGACCGCGGCGATGAGCGAGGACGAGCTCGTGGCCGCGCTGCCCGGCGTCCACCTGCTCGGCATCCGCTCGAACACCAACCTCACCGCGCGCGCCCTCGAGGCCGCCGACAGCCTGCTGGCCACCGGGTGCTTCTGCATCGGCACCAACCAGGTCGACCTCGTCACCGCCGCCGAGCGCGGCGTCGCGGTGTTCAACGCGCCGTACTCCAACACCAGGAGCGTGGTCGAGCTGGTGATCGGCGAGATCATCGCGCTCGCCCGCCGCCTCACCGAGAAGACCGAGAAGATGCACACCGGCGTGTGGGACAAGTCGGCGAAGGGGTCGCACGAGGTGCGCGGCCGGACGCTGGGCATCGTCGGCTACGGCAACATCGGGACGCAGCTGTCGAACCTCGCCGAGGCGCTCGGCCTGCGGGTCATCTTCTTCGACACCGCCGACCGCCTCGCGCACGGCAACGCCCGCCGCTGCCGCACCCTCGACGAGCTGCTCGCCGAGGCCGACGTCGTCTCGCTGCACGTGGACGGGCGACCGGGCAACGCGGGCTTCTTCGGCGCCGAGGAGTTCGCGAAGATGAAGCCTCGGTCGATGTTCATCAACGCCGCCCGCGGCATGGTGGTCGACACCGAGGCGCTCCGCGACAACATCCTCTCCGGGCACATCGCCGGCGCCGCCCTCGACGTCTTCCCGGTGGAGCCCAAGGCCCAGGGCGACGAGTTCGAGTCGCCGCTGCGGGGGCTCGACAACGTCATCCTCACCCCGCACGTGGGCGGCTCCACCCAGGAGGCCCAGGAGGAGATCGGCTGGTTCGTCGCCGGCAAGCTGGCGGCCTTCGCCCTCGAGGGCCGCACCGAGCTGTCGGTCGACCTGCCCGCCGTGCTCGCCCCCCAGCTGGTGTCCGGCTCCCGCATCGGCTTCCTGCACGTCAACGTGCCCGGCGTCCTCGCCGAGCTCAACGCCACGCTCGCCGAGCAGGGGGTCAACGTCACCGGCCAGTACCTCGCCACCCGCGGCGAGCAGGGCTACGTCGTCACCGACGTCGCCGAGCCGGTCTCGCCCGCCGCGGTCGCCGCGCTCTCGGCGTCCCCCCAGACGATCTGGCTGCGGACGTGGGAGTCGGCAGAGGGTCAGCGAGGAACGAGCTGACCCTCGTCGCCGACGAAGGTCGAGCAAGCCCTGCGAGCGAGGAACGAGCTCGCAACGGGCGACGTCGAGACCACGGAAGCCGGTCTGAGGAAGGTTCGCGAGATCGGTCACCCGGTCTCGACTCGCCGGCCACTGCGTGTCCGACGGCTCGACCACCGTCGCGGCGACACGTGTCCGGCGGCTCGACCACCGTCGGGGTGAGGCCGGCGTCCGTAGGCTGGAGCCCAGGTGATGGACGGCGTGCGCGGACGTCTCGGCGAGGCGCTGTTCCTGCGCGTGGCCGGGCCCGACGGTCCGGCGAAGCGCGACCGGATCCACTACTCCGAGGGCCCTCGCTGGTTCGAGGAGGGCAGCCCGATCACGGTCGTCCACGGCGACGCGTCGATGTTCGTGGGCGGGCTGCGCGCGCTGCTGCTGCAGACGCTGCACCCGGCCGCGATGCGGGCCGTGGCCGAGCACTCCGGCTACCGCGGCGACATGTGGGGGCGGCTGCACCGCACCTCGGAGTTCCTCGCGACCACCACCTTCGGCACCGCCGAGGACGCCGAGCGCGCGGTCGCGATCGTGCGGGCGATCCACCGCCGCGTCACCGGCACGATGCCCGACGGCTCTGCCTACGCCGCCTCCGACCCGCACCTCCTGCGCTGGGTGCACGTCGCCGAGGTCGACAGCTTCCTGCGGGCCTACACCGTCTACGGCAGGGACCAGCTCGACCAGGCCGGCCGCGACACCTACGTCGCGCAGGCGGGCGAGGTCGCCGTCCGGCTCGGCGCGACCGACGTCCCCACCACCGAGGCCGAGCTGGCCGAGGCGCTCGCCTCGTTCCGCCCCGAGCTGCGCGGCACCCCGGAGGCCCGCGAGGCGGTGCGCTACGTGCTCGTGCGACCGCCGCTCCCCCTCGTCGCCCGCCCGCCCTACGCCGTGCTGACGGCGGCGGCGATCGGACTGATGCCGGCCTGGACGCGCCCGGCAGCTGCGGCTGCCGTGGCTGCCCGTGACCGAGCGGACCGTCGTCCGCGCCGTCGGGCTCCGCGGCGACCGGGACGATCCGCTGGGCGATGACGCCGCGCGGTCCGGAGGCTGCCCGTGACGGGGCTCAAGTCGGCTGACCCGGGCGCTACCCGAATGACTACCCCGGGGTGACTAGACAGGCTTGAGGAGTTCTTGACCGATCGGACGATGCTCGCTTGAGGCGTGCTGCCTAGCGTCGGTCACATGTTCACGTCGTCCCCCCTCGGCACCGGAACGGTGGTGCTGCGCCTCGCAGCCGCCGTGCCCTCGGTGGCCCTGCTCGATGTGCATGACGCCTCGGGGCGCCTGGTCCTCCGCCGCCGCGTCCGCGACCTCCGCGTCGCACTGAGCCTGCCCGGCGGGCGACACACCCTGACCCTCACCGACGACCGCCGCCTCGACGACCCGCGCCGGCTCGCCGCGACCTCCGTGGCGGTCGACGTCGCCCACCACGCCGTGGTCGAGGCCAGCGCGTCGCTCGTGCCCGGGGCGGTCGTGCGCGTCACGACGACGCCCTGGTCGCGCGTCGGCGCCGTCCACGCCGACGGCGAGCGCCACGAGACCCGCGCCGACGGGCAGCGGCCACGCCGTGCTCGCCGGCCTGACCGCGGGCACCTGGGTGCTCGAGTCGGTCAACCGCCGGCGCGGCCACTGCTCGGACCCCACCGCCGTCGTGCTCGCGGCCGGCGACGACGTCGACGTGGCCCTGACGGCCGACCAGACCACGGCCCGCATGCTCGTCCGGGTGCGCGGCACCGACCGGCGTCCCGTCCTGGCGACCGAGGTCGTCGCCGTCGACGCCGCCGGGCGCCGGGTGCACGCACCGCTGCGCGACGGTCTCGCCGACCTGCGCGACCTGCGTCCCGGGCCTCACGTCCTGCTGGTGCCGGCGTCGGTCGGCCACCTCGGCGGCGAGGCCCTCGTGACGTCGCTCGAGGGCGGCACCATGGCCGCGGCCGAGGTCGTGGTGCCCGTCGGGGCCAGCGTCTGCGGTCGCGTCGTGCAGGGCGGTCACCAGTACGCCGCCGTCGTCGAGCTCCTCGACGAGGAGGGCGAGGTGCTCGAGACCGTGCGCACCGGCAAGGACGGGCGGTTCGCCCTGGGCGCCGGGCTCACGGCACGCGAGGGTCTCACCGTCGTGGCGACCACCGGCCCGGAGACGCTCCACGTGACCCGTGCCGCCGTCGCCGACGTCGACGTGCTGACGGGCGTCCGCCACGAGCTCGGCGACATCGTGCTGCCGGTCGCCGGCCGCCCCGCTGCCTGGTCGAGCCGCACTCCGGCCGCGACGGCGCACACGCTGCCCGCCCCCCGCGTCTGACCGACTCGGGCGGGTCTGCGGGTCGTTCTGGTGGAATGGTCCGAGTGCCCCCGCCCTGGCCCCTCACCGGTGCCGACCCGCTCCGTGACGAGCTGCTCGCGGCCTACGGCGACCCGTCCCGGGGCTACCACGACACCGAGCACCTGACCGAGGTGCTGGCACGGCTCGACGAGCTGGCGTCGGCCGGGACCGACTTCGACCGCACGTCGGTGCTGCTGGCCGCCTGGTTCCACGACGCCGTCTACGACGGCGAGCGCGACGCCGAGGAGCGCTCCGCCGCCTGGGCCGAGGCGGCACTGCCGGGCCTGGTGGGCGACGACGTGGTCGCCGAGGTCGCGCGGCTGGTGCGCCTCACCGAGAGCCACCGCCCTGCCGACGACGACCGCAACGGCTGCGCGCTCTCCGACGCCGACCTGGGCATCCTGGCCGCCCCGGCCGAGCGGTACGCGTCGTACGTGGCCGCGGTGCGCGTCGAGTACGGGCACCTCGACGACGCGACCTTCGACGCCGGCCGCGCGATGGTGCTCGCCGACCTCCTGGCGAAGCCGCGCCTGTTCCACACCGCCCACGCCCTGGCGCACTGGGAGACCCCGGCCCGCGCCAACGCCGGGGCCGAGCTCGCCCGCCTCTCGGGGTAGCCCGCTAGCGGTGCTTGCGACGACGGAGGCCGGAGCGGACCAGCATCGACGACGAGCTCGCGCGAGGTGACGGGCAGGGCGCCGGCCGCGACCATGGCGTCGTAGTACTCCGACGGGACGTCGTAGTGGTCGCGGTCGAAGCCGCGCTCGGGGATGCCGCGCTCGCGGGCGAAGTCGTGCAGCTCCTCGAAGGAGGTGTCGCTGGCCAGGTGCGACCACCGGCGTCCGTACCGCTCGACGGCAGGCGGGTCGATGACGATCACGAGGTGCGGGCGAGCGGCGTGCGGTCGAGCAGCAGCCGCCACGAGCGCACGAGGGCGGCGTCGACGTAGGCGTTGGCCGAGCCGCCCGGCCGCACCTGGGCGCCGACGCGGAACTGGTGGACGCCGGCGCGCGCGAGCCACGGCACCTGCTCGGCGGTCAGCCCGCCGGACGGGAGCAGCAGCCGCGCGACGTCGGGCGCGAGCGCCGGGTCGGTCAGGAGCGCCAGCAGGTCGTCGTAGCCGTGGGCCAGCCCCTGGGGCGACCCGCCGGACGCGACGGCGGTGAGCCCGGGGAGGGTCGCGAGACGGCGCCAGGAGCGCCGCAGGTCGAGGGTGGCGTCGACGGCGCGGTGGAAGGTCCAGGGCACGCCGGGCAGCGAACGGGCGAGGGCCGTGGTGGTCTCCACGTCGATCTCGAGGTCGGGGTCGAGGAAGCCGAAGCTGACGCCCTCGGCGCCGAGCGCGAGGTACTCCCCGGCGAGTCCGACGAGGCGCGTGAAGTCGCCCCCGGTGGTCGAGAACCCCTCGTCGAGCCGCAGCATCACGCGCACGGGCACCTCGCTGGCCCGGATCACCGACGAGGCGGTGGGCACGTCGGGCGAGCGCCCCTCGACGTCGAGCGCGAGCCTGTCGGCCCCACCCCCGACCGCGCCGGCCACGTCGCGCGCCTGCGCGACGGCCACCTCGAGGAGTGCTCCCACGACGCCCCAGGCTAGGAGATCGCGCACCTCAGGTCGGGGACGTCGTCCCCCGGCGTCCGGCGGTGTCGCGGCGGTGCGCGCCGGCACGCCCGGGCTTGAACGGCGCGCAACGATGGGGAGCGTGGACGACAGCCTGCTGCACGAAGCCCGTGCGCGCGTGCTCGCCGACCTGACCGCCCGCCAGCAGGCGACGGCCTGCGCCGTCACCGCCCTCGACGAGGCCTGCACGAGCCGCCGCTGGTGGGCCGAGCAGTGGCCGGCGGGCGCCGACTACGTGGCGGGCCTGGTCGCCCAGGACGTGCAGGACGCCCTGCTCGCCGAGGTCGGCCGCTGGCCCCTCTGCCTCGACTGCGGCGACGCCCCCACGCACTCGCTCTACATCCAGCCCGACCTCGGCGGCCCCGACCCGGTCTGGGTCTGCGAGGAGAGCGGCGAGGTCGCCGCCCCCCTGGGCTACCTGAGCCGGCTAGCCAGGAGCCGAGGCGCAGCTCGGAGCATCAGTCAGGCCGAGCCCGACCCGACCCCTCGGGAAGACAACCGCCGCGAGCGGGAGCGTCAGCGCGCAGAGCGGAGCTCGGCCATCAGTCAGCCGCCGAGGCGCAGCTCGGAGCGCCGCGCCGTCTGCACGACCGAGTGGAGCGAGCGCAGCGAGCGAACGAGGGAGGAAGACGGCGTGTCAGCGCGGAGAGCGGAGCTCGGCCATCAATCAGCCCCGAGCTGGATCCACATCGTGTAGCGGTCGCCGCGGTAGACGCTGCGGGAGACGTTGACGATCTTGTCGCCGACCATGCCGCGCCTGGAGTGGCGCAGGACGACGGCGCCCGGGTCGAGCTCGAGGAGGGCGGACTCCTCGTCGCCGGCGACGTCGGCCGAGATGGAGTCCTCGGCCCAGGTCGGGCGCAGGCCGCGGGCCTCGAGCGCGTCGTAGAGGCTGGTCGGCATGCCGGTCTGCAGGAACCCGGGCAGCAGCACCTCGTTGAGGTAGTTGTCCTCGATGCAGATCACGGCGCTGTCGGCGCGGCGCAGCCGGCGCCAGTGGATGACGGCGTCACCCTCGGTGAGGTTGAGGGCGCGGGCGACTCCGGGGCCGGCCTGCTCGCGGCGGGCCAGCAGCGTCTGGGACTCCGCGAGCATGCCGCGGCGTCCCATCTCCTCGGTGTAGCCGGTGATGCGGGTGGCGACGCGCCGCGGGCGGGCGACGAAGGTGCCGCGTCCGGGGATGCGTTCGAGGAGCCCCTCGCCCACCAGGGCGTCGAGCGCCTGGCGCACGGTCATGCGCGCGACGCCGAACCGGTGCACGAGCTCGCGCTCCGACGGGGCGGGCGAGCCGGGGGCGTTGCCGGAGACCAGGGAGCGGACGTACTCGCGCACGACGACGTGCTTCAGCGCACGCCCGTCGTTGATCAGCACGTCCTCCACGCTCCCGACCCTAGGGAAGGCTCTGACGCCCGTCTCGCGAATCGGGCCTTTTCACCAGTCTTTGCCCCGTGGGGTAGTCCTTCCATGGCCCGATCGGGTGGTGATGCCGTGGTCACCCGGGCCTGGCACGGCGGTCTCGCTCCGTCCCGGTGACCACGGGTGGTTGGCCGGCCGCTACTCGGTCGCGATCGCCTGCAGGACGTCGAGCCGCGCCGCGCGCCGCGCCGGGAGGAACGCCGCGAGCACCCCGATGACCACGGCCAGCACGAGGAAGAGCGGCCAGCTGGCCGAGTGGCACCGAGATCACGTCGAGGCCCTCGTCGCGCAGGGCCTGCATCAGGACCACGCCGATGCCGGTGCCGAGGACGACGCCGAGGATCGCTCCGAGGACGGCGATGACGACCGACTCGAGCGTGATCATCCGCCGCAGCTGGCGACGCGTGACGCCGATGGCCCGCAGCAGGCCGACCTCGCGGGTCCGCTCGATCACCGAGAGCGCGAGCGTGTTGACGATGCCGAGCACCGCGATCACGAGGGCGAGGCCGAGCAGCGCGTAGATGATGTTGACGAACAGGTCGACGCCGGCGCGCTGGTCCTTGGCGAACGCCTCCTGGTCGAGCGCGGTGACGATGGGCTGGTCCTTCAGCGCCTCGTCGAGGTCGCGCTGCAGCTGCGCCCTGTCGGCACCGGCCTCGGCGTACACGACCAGCGCCGTGTCCTCGGCCGGGTAGCCGGCGCGCCTCGAAGGTGTCGGTCGACACGATGATGCCCTGCAGCAGGACGTTGGCCTTGATGACGGCCGCGACCTTCCAGGTCACGGTCCCCGCGTTGACGTCGATCTCGAACGTGTCGCCGGGCTCGAGGCCCTCCTCGGAGGCGAAGACCTCGTCGACGACGGCGCGGTCCTTCTTCTCCAGGTCGTCGGTGCTGCCGTTGACCACGTCGACGCCCAGGGCGTCGAGCGTCGCGACGTCGGTGCCGACGACGACGGCGAACCCGCCGTCGTAGGTGGCGAAGTCGGTGCGCTGCCGGAGCACCTTGTCGACGCCGGGCACCTGGGCGACGTCCTCGGCGATCGTCGGCGAGAAGCCGCCGTCGAAGATGCTGCTGACCACGTAGTCGCCCGTGAAGCCGGTCTCGACCGACTTGTCGATCGTGGCCTTGGCCGACGCACCGACGATCGCCATCGTGCAGGCGAGGGTCAGCCCGATCATCAGGGCCGACGCGGTGGCCGCCGTCCGGCGTGGGTTGCGCAGCGAGTTCTGCGCCGCCAGGTTGCCGATCGAGCCGAAGACCCGGGAGTACAGCACCCGCGCCGCGCGCAGCACCGGTCCGGCGAGCACGGGGCTCATGACGGTGACGCCGAGGAGGATGGCGAACAGTCCGGCGCCCAGCACCCACCCGCTCTTGGGCACGTGCACCACGTCGTCGAGGCCGACGACCAGCAGCACGCAGCCGAGCACGAACAGCGCCAGGCCGCGCCTGAACCGTTGCCGGAGCGACTCCTCCGGCAGCGCGATGTCGTCGCGCATCGCCTGCACCGGGGCGATCTTCGAGGTCCGTCGCGCGGGGAAGTACGCCGCCGTCATCGTGACGAGGACGCCGACGACGTACGCGGCGATGAACGAGCGCGGCGCGAACACCAGCGGCTGGCCCGTGAGGTCGAGCCCGATCGCCCCGAAGAGTGCCCGGAGCGCCATGGCGAGCAGGACGCCGAGCGCGATGCCGAACGTCGCCCCGAGGAGGCCGAGGATGAACGCCTCGAGCTGGACCGACCTGACCACCTGCTTCTTCGAGGCCCCGAGCGCCCGCAGCAGCGCGAGCTCGCGGCTGCGCTGGGCCACCAGGATCGAGAAGGTGTTGACGATGATGAACGAGCCCACGAACAGCGCGATGCCGGCGAAGATCAGCAGGAACGTGGTGAGGAACGAGATCCCCTCCAGGAGGTCCTCGGCGCGCTTGTCGGCGGACTCGTCGCCCGTCACGGCCTCGTAGCCGTCGGGCAGCACCTTCTCGACCTCGGCCCTGAGCTGCTCCTGGGTGACGCCCTCCTCGGCGGTGACCCAGATGCTGGTGAACTCGTCGCGGCCCTCGTAGAAGAGGTCCTGGGCGGTGGCGGTGTCGAAGGCCGCCAGCGTGGCGCCGTTGAGCGAGCCGCCGTCGCGGTAGTCGGCGATGCCGACCAGGGTCGCGCTCAGCCGCGACTGCTCCCCCTGGGTCAGCAGCTCCACCGTGTCGCCGACGTCGTAACCGGCCTTCTCGGCGGTCCGGGCGTCGAGCACCACCTCGTCGGCGCCCTCGGGCTCGCGGCCCTCGGTGATCTCCAGGCCCTCGAGGCCGTGCCCCGCCGGGGCGTCGGTCCAGTTGCCGCCGAGGGAGGGCGGGCCGAAGCCCCCGATGGGCTTGCCGTCCGACTTCTTCAGCACGTAGACGCCGTCGGCCCCCGCCCGCCCGTCGGCGCGCGCGGCGCCGGGCACGTCGGCGAGGGTGTCGACCAGGTCGCCGGAGACCCGCTTGGTGGTGAACCCGCCGCCCGGGACGTCGTCCGCGCCGTCGGCCTGGACGACCACGTCGCCGACGCCCGAGGCGAAGATCGAGGTGAAGCTCTTGTTGAGCGTGTCGGTGAACACCAGCGTGCCCACGACGAACGCGACCCCGAGCACGATCGCGAACGTGCTCATGATCAGGCGCAGCTTGCGCCCCAGCAGGCTCTTGAGCGCAGTACGGATCACGTGACCGCGTCCGTCATGCGCGCCATGATCTCGAGCACCTGGTCGCGGTCGGGGGCGCGGAGCTCGTCGACCACCTTGCCGTCGGCGAGGAACACGACGCGGTCGGTGTAGGCCGCGGCCACGGGGTCGTGGGTGACCATGACGACGGTCTGCCCGTGCTGGTCGACGCTGGCGCGCAGGAGGTCGAGCACCTCGGCGCCCGAGCGCGAGTCGAGGTTGCCGGTCGGCTCGTCGGCGAACACGATGCGCGGCCGCGACACCAGGGCGCGGGCCACGGCGACGCGCTGCTGCTGGCCGCCGGAGAGCTCGTTGGGCTTGTGACGGAGACGGTCGCCGAGGCCGACGGTGGCGACCACCGACTCGAACCAGCCCGGCTCGGGCTTGCGGCCGGCGATCGAGAGCGGCAGCAGGATGTTCTCCTCCGCCGTCAGGGTCGGCACCAGGTTGAAGGCCTGGAACACGAAGCCGATCTCGTCGCGCCGCAGCAGCGTGAGCTCCTTGTCCTTGAGGCCGCCGATCGCCCGGTCACCGATGAAGACCTCGCCGGAGTCGGGCTTGTCGAGCGCCGCGCAGACGTGCATCAGGGTCGACTTGCCCGACCCGCTGGGGCCCATGACGGCGGTGAACTCGCCGGCCCCCAGGTCGAGGGTGACGCCGTCGAGCGCCGTGACGACGGCCTCGCCCTTGCCGTAGGTCTTGGTGAGCCCGACGACACGCGCCGCTGCGCCGGTGGAGGTGGTGGGGGTGCTCATGGACCCACCCAACCCGGTCGGTGGGTCGCGGGCGCCACCGGGTTGCCCCTGAATCGACCCTGGGGGGTGCATGAATCCCCGGTCGACCGGGGATTCATGCACTTGACGGGGGTTGCAACGGCCGACAAGCGCCCGAAAAGGCCGCCCAGCCCGCCCGGAAAGCCCGTCGAACAGACGTTCGATCGTCGGCGTACCATCCTCCGCATGGACTTCCAGACGACGCTGTTCCAGGCGCCGGCGTCTGCCATCGGCGACCTCGGCGCGATCGAGAGACGACCGCTGTCGCGGGGGGCGTGGATCGACGTCCTGCGCAGCTGGGTCCCGGCCCCCGACGACGTGTTCACCACCCTCGTGGACGCCGTCCCGTGGCGCGCCGAGCGGCGGCAGATGTACGACCGCCTCGTCGACGTGCCCCGGCTGGTGCACACCTACATGATCGACGAGCCCCTCCCCCACGACGTCCTCACCGAGGCCCGCGACGCCCTGTCGGCCCACTACGCCGACGAGCTCGGTGAGCCGTTCCGGACGGCGGGCTGCTGCTACTACCGCGACGGCCGCGACTCGGTCGCGTGGCACGGCGACACCATCGGGCGCGGCTCGACCAACGACACGATGGTCGCGATCGTCTCCTTCGGCGACCCGCGCAGGCTGCACCTGCGTCCGCGTGACCGCGGCGAGGGCGAGCAGACGGTCGTGGTCGAGATGGGGCACGGCGACCTGCTCGTGATGGGCGGGTCGTGCCAGCGCACCTGGGAGCACGCCGTCCCGAAGGTCGCGCACGCCGGGCCGCGGATCTCCGTGCAGTTCAGGCCGTTCAACGTGTTCTGACGCTGCCGAGGCACGAGGCAGCGATCAGAACAGGTCGAGCGAGCGCCGCGACCGAGGCACGAGGTCGCGACGCGCGGGTCGAGACCACCGCAACCGGTCTGCGAGGCCCGCCACTGGCGCGCCTTGGTCGTGAGTAGTTGGCTGGACCCATGACCGACACCACCCCTCGCGCCACCATCGGCCTGACCGGCCTCGCGGTGATGGGGCGCAACCTCGCCCGCAACATCGCCCGCCACGGCCACACGATCGCGGTGCACAACCGCACCTACGCGCGCACCACCGCGCTGCTCGAGGAGCACGGCGACGAGGGCGACTTCGTCGGCACCGAGTCGCTCGAGGAGTTCGTGGCCGCCATCGAGAAGCCGCGGGTGGTGCTCGTCATGGTCAAGGCCGGGCCGGGCACGGACGCGGTGATCGACGACCTGGTGCCGCTGCTCGAGGAGGGCGACATCGTCGTCGACTGCGGCAACGCCCACTACGCCGACACGATCCGGCGCGAGGAGCGGCTGCAGGAGCACGGCCTGCACTTCGTCGGCACCGGCGTCTCCGGGGGCGAGGTCGGAGCGCTGAACGGGCCGTCGATCATGGTCGGCGGGACCGACCAGGCCTACGAGCGGCTGGGCCCGATCCTCGAGTCGATCGCCGCGCACGTCGACGGCGAGCCGTGCTGCGCGCACGTCGGCGTCGGCGGGGCCGGTCACTTCGTGAAGATGGTGCACAACGGCATCGAGTACGCCGACATGCAGCTGATCGCGGAGTCCTACGACCTGCTGCGCGCCGTCGGCGGACTCGAGCCGCCGGCGATCGCCGACGTGTTCGCCGAGTGGAACAAGGGCGAGCTCGAGTCGTTCCTCATCTCGATGACCGCCGACGTCCTGCGCCACACCGACGCCGGCACCGGCTCGCCCTTCGTCGACGTCGTGGTCGACGCCGCCGAGCAGAAGGGCACCGGCCGCTGGACGGTGCAGAGCGCGCTCGACCTCGGCGTCCCCATCACCGGCATCGCCGAGGCCACGTTCGCGCGGTCGCTCTCCGGCCACCGCGAGCAGCGCGAGGCGGCGCAGCGGGTGTTCGGGAGCGCGCTCGGCGAGGTGAGCGCCGCCGACACGTTCGTGGACGACGTCCGCGCGGCCCTGTACGCCTCCAAGGTCGTGGCGTACGCCCAGGGCTTCGACCACGTCGCGGCGGGCGCGGAGGAGTACGGCTGGGACGTCGACCTCGGCGAGGTGGCGAAGATCTGGCGCGACGGGTGCATCATCCGCGCGCGCTTCCTCGGCCGCATCACCGAGGCCTACACCGCCGAGCCCGACCTCACCACGCTCCTGACCACCGAGTTCTTCGCGGACGCCGTCAAGGCCGGCCTCGACGCGTGGCGGCGGGTCGTCGTCGTCGCGGCCCAGGCGGGGGTGCCCACGCCGGCGTTCGCCTCGTCGCTGTCGTACTTCGACGGCCTGCGACGCGACCGGCTGCCGGCTGCCCTGATCCAGGGCCTGCGCGACAACTTCGGTGCCCACACCTACGCCCGCGTCGACCGGCCGGGCGTCTTCCACACCGCCTGGGCCGAGGGCCTCGCCGAGTCGGAGCAGTAGGGAGTGCCGCAGGCGCGATCGGGCGCGTCCTTCTGGCGGTCGCTGCCGCGCGAGGGCCGCCTGCTGCTCTCGATCGTCGCGATCGAGTTCATCGGCACGGGGCTGGTGCTGCCGTTCCACGTCGTCTACCTCAACGAGGTCCGCGGGTTCGCGCTGAGCGACGTCGGCCTGATGCTGGCGGTGCCGCCGCTGGCCGGGTTCGTGCTCACGGGCCCGGCCGGCCTGGCGATCGACCGCCTCGGGGCGCGCGCGATGGTGCTCACCACGCTGCTGCTGATGATGGCGGGCAACGTCGTGCTCGCCGTGGCCGACACCATCCCGGTCGCGTCGGCGGGCCTGGCGCTCACGCGGCATCGCGTTCGGGATCTCGTGGCCGGCCTTCCAGAGCCTGGTCGCCTCGGTGGTTCCTCCCGAGATGCGCCAGCGGTACTTCGGGGTCAACTTCGCGCTGCTCAACCTCGGGATCGGCATCGGCGGCATCACCGGCGGCCTGCTCGTCGACGTCGACCGCACCCCGACCTTCCAGGCCATCTACCTCGGCGACGCCGCCAGCTACCTGCCCGCACTGGCGCTGCTGCTCGGCCCCCTGCGCCACGTCGCGGGCCGGCCCGCTCCCCACCCCGACGAGGGGACGGAGAAGGTCAGCTACCTCGACGTCCTGCGACGCCCGGCGGTCGGCCCGCTCATGCTGCTCGGGTTCGTGGCGGCCTTCGTCGGCTACGCCCAGCTCAACACGGGCATGCCGGCGTTCGCCCGCGCCGTCAGCGAGGTCTCCACGGCCGGTCTCGGCTTCGCGTTCGCGGCCAACACCGCGGTGATCGTCGTGCTGCAGCTGGTCGTGCTCCGCCACATCGACGGACTCCGCCGGACCCGCGTGATCGCCGCGATGGGCGTGGTGTGGGCCGGCGCGTGGCTGGTGCTGGGCGCCTCGGGCGCCGTCCCCGGCACGCTGGGCGCGACCCTCCTGGTGGCCGCGTTCGCCTCGGTGTTCGCCTTCGGCGAGACCCTGCTGCAGCCGACCATCCCGGCCCTGGTCAACGACATCGCGCCCGACCACCTGCGCGGGCGCTACAACGCCCTCAGCGCCGCCTCGTTCGGGCTGCCGTCGATCATCGCCCCGCCCTTCGCCGGGTTCCTGGTCGACCACGGCCTCAGCGCGGTCTACGTCGGCGTGCTCGTCGTGGGCTCGCTCGCCGTCGGGGTGATCTCGGTGCGCCTGGTCGAGCCTCGGCTGCCGGACGGGGTGAACGGGGTCGGGCACGTCGTCGGCGAGGAACGAGCCGACGGCGTAGGCCGTCCCGGTGAGCGAGCGTCGCGACCGAGGCACGAGGTCGCGGCGGCGAGTCGAAACCACCGCAGCCGAGGGCTCGAGATGACCGTGGCGGGCCGGGGATCTCGAGACGGTCGCTAGCGCGACCTCCTCGACCAGCGCGTGGTCAGAAACTCCACGCCGGGCGGGGCGGTCTGGGCGGCGGGCGCGTCGTAGAACTCCCGCTTGCTCACCCCGGCGATGCCCGACGAGCAGCAGCCACGGGATGGTGGCGACGAGCTTGTTGAGCGTGGCGACCGCGTCGTTGTAGTACTGCCGGGCGAAGGCGATCTGGTCCTCGGTCTCGCCGAGCTGCTGCTGCAGCTGGAGGAAGTTCGTGTTGGCCTTCAGGTCGGGGTAGGCCTCGGCGACGGCGTTCACCCTCACCAGGGACTGCTGGAGCGCCTGGTCGGCGGCGGCCTTGGCGGCGACGTCGTCACCGGCAGCGGCCTGCTGCACCTGGGCGCGCGCGCTGGTGACCTGCTCGAAGACGCCCTTCTCGTGCGCGGCGTACCCCTTGACCGTCTCGACCAGGTTGGGGATCAGGTCGGCCCGGCGTGTGAGCTGCACGTCGATGCCGCCGAGCGCCTCCTGGGCGCCGATGTCGGTCGTGCGCAGCTTGTTGAAGCCGACGATGACGAAGCCCACGAGGGCGACGATCACGACGACGACGATGATGATCCAGATCATCGGGTCCTTCTCTCTGTCAGGGTCCAGGGGGCCGTGCCGTCACCGGCGGTCACCAGTGCTCACCAGGAGCCACCGCCGCCACCGCCGCCGCCACCGCCGCCGGAGAAGCCCGCCGCCCCCGCTGCTCGAGGACGACTGGGTGGCGTCGTAGGAGGAGATGGCGCTGTCGACCGCGGAGTCGAAGTCGTCGACCATCGAGGCCACGCTGCCGCCGCCGTAGCCACCGGCGTAGGCGCCGAAGTAGTGCGGCTGCGGGGGCTCGTGGCCCATCTCGGTCTCGTACTTCTCGGCCCACTCCTCGGCGCAGCCGAAGGCCACGGCCCAGGGCACGAAGGCGGTGTAGAGCTCCTCGCGGCCGGAGAAGTCGAACCGCTGGGTGGCCGAGGGCGTGGCGAGGATCCGCCTGAAGCCGCCCAGCTGCGACCAGAGCAGCCGGCCGCGCTCGGTCCGGCGCGTGCGCGCGCCCGCGCGGAGCAGGCCGATGCCCGATGACGGCGAACGCTGCCGGGCACGAGCCCCACCAGCGCCATGTTGAACGGGTTCCAGATGGCGGCGGCGATCGCGGCGCAGAAGCCCAGGAACACGAGCAGCCCGAGGAACCGCCCCGCCCTTGACGAGCTCGAGGTTGCCCGAGGCCCGGCCCCACTCCTTGACGAAGGTGTCGAACGTCGCGATCTCGGTCTTGAGCCTCTCCCCTGCCGCGACGCTCTTCGGGTCGGCGGTGAACGAGGTCCCCGGTCCGCCGAGCAGGTGCGCCGTGCTGGTCGTGACCGGGTCGAGCCCGGCCCAGCCGTGGGCGCCGCTCTTGTCGGCGATCGTCCACGATGCCCCGTGGCGGTGCAGGTCGATCGCGCCGCTCTCGGCCGCGTGCATCAACGAGGCCACGTAGGCCGCGCGGTTCACGCGCTCGGTGAGGACGTACGCGCCCTGGGCCGGGCCGACGCCGTCGGGAGGGCCGTAGACCAGCGGGAACGGCGGCGTCCGCTCCTTCGCGCGCTGCGCGGCGACGAGGCCGAGGATCCCCGCGAGCAGTGCCGCGGCCAGGACGACGTAGAGCGCCGTGGTGCTCTGCCCGAGCGTCACGTCGTAGCGCGCCGTCCACGGCAGCAGCTCGTCGGGCTCGGGGGTCGGCACGTCGAGCCCGACGCGCAGGGTCACCGGCGTGTGGTTGGCCAGCGGCCCGCTGGTGACGACGACCTGCTTCGTGCCCTGGCCCGTGACGCCCTCGCAGCGTGGCGGGTCGTCGGACAGGCCGACCCCGCACTGCAGGTTCTCGGCCTCGGCCGGCAGGTTGACCGTCAGCGTGGCCCGGTCGATGTCCTGGGCCCAGCCCGAGGGGATGAGGTCCCAGTAGAACGAGCTCTCGGAGCCCTGGTAGCCGGGCTCGATCGCCGTCGGCATCGCGTAGGTGATCACGTACTGGTGCTCGCCCGCCGGCACGTACTCGTCGGCCGAACCGATCTTCGCGACGTCGAAGCGGCCCTTGCCCTGCACGAGCATCTCGAAGTCGACCGGCTCCCCGTCGAGGGTGACGTCGACGTCCTCGACCTTGCGCCGCACCCGCTCGTCGGAGGTGTCGGCCCTGTCCCAGAAGCGGAAGATGCCGTGGCGCGGCGTGTACGAGGGGAACGACGACGGTGAGCTTCTCGGTCACCCGCAGCTCGCCGTCGGCGGCGAGGTCGAACGTGGCGTCGTAGTCGGTGATCGTCGTCGGCTCGACCTCGGTCGAGGTGTTGAGCGCCGCCTCCGCCTGGTTGGCGTAGTAGAGCACCCACGACGGGATGAACAGGCCGAGCACGAGCACGGCCAGCGCGATCGCGGAGCCGACGACCTTCTTCACGGTCGTGACACTAGGGCTCAGGACAGGTCGGCGGTCGAGGAATCGCACGGCAAGGCGGATGGAGTCCTCCCACCGCGAGTAGAACGTGTGGTCCTCGCCGTCGTAGTAGCGCAGCGTCGAGTCGACGCCGGCGCGGCGCATCAGGCGGTCGGTGGCCCGGGCCCAGCGGGGCGGGCAGGTGGCGTCGACCGAGCCGTGGAGCGAGAGCACCGGCTCGGTGATGCGGTCGAAGTAGGTGCGCGCCGAGAGCCCGGCGTAGAACCCGGGCGACTCCTCCGGCGTCCCGAACCGCTCGTAGTAGGCCTGCACCTGCTCCGGACGGCTGGGCTCGGCGAACTGGCGCAGGTTGTCGACGAAGTCGCTGGACACCGAGGCGTAGACGACCGCGGCGTCGACGAGCCCGGGGTAGGCGACCAGCACGTTCTGGGTGACGCCACCGCCCATCGAGCGGCCGAGCATGCCCACCCGGTCGTCGTCCACGTACGGCAGCCGGCGCAGTGCCCGGACGGCGTTCGCGGAGTCGCGCGTGTAGCCGAGGCGCGAGTCCAGGTCGACCGCGGGGACGTCGTCCGACCCGGCGTGGCCGCGGTAGTCGGTGTGCAGCACGACGTAGCCCGCCTCGACCAGCCACACCTGCTCGCGGGCGAGCCCCTGCCCGGTCTCGTACACCGCAGGATCGATGTAGCCGTGGTTGAGGACGACGGCCGGGAACGGCCCCGTGCCGCGCGGCCGGAACAGCTCGCCCGTGATCCGCAGCCCGTCGCTGCGGTAGGCGACCTCGTGCTTGGTGTACGCCGCCTGCTCCTCGACCGTGCGCGTGACGCGCAGACCCCGGCCGTTGAGCGGTTCCCGCATGATCGCGGGCAGCGAGAAGGGACTGGTGACGGGCGGCAGCGGGCTGCCCGTCGGGGTCGGCTCGGGCTCCGCTGGCGTCGGTCCCGGCGAGGCCGCCTCCGAGGGCAGGGCCGACGTGGTGGGCCCCTCCGGCGTCGTCGACCCGCCCCCGGGGTCGCCGCTGCAGCCAGACAGGGCCGACGCGACGAGCACCGCAAGGGCGCCTAGGAGCCGGCGCACGTCACCGCCGGAGCACCCTCCAGGCGACGAGCAGCACCGCGAGCGCCGCGACGCCCTGCTTCCAGTAGCCCTTGAGCAGCACCGGCAGGACGGCGGCGCCGAGGTCGAGCGCGTCGTCCTGCGCCGGCGGGGCCGGTCGCACCGGGCGGGGGGACGCCGGCGCCGCTGCCGCGGCCCGAGCCGTGGGAGCCGCTACGGCCGTCGGTGCCGCGGCGGCGAGGGCGTCGGCGATCGGGGTCTCCCCGACCGGCGCCGCCGTCGGGTCCTCGGTCGTGGCGGTGGTCGCGTCCGGCGCCGTCCCGCTGGGCTCGGGCTCGCCGCCGAGCCGTTGCTCGAGGCATGCGACGAACTGCCCGAGCAGCTTGTCCGAGACGTCCTGCATGACGCCGCGACCGAACTGGGCGGGCTTGCCCGTGATCGCGAGGTCGGTGACGACCGAGACGTCGGTGCCGCCGGTGGCGTTCTCGGCCATCGTCAGCGTGACGTGCGCGCCCGCGGTGCCGTTGCCGCGCTTGTCCTTGCCCTTGGCGTCGACCGTGAACGAGTGCGCGGTGTCGTCCTTGTCGACGAACGTGCCGGAGCCGTTGTAGACGAGGGCGATCGGACCGAGCTTCACCTTCACCGAGCCCGAGAACGTGTCACCGTCGGCGGAGGTGACCTGGGCGCCGGGGAAGCACTCGGCGAGGGCCACGATGTCGCCGAAGTGGGCCCACGTCTCCTCGACCCCGGTCGGCACCGAGAAGTGGTGCTGGAGATCCATCGCGTCGTCAGCCTCCCGCGGCAGCGAGCACGGCCCGGCGGGTGATGACCGTCGCGAGGTGGCGCCGGTAGTCGGCGTCGCCGTTGAGGTCGGACGGCGGGTTGGTCCCCTCCGCGGCCGAGGCGGCTGCCGCGCGGACGGCGTCCTCGGTGGCGGGCTGGCCGGCGAGTGCGGCCTCCACGGCGCGGGCGCGCAGCGGCGTCGAACCCATGTTGGTGAGGCCGACGCGCGCCTCGGTGATGGTGCCGCCCTCGACCTTGACCGCGGCGGCGACCGCGACGATCGGCCACTGGTGGGCGACGCGCACGAACTTCTCGTAGTGCGCCCCCCAGCCGGTGTGCTTGGGGATCCGCACCTCCGTGAGGATCTCGTCCTCGCCGATCGCGGTCTCGAACAGGTCGACGAAGAAGTCGTCGGCCTCGACGGTCCGCGAGCCGCCTGGACCGGCGATCACGAACTGCGCGCCGAGCGCCAGCGCCGGTGCCCCGAGGTCGCCGGCAGGGTCGGCGTGCGCGAGCGCTCCGCCGAAGGTGCCGCGGTGCCGGACCTGCGCGTCGGCGAGGTGGTCGACCGCCCGGCTGACCAGCGCGGCGTGCTGGGCCACGAGCGGGTCCTTCTGAACCACCGAGTGCTGCGTCATCGCGCCGATGACGATGGCGTCGCCGTCGTCGCGGACACCGCGGAGGGCCTCGATGCGGCCGAGGTCGATGACGACCTCGGGCGCGTTGAGCCGCATCCGCAGCACGGGCAGCAGGCTCTGCCCGCCGGCCAGGATCTTCGCGTCGTCGCCGTGGCGGGCCAGGGCGGCCAGCGCCTCCTCGACCGAGGTCGGCGCCAGGTAGTCGAACGGTGCGGGGATCATGCGCCTGCTCCTTCGTTGCCGGTGCCGGTGCCGGTGCCGGTGGCGGTGCTGTCCTGGCCCGGTTCGGCGGCGTCGAAGTGCGGCATGGCCGCGCCCTCGGTCTCCCCGCCCGACCCGCCGCTGTTGATGGCCTTCCACACGCGTTCGGGCGTGCACGGCATCTGGATGTCGTTCACACCGAGGTGGCGGACGGCGTCCACGACGGCGTTGACGACGGCCGGCGTGGAGGCGATGGTCCCGGCCTCGCCGACCCCCTTGGTGCCCAGCGTGTTGGTGGTCGCCGGGGACGTCGTGTGGTCGAGGTCGAAGCTGATCGTGTCGGCCGCCGTCGGCAGCAGGTAGTCGACGAACGAGCCCGACACCAGCGTGCCCGCCTCGTCGTGCACGGCCTCCTCCCACAGGGCCTGGGCGATGCCCTGCACCAGTCCGCCGTGCACCTGCCCCGAGACGATCATCGGGTTGATGATGTTGCCGATGTCGTCGACGCAGGTGTACTTGCGCATCCGCACCTGGCCCGTCTCGGTGTCGACCTCCATCGCGCACAGGTGCGTGCCGTGGGGGTAGTTGAAGTTCACCGGGTCGAAGGTCGCGTCGGCGTCGATGGACGGCTCGACGCCGTCCGGCAGGTTGTGCGCGGCGAACGTCGCGGTCGCCACCTCGCCGAGGGCGAGCCCGGCGTCGGTGCCGACCACGGTGAAGCGGCCCTCGTGGAACTTCACGTCGTCGACGCTGGCCTCGAGCAGGTGCGCCGCGATCGGCAGCGCCTTCTCGATCACCTGGTCGGCGGCCTTCACCAGCGCCTCGCCGCCCACGACGAGCGAGCGCGAGCCGTAGGTGTCGAGGCCCTTGGGCGCCACCTGGGTGTCGCCGTGCAGCACCTCGACGTCCTCGAAGGCGACGCCGAGGCGGTCGGCGACGATCTGGCTGAACGCCGTCTCGTGGCCCTGGCCGTGGGCGCTCGCGCCCGGTGACGACCTCGACCTTGCCGGTCGGCAGCATCCGCACGCTGGCGTGCTCCCAGCCGCCGGCGCCGTAGTCGAGCGAGCCCAGCACGCGACTCGGCGCCAGGCCGCACATCTCGGTGAACGTCGAGACGCCGATGCCGAGCTGGACCGTGTCGCCGGAGTCCCGCCGCTGCTTCTGCTCGGCGCGGAGGGCGTCGTAGCCGAAGAGCTCCTTGGCCCTGGCCGTCGCGGCCTCGTAGTTGCCGGAGTCGTACTCGAGGCCGGCCACCGTGGTGAACGGGAACTCCTCGTGCGTGATCCAGTTCTTCTCGCGGATCTCGAGCGGGTCCACGCCCACCTCGGCGGCGAGCTCGTCCATGAGCCGCTCGATGGCGTACGTCGCCTCGGGCCGGCCGGCGCCGCGGTAGGCGTCGGTCCAGGTGCTGTTGGTGAGCACCGTCTGGCAGGCGAAGTGGTAGGCCGGGAACTTGTAGATGGCGTTGAACATGAACGCCCCCAGCACCGGGACGCCGCCTCCGACGATGCGCGACGTAGGCGCCGAGGTCGGCCTCGAGCTCGACCTTGAGGCCGGTGACGGCGCCGTCCTTCGTGGCCGCCAGCGTGAGCTTCTGCCACTGGTCGCGGCCGTGGTGGGCGCTGACCAGGCTCTCGCTCCGGGTCTCGGTGTACTTCACCGGCTTGTGGAGCAGCCGGGCGACCGCGAACGCGATCATCTCCTCCGGCGTCTGCTGCAGCTTGCCGCCGAAGCCGCCGCCGACGTCCGGTGCGATCACCCGGATCTTGTTCTCGGGGACGCCGGTGGTCGCGGCCAGCGCGAACTTGAGGATGTGCGGGATCTGCGTGGAGGACCACACGGTGATCTGCTCGCTGGTCGGGTCGACCACCACCGAGCGCGGCTCCATGAACGCCGGGATCAGTCGCTGCTGGCGGTACTCCCGCTCGATGAGGATGCCGTCGGCGCGGGCCGTCGAGATGGCCTCCTCGACGTCGCCGCCGGTGCCGGCGGCCGCGGAGTCGAAGACCCACAGCGCCGACTTGTTGGTGCCGAGGTCGGGGTGGGCCAGCACCTCGTCCTTCATGGCCTCCTTGATGCCGATCACCGCGGGCAGCTCGGAGTACTCGACGTCGACCAACTCGGCGGCGTCCCGCGCCTCGGCCGGCGTCCGGGCGACCACGACGGCGACGATCTCGCCGGCGAACGCGACGCGGTCGACCGCCATGGGCAGGTGCGCCGGGGCGACCTGCTCGGGGGTGATCGGCCAGGCGTTGATGCACACGCCCTGGGTCTCGGCCAGGTCGGCGCCGGTGTAGACGGCCACCACGTTGGTCGAGGCCTTCGCCTCCGCGGTGTCGATCGAGGTGATCGTCGCGTGGGCGTACGGGCTGCGCACCATCGCGAGGTGCAGCATGCCCGGCAGCGCGAGGTTGTCGGTCCAGCGGGTGCTGCCGGTGATGAGGCGCTGGTCCTCCTTGCGGCGGCGGTCCCGGCCGATCTCGGCGGGGGCGGGGGCGTCGGCCACGGCGGTCATGCGGGGTCCCCTCCGAGCTGTGTCGCCCGCGAGCGGAGCGAGCCCGTGGCAGAGGTCGGTGGGGTGCTCATGCCTTGGCTCCTTCGGCGGCCGCGTGCTGCACGGCCTTCACGATGTTGTGGTAGCCGGTGCAGCGGCAGAGGTTGCCCTCGATGCCCTCGCGGATCTCCTGCTCCGACGGGTTCGGGTTCTCCTTGAGCAGGTCGACGGTCTGCATGATCATCCCCGGGGTGCAGAAGCCGCACTGGAGCCCGTGGCACTCGCGGAAGGCCTCCTGCACCGGGTGCAGCCCACCGTCGGCCCGGGTCGCCGCCAACCCCTCGATCGTGGTCACCTCGCCACCGTCCGCCTGCACCGCCAGCACGTTGCACGACTTCACGCTCGTGCCGTCGAGGTGCACCGTGCACGCGCCGCAGTTGCTCGTGTCGCACCCGATGACGGTGCCGGTCTTGCCGAGCTTCTCGCGCAGGTACTGCACGAGCAGCATCCGGGGTTCGACGTCGTCGGCCACCTTCGAACCGTCGACGGTGAGGCTGATCCGGGTCATGGACTCTCCCTTGGGTGACGTGCGGTGGCGCCACAGTGGTGTGGTCCAGGTCACGTTAGGAAGCGGCGGTTGGTCGGAGGTTGCCCGCTCAGGCGCCGGCCGCAGCGAGCCGGCCCTTGAGCAACGGCTTCGCGGGGTGCGCGTGGTCGCCGAGGACGGCAAGGCAGCGCTCGACGACGGCGGTGTCGTAGGGGGCGCGGTCGGCGTAGGCCAGGACGGCGTCGGGGTCGGGGTCGGCGAGGAGCGCCTCGCGGACGGCGACGGCGACGTACTCGCCGAGCTCGGCCAGGGCCGGGGAGTTGGTGCCGGGGAGGAGGTCGCCGCCGTAGGCGTCGACGGCGTCGGCGACGCGTCCCTGGCGCAGCAGCGCGAGCACGTGGTCGACGTCGGTGGCGACCGGCATCGTGAGGCGGTAGGGGCGCGAGGAGAGCTGGCCGCCGAGCGCGGCGCGCAGGTGCGACACCTCCGCCTTGAGGGTGGAGAAGGTGACGGCCTGGTCGCCGTACACCAGGGCGTGGAGCTGGTCGAGGCTGAGCCCCTCGGGGTGCAGCGCCAGGAGGGCGAGCACCTCGGTCTGGCGACGGTTGAGCAGCAGTCGCTGGCCGTCGAGGCGGACCTCCGCGGTGCCGAGGAGGCTCATCACGAGCCCGGGGTCGGCGGTGACGTCGAGGGCCGCCGCCGAGGGGTGGTAGCTCGACTTCGGGAGGGCGGCCTCGATGAGCCGGGCCATGACGCGGGCGGTGGCGAGGCCGATGGGGTGGGTGCGGTCCCAGGTCGTGGAGAGGTCGATCACCCCGAGCTGGCGTCCGCTCGCCGGGTCGAAGAGGGGCGCGGCCCAGCAGACCCACTGGTGCACGACCGAGGCGTAGTGCTCGGCACTGAACACCATCGCCGGCTCGGCGAGACGGTTGGCGAGGTCGAGGGCGTTGGTGCCGACGGACTCGTCGTCCCAGCGGCCACCAGGGACGAAGTTGACCGTCTCGGCCTTGCGGCGCATCACCCGGCCGCCGTAGGTCCACAGCACCCGCGTCTCGGCGTCGGTCACGGCGAGCACGAGGTCGCCGTCCTCGGCGGTGCGGCGCAGCTCCTCCTCGACCGACTCGACCGCGACCTGCAGCGGCGAGTCACGCCAGATGGACGACGTCTCGGACTCGTCGGCCAGCGGCGCGGCGGCGACGTCGGTCGAGACCGAGGCCCCCGAGCGCTCCCAGCTGGTGAGGATCTCGGGGCGGACGAGGGGCGCGGCGGCGTCGCCCTGCTCGACGAACGTGGTCCAGGCGTGGAGGCACGCCCTCTTGCGCTCGTCGAGCTCCTGCTCCATGTCGGTCACGCTACCCCGCCCCGTGTGACCGCGCTCACCCCTCCGAGAGGGCGCCGGGAACCTCGTCGCGGCCGCACCACCGGCCGCTGCGCACGCTGGGCCGGCCCGTCGACGCGTGCCTTAGGGTCCGAGTCGTGACCCCCACGACCGAGAGCGGCGTCCTGCCACGTCGGGTCCGGGCCGGGTACGGCCTCGGGTCGGTGGCGACGGGCGCGTTCGGCACCGTGCCGGGCCTGATGCTCCTGCCGTACCTGACCGACACCCTCGGCATCGCGGCCCTGTGGGCGGGCGTCATCGTCTTCGCGCCGAAGGCCTGGGACGTCGTCCTCAACCCGGTCGCCGGACGCATCAGCGACCGCACCGTCGACCCGCGCGGCCCCCGCCGCCCGTGGCTGCTGCGGGCGGGCCTCGCCCTGGCGGTGGCGTTCGGGCTGGTGTTCGCCGCGCCCGACCTGGGCTCGCGGGTCGCGGAGGCGGCGTGGGTGCTGGTCGCCTACCTGGCCTGCGCGACGGCGTACGCGTTCTTCCAGGTGCCGTACGTGGCGATGCCGGCCGAGATCACGTCGTCCTACGACCAGCGGACGCGCCTGATGACGTGGCGGGTGGCGATCCTGGCGTTCACCATCATGCTCGCCGGGGCGACGGCACCCGTGATCCGCGACGCCGTCGGCGGCCGCGACGGCTACCGCGTGATGGGCGTGGTGATGGCGGTGGTGATCGCGCTCGGCGTCGTCGGTGCCTACCTCGGCACCCGGCAGGCGCCCGTCGGCTCCGTGACCCCCGGCCCGGGCGGGCTGCGCGACCAGCTCCGCATCGTCGGCGGCGTCCGCGACTTCCGCCTGCTGCTCACGACCTTCGTGCTGCAGGCGCTGGCGACCGGCTGCATGCTCGCCGGCGTCGACTACCTCGCGGGCGACGTCCTCGAGCGCGACGGCGCGGCGACGCTGCTGTTCGTCTGCTTCGTCGGGCCGGCCCTGCTGCTCACCCCCGCCTGGTCGGTGATCGGCGGACGGGTCGGGAAGCGCCAGGCCTACGTGGCCTCGTCGCTGGTGCTCGCCGCGGGCGCCGCGCTCGCGGCGACCGCCCAGGTCGCACCGGCGTTCGTGGTGTTCGCCGCGACCGCCCTGGTCGGCGTCGGGTACGCCGGCTGCCAGGTCTTCCCGCTCGCGATGCTGCCCGACGTCGCGGCGGTGGACGCCGCCCGCACCGGGTCGAGCCGGATCGGCGTCTTCACCGGCGTGTGGACCGCGGGCGAGACCCTCGGCCTGGCTCTGGGACCAGGCGTCTTCGCCGTCGTCCTCGCCGTCGGCGGCTACCGCTCCTCGACCTCGGACGACGCGGTGCAGCCCGGCTCGGCGCTCACCGCCATCACGCTCGGCTTCTCGCTGCTGCCCGCCCTGCTCATGGTGATCAGCCTGTACTGGCTGAGCCGCTACCGGCTCGACGCGACCGAGGTGGAGGCCTCCCATGCCTGACCCAGCTCCTGGTGCCGCACCCGGCGAGGTCCTGTCGCGGCTCCGCACGATGCAGGCCGCCGACCTTCCGGTGCACGGCGGACGCACGCTCGCGTACGTCTACGACGCGGGGCTGCCGGAGGTCGACCGGGTCGCACGGGAGGCGGTCGCGGCGTACGCCGGCTCGAACGGGCTCGACCCCACCGCGTTCCCCAGCCTGCTGCAGATGGAGAACGACCTCGTGGGGTTCGGCCTGGAGCCTGGTCGACGGCCCCGAGGGCGCCGTGGGCTCGGTGACCTCGGGCGGCACCGAGTCGGTGCTGCTCGCGGTGCAGGCCGCGCGCGACGCCTCGCCCCACGTCGAGCGCCCCAACATGGTGCTGCCCGACACCGCGCACGCGGCGTTCCACAAGGCCGCCCACTACTTCGGGGTCGAGGCCCGGCTGGTGCCCGTGGCTGCGGACTTCCGCGCCGACGTCGCCGCCACGGCGTCCGCGATCGACGACTCGACCGTGCTCGTGGTCGGGTCCGCCCCGTCCTACGCCCACGGGGTCGTCGACCCCGTGGCCGAGCTCGCGGCGCTCGCCGCCTCGCGCGGGATCCGGTGCCACGTCGACGCCTGCATCGGCGGCTGGGTGCTGCCCTACGCGGGTCGGCTCGGCCGCCCCGTGCCGCCGTGGACCTTCGCCGTCGACGGCGTCACCTCGATCTCGGTCGACCTCCACAAGTACGCCTACGCCCCGAAGGGCACCTCGCTGCTGCTCCACCGCTCGTCGGCCGTGCGACGGGCGCAGCTGTTCGCGAGCGCCGCGTGGCCGGGCTACACGATGCTCAACTCGACGATGCAGTCGACGCGCTCGGGCGGTCCCGTCGCCGGGGCCTGGGCCGTCGTGCAGCAGCTGGGCGACGCCGGGTACGAGCAGCTCGCGCGCGAGGTCTTCGACGCCGTCGACGCCGTGGTCGCCGGCATCGCGGACGTCGACGGGCTCGCCGTGGTCGTGCCGCCCGACTCGACCCTGGTCGCCCTGACCACCGACGGCTCGTGCGACGTGTTCACCGTCAGCGACGAGATGAGCGAGCGCGGCTGGCACGTGCAGCCGCAGCTGAGCCACCGCGGCCGGCCGCCGAGCCTGCACCTCTCGCTGAGCGCCGCGACGCTCCCCCACGTCCCCGCGCTCCTCGCGGCGCTGCGCGAGTCGGTCGAAGCTGCTCGCACCGCCGGTCCGGTCGAGGTCGACCCGGGCGTCGCCGCCTACGTGGCCGCGCTCGACCCGGCCGCCCTCGGCGACGAGGAGTTCGACGGCCTGCTCGCCGCGGCCGGCCTCGTCGGCGAGTCGGCCGACGGCGGCCTCACCCTGCCCACCCGGATGGCCGAGGTCAACGCCCTCCTCGACCTCGCCACCCCCGCGCTGCGCGAGGCCGTGCTGCTCGCCTTCCTCGACCGGCTGCAGCGGCCCACCCGCTGACCGACCACGTGGGGGTCGAGCAGGCGCGCCGGCGCCGTCTCGAGACCCCCGAGCCGACGGGGCTCCCTCGGGACGTTGTCGACCACCGGGAGGTCAGCCGAGACCCACGATGGTCGAGGAGGCGCGCCAGCGCCGTCTCGAGACCCCCGAGCCGGAACGGGTCCCCCGCGACGTTGTCGACCAAGAGTGGTTTCGAGACGGTCGCAAAGCGACCTCCTCAACCACCGTGACGTCAGCCGAGACACACGATGGTCGAGGAGGCGCGCCGGCGCCGTCTCGAGACCCCCGAGCCGAACGGGTCCCTCGCCACGCCGTTGACCCTGCGTGGTCTCGAGACGGTCGCAAAGCGACCTCCTCAACCACCGTGACGTCAGCCGAGACACACGGTGGTCGAGGAGGCGCGCCAGCGCCGTCTCGAGACCCCCGAGCCGTGCGTGGTTTCGAGACGGTAGCAGAGCGACCTCCTCAACCACCGTGAGGTCAGGTGTGGATGCGCCCCTGCCGGTTCGCGAGCCGCTCCCCCGAGCCACCCCACCGCCCGGCGATGAACTCCGCGGCGATGCTGATCGCGGTCTCCTCCGGCGTCCGCGCGCCGAGGTCGAGGCCAATCGGGCTCGAGAGGCGGTCGAGCTCGGCGTCGGTGAGGCCGGCCTCGCGCAGCCGTTCCATCCGGTCGTCGTGGGTGCGCCGCGAGCCCATCGCCCCGACGTAGGCGACCTCGGGCAGGCGCAGGGCGACCTCGAGCAGCGGGACGTCGAACTTGGGGTCGTGGGTCAGCACGGTGACGACCGTGCGCGAGTCGATGCGACCGGCGTCCCGCTCGGCGCCGAGGTAGCGGTGCGGCCAGTCGACGACGACGCGGTCGGCGTCCGGGAAGCGGCTGGCGGTCGCGAACACGGGCCGCGCGTCGCACACCGTGACGTCGTAGCCGAGGAACGACCCGACCCGGGCGACGGCCGCGGCGAAGTCGATCGCCCCGAACACCAGCAGCCGCGGCTTGGGCGCGAACGCCCACACGAACACCCGCATCCCCTCGCCGCGCCGCTCGCCGTCGGGGCCGTAGCTCAACGTGGCGTTGGTCCCGCTGGCCAGCAGCCCCAGGGCGTCGTCCGTCACCGCGTCGGTGGCCCGATCGGACCACAGCCGGGATAGTCCCGGGACTTTGGGTTGCTGATCGGCCGTTTCGACAACCCGAACTCCCGGGACTATCCCCTCCGGCCGGACGACGAGCCGCGCGCCCAGGCGGGACGGGTCGGGGTGCTCGATCACGGTGGCGAGGGCGACGGGGCGGCCGGCCTCGATGTCGGCGGCGACCTCGGCGAGCTCGGGGAACGTGTCCCGCGAGACCTTCTCGACCCAGACGTCGAGGATCCCGCCGCAGGTCAGGCCGACCGCGCCGGCGTCGTCGTCGGAGATGCCGTACCGCTGCAGCACCGGCGCGCCGTCGGCGACCACCGTCTGCGCGAGGTCGTAGACCGCGCCCTCGACGCAGCCGCCGGAGACCGAGCCCACCGCGGTGTCGTCCGGGCCGACCAGCATCGAGGCGCCCGCCGGCCGGGGGGCCGACCGGAAGGTGGCGACCACGGTGCCGACACCGACGGTCTCGCCGGCCTCCCACCACGCCATCAGCTCGGCGAGCACGTCACGCACGCGCGATCACCTCCACCAGCTCGGCGTAGGTCGCGAGCGAGTGGCCGGCGACGAGGTCGTCGACGTGCGGCAGCACCGCGAGGATGCCCTGCTGCACCGGCTCGTACCCCGCCTTGCCGCGGTGCGGGTTCACCCACACGACCCGGTGCGCGACCGAGCGCAGCCGGCGCACCTGCTCACCGAGCAGCGCCGGGTCGCCGCGCTCCCAGCCGTCGCTGAACACCACCACGACGGCACCGCGCGCGAGCCCGCGGCGGCCCCAGCGGTCGAGGAACACCCGCAGCGTCTCGCCCAGGCGGGTGCCGCCCGACCAGTCGGGGACGGCCTCGCCGGCGGCGACCAGCGCGCGCTCGGCGTCCCGGCTGCGCAGGGCGCGGGTCAGGTGGGTCAGGCGGGTGCCGACGGTGAAGGTCTCGACGCGCCCGCCGCGGACGGCGAGGGCCTGCGTGATCGTGTGGGCGAGTCGCAGCAGCGCGTCGGCGTAGCCGCTCATCGAGCCGGACACGTCGACCAGCAGCACCACGCGGCGTGGGCGGACCCGGCGGTGGCGCCACTCGATCCGCGCCGGTTCGCCGGCCTGGCGGAAGCTCGCCCGCAGCGTCCGCCGGGCGTCGACGGCGCCACGCCGGTACGGCTCGTGGCGCAGGGTGCGGCGCATCGGCGGTCTCGGCCTCAGGGTGCTGAACAGCGCCGCCAGCCGGTGCTTCTCGGCCGCCGTCATCGCCGCGACGTCGCGGTGGCGCAGCACCTCGACCTCGCTGGCCGCCGCGCGGACGACGTCCTCGCCGCTCGCCTCGCCGTCCTCGCCCTCGCCGCTCGACAGGTCGACCACCGCCGGCTGCTGCCGCGACGGCGCCTGGCGCTCGCGCGGCAGGCCCGAGCGGGGGTCGAAGAACGCCTCGAAGACCTGGTCGTAGCGGTGCAGGTCGTCGGGGCTCGAGCACAGGGTGGCCCGACCCGCGGCGTAGGTCGCACGCCGGTCGGCCAGGCCGACCGTCGCGGCGGCGACGAGGAAGCCGTGGGCCCGGTCGTGCGTCACCGGCACCCCGCCGCGCGCAGCGCCCGGGTGAAGGCGAGCAGCACCTCGTCGACCTCGTGCACCGTCCCCGCGTCGACGCTCACGTCGTCCTCGGGGAGATCACGAGCGCAGCATCTGGTCGAGCGCCTGCTTCACGCGGTCGGCGTCCTCGCGGTACTTCACCAGGGCGCCGAGCGTGCGGGCCGAGGACTCGAGGTCGAGGTCGGTGGTGCCGAGGTGCTGCAGCGCCCGCGCCCAGTCGAGGGTCTCCGCGACGCCCGGCGGCTTCTCGAGGTCGCCCCGCGGCGCGCAGCCGCTGCACGACCCCGACGACCTGCTCGGCCAGCGTCGCGCTCACCTCGGGCGCCCGCGAGCGCACGATCGCGACCTCGCGGGCCAGGCCGGGGTGGTCGATCCAGTGGTAGAGGCAGCGCCGCTTCAGCGCGTCGTGCAGCTCGCGCGTGCGGTTGGAGGTGAGGACGACGACCGGTGGCGTCGCGGCCGCGACGGTGCCGAGCTCGGGGATGGTCACCTGGTAGGTCGAGAGCACCTCGAGCAGGAACGCCTCGAACTCGTCGTCGGCGCGGTCGACCTCGTCGACCAGGAGCACCGCCGGGCTCTGCTGCAGCGCGGTCAGGATCGGTCGGGCCAGCAGGAACCGCTCGTCGTACAGCGACTTCTCGGCCTCCTCCACGTCGCCGTGGTCCCCCCGGGCGACCGCCTCGAGCGCCCGCAGGTGCAGCACCTGCCGCGGGAAGTCCCAGTCGTAGAGCGCCTGCGTCGCGTCGATGCCCTCGTAGCACTGCAGCCGCACGAGCGGGACGTCGAGCACCTGCGCCAGCGCCTCCGCCAGCGCCGTCTTGCCCGTCCCCGGCTCGCCCTCCAGCAGCAGCGGACGCTGCATCGCGAGCGCGAGGTAGGCCACGGTCGCGAGGTCGTCGTCGCAGAGGTAGCCGGTCTGCCGAGCCGCGCGGCGCGTCCTCGACGCGAGGCGAAACCCGGGTGGACGTCGTCACATCACCCACGTTACGGGCCGCGTGTTGGTGCCAGGTTGGCTGAACTCCCGGTCGTCCTCAGGCGGTCGGCGTCGACGTCGCGCCGGTGGCGAGGTCGCCGCACTCGACGTCGACGCAGCCGTGGTCGCGCAGGTAGCCGCGGGCCCCTCGTCGCCGTCGACGACGGCGGCCGCCGGGAACCAGTGGTCGCGCCCGATGAGGACGGGGTGGCCCGGGCGGCCCCCGAACGTCGCCCGGGCCAGGCTGGTGGGTCCGTCGGCGGCGGCGAGCACCCGGCGGGCGACCGCCGCGCCGACGTCGGGCAGGTCGACGAGGGTCACGAGCGCGACCTCGCCGTCGTCGTGGGTGAGGGCGCACAGGCCGGTCGCGAGCGACGCCGCCATGCCGGTCGCCCAGTCGTCGGCGACGACGTGGCGCACCCCTGGTCGGCACCGGCGGCAGCAGCCCAGCGCCTCGTCGGCGGCCGCGCCGAGCACCACGACGACCGACGTGCAGCCCGCCTCGCGGAGCGACTCGACGCTGCGCTGCAGCCACGACGTGCCGTCGGGGTCGCGCACGAGGGCCTTGGGCCGGCCCATCCGTGAGCCGGCCCCGGCCGCGAGCACCAGCCCCGCTACGTCCACGACTGACCCATCGGCGACCGGTCAGCTCCCGAAGGAGGCGGCGTAGTCGGACGCGAGGGTGTCGTCGTACTCGCCGCTGAAGCCGCAGAGCGAGACCACGCCGTCGACGGCCGAGACCAGGTAGCGACCGCCCTCCTCGAACGTCACGGCCGAGAGCAGCGCGGCCATGTCGGCGTCCGGCGCCCGGACGACGACCAGGTCGGTCTCGTCGCCGGCGTAGAACGTCGACGGCTCGAGGGTGACCATCTCGCCGCTGATCGAGGTGACCGTGCCGTCGAACGCGACGTCGGCGCCGCCGAGCACCTGGTGACCGGCGTCGCTGCTCACGGCCATGCACTTGGCCTGGATCCCGCCACCGGCGGGACTGGTCAGCTCGGTGACGGTCTGGGCCGGCTGGCTGGACGGCGCCGGGTCACCTGCGGTGACCGGCGCCGGATCGGGGTCCCCCTGGGTCACGGCGAAAATCACGCCGCCACCGATGAGGACGGTGGCCGCGGCGGCGACCAACCAGGTGAGACGACTCCGGTGGTGGGTGCCGTCGGTGCGGGACTCGTCGGTGAGCGTGTCGGTCATGGTGGTCTCCAGGAGTCGGGCCACCCGGGACGGGTCGGCCGGTGCGAGGGAAGCGGCGGGGTCGGCCGCTCGCACCAGGTCACGCAGCTCGGTGTCGAGCTCGTCGTGGTCGTTCACGTCGGTCATGGCGTCCTCCCTTCCCTCGACCCTTCATGTCCGGCACCCACGCCGATCTTTCGCAGCTCGTCGCGCAGCTTCTCCCGCGCCCGGTGCAGGCGGATGCTGGCGGCGTTCGGGGTGATGTCGAGGACTACCGCGATCTCCCCCGCGCCCAGCTGCTCCCAGGCCCACAGCCGGAGCAGCTCGGCGTCCTTCTCGGGCAACCGTGCGAGCGCCTCGTGGACGGCGTCGTGCTCGGGCCCCGATGCAGCCGGCGGCTCGGCGCCGAGCCGCTCGCTGACCCGCTGCTGGCGGCGCGTGGACCGTGCCGCGTTCGACAGGCAGAGCCGAGCCACCCCGTAGCACCACGGCAGCGCCTCGTCGGGCACCTCGTCGATGCGGCGCCAGCACACCAGCAGCGTGTCGGCGAGGACGTCGTCCGCGGTGGCGGCGTCGGTACGGCGGGCCAGGAACCGCCGCAGCGGCTCCATCACCTCGCCCGCCACGGCCTCGAAGCGCGCACGGCGGTCCTCGGAGGTCACGACGTCCACGGTGCCACACCGCCTCTCGTCGGCTACACCCGATCAGACGGGTCGGCCTCCCGATCGGTTCGCTGGACGAGGTGCCGCCACGGTGGTCGAGGTGCCGCCGACCCGCACGGTGGTCGAGGTGCGCGGGCGAGGAATCGAGCGAGGGGCCTCGAGACCGACGGTGGTCGAGGTGCCGCGAGCGAGGAACGAGCGAGGGGCCTCGAGACCTGGTGAGCGTCCCTGCCAGGGCTCGGCGACGCACTGAGCCTGCGGAGGTCTCGAGGTTCGTCGCTCGTCCCTCGCTCCTCACACCTCGACCACCGTCGGTGCCTCACGCCTCGGCGAGCGCCGCCGTCGGCGCGACCCCCAGCTCCTCGCACGCGGCGAGCGCGTCGCGTCGCACCTCCTCGGCCTCGGGGTGGCGGCCGAGCGCCCGCAGCACGCCGACCAGGCGCACGGCGCGGGCCTCGTCGTAGCGGTCGAGCGGACGGGCGCGGGCCAGCCACCGGGCGGCCTCCTCGAGCTCGCCGGCGGTGGTGGCGGCGTCGGCGACCCGGTCCGCGAGGACGCCGACGGCGAGGGACAGCTCGTCGCGCAGGTCGTCGACGGCGGGGTCGCGGCCGTCGCCGGGCAGCGGTCCGCCGACCAGCGCGAGGGCGCGCCGCGCGGCCTCGACGGCCAGCTCGGGCACGGTGTGGCGCACCCGGGCGGCGCCCAGGACGACGTGCACGTCGACCTGGGCGGACTCCACCAGCGACAACCGGTCGCCCTCGCGGACGACGACCTCGCCGACCGATCCGCGCAGCCGGTTGAGCGTGTTGCGCAGCCGGCGCCGGGTGACGGTGCCGTCCTGGCCGGGCCACATCAGGTCGAGCAGGTCGTCGACCGCGATCGAGCCCCGGGCGGCGACGGCGGTGAGCAGGGTGGTCTCGTCGCCACGGCGCGGGGTGAGCCGCTCGCGGCCGTCGTGGACGGCGACGGTCCCGAGCAGCTCGACGCGGCGCAGCGCGGGGCGGCCGCTGACGTGCGCCCGCGGCCCCCGGGCCCAGGTGGCGAGCTCGGGCTCGGCGGCCTCGACCATCTCGGGGTGGCCGGTGGCCTCGGCCTCGGCCAGCGCCTCGGCGGCGAGCCCGGCCGCGCGGTCGGCGTCCCCGGCCCGCTCGGCCGCCCAGGCCGCGAGCAACGAGATCCGCCAGGCGGTCAGGGGGGTGCGGGGGCACCGGGTCGCCAGGACGGCGGCGTCGGCCGGGTCGCCGGCGCGCGCGGCCAGCACCAGCTCGGGCAGGGCGAACGCGGTGGGGTTGTCGGCCGCGGCGGGGTGGCGGCGCCCGACCTGGAGGTGCGCACGGGCGGCGTCGTGCTCGCCGAGCGTGGCGAGCATGTCGGCCGCCTCGGCGTGGAACGCCACCCCGGCCGGCAGGGCGTACCACTCGCCGCGGTGCGACTCGACCACGCTCAGCTGGGCGCGCGTGGTGGCGACGTCGCCGCGGCGGGAGGCGACCAGCGCGGCCGACCACGCGGCGTACGCGGTCAGGGCGGCGTCGTCGCGAGCGGCGGCGAGCGCGGACGCCTCGGCGAGGGCCTGGTCGGTCTCCTCGAAGCGGCCGGCGACGGTGAGCGCCTCGGCGAGGAAGGTCAGGATCCGTCCGCGCAGCTGGGTGCCGGGGCTCGAGAGCGCGAGCGCGCGCTGCATGTGCTCGACGGCGAGGCCGACGCGCCCGGCCCCGAGGTCGGCGCCGAAGCCCAGGCTGAGCCAGGCGTCGGCCTCCCACTCGCGCTCGCCGTTGACGCGCAGCAGCGCCGCGGCCTCGCGGAGCATCACGGTCGCCGGCTCCTCGGCCGACTCCTCGCCGTGCAGCAGGTCGACGAGCGCCTCGGCCAGCAGCAGCCGCGCCTGCGACACCTCGTCGGCCCGCGGCCGCAGCCGCCGGGCGCGCTCGTGCACCTCGACGGTCTTGCCGGTGCGCGCCAGCTCGCGGACGAGCTCGGCCTCGACGGCGACGCGACGCGGGTGGTCGTCGTCCACGAGGCGGTCGAGCCGGCCGAGCCAGTCCCTGCGCGCCTGGGACTGCATGCCGAACTCGACGGCGCGCGCGACGCCGAGGAGTGCCCCGGGGCGCTCGCGCACGAGGTCGTCGGGCCAGCTGCGGACGACGGCCTCGAGCTCGCCGGGGTCGAGCCGGTCGAGCTCGGCCCACCGCCGTGAGCGGTCCGAGCCGGTGAGGGCGTCCTCGAGCACCTCGGCGAGGATCGCCCCGTCGCCGCAGGCGTGCAGCCAGCGCACCGCGGTCACGAGCTCGCCGTGCCGGGCGTACCAGTGCCCCGCCCGGAGCCGCTGCTCGGCCGTGCCGCCGGGCGTCGCGGCGCCACGGTCGGCGGCCGGCACGAACCACCCGTCGCTGCGCGCCGTCAGCGCGGGCACGGACGCCGTCAGCCCGCGCCACGCGCCGGGCCCGAGGACGTCGTCCACGAGACCGGGCGAGAGGAGCGGCAGCCCGACCAGGGCGTCCGCCTCGATCGCGACGGTGCCCGGGGCGCCGGCCCGTCGGCGGACGACGGCCACGACGTCGGCCGCTCCGCCGCCGCTCTCGCGCAGCACGGCGGCCACGTCGGCGCCGGTGCGCGGCAGGCCGTGGGCAGCGAGCAGCCCGGCCACCTCGGCGGCTGTCAGGCCGTGGTCTCCCCCCACGGGGCCCAGCCTCACACATGCCGGCCCCGACGGACGGTGCGTCGGTACCGCACCAGCGTCCGGCGGGGTCGCCCGGCACGAAAAGACGCCGACCCGTCGCACGTGTGCGACGGGTCGGCGCCTGGTGACGCTGTGGTTCAGCGAGCGGTGGACCCGATCAGAAGTCCATGCCGCCCATGCCGCCC
>CAWHNR010000014.1:0-49447 GCA_963830575.1 uncultured Actinomycetota bacterium
TCGACCTGCACGAGATCTCGCTGCAGAGCAAGATCCGGATCCGCCTGGTCGACACCGTCCCGCCGCTCGACCACGAGGCCTACACCGGCGAGCCGGTCACGTTCCTCCTCGAGACCACGCTCGGCCGGGCACTGTTCAACGACACCCTGCCGGCCGACTACGCCTTCGTGAACTACGAGGTCGGCAAGAAGGCCCTCGGCGCGATCGTCAACGACCTCGCCGAGCGCTACAGCAAGGTCGAGGTCGCCGCCTCGCTCGACGCCCTCAAGGACACCGGCTTCTACTGGGCCACCCACTCCGGCGTCACGGTCTCGATCGACGACGTGACGACCCCGGCCGACAAGGCCGAGATCCTCTCGGAGTTCGAGGACAAGGCCGCGAAGATCCAGAAGCAGTTCGAGCGCGGTCTGGTCACCGACGAGGAGCGCCGCCAG
Organism: uncultured Actinomycetota bacterium; assembly: GCA_963830575.1. Taxonomy (GTDB): domain Bacteria; phylum Actinomycetota; class Actinomycetes; order Propionibacteriales; family Nocardioidaceae; genus Nocardioides. The sequence goes on from CAWHNR010000014.1 coordinate 435, forward strand.
GAGCTCATCGAGATCTGGACCGAGGCCTCGAACAAGGTCGGTGAGGCGATGGAGGAGACCTTCTCCCGCACCAACCCGATCTTCATCATGGTCAACTCCGGCGCGTCGGGGAACATGAACCAGATCCGCCAGGTCGCGGCCATGCGTGGTCTGGTGGCGAACCCGAAGGGCGAGATCATCCCGCGCCCGATCAAGTCCAACTTCCGCGAGGGCCTGACCGTCCTCGAGTACTTCATCGCCACCCACGGCGCCCGCAAGGGCCTCGCGGACACGGCGCTGCGGACCGCGGACTCGGGCTACCTGACGCGACGTCTCGTCGACGTCTCGCAGGACGTCATCATCCGTGAGGACGACTGCGGGACCGAGCGCGGCCTGCCGAAGAAGATCGGCGTCGTCGGCCCCGACGGCACCGTCACCAAGGACGAGAACGCCGAGACCGCGGCCTACGCGCGCTCGGCGGCGACCGAGGTCACCCACCCGACGTCCGGCGAGGTGCTGGTCGAGGCGGGCGGCGACCTGGGCGACGTCAAGATCGGCGAGCTCATCGCGGCCGGCATCCCGACGGTCAAGGTGCGCTCGGTGCTCACCTGCGAGGCCAAGACCGGGACGTGCGCCAAGTGCTACGGCCGCTCGCTGGCCACCGGCAAGCTGGTCGACATCGGTGAGGCGGTCGGCATCATCGCCGCCCAGTCCATCGGTGAGCCCGGCACGCAGCTGACCATGCGTACCTTCCACACCGGTGGCTCGGCCGCGGCCGACGACATCACGCAGGGTCTGCCCCGCGTCGTGGAGGTCTTCGAGGCTCGTTCGCCCAAGGGTCTCGCGCCGATCGCCGAGGCCGCCGGCCGCGTCGAGATCGACGAGACCGACAAGGCCCGCAAGGTCCTGGTCACCCCGGACGACGGCTCGGAGGTGCAGGAGTACGTCGTCAGCCGACGCGTGCGTCTGCTCGTCCAGGACGGCGAGCACGTCGAGGTCGGCCAGCAGCTGACCGTCGGCACGCCCGACCCGAAGGAGGTGCTGCGCATCCAGGGCATCCGGACCGCGCAGGAGCACCTCGTCGAGTCGGTCCAGAGCGTGTACCGCAGCCAGGGCGTGTCGATCCACGACAAGCACATCGAGATCATCGTGCGGCAGATGCTGCGCCGGGTCACGGTGCTCGAGTCCGGCGACAGCAACCTGCTGCCGTCCGACCTGGTCGACCGGTTCCGCTTCGAGGAGGAGAACCGTCGCGTGGTCTCCGAGGGCGGCAAGCCGGCCTCGGGTCGTGCCGAGCTCATGGGCATCACCAAGGCCTCGCTCGCCACCGAGTCGTGGCTCTCGGCGGCCTCCTTCCAGGAGACCACCCGGGTCCTCACCGACGCGGCGATCCACGGTCGCTCCGACAGCCTCCGCGGCCTGAAGGAGAACGTGATCATCGGCAAGCTCATCCCGGCCGGTACCGGTCTGGAGCGCTACCGCAACATCCGGGTCGAGCCCACCGAGGAGGCGCGCGCCGCGGCCTACTCGGTGACCGGCTACGACAGCTACGACTACGAGTTCGGCACCGCCGGCTCGGGTCAGGCCGTCGCGCTGGACGACTTCGACTTCGGCAGCTACCAGAACTAGAAGCACGCACGAAGGGGCCCCCGGCCCCGGCGACGAGGCGCAGCCTCGGAGCCGGGGTCGGGGGCCCCTTCTGCGTGGTGCGAGTGCGACGTCGACCCGTCGCATTGGATCACTGCCTCCCCCGGCGCGGAGCGCCGCCCCTGGAGCTGCGACTGTAAGCGACGTGTCGACGTCCACCCGAGCCAGGAGCACACAGACAACTTCGACGCCGCAGCAACCGTCACACTGCAGGAAGGCCCCACCGAGAGGCCTCGAAGCAGGAGGTACCCCGACATGCGCACGACCAAGATCGCCACCGCGGTGGCAGCGCTGGTGATGACCGGCGGAGCGCTGGTGGGCGGCACGGCCCACGCCGGCGCCGTCGCCCCGACGAGGTGCGACAACGACGACGTCACGGCGTCCTACCGCGCCAGGGACGCCGGCGCCGGGCACCAGTACGGCGTGATCCGGCTGACCAACACCTCCGACCACGCGTGCACGATCCGTGGGTACGGCGGACTGTCGTACGTCGGCCACGGCGACGGCACCCAGGTGGGAGCGGCGGCCGACCGTGACGCCGGCCGCAAGCCCACCGTCGTCCTGCAGCCCGGCGACCGGGCGGTGAGCCGGGTCGACGAGGTGCGGGCGGGCAACTACCCGCGGCGCGAGTGCCGCCCGACGGCGGTCGACGGCTTCCGGGTCTACGTCCCCGACGAGACCCGCTCGCAGTTCGTGCCGCACGCGACGACCGGCTGCGCGCGGACCGGCGTCCACCTGATCAGCCACCGCCCCTACCGCGGGGCCTGAGCCACGCTGACCCGCCTCACATGTGGGGCGGGTCACCGTGCACTGCGCTGACCCGCCTGATATGTGGGGCGGGTCACCGGGATGCGCTGACCCGCCTGATATGTGGGGCGGGTCGCCGTGGATCGCGCTGACCCGCCTCACATGTGGGGCGGGTCGGTGGTGCCGACTCGGAGGGGTGAGCCCCGGTCTGGGAGAATCGGCACGTGAGCGCGCGACCATCCGAGACCGACGTCCTCGTCGTCGGCGCGGGCCCGGCCGGGTCGGCGGCCGCGGCGTGGTCGGCGCGGGCCGGGCACGACGTCGTCCTGGCCGACGCGGCGGTGTTCCCGCGGGACAAGACCTGCGGCGACGGGCTGACGCCCGCGGGCGATCGGCGAGCTGTCGCGGCTGGGGCTCGAGGACTGGCTGCGGGCGCGCACGGTCAACCAGGGCCTGCGGGCCCACGGGTTCGGGCAGACCCTCCACCTGCCCTGGCCGGGCGGCACCCTGCCCGACTGGGGCAGCGCCGTCGCCCGGACCGAGCTCGACGACCACCTGCGCACGACGGCGATCAAGAGCGGTGCCACCGCGATCGACGGCGCGCGGGCCGTCGACGCGACGCTCGACGGCGGCAGGGTCACGAGCGTGACGTTCCGCCAGGGCGAGGAGACCTTCGAGATCGCCTGCCGCCGGCTCGTGGTGGCCGACGGCGTCCGCTCGCCGCTCGGCAAGGTGCTCGGCCGCGAGTGGCACCGCGACACGGTGTACGGCGTCGCCGGTCGCGCCTACGTGACCTCGGAGCGGTCCGACGACCCGTGGATCAGCAGCCACCTCGAGCTGCGCGGGCGCGACGGCGAGATCCTGTCGGGCTACGGGTGGATCTTCCCGCTCGGCAACGGCGAGGTGAACGTCGGGGTCGGCACCCTCGCCACCGCCAAGCGGCCCGCCGAGATCGCGATCAAGCCGCTCATGGACTTCTACGGCGAGGAGCGGCGCGAGGAGTTCGAGCTCACCGGCGACCTGCGCGCCAAGACCTCGGCCCTGCTGCCGATGGGCGGCGCCGTCAGCAACGTCGCCGGGCGCAACTGGGCGCTCATCGGTGACGCGGCCGCGTGCGTGAACCCGCTCAACGGCGAGGGCATCGACTACGGGCTCGAGACCGGACGGCTCCTGGTCGACCTGATGGGTGTGACGACCGACCTGAGCTCGGCCTGGCCCGCACTGCTCCGCGACCACTACGGCGAGTCGTTCTCGATCGCCCGTCGCCTCGCCGGCCTGGTGACCGTGCCCCGGCTGCTGCCGGCCCTCGGCCCGGCGGGCATGCGCTCGGACTGGCTGATGACGCTGGCGCTGCGCTGGATGGGCAACCTGGTGACCGACGAGGACCGCGACCGCGCCGCGCGCGTGTGGCGGTGGGCCGGACGCCGTTCGCTCGCGGTCGACTCGCGCCCGCCGTTCGCGTGAGGGAGCCGACCTACCGGGCCGCGATCGCGGCCGGCAAGGTCGCGTTCCGCTCGCTCGGGCTCACGGTGCGCAGCCAGGGTGCCGAGCACCTGCCGGCGACCGGTCCGGTGGTGCTGGCCAGCACCCACTCCTCCTTCCCGGACTTCCTCTACGTCGGCGAGGCGCTGCTGGGCACCGGGCGGCTGGTGCGGTTCCTGTGCCGGGCCGACATCTGGGACTCACCGGTCGGCCGCGCCATGGACGCGATGCGGCACGTGCCGGTGGACCGGCAGGCGCCGGCTGCCGCGTACCTGCGGGCGCGCCGTCTGCTCGGTGAGGGCGAGGTCGTCTGCGTCTTCCCCGAGGCGGGCATCTCGGCGGCGTACGTCGTGCGCGCGCTGATGCCGGGTGCGGTGGCGCTGGCCCGCGAGACCGGTGCGCCCCTGGTGCCGGTGACGGTGTGGGGCGGGCAGCGGCTGTGGGGCCAGAAGCGCACGCTCGACGCGCCGTTCCCGCGGCCGGAGCTGCTGCGCGGCCGGACGGTCGACGTCCGGATCGGCGAGCCGATGCACGTCGCGCCGGACGCCGACCTCGTCGCCACGACCCGCGACCTCGGGACGCGCCTGCAGGCCACGCTCGAGGAGCTGCAGCAGCTGCCCGAGCACCGGCCGCGGCCGGGGGAGTGGGCGCCGTGGTACCCCGCGCACCTCGGCGGGGACGCGATCGAGCGCGCGGGAGTCGTTCGTGCTCGACGCCATGCCGAGGTCGGCGGTCACGCCGACCTGGGGACCGGGTATCTCCTAGGGTTGGGCCCATGGGAAACCGGGTGCAGCGGATCGCGGCGTACGCCGTGATCGTGCGCGACGGCCAGATCCTGCTCAGCCGCCTCGCGCCACGGGTCTCGCGCAGCGAGCTCTGGACCCTGCCCGGCGGCGGCCTCGACCACGGCGAGGACCCCCGCGACGCCGTCGTCCGCGAGGTGCACGAGGAGACCGGCCTCGACGTGACGATCGGCGAGACCGCCCGCACGTTCTCGCTCCACCTGCCCGACACCTGGCGCCGCGGCCGCCGCGTCGACGCCCACTCGCTCCGCATCGTCTACGACGGCTGGGTGCCCGTCGACGCGCCCGAGCCGCGCGTGGTCGAGGTCGACGGCTCGACGATCGAGGCGGCCTGGCGCCCCGTCAGCGAGGTGCTCGACGGCACCGTGCCCACCGTGTCGCTGGTCAAGGAGGCGCTCGACCTCTACCGGCCGCTCCAGGTGCAGCGGGTCGCGGCCTACGCGCTGCTGCGCCGGCCGGGAGCGGCGGGCGACGAGGTGCTGCTCGTCCGGATCTCCGACCGGGGGTTCCACACCGGCCTCTGGACCCTCCCGGGCGGCGGCCTCGACTTCGCCGAGGAGCCGCGCGACGCCGTCGTCCGCGAGGTGCGGGAGGAGACGGGCCTCACCTGCGTGCCCGGCGACCTCGTGGCGGTCGACAGCGAGACCGTCCGCGGGACGGCGCCCAGCGGCCGTGACGAGGAGTTCCACTCGGTGCGGCTCGTCTACGCCGCGACCCTGGACGCACGCCCCCGAGGACGCCGACCTCGTGGTCGAGCAGGACGGCACCACCGACGCCATCGCGTGGGTGCCCGTCGCCGACGTGCTCTCCGGCGACGTGCCGGCGCTCGGCGTGGTGAGGAAGGCGCTCGCGCGCTGATCCCGACGGTGGCCGAGGTGCGAAGCCCGAGGGACGAGGGCTGAGCCTCGAGGCCTCCGGAGGGGCTGGTGCTGGCGAGTGCTGGCAGCGGACCTCACCGGGTCTCGAGGCTGCTCCCTCGTCCCTCGGTCGCAGCACCTCGACCACCGTGGCCAGTGGCGAGGGCAGCGGACCTCGCCGGGACTCGAGGCTGCTCCCTCGTCCCTCGGTCGCAGCACCTCGACCGGCGTCGGGGCCGCACCTCGACCGGCGTCAGGGCCGCACCTCGACCGGCGTCAGTCAGGTCAGCGGACCGGGACGTCCGGGGTCGGGTCGGGGTCCGGGTCGACGGCACCGTCGGCCGTGCCTAACAGGACCGCGGAGCCGGGAGGGCCGGAGGGGCCGAGCCAGGACCGCTGGCGGCGGAGCAGGGCGTCGCCGGCGGGCACGGTGCCCGAACGATCGGCCAGCCGGGCGGCGTGGTCGACGACCGCGGCGAGGAAGGCCCGCACCACGGGCCGGCGCCAGGCGCGGGTCGTCACGGTGAGGAGCAGGGGGCGGGCGAGCGGGTAGCCGCCGCCGGCGATGGTCGCGGTCGGTCGGGACGATGCACCCTGCGCCCGTGCCTGGGCCCGTGGCGTCGACGGCGAGCACCCGCAACGCGTCGGCGTGGGCGGCGGCCTCGGTCGGGGGTGAACAGGCCGACCCGGCCGGCGAGGGCGTCGAGCCGGCGTCGTGCGGCGCTCGCCTCGCGGTACCGCCGCTCGACCGGGCGCAGGTCGACCCGGACCCGCTCGACGGCGTCCACGCGCCCGGGCCCGTGCGGCCGGGGTCGTGGCCCGGCCCCAGCCTGACCAGGCCGCCTTGACCCGTGCCTTCAGCTCGTCGTACCGCGGCGCGCAGCAGGGGGAGGCGCGCGACCAGGTTGCGGTCGGGCTCGAAGCCGGCGACGAAGCTGCGGGTGTCGGGCCGGGTGCCCGTGCGGAGGTCGTCGCGCAGCGCGTCGACCCCCAGCGCCGCCACGAGGAGCCGGTGGGTGCGGCTCGACGGGCCCGGACCGGCGGTGACGAAGGGGAGCTCGGACCCGCCCAGCTGCGACCAGGTGAGGACGCCGGACCCTGCCGCGAAGGCGGAGCGCACGTCGTCGAGGGCGAGGCAGTCGACCCCGACGTCGGCGGTGGCGCCGACAGCGAGGACCACCGCCTCGGCCGCCAGCTGGAGCTGCACCACGTCGAGCCCGTGGGCCCCGCACCGGGCGAGCTCGTCGGCGCCGATCGGCCGCGTGGAGTGGACGACGTCCGCCTCGCCGGCACAGAGCCGGCGGAACCCCACGGCCTCGCCGGTGCGCGCTACGTCGAGGTCGAGCCGCGTGTCGCCACCGGCGGCCTGCGCACGGCGGCGTCGAGCCAGGGCCCGCCCGACGCCGGCCACCGCGACCACCCCGGGCACCGGTGGTGCCGGTGCGGACGAGGTCTGCGGGCCGTGGCTGCGGTCGGGATCGGCGTCGCCGATGCCGCACCCGCCGAGGGCCAGGACAGCGGGAAGCACGGCGGCCAGCGCCCGCAGCCGGACGGTCACGGGTGCGAGCGGCCGGGGGGCTCGGGGGCCGGGGAGAGGATCTGCTCGACGGTCTCGGCGAACTCAGAGAACAGGACGCCGAGCTCGCCGACGGGGTCCCCCGCGCGGCCGACGTCGGCGAGCGAGGCCTGCGGCTCGACGCGCAGCTGCGACGCCGCGAGGATCGTGTGCGCCTCGCGGCGCGCGTTCAGCCGGATCAGCTCGGCGTCGAGCTCGGCCCGCGCGGTCAGCAGCTCGCAGCGCCGGGCGGCCTCGAGCTCGAGCGCCTCGACGTGCCGCTCGTGCGCCTGGTGGAGCGAACGCATCGCGGCCACCACGGCGTCCGCGACCTCGCGGACCTCCTCGAGCGCGTCGGCGCGTCCCTCGGGCAGCTCGTCGAGCTCGACGTCGGACGGGGACGCCGGGTGCGCGGTGCGGGGTGTCCTGGCGTCCCGGGGCACGTCGTCGGGCGTGCGCGGGCGGACCGTGGTCTGCGGACCTGTCAGCGCCGAGACGTCGATGAGGTCGACCCGGGCCGCGGCCTCGAGCCGGTCGAGCTCGTCGGCCTCGAGCCGGTCGTCGACCGCGCCTGCTGCGGCGGCCGCCCGGTCGAGGTCGGCCGCGGGGCCGAACAGGTCGTCGACGGGACGCCGGGCGGCCGGCACGGGTGCCGCGGGCGGCTCGGCGTCCACCGGCGCGAGGACGTCGGGCATCGACGGGCGGTCGGGGCGGGAGGTCCGAGCCTCGGGCTCGCGGTCACGGTCGGCGTCCCGGGCGCGGAGGTCGGTGCCGAAGTCGACCCGGCCCCCGCGGTCGAGGGCCGCCACGACGTCGGCGACCGACGGTGCCTGGCCCACGGAGAAACCCTGGTCGCGCCTCATCGTGCTGCTCCCGTCGATCGAGCGGCCGGCTGGTCGGGCGGTCCGGGCCGGTAGCCGGCGGGCACCTCGACCAGGACGTAGCGCGAGGTGGCGTAGACGGTCCGCAGCGCCGGGTCGTCGCCGGCCGCTGCGTCGGGGTAGAGCCGGGCGAGGACGTCGGCGCCGGTCGGGCCGCCGTTCGCGGCGAGCAGCAGGTACTCGACCCGGCCGGCGGGGGAGGCGGCCGCGTCGTCCCAGGTGTCGCCCGACGTGCCGGCCCGCCCGAGGAACAGGTCGGGACGGCCCGTGAGGAGCACGACCGCGAACGTCTGCCGGTCGTCGGTCAGCACCGCGTCGCGGCCGTCGACGTGCTCGAGGACGTAGTCGGCCATCAGCCGCTCGTCGGCGTACCCGACGACGGCGCCGGAGGGGGTGCGCGCACCCTCCTGGCTGTCGCCGGTGAGGACGGCGTCGTGGAACGCGCCCTCGAGGCCCTGGCGCTCGAAGCTGTCCATGCCGGCGAAGGTCCACGGGATGCTGAGCAGCAGCCCGACGGCGAGCGCCGCGGCGACCGGGTTCGAGCCGCCCGGGGCCGACCGGGCGAGCCACAGGCCGCCCACCACGGAGACCATCAGGACCGGGAGCGCGTCGGCCGGCGTCAGTGGCGCGTCGTCGAGGCCGAGCGCCGCCGCGGCGCCCGGGAGCAGGATGGTCGCGCCGAGCAGGACGCCGAGCCACCGGGCGAAGGCGTTGCGGTGCCGCAGCCCCGCCACCAGGAGGGCCGGCAGCACCAGGAGCGCGATCGGGGCGCCGCGCACGACGAGCTCGGCGCTGCCCCGCAGCACGTCGAGCCAGCCGAGGTCACCGGAGGACCTCACGCCCTGGTCGGGCACCCAGTGGAGCGGGTCGCCCACGAGCACCGCGTTGACCGTCGTCCAGAGCCCGACGGCGAGCACCGTGGGCAGGCCGAAGCCGACGGCGGTGCCCTCGACCTCGGCGGCGTCGGCGCCGAGGCGCGACAGGATCGCGACCACCGCTGCGGCGGCGACGAGGAACCACACCAGGCTCGAGTACCCGGCCAGCGAGGCGGCCGCGAAGGCGATCCCGGCCACCATCACGAACCGCAGCTCGGCGGTCACGTACCAGGCGAACAGCGCGCCGAGGGCGGCCACCGCGAACGCCAGCCACACGAAGCTGCGCGAGCCGACCGAGGCGTGCAGCACCACGAGGGGGTTGAGGCCGACCGCCGCGAGCAGCAGCACCCGCAGCGGACCGGTCACCTCGGCCCGGCGCATCGTGGTGTCGAGCGCCACCATGGTCGCGCCGGCGAAGACGGCCGAGCCGAGCGGCACGACGGCCAGCGTGGTGACAGCGGCCGGCACCACGAGCAGGGGCACGAGCAGCACCACCACCAGCGGCGGGTAGTCGTAGCCCACGGCGGCGAGCCGCGGCGACCCGTCGTGCACCACGACGAGCGCCCGGGAGAAGCGGTCGAGGGTCTCGAACCCGACGACGTGCTTGTCGACGACCAGCCAGTACCCGACGACGGTGTAGGTGATGGCGAAGACGGAGAAGACCGCGAGGCTCTCCCCGCGACGCCGCGGGACGTCGACGCGCTGCCGCTCGACCGACTGGACGACGTCCGCGCGGCTCGGTGCCGGGCGGAGGAGCGCAGGCCGCCGCCGCGCCGTGGTGGCGCCGCGTCGCTCCCGCGGCCGGCGTGGTGCGAACCCCGTCCCGTCCCCGGGTCGGTCCGTCGCCGCATCGGTCGGCTGGTCGGTCGTCGCCACCATCAGCGCTCGCCCGGCCCGTGCTCGGTCTTCTCGCGGAGGAACGGCTGGGTGAGGAGCTGCAGCAAGCCCCACCAGGCCGCGAGGCTCATCAGGCCCCAGTACACCGGCATCAGGACGGCGGTGCGGGTCAGCCCGAAGTCACCGCGGTGGATGCTGCCGGCCACGGCGGCGTAGACGAACGCGCCGTTGCCGAGCAGCAGCATGCACGTGGCGAGCGTGAACACGGGGCTGGGGTCGATCACGTCGACCGCCGACGAGCGCGTCAGCACGTCGAGGGTGGCGAGGACCCAGAACACGGGGTTGACCAGCAGGGCGAACGTCGAGCCCACGGTGAGGTTGACGGCGACGAAGTCCTTGACGCCGACCTGGCGCAGCAGCCGCAGCGGGTGCCTCGTGTGCACCAGCCAGGTCTGCAGGTCGCCCGTGCTCCGGCGCGAACGCTGCCGCAGCCAGCCCGCCAGGTCCGGCGGCGCAGCCTCGAGCGTGGTGGAGTCGAGGATCGCGGCGCGGTAGCCCTCGCGGTGCAGGCGGAGGCCGAGGTCGGTGCCGGCGGTGACGTGGTACGGGTCCCAGGCCCCGAGCTCGCGCAGCGCCGAGGTCGGGAAGTGGCACGAGCCGCCACCGAGGGGGAGCGGCGAGCCCGCCGCCTCCGTCGCGGGCAGCTGCAGCTCGAAGAGCGCCGCGTGCTCGCTGGAGGACCACGCGGTCAGCAGGCCGTGGTCCTGGTCGTGGTGGTTGACGCGGGCCTGGAGGCACACCACGTCGGCGGGAGCGCGGCCGAAGGCGACGACCGCGCGCTTGAGCTGGTCGGGATCGGGCCGGTCCTCGGCGTCGTAGACGACCGTGAAGGCCCCGGTGGCGAGCTGCAGCCCGTAGTCGAGCGCCTTGGGCCTCGTGCGCGGGTGGCTGCCGGGCACCAGCACCAGGTGGTAGTGCGGGGGCAGGTCGAGCGCGCGGACCGCCTCGACGGTCTCGACGTCGTCCTCCTCGCAGAGGAGCCTGAGGTCGAGCCGCGTGCGCGGGTAGTCGAGGGCGTCGAGGTCGCGCACGAGCCGCTCGACGGCGTCGGCCTCCTCGCGGAGCGGGACGAGCACCGTGTAGACGGGCAGGGTGCGCTCGTCGAGACGGGCCACGTCGGCGTCGCTGACGCGGGCCCCGAGCCGGCGACCGAACGCGCGCATCGTCAGCAGCAGCCGGTACGCCGCCACGCACGCGTAGCCCAGCGCCGCGAGCGTCACGAGCGTGATGCCGGTGCCGGCGGGCCACGCGACGGCGCACACCGCGACGGCGACGAGCAGGCCGACCGCGACCACCCGCTGCCCCGCCGAGACGGCGACCTGGGCAGACGCGTCGGGGCGCGCGGTCGCGAGCCCACCCGTCGCCTCCTCGGTGTAGTGGTGGCGGTGGATGCGCTGCACCAGCCGGTCGAGGTCGGAGCGGTTCGCGAGCAGCTGGCGGAACGGCCGGCCGAGGGCGGCCTCGACGTCGTCGGAACGGGTCGCGCCGAGCGGCCGGGCGACCGCGAGCAGCACCTCGCCGTCGACCACGGCCACGGGCACCGCCTGCAGGGTGCGGGCCAGGGCCTCGGGCAGCATGCGGGCCACGTCGTGGTCCGGCTCGAAACCGACGAGGCCGACCCGCTGCAGCTGGTGGAGCTCGGAGAGCGCGGCGACGAGCACGTCCTCGCTGAGCGACCCCTGCGCGACGAGGATGTCGCCGAGGGGGTCGCCGGTGTGGGCGTACTCGAGCATGCCGCGCTGGAGGTCCTCGCGGCTGACGAGGCCCGCGCGGGTGAGCATCTGCGCCATCTGCATGCGGGCACGCCGGGCCTCGGGCGTCTCGGTGACGTTCTCCTCGGGCGGGTAGACGCCGTCGACGGCGTCGCTGATCTCCGAGACGGTGTGGCGCACGAGGATGACGGGCCGGTCGAAGCGCTCGGCGACGAGCTGCTCGGTCATGGGGTCGTCGGGGTCGGCGGCGGCCACCAGCACGTGGTCGTCGATCGCCGCGTAGGGGAGCACGCGGAAGGTGCGGCAGATGCCCTCGGGGATGGCGCTGAGGATCCCCTCGTCGGTGCCGTCTGCGATGCGTGGGAGGGACCGGGTCATCGTGCGGGTCATCGGGCCCCGGACCCGAAGTGGTGCCGCGGCCCGCCCGGCGTCCCCGAGCCGGCCTGACCGGTCTGACGGGTCCGACGGGCCCTGGCCGTCGGTGGCCTCGGCGGCCCGCGGCCGGAGGGCGAGGTGGAGCAGCAGCGCGCCCGCGAGCAGCGCCAGCAGCACCAGCGGCGCCAGGACGGAGGCGGCGAGCACCACGGCGAACGCCCCGAGGGTCAGCACGGCACCGGCGGACGCGGACAGGGCGGTGCTGCGCGGCGAGCGCGCGGTCGACCCGAGCGACATCCACATCCCCCCTGATGCACGAGTCCGCCTGTCCACGTGGTCGTTCAGGGCAGTCCTCGGATGAAACGTCTCCCGAAGTAAACGGCGTGACGACCACTCTTCACAACTGCCCATGGGTAACAACCCCTGTTAACGCCATAGCCCTGAGCGGTCAACTTCGGGCAACCACCCGGAACCGTCCTCTGGCCCGTTCGGACCAGCACCCCACTAGGGTCGCGGGGCCGCCCCGCGGGGCACGGCCTAAGGTCTGGAGCATGTCCGAAACCGTGTTCACCTACGCCGCCCCGGCCCTGAAGTTCGGCTCGGGAGCCTCCGCCGAGGTGGGCCACGACCTCGCCGGCTACGGAGCGCGGCGGGTGCTGCTCGTGACCGACCCGGGCGTGGCCGCGACCGGTCACCCCGCCCGCATCGCGGAGCAGATCGAGGCCCGCGGCATCGAGGTCGTCACCTTCGACCGGGCCCGGGTCGAGCCCACCGACGAGTCGCTCGACGAGGCCATCGGGTTCGCCCGCGACGCCGGCCCCTTCGACGCGGTGCTCGCCGTCGGCGGTGGCTCCGCCATCGACACCGCCAAGGCCGTCAACCTGCTCACCACCAACCCGGGCGAGCTGATGGACTACGTCAACGCCCCGGTGGGCAAGGCGCTCGCGCCGAGCAAGCCGCTGCTGCCGCTGGTGGCGGTGCCCACCACGACCGGCACCGGCAGCGAGAGCACGACCATCTGCGTCCTCGACGTGCTGTCGCTGCACGTGAAGACCGGCATCAGCCACCCGGCGCTGCGGCCGACGCTGGCCGTGGTCGACCCCGCCCTGACCCTCACCCAGCCCGCGATGGTCACCGCCGCCGCGGGCATGGACATCCTGTGCCACGCCCTCGAGAGCTACACCGCCCGCTGGTACGCCGACTTCGACGCCAAGCAGCCCGAGCAGCGCGTGCCCTACTGCGGTGCCAACCCGATCGCCGACCTGTGGTCGGAGCGGTCGATGTCGCTGCTCGCCGGCGCGTTCCGGCGCGCGGTCGCCGACGGCTCGGACGTCGAGGCGCGCGAGCAGATGGCGCTCGCCGCCACCTTCGCCGGGCTCGGGTTCGGCAACGCCGGGGTGCACGTGCCGCACGCCAACGCCTACCCGATCGCCGGCCGGGTCCGCGAGTACCGTCCGGCCGGGTACCCCGACGACCAGGCGATCGTGCCGCACGGCATGGCGGTCTCGCTGACGGCGCCGGAGGCCTTCCGCTTCACCTACGACGCCGACCCCGGCCGCCACCTCCGGGCGGCCCGGCTGCTCGACCCGACGCTGTCGTCGTCCACGACGGGTGCCGACGTGCTGCCCGCCGTGCTGGCCACGCTGATGCGCGACATCGGGATCCCCAACGGGCTGGGCGAGGTGGGGTTCGGCGAGTCCGACGTCGACGCGCTCGTCGACGGCGCGCTCAAGCAGCAGCGGCTGCTGGCGACCGCCCCCAAGGCGGTCACCGCCGACGACCTGGCCGGCGTCTTCGGGCGATCCCTCGAGCACTGGTGACGATCCGTAGGATCGGTGGGTGAACCCGCGCCACCGCCGTCTCGTGATCCCGGTGGCCCTCGTGCTCCTGCTGGTGATCGTCGTCGCCGCGGCGGTGCTCGGGTGAGCGGCTCGACCGGGGTGGACGTCGTCCGCGCGGCCCTGCTCGACGGCGACGGGCTGGTGCGCGCGGTCGCCTCCGGGCGCCGCAAGGGCGCGCAGCCGCCGTGGCGTCGGGTCGAGCTGCGCTACGTCGACCTCAAGGCCGGGCGACACCTGCAGCTGACGGCGTACGACGCCACCCAGGCCCACACCTCCAACCACGCGGTCGGTGACGCCGCGGCGACCGCCGTCGACGGGCTGCTGGGCGCGGGCTTCGGCAACTGGCACGTCGACACCGCGACCCACACCCACCAGGCGCGGGTGACGAAGAAGGGCGAGGTGCTCGTGCACTCCGCGGCCCGCGCGGTCGCGGTGAGCGCCGAGCGCGGCCACGACCGCGAGAAGGACCGGCTGCTGCCGCTCGACGACCCGCTGCTCGCCGAGCTCGGCCTGGTCGGGACCGACGGCCGGCCGAAGCCGAGCCGCACCGCCAAGCTGCGTCAGGTCGAGGAGTTCGTCCGGTTGCTCGACGCCGTCGTCGCCGACGCGAGGTCGACCGGTCACCTGCGGCGACCGACCGACGACGACCCGCTGCGCGTGGTCGACCTCGGCTGCGGCAACGCCTACCTCACCTTCGCCGCCCAGCGGGTGCTGGCCGGCGTCCGCGGCCTGCCGGTCAGCGTGACCGGCGTCGACGTCAAGGAGCAGTCGCGCGAGCACAACAGCGCGGTCGCGTCACGGCTCGGGCTCGACGCGTCGTTCGAGGTCGGGACGATCGCCGACGTCGTCCTCGCCCGGCCGCCCGAGGTCGTGCTGGCGCTGCACGCCTGCGACACCGCGACCGACGAGGCGCTGGCCCGGGCGGTGGAGTGGGAGGCGCCGGTGGTGCTCGCCGCGCCGTGCTGCCACCACGACGTCGCGGCCCAGCTGCGCACGGCGCCGACCCCGGCGCCGTACGCCGAGCTGACCCGCCACGGGATCCTGCGGGAGCGGCTGGCCGACACCCTCACCGACGCCCTCCGCGCCTCGCTGCTGCGCAGCCGCGGCTACCGCGTGGACGTCGTCGAGTTCGTCGGCAGCGAGCACACCCCGCGCAACACGATGCTGCGCGCGGTGCGCACCGGCGTCGTGCCCGACGGCGCCCTCGCCGACTACGAGGCGCTCGTCACCACGTGGTCGCTGCGGCCGCGGCTCGGCGAGCTGCTCGGCACAGCGCCGTGAGGCGGCGGCTGCTCGGCGCGGTCGCCGCGCTGGGGGTCGCGGTCTCGTTCGCGATCGGCGTCGCGTCGGCCACCGCCGCCCCCGAGGGCCGCGTCGTCTGCCGCCTGCAGGACCCCGACCTCGTCGAGTCCAGCGGGCTCGTCGCGCGCGGCGGCCTGCTCGTGACCGTCAACGACTCCGGCGACACCGGCCGGGTGTTCACCCTCGACGCGACGACGTGCGAGACCGTCGGGGTCACCACGTGGTCGCAGTCGCCGACCGACGTCGAGGCGATCGCGCCGTCCGGCGACGCGTCGTTCGTGTTCGTGGGCGACATCGGCGACAACGCCGCCGCGCGCAGCGAGGTGGCGATCGCGCGGGTCCCGGTCGGCCGCGGCGACCGGACCGTGACGC
Source organism: uncultured Actinomycetota bacterium (assembly GCA_963830575.1). Lineage (GTDB taxonomy): Bacteria > Actinomycetota > Actinomycetes > Propionibacteriales > Nocardioidaceae > Nocardioides. The sequence goes on from CAWHNR010000014.1 coordinate 15,760, forward strand.
CGGCGTCCTCCCGCGTGACCTACCCCGGCGGGCCGCAGGACGCCGAGACCCTGATGCGCGACCCGGTCTCGGGCCGGCTGGTGATCGTGACCAAGACCTTCCTCGGCGGCGACGTGCTGCTCGCGCCGTCCCGCACCCTGAGCACGACGGCGGTCAACCGGTTCACCAAGGTCGGCGAGGTGCTGTCGACCGCGACCGACGGCGCGTTCTTCCCCGACGGGCGCCACGTGGTGGTGCGGTCGTACACGCGGGCGGCCGTCTACACGTGGCCCGACCTCGAGGAGGTCGACACCTTCGACCTCCCCGAGCAGCAGCAGGGCGAGGGCCTCGCGGTCGACGACTACTCCTCGGTGCTGCTGGGCAGCGAGGGACTGAACGCCCCGGTGCTGCGGTTCCGGCTGCCGGCGGCCGTGGCCGAGGCGGTCGAGCCGCCGGCGCCCACCGGGGCGGGGCCGTCGACGTCCGGCGAAGCGGGCGGTGTGGAGGCGAGCGACGGCGCCGTGGGCGGCGCTCCGGGTGACGCGGGGGACGACGCCGCGGACGAGCGCGCCCTGGTGGCCGTGGCTCACCGGTGGGGCGTTCGGTGTCGTGATGCTGGTCGTGCTCGGTCGGTCCCTCCGTCCTCGCGGGTGATTCCCCGTCGTGGCGCTGTTTCCTAGAGTCGGCGAGTGGTGAGACTGCGACGGACGTCGCCCGACCAGCGTGGCTGGACCCGACGGCGGGCCGGCAAGGGCTTCGTGTACCTCGACGAGAACGGCGCCCGGCTGGCCCCCGAGCACGTCGAGCGGGTCAAGTCCCTCGTGATCCCGCCGGCCTGGCGCGACGTCTGGATCACCCCCTACCCGAACGGCCACCTGCAGGCGGTCGGCACCGACGACGCCGGCCGGCGCCAGTACCTCTACCACCCCGACTGGCGCACCCGGCGCGACGCCGAGAAGTTCGCCCGGATGGAGCTCTTCGGCAAGGGCCTGGTGAAGGCCCGCGAGCGGGTGCTCTCCGACCTGGGCCGCGAGGGCATGCCGCTCGAGCGCGCGTGCGCGGCCGCCGTCCGGCTGCTCGACCTCGGCTACTTCCGCATCGGCAACGACGTCTACGCCGACGCCAACGGCTCGTTCGGCCTCACCACCCTCGAGCGGCGTCACGTCAAGAAGCACCAGGACCGCCTGGTCTTCACCTTCACCGGGAAGTCCGGCGTCGACCACCGGATCGAGATCGACGACGCCACCGTCATCGAGGCCGTCGAGATCATGCGGCGCCGCCGCTCGAGGGACGACCCGCGGCTGATGGCCTACCAGCTCGACCGGTCGTGGCGCTCGGTCATCCCCGACCTGGTCAACTCCTACGTCCGCGAGGCGACGGGGCTCGAGGCCACCGCCAAGGACTTCCGCACGTGGCACGCGACCGTGCTCGCCGCCGCCGCCCTGGCCGAGTCCACCGAGCCCGGGCACACGAAGGCCTCCCGCAAGCGCGCCGTCGCCGGCGCGATGCGCGAGGTGTCGGAGTTCCTCGGCAACACCCCCACGCTGGCCCGCTCCTCCTACGTCGACCCGCGCGTGATCGAGGCCTACGAGCGCGGCCACACGATCTCGAGCACCACCCGGCGGACCTACGCCAACCCCGACGAGCGCCAGGCAGCCCTCGAGCGCGCAACGTTGAAGCTGATCAAGAGCACCTGACGCTGGGGTGTGCGGGTCGAGGAGCTCGCGTCCCTGTGGGGGTCGAGGAGCTCGCGCTAGCGAGCGTCACGAGACCACGCAACGTTGATGGCTTCGCGAGAGAAGCCGTGTGACTCACCGGGTCTCGTGACGGCCGTGACCGGCCTCCTCGACCACCACCGCGCCGTGACCGGCCCCCTCGACCACCACAGGTGTGGGTCGAGGAGCTCGCGCTAGCGAGCGTCTCGAGACCACGCAACGTTCGATGGCGTTCGCGAGGAAGCCGGACGACGCATCAGGTCGCGAGAGGCCGTGACTCACCGGGTCTCGAGACGGCCGTGACCGGCCTCCTCGACCACCGGGGTGTGGGTCGAGGAGCTCGCGCTAGCGAGCGTCTCGAGACCACGCAACGTTCATGGCTTCGCGAGAGGAGCCGTGCGACTCACCGGGTCTCGAGACGGCCGTGACCGGCCTCCTCGACCGCCTCATCGCCGTGACCGGCCTCCTCGACCACCACCCGCGTGAGGGTCGAGGAGCTCGCGCTAGCGAGCGTCACGAGACCACGCAACGTTGATGGCGTCGCGAGAGAAACCGTGCAACTCACCGGGTCTCGAGACGGCCGTGACCGGCCTCCTCGACCACCACGGGGTCAGGCGAGCTGCTCCACCACGAAGTCGATGCAGTGCGTCAGCGCCTCGACGTCGGCGGGGTCGACGGCGGGGTACATCGAGATCCGCAGCTGGTTCTGGCCCAGCTTGCGGTACGGCTCGGTGTCGACGACGCCGTTGGCGCGCAGCACCTTCGCGACCTCGGCCGCGTCGACCTCGGCGTCGAAGTTGATGGTGCCGATCACGAGCGAGCGGTGGTCGGGGTCGGCCACGTACGGGGTGGCGTACGGCGACTTCTCGGCCCAGCCGTAGAGCGCGTCGGAGCTGGACGTCGTCCGCTCGACCATCCCGGCCAGGCCGCCACCGGCGTTCATCCAGTCGAGCTGCTCGGCCATGAGGAAGAGCGTGGCGACCGAGGGCGTGTTGTAGGTCTGGTTGAGCCTGCTGTTGTCGATGGCGGTCGGCAGGTCGAAGAACGCCGGCACGTGGCGGTCGCTCGCCGCGATGCGGGCCGCGCGGTCGAGCGCGGCGGGGGAGAAGAACGCGAGCCAGAGGCCGCCGTCGGAGGCGAAGCACTTCTGCGGCGCGAAGTAGTACACGTCGCTCTCGGTCAGGTCGACGGGCAGGCCGCCGGCGCCCGAGGTGGCGTCGATCAGCACGAGCGCGTCGTCGGACGTCGTCCCGGCGGGCCGCACCACGGGGGCCATGACGGCGGTCGAGGTCTCGTTGTGCGCCCAGGCGTAGGCGTCGATGCCGTCCTCGGCGACCGCCACCGGACGCGTGCCGGGCTCGCTGCTGATCACCGACGGGTCGTCGAGCCAGGGGGCGGCCTTCGCCGCGCTCGCGAACTTCGAGGAGAACTCGCCGAACGTGAGGTGCTGCGACCTGCGGTCGATGAGGCCGTAGGTGGCGACGTCCCAGAACGCGGTGGCGCCGCCGTTGCCGAGCACGACCTCGTACCCCTCGGGCTGGGAGAACAGGGCGGCGAGGCCCTCGCGGACGCGGCCGACGACGTCGCGCACCGGCGCCTGGCGGTGCGAGGTGCCCATGAGGGAGGCCCCCGTGGCGGCGAGCGCGTCGAGGTGGCTGGTCTGGATCTTCGACGGCCCGGCGCCGAAGCGTCCGTCGGCGGGCAGCAGGTCGGCGGGGATCTGGATCGTCACCGTCCTATTGTGTCAGCGGACCCGCACCGGGGACGGCGACGTCCCACCACCCGAGGAGGACTGCGAACGTTGGCCGATCCAGGCGCGCTGCGCATGAAGCGTGTCGCCTACGGCGACCCGGCGGCGACCATGCTGATCGACGCGGTGCAGGCCGAGTACGTCGCCCGCTACGGCGGCCCGGACGAGTCGCCGGTCGACCCGCTGCTCTTCGAGCCGCCGATGGGGTCGTTCTTCGTCGGGTACGACGGCGACGAGCCGGTGGCGACCGGTGCGTGGCGCCGCTCGTCGGTCGAGGTGCTCGGCGTGATGCGGACCGCCGAGATCAAGCGCATGTACGTCGTCCCGCACCGGCGGGGCCGCGGCCTGTCACGGGTCGTGCTGGGCCACCTCGAGACGACGGCGGCCGGGTCGGGGGTCGAGGCGCTCGTCCTCGAGACCGGGCTCGCCCAGCCCGAGGCGATCGCGCTCTACCTCTCCTCTGGCTACGTGCCGGTGCCGGCGTTCGGGTACTACAAGGCCTCCCCGCTCTCGCGGTGCTTCGCCAAGGACCTGCGCCGGTGAGGCTGCCGCTCAAGGCGGCGCAGGGCGTGCGTGACGGCTCGGTGACGCTGGCCTTCCGCCGGTGGCAGAAGCAGGACGTGAAGCCGGGGGCCGTGTTCACGTCGTCCTCGGGGCTGGTGCGGGTCGAGGAGGTCAGCGTGGTCGACCCGGCCTCGATCACCGACGAGGACGCCGTCCTCGCCGGCTGGGCGGACGCCGAGAGGGTGCGGGCCCGGCTCGCCGGCGACGAGTCGTGGCCGGTCTACCGCGTCGTCGTGTCGTGGGCGGGGGAGGACCCGCGGCTCGCGCTCCGGGCGTCCTCGACGCTGAGCGCCGACGACGTCGCCGCCATCGACGCCAGGCTGGAGCGGCTCGACCGCGCGTCGTCGCACGGACGCTGGACCGTGGCGACCTTGCGCCTGATCGAGGCCGCACCCCGAGCGACGGGCGCCCGACCTCGCCGAGCTCGTGGGTCGCGAGACGCTGCCGTTCAAGATCGACGTCCGCAAGCTGAAGGCGATGGGGCTGACGGTCAGCCACGCGGTCGGCTACTCGATCTCGCCGCGCGGTGCCGCCTACCTCGCGGCGACCACCCGTTCGGATTAGTCCGCCCGGGCCAGGTGGTTCGGACCTGTCGACCGGTGTGTCGCGGGGTGCGTGCGCGGACCATCGTGGGATGCGTCCCCCACGCTCGCCCTGTCGTGCTGCGCCGTCGTCCTGGCCGTGCTGGCCTCGTTCGCGCCGGCTCCCGCCTCCGCCTCGGTCCCGATCGAGGACTACGCGGGCTACGAGCCGGCCACGCGCTGCTCGCCCGGCCCCAAGCCCGGCACGCTGGCCCTGAGCCGCTGGATGGTGACGAAGTTCGGCAGCCACGCCTCGATCTCCCGCTCCTGCCGCAAGCGCCAGCGGGTCAGCTCGGAGCACCAGGAGGGCCGCGCCATCGACTGGACGGCCAGCGCCGCGACCGCGGAGGGGCGCGCGAAGGCGCAGGCCCTGCTCGACTCGCTCTTCGCCACCGACGGCGGCGGCAACCCGCACGCCAAGGCGCGCCGGATGGGCGTGATGTACGTGATCTGGAACGACCACATGTACGCCGCCTGGAACCGGTTCGAGCCGGAGCCCTACCTCAGCTCGTCCTGCCGGACCCGCAAGCGGTGCTCGGCGACGCTGCGCCACCGCGACCACGTGCACGTCTCGCTGACCCGGGCCGGCGCCCAGGCGCGGACGTCGTGGTTCCTCGAGCGGTCGGCGGCGGGAGAGGGATAGTCCCGGGAACTTTGGGTTGCGGATCCGGCGATCCGGCAACCCGAAGTCCCGGGACTATCCCGACGCGGGTGGCTCAGTCGGCCCACTCGGCGTTCCAGCCGTCGACCTCGTCGGCCTTGCGGGCGGCGGGGCCGGTGTAGATGGCCGAGGGGCGGATCAGGCGGCCGGTCTTCTTCTGCTCCAGGATGTGCGCCGACCAGCCACCGGTGCGGGCACAGGTGAACATCGAGGTGAACATGTTGGCCGGCACCTCGGCGAAGTCGAGGACGATCGCGGCCCAGAACTCCACGTTGGTCTCGAGCACGCGGTCGGGACGCCGCTCGCGCAGCTCCTTCAGCGCCGCCTGCTCGAGCGCCTCGGCGACGGCGTAGCGGGGGGCGTCGAGCTCCTTGGCGGTGCGGCGCAGCACGCGGGCGCGGGGGTCCTCGGCGCGGTAGACGCGGTGGCCGAAGCCCATCAGGCGCTCGCCGGAGTCGAGGAGGCCCTTGACGTAGGCGGTCGCGTCGCCGGACTTCTCGACGTCCTCGATCATCGTGAGGACGCGGGCGGGGGCGCCGCCGTGCAGCGGGCCGCTCATCGCGCCGATGGCGCCGGAGAACGCGGCGGCCACGTCGGCGCCGGTGGAGGTGATGACGCGGGCGGTGAAGGTGGAGGCGTTCATGCCGTGCTCGGCGGCGCTGCTCCAGTAGGCGTCGATCGCGTGGGCGTGCTTGGGGTCGGCCTCGCCCTTCCAGCGGATGAGGAACTTCTCGGCGAGGGTCTTGCCCTCGTCGACGCGCTTCTGCGGGACGACGGCCTGGGTGAGGCCGCGCGCGGACTGGGCGGCGTAGGAGAGCACCATGACGGCGAGCCGGCCGATGTCCTCGCGGGCCTGCTCGTCGGTGATGTCGTAGGTCTGGCCGAAGCCGAAGGCCGGCGCGAGCATCGCGACCGCGGCCTGGACGTCGACGCGGACGTCGCCGGTGTGCACCGGCAGGTTGTACGGCTCGGCCGGGGCGAGGCCCGGGGTGTAGGAGCCGTCGATGAGCAGGCCCCAGACGTTCTCGAACGGCACGCGGCCGACGATGTCCTCGATGTCGACGCCGCGGTAGCGGAGCGCCGACCCCTCCTTGTCGGGCTCGGCGATCTCCGTCTCGAAGGCGACGACGCCCTCCAGTCCGTGGTGTACCTCGGTCATGTGGACCGCTCCTTTGCGATGAGGGCGCGTTTCGGGGAGTGGGCGTGCTCCGCCGCCGCATTCTGCCCCACGGGGGACTTGGTCGGTGGATACGGTCGGTCCATGGGTGAGCCTGACGAGATCGCAACGCTCCGCCGCGAGTACGCCGCCGGCGGCCTCGACGAGAGCGACCTGACCCCCGATCCGCTCGCGATGTTCTCGCGCTGGTTCGAGGACGCCCGCGCCGGTGGGGTGCACGAGCCGAACGCGATGGTCGTCGCCACCGTGTCGTCGTCCGGCCAGCCGTCGGCGCGGATGGTGCTGCTCAAGGGCGTCGGCCCCGACGGCTTCCGCTTCTTCACCAACCTCGGCTCGCGCAAGGGCGCCGAGCTGCTGGCCGAGCCGCGGTGCTCCCTGCTGTTCCCCTGGCACGCGCTCGAGCGGCAGGTCCGCGTCGACGGCGTCGCTGCCGTGCTGCCGCGGGCCGAGGTCGACGCCTACTTCGCCGTCCGCCCCCGCGGCTCGCAGCTCGGCGCCTGGGCCTCGCACCAGTCGCAGGTGGTCGCCGGCCGCGACGAGCTCGCCGCCGCCTACGCCGCGGCCGAGGCCAGGTTCGAGGGTGTGCCCGACGGCGAGGTGAGCGCCCCCGAGGAGTGGGGCGGCTTCGTCGTCCGCCCGGAGTCCGTGGAGTTCTGGCAGGGCCGTACCAACCGCCTCCACGACCGCCTCGTCTACCACCGCACGGACGCCGACCCCGGCTGGCGGACCGAGCGGTTGGCGCCCTAGGAGGGTCGGAGGAGGGATAGTCCCGGCCGATTCGGCCCTCCGACGGCGGATTCGAGGGCCGAATCGGCCGGGACTATCCCCGCGCCGCGAGCGCCTCACACCGCGCGGTAGCGGAGGAAACGCGCGGCCTGCTCGGGACTGAGCTCGCGGCGGAGCTCGACGGTGTGGGTCGGCGTCCACCAGTCGGGGTACTCGATGGTCCAGGCCCGGTCGGAGGCGGGACGTCGATCGGCGCGGCGGTACGCGTCGCGCAGCCGCAGGCCGAACCCGCCGTCGTCGCGGAGGTCGGCCCGGCTCATCGCCACCGCCTCGAGACCGACCTCGGAGTACACGCCCCAGCGCGCGAGGTCGCTGCCGTACGCGCCGACCTCGATGTGGCTCGGGCCGTTGTACTCGCCGATGACGCCGGCGACCGGATCGATGCAGTCGGGCGTGAACAGGTGGTTGCCGCGGAGGTCGAAGACCGGTCGGTTGAACAGCGGCCGGTCGTAGCGACGCTCGACCCACCACTTCATCCCCATGTCGTGCTCCGCCGGCGACCAGATGTTCTCCTCGGCGTAGGCCAGGGCGTCACGGGCCTTCGGGATGCCCGTCCAACCGCGTTGGTGGGAGAGGAACTCGCTCATCTCGGCGATGGAGACGAGGTCGTTGTACGCCGCGAGGCTCAGGATCTTCGCCGCCGCGAACTCGTCGCGCGCGTACCGCATCTCGAACGAGACCGCCCACGTCGGCAGGGTCACGCGGACGTCGTCCACGAGGATCACCATGTCGGCGAGACACTCTCCCCGGACACGGCGATGCCGTGCTTCGGCTGCGCGCGGACGTCGTAGGAGGAGATGAGCACGGGTGACCGGACGTCGCTCGCCCCGGCTGGTGAGTCCCCGGAACCACCGGCCGCCCTGCCAGCAGAGCGAACCCCAACCGGTGACCGCGAACGCTCGTCCGGACAACAGCATCGAGGCCTGCGAGGACGCGCTGCTCCGGGCGGTCGATCGCGGTACCTGCCGGCACGTAGAAGCCACGCGAGGTCCGCACCCACCCGGGACCGCGCGCCTCCATCGGGGTCGGGTGCCCTCCCTCGCCGCTCCGGTCGACCCGCGACGGGCGCACGAGGCCCTCGCGAGACACCGGGTGCTCGACGAAGCCGGACATGCCTCTCAGCGTGGCCGGATCGACGCCGGGCGCCGGCGTCCTCCACAGGGCCGCCGGGGGTCCGGGGCGGGGGAGGGTGGGGGATAGTCCCGGGACTTTGGGTTGCCGAAACCCGCTTCTCGCGAACCCAAAGTCCCGGGACTATCCCCACCCACCCCGAAACCCACTTGTGAGTGAGTGCTCACTCACTTAGGGTGAGGACATGACACCGCGCGCGCCGTCGATGGCACCGGAGGACAGGCGGGAGCACCTGGTCGACGTGACCCTGCGGCTGCTCCGCGAGCACGGGCGCGACATCACGACCAAGCAGATCGCCGAGGCCGCCGGCATCGCGGAGGGCACGATCTTCCGGGTCGTCACCAGCAAGGACGAGCTGGTGGACGCCGCCATCGCGCGCGCGTTCGAGCCGGGCGACCTGGTGGTGCGGCTGGAGGAGATCGACCGCAGCCTGCCGTTCCGGCACCGGCTGGTGCTCCTGGTCTCGGTGCTGCAGCAGCGGTTCAGGGCGACGTTCGCCCTGATGCAGAAGGTCGGCATGGTGCGCCCGCCCGACCACCTGCACGACAGCGACGAGGCGATCGCCTGGCGGGCCCGGTTCGAGGGCCTCATCGCCGACGTCGTGGGCCCCGACGCCGACTGGCTCGCGGTCAGCGTTCCCGAGTTCGTCCACCTGCTCCGCCTGCTGACCTTCGCGGGCAGCCACCAACACATCGCCGACGGCCACCTGCTCACGCCCGAGCAGATCGTCGGCACCCTGCTCGACGGACTCCTGAGGAGGGACCCGTGCTGATCCGACTCCTGCGCGAGCGGCTACCGGAGTACAGGTCGTGGCTGCTGGCCGTGGCCGCGCTGCAGTTCTGCAGCGTGCTCGCGATGCTCTACCTCCCCAGCCTCAACGCCCGGATCATCGACGAGGGCGTCGCCACCGGCGACACCGGCACCATCGTGCGGCTCGGCGGCGTGATGCTCGCGGTCTCGCTGCTCCAGATCGTCGGCTCGGTCGGGGCCGCGTGGTTCGGCGCGCGCACCGCGATGGCGTTCGGGCGCGACCTGCGCGCCACCCTGTTCGCCCGGGTCGGCACGTTCTCGACGCGCGAGCTGCAGCACTTCGGCGCACCGTCGCTGATCACCCGCGGCACCAACGACGTCACCCAGGTGCAGATGCTGGTGCTGATGGCCTGCCTCATCGCCGCCTCGAGCCCGATCATGATGGTCGGCGGCGTGGTCATGGCGCTGCGCGAGGACGTCGGGCTCGGCTGGATCCTCGCCGTCGTGGTGCCGGCGCTGGTGCTGGCCGTGGCCTTCGTCGTGAGCCGCATGGTGCCGAGCTTCAGGCTGATGCAGGGCCGCATCGACGAGGTCAACCGCGTGCTGCGCGAGCAGATCACCGGCATCCGCGTGGTGCGCGCGTTCGTGCGCGAGCCCTACGAGGCCGAGCGGTTCGGCCGCGCCAACGACGACCTCACCGAGGTGGCGGTGCGCGCCGGGCGGTGGATGGCGACGATGTTCCCGCTCGTCATCCTCATCGTGAACGTCGCCAGCGTCGGCGTGATCTGGTTCGGCGGTCACCGCGTCGACAGCGGGGAGATGCAGGTCGGGGCGCTGACGGCCTTCCTCAGCTACCTGATGCAGATCCTGATGTCGATCATGATGTCGACCTTCCTGCTGATGCAGGTGCCGCGGTCCTCGGTCTGCGCCGACCGCATCGTCGAGGTGCTCGACACCGAGACCTCGGTGCGGCTGCCCGACCACCCGGTCACCCCCGACCCGGGCATGCGCGGGCACCTCGACCTCGACGGCGTCACCTTCGCCTACCCCGGCGCCGAGGCGCCGGTCCTCGCCGACGTCTCCCTGAGCGCCCGGCCCGGCCGCACGCTCGCCGTCGTCGGGTCGACCGGCGCCGGCAAGACCACCCTGGTGAACCTCGTTCCCCGGCTCTTCGACGCCACCGGCGGCACGGTGCGCGTGGCCGGCGTCGACGTCCGCGACCTCGACCCGGCCGAGCTGTGGCGGCAGATCGGACTCGTGCCCCAGCAGGGCTACCTGTTCTCCGGAACCGTCCGCTCCAACCTGCAGCACGGCAAGGGCGACGCCACCGACGAGGAGATCTGGGCCGCCCTCGAGGTCGCCCAGGCCCGGGACTTCGTGGCGGCGCTGCCCGAGGGGCTGGACGCCTCGGTCGCCCAGGGCGGCACCAACTTCTCCGGCGGCCAGCGCCAGCGGCTGGCGATCGCGCGAGCCGTCATCCGGCGTCCGGCGATCTACCTGTTCGACGACTCGTTCTCGGCGCTCGACCTCGCGACCGACGCCCGGCTGCGCGCGGCCCTCGTCCCCGTCACCACCGACGCCACGGTGGTCGTGGTCGCCCAGCGCGTCTCGACCATCCGCGACGCCGACGAGATCGTGGTCGTGGACGACGGCCGCGTGGTCGGGCGGGGCACGCACCGCGAGCTGCTCGACGACTGTCCGACGTACCAGGAGATCGTCGCCTCGCAGCTGAGCGCCGACGAGGCGCAGGAGGTGACGGCATGACCGATCTGCAGAAGAGGCCGCAGGCGGCGAAGACGCAGGGGTTCGCGGCCACCGAGCGCATCGAGGCACCGGTCGCCGGTCCCGGACGCGGCGGCCCGATGGGCCCCGGCGGGATCGTCGGCCAGAAGGCCCTCAACTTCGGCCCGTCCGGCAAGCGGCTGCTCGCCCGGCTGACGCCGGACCGGGTGCCGACCGTGCTGGTCGTGCTGCTGACGATGGGCAGCGTCGGCCTGATGTCGGTCGGCCCGCGCATCCTCGGCCACGCCACCGACCTGGTGTTCAACGGCTTCATCGGGAGCAAGTTCCCGGTCGGCACGCCGCAGGGCGAGCTGCCGGACGCCGTCCAGGGCCAGGACGTCGTGCCCGGCGCCGGCGTCGACTTCGGCGCCGTCGGTCAGGTGCTGCTCCTGGTCCTCGCGATCTACGCCGGCGCCAGCCTGCTGGCCTGGGCCGCCGGCTACGTGCTCAACGGCGTCGTGCAGCGCACGGTGCGGCGGATGCGCCAGGACGTCGAGGACAAGATCAACCGGTTGCCCCTCGGCTACTTCGACCGCTCGCCCCGGGGTGAGCTGCTGAGCCGCGTCACCAACGACATCGACAACGTCTCCACGACGCTGCAGCAGACGATGAGCCAGCTGCTCAGCTCGGTGATGACGGTCGTCGGCGTGCTCGCGATGATGATCTGGATCTCGCCGTTGCTGGCCCTCGTCGCGCTGGTGACTGTGCCGGTCTCGCTGACGGTGACCCGCGCGATCATGAAGCGGTCCCAGGGGCAGTTCGTCGCCCAGTGGCGGCGCACCGGCAAGCTCAACGCCCACATCGAGGAGACCTTCAGCGGACACTCGCTGGTCAAGGTGTTCGGCCGGCAGGCCGAGGTCGAGGCCGAGTTCGACCGGCAGAACGCCGAGCTCTACGAGGTGAGCTTCAAGGCGCAGTTCGTGAGCGGCCTGATCATGCCGACGATGATGTTCATCGGGAACCTCAACTACGTCGCGGTCGCCGTCATCGGGGCCCTGCGGGTGGCGACCGGCTCGTTGACCCTGGGCGAGGTGCAGGCGTTCATCCAGTACACGCGCCAGTTCACCCAGCCCCTGACGACCGTCGCCTCGATGGCCAACCTGCTGCAGTCCGGCGTCGCCTCCGCCGAGCGGGTCTTCGAGCTGCTCGACGCCGACGAGGAGCAGGCCGACCCCGTCCACGACGGCACCAAGGCCGCGCCCACCCGCGGCGAGGTGGCGTTCGAGCACGTCTCGTTCTCCTACGACGCCGACCGGCCGCTCATCAGCGACCTCTCGCTCGTGGCCCGGCCGGGCGAGACCGTCGCCATCGTCGGCCCGACCGGCGCCGGCAAGACCACGCTCGTCAACCTCGTCATGCGGTTCTACGAGCTGGACGCCGGCCGCATCACCCTCGACGGCGCCGACATCACCTCGCTGCCCCGGACCGCGCTGCGCGGACGGATCGGCATGGTGCTGCAGGACACCTGGCTGTTCGAGGGCACCATCCGCGACAACATCGCCTACGGCCGTCCCGGCGCGACCGAGGCGGAGGTGCTGGCCGCGGCGCAGGCCACCTTCGTCGACCGGTTCGTGCACTCGCTGCCCGACGGCTACGACACCAAGGTCGACGAGCTGGGCTCGAACCTGTCGGCGGGCGAGCGCCAGCTCGTGACGATCGCCCGGGCGTTCCTCACCGACCCGGCGCTGCTGATCCTCGACGAGGCCACCAGCTCGGTCGACACCCGTACCGAGCTGCTGCTGCAGCACGCGATGGCGGCCCTGCGCACCGACCGGACGTCGTTCGTCATCGCGCACCGTCTCTCCACCATCCGCGACGCCGACCTGATCCTGGTGATGGAGGACGGCGCCATCGTCGAGCAGGGCACCCACGCCGGCCTGCTCGAGGCCGACGGCGCGTACGCGCGGCTGTACCGGGCGCAGTTCACCGCGGGCGCGGCACAAACCTGACCCGAAGTGATCATGCGGGCGGGTGCTCGTCCCGCCTAGGTTTCGGCCGTGACCAAGCAGCTGTTCCGCGGCAACCCCCGACTCCTCATCGCCACGCTCCCGTGGGCGGTGGGGGTCGTCGTCCTCAAGCTGCTGGCGCACCGGCTCGACCTCGAACCGCTGGAGTTCTCGCCGTTGCTGGCCGGGGCGATCGGGGCCGAGGTGTTCATCCTCGGCTTCCTCCTCAGCGGCACCGCGGGTGACTTCAAGGAGGCCGAGAAGCTCCCGGGCGAGATCGCGGCGAGCCTCGAGACCATGGCCGACGAGTGCCTCATCACCAGCAACGAGCTCGGCGCCCCCGCCGCCCGGGAGTGCCTGGCCCAGCTGATCGAGATCAGCGCCTCGGTGCGCCGCTGGCTGCTCCACGACCGCGGCCTGGACGACGTCCTGTCCGACATCCGCGCGCTCAACGCCCCGTTCGCCGTGATGGCGCCGCTGATCCAGCCCGGCTTCGTGACCCGCCTCAAGGGCGAGCAGGCCAACGTCCGGCGCGTGGTGATCCGCATGGACACGGTGCGCCGCACCTCCTACGTCGCCGCCGGCTACCTCATCGCCGAGGTCACCCTGCTCCTCCTGGTCACGGCGCTGGTCCTCACGACCATCGACCCGCTCACGCCGACGGTCTTCCTCATCGGGCTCAACGTGTACCTGCTGCTGTACCTCGTCGGGCTGATCCGCGACCTCGACAACCCCTTCGAGTACCTCAACGGCGAGCCGGGCGCGGCCGACGTCGACCTCAGCGTGCTCGAGCGCAACGAGGACCGCCTCCGCGCGCTCCTCGGCGCGCTCGACGCCGAGCCCTCGCCGGCCGTGGCAGCGGCGGCGGCCGCGGCGGTGAGCCCGGACGACGGCAGCATGGTCGACGTCGGCCACGGCGACTTCGCAGACGACGGCGGGGACGGCGGCGGGGAGTAGCGGGGTGGACCCGATCTACTGCCGCTTCGACGCGTCGAGCGGCGAAGCGCGCGCGAGCGGAGCGGGCGCCGTCAAGCAGCCGTGGCGACCGGCGCCGCCGGCGAAGCGCACCGCACCGTCGAGCGTCTCCCCGCTACCGATGGTGTCGGTGCCGCGTCGCCACTCGTTGCGCGTCGCGTCGACCTCGCTGAGGTCCCACTGCTCGATCGCCGAGAGCCGGTCGTTGCGCAGGCACAGCTGGGGGAGGGCGGCCAGCTCGTGCGCGAGCGCGACCGCCGTGGCGAGCGCCTCGCCCGGCGCGCACACCCGGTTGACCAGGCCGATCCGCTCGGCCTCCACCCCGTCGACGCCCCGGCCGGTGAGGATCAGGTCCATCGCCCGGCTGTGCCCGACCAGCCGCGGCAGCCGGACCGTGCCGAGGTCGATGAGCGGGACGCCGAACCGCCGGCAGTACACCCCGAACGTCGCGTCGGACGCCGCCACCCGCAGGTCGCACCACAGCGCCAGCTCGAGCCCGCCCGCGACGGCGTGGCCCTCGACCGCCGCGATGACCGGCTTGCTCGTCCGGATCCGCGACACCCCCATCGGCGCCCGCCCCTCCGCGCCCGTCACCGGGTCGAGGTCGGCCCGGTCGCCCTCGGCGAGCGCCTTCAGGTCGGCTCCGGCGCAGAACGTGCCGCCGGCCCCGGTGAGCACGAGGACGCTGACCGCCGGGTCGGCGTCCGCCGCCTCGACGGCGTCCGCCAGGGCGGTGGCCGTCGCGGAGTCGACCGCGTTGCGCCGGCCGGGGCGGTCGATGGTGACGACGGCGACGGGGCCGTCGTGCGCGGTGGTCACGGTCACAGTCATGGTCGGCCAGTTAATCGCTTGTCCCGCCCCGTGCGCCGATCTACGCTCGTCGTACACGGGAAAGGAGGTGGTCCGAAGAATGAGTTCTTCCAGGACGCGTGAGGTGGCTGCCCGCTAGCAGCCCAGCATCACGTCGGGTGGAATCGCTCGACGCGGCTGCTGGTGAATTCACCGCAGTCACCCGATCCGCAGGCGATCCCGGACTCACGTCCCCGGGAGCCGGGCCCAGGCCCGACGCCTGCGGATCGCTCTTTTCCGGCCGGACGTCGGACCGGCGGCCGGGATAGTCCCGGGACTTCGGGTTGCCAGATCGGCACATCGGCAACCCAAAGTCCCGGGACTATCCCGCTCCCGTGACCTGCACCACGTTGGTTGACCAGGGCAACGACCCGGAATATCGTTGACCTCGACAACCTTCTACGTCGCATGGAGAACACCGCCGTGAGCACCGCACCACCCGAGACCGCCGCCCCGATGTCGCACCGCGAGGTGCTCGAGGCGTTGAGCGGGCTGCTGCTCGCCATGTTCGTCGCGATGCTCTCGAGCACCGTCGTCACCAACGCCCTGCCCGCGATCGTCACCGACCTCGAGGGGTCGCAGTCCGGGTACACGTGGGTGGTCGTCTCGACGATGCTCGCGATGACCGCGACGACTCCGCTGTGGGGCAAGCTCGCCGACCTGGTGAGCAAGAAGCTCCTCGTGCAGAGCGCACTCGTGATCTACACGGCGGGGTCGCTGGTCGCGGCCTTCGCGCCGAGCATGGGCGTCCTCATCGGGGGTCGCGTGATCCAGGGTCTCGGCGTCGGCGGGCTCACCGCCCTCGTCCAGGTCGTGATCGCCTCGATGGTCTCCCCGCGCGAGCGCGGTCGGTACTCGGGCTACATCGGAGCCGTGTTCGCCGCCGCGACGGTGAGCGGACCGCTCATCGGCGGCCTCGTGGTCGACAGCCCGCTCGGCTGGCGCGGGTGCTTCTTCGTGGGGCTGCCGTTCGCGGCCGCCGCGTTCGTCGTCCTGCAGCGGCGACTGCACCTGCCGGTCGTCAAGCGCGACGTCCGCATCGACTACACCGGCGCCACGCTGATCGTGGCCGGCATCAGCATGCTCCTCGTCTGGGTCTCCCTCGCCGGTGCCTCCTTCGACTGGGTCTCCACCACCAGCGCCCTGCTCGTCGTCGGCGGTCTGGCCGTCGTCGCGGCCGCGCTGTTCGTCGAGGCCAAGGTCGCCTCCGACCCGGTCATCCCGCTGCGCCTGTTCCGCGACCGCACCACCGCCCTGGCCACGGCCGCGTCGGTGATGGTCGGCGTCGCGATGTTCGGCGCGACGGTCTACCTCAGCCAGTACTTCCAGCTCTCGCGCGGCATGTCGCCGACCGAGGCCGGCCTGATGTCGATCGCGATGGTCGGCGGGCTCCTCGTCTCGAGCATCGTGAGCGGCCGCATCATCACCGCCTCCGGGCTCTGGAAGCGGTGGCTGGTCGGCGGTCTCGTGCTCGTCGTCGTGGGCTTCGCGCTGCTGAGCACGATCGACGCCGAGACGCCGATCGTCGTCGTGGGCCTGTTCATGGCCCTGGTGGGGCTCGGCCTCGGCGCCTCGATGCAGAACCTGGTGCTGGCCGTGCAGAACGTCGTCGACGTCACCGACCTCGGTGCCGCCAGCTCGGTGGTCGCCTTCATGCGCTCGCTCGGCGGCTCGATCGGCGTCAGCGTCCTGGGCGCGCTGCTCGCGCACCGCGTCACCGCCGACGTCACCGACGGCCTCGCCGGCATGGGCGTCGAGCCGTCGGCGCACGAGAGCCACTCGATCCCCGACCTGGGCGCGCTGCCGGCGCCCGTGCGCGACCTCTACGAGCACGCGTTCGGCTCCGCGATCGGCCACGTCTTCCTCGTCTCGGTCCCGTTTGCCATCCTGGCTCTCGTGTGTGTCCTGTTCATCCGTGAGGAGCCCCTGCGGACGACGGTCGGGAAGGCCGGCTCCGACGAGCCCGTGGCCGCCGGCGTCGCCGGTGCCGGCCGCGCGGTCGGCGTCCCGGCGGAGCGCGTGAAGTGAGCGACCCGTCCCGCGCGGAGTCGCTGCGCGACCTCGAGCACGAGGTCGGCGTGATCATCCGGCGCGTGCGCCGCGTGGTCGGCGTCCGCGCGCGGATGGTGCACGAGCAGCTCCAGCCGGCGACCTACCTGATCCTGTCGTGGATCGACCACTCCGGGCCGGTCCGGGCCTCCGAGGTCGCCGAGCAGTTCGACGTCGACAAGGGTGCGGTCAGCCGCCAGGTCAAGCACCTCGTCGACCTCGGCCTGGTGCAGGCCGAGCGCGACCCCGACGACGCCCGCGCCTGGCTGCTCTCGGTCACCGACGAGGCCCGCACCCGGCTCGCCGACGTGAGCGACCACCGTCGCAAGTGGCTCGACGAGCAGCTGGCCGGCTGGTCGGCGGCCGACCTCGCCGAGTTCGCCGGGACGTTGGCGCGCTACAACTCCAGCCTCAACGAGGCCGACTGACCTCGACCCCCTGGGTCGCTGTCGGTGGTTGCGTCGGTCCTGCCGCTGCGGCGGTCTCGAGGCTCAGCCCTCGTTCCTCGGGCTTCGCACCTCGACCACCGTCGGGGACCGTCGCCGGGCTCAGGTGCGGAGCCAGACCGCCGTACCGCCGGGCAGCTCGCTCGTCACCGGACCGCTCGCGACGATCACCTCGCCCGCGGGCAGGGGCACGGCGGCGTCGCCGCAGTTGAGCACGACCGTGACGTCGCCGCGTCGCACGGTGAGCACCTCGCCGTCGAGCCCGACGTCGACGGTGGTCGCGGGCGGCAGCTGCCGACGGGCGGCGAGGGCCGCGCGGTAGAACGACAGCGTGGACGCCGGGTCGCCCGCCTGCGCCTGGACCGTGAGCGGTGCCCAGTCGGCGGGCTGGGGGATCCACGGCTGCGCGGTGCCCGGGCCGAAGCCGTACGGGGCGGCGTCGCCCGACCACGGCAGCGGCACCCGGCACCCGTCGCGCCCCACCTGGCCGGTGCGGAGGTAGGACGGGTCCTGCCGGTCCTCCGGGGCGACGTCGACCTCCTCGAGGCCGAGCTCCTCGCCCTGGTAGAGGTAGGCCGAGCCGGGCAGGGCGAGCATCGTGAGCGTCGCCGCGCGCGCCCGCGCCAGGCCGAGCGCCCCGCCGCCGTACCGCGTGACGTGGCGGACGACGTCGTGGTTGCTCAGCACCCAGGTGGGGCTCGCGCCGACGCCGCTGAGCGCGGCGAAGGTGTCGGTGACGACCGCGGCGAACGCCGGCGCCGACCACGGCGCCAGCAGCCAGGCGAAGTTGAACGCCTGGTGCATCTCGTCGGGGCGCACGTAGCGCGCCATCGACTCCGCCGACTCGGTCCACGCCTCGGCGACCAGCATCGGGTCGCCGGGGTACTCGGCGAGGACGCGGCGCCACCGGCGGTAGACGTCGTGCACCTCGGGCTGGTCCCACATCGGCTCGTCGGCGATCGAGCGGTCGAGCATCATGGCGCGCTGCAGGCCGTCGGGGTCGTCCTCCCAGCCCGGGGGCACGACCTGGTCGCGCAGCGACTCCTCCTTGTAGAGCCCGTGGGCGACGTCGACCCGGAAGCCGTCGACGCCCCGGTCGAGCCAGAACCGGAGCACGTCCTCGAACAGGTCGCCGACCTCGGGGTTGCGCCAGTCGAGGTCGGGCTGGGTGGTGTCGAACAGGTGGAGGTAGTGCTGGCCGTCGGGCACCTGGGTCCAGGCGGAGCCGCCGAACACCGAGCGCCAGTTGTTGGGCTCGTCGCGGAACAGGTAGCGCGCCCGGGCCGCGCTGCCGCGCGGGGCGGCGAGGGCGTCACGGAACCACGCGTGCTCGCTCGAGGTGTGGTTGGGCACGATGTCGACGACCACCCGCAGCCCGAGCTCGTGGGCGCGGACGACGAGCGCGTCGGCGTCCTCGAGGGTGCCGAAGAGCGGGTCGACGTCGCGGTAGTCGGCCACGTCGTAGCCGTGGTCGTGCTGCGGCGAGGTGTAGAACGGCGTGATCCAGAGGGCGTCGACGCCGAGGTCGGCGAGGTGGGGGAGCCGCGCGGTGATGCCCGGCAGGTCGCCCACGCCGTCCTCGCCCCGGGTGCCGCTGTCGGCGAAGCTGCGGACGTACACCTGGTAGACGACGGCGTCGCGCCACCACGCCGGCTGCCGGGCGGTCATCGGAACGCGGCGACGTCGACGGCGATCCAGACGTGCTCGGCGCCGCCGAGGAGCCGGCCGTCGGCGGTGTACAGGCTGGCCGCGGTGTGGATGCGGCGGCCCTCCGTGCCGCGCGTCTCGCCGACCACCACGTGCGGCTCGACCCGGCACGGGCAGCTCCTTGAGGGCGACCGTGATGGTGCCGAGCACCGCGGCCGGGCCTCCAGGTCGCTGGCCCAGCCGCCGCTGCAGTCGAGCGCCGCCCAGGTGGTCGGGACGTCGACGTCCGCGCCCGGCGTCCACGACGACGCCGACCACGCCGGCGTCGGTGGGGCCGGGGAAGATGCGCAGACCGTCGCCCGCGGCGCGCTCGGGGCCGCACACGAAGCAGGTCGGGAAGGGGTGGGCGCGCAGACCCGGGTAGCCGGCCTCCGCCGCGCGGGCCGTCGCGAGGTCGACCGCCGCGACCGGCGTGATGATCCCGGACGCCGTCGCCTCGGCGACGACCTCGGACCCCTGCAGCAGGGCCGCGTCGTCACCCTCGTCGCTCAGCGCGACGTCGAGCTCGACCTCGAGCGGGGGCGGCCTCCGCAGCCGCACCGTCGCCGGGACGTCGCCGAGGTGCGCGGCCAGCGCCCCCGCCGTCCAGCCCCCGTTGCCGGAGGACGGGCGGGCCGCAGAAGCGTCGAGGGATCGTCAGGTGCGCCACGCGTCCACGCTACCGAGCGCGCGTCCACGGGCGGGAGGTCGGCGAGCCCTGGTGGGGGCCTCAGCGGGTCTCGAGGCCGCTCGCTCGTTCCTCGCTCGCGGCACCTCGACCACCGTCAGGCGCGGAGGGCGGCGTACCGGTCGAGAGCCTCCTGGCGCTCGGCCTTGTGGTCGACGATCGGCTCGGGGTAGCCCGCGGCCTTGCGGTCCTCGGGGCTCGGGTCGTGCGGGTCCTCGGCGTCGGCGAGCTCGGGCACCCACCGCCGCACGTACTCGCCGCGCGGGTCGAACTTGCGGCCCTGCGTCGTCGGGTTGAAGACGCGGAAGTAGGGCGCCGCGTCGGTGCCGCTGCCGGCGACCCACTGCCAGCCGTGGTTGTTGGAGGCGAGGTCGCCGTCGACGAGCCACTGGAGGAAGTGGTGGGCGCCGTGCTGCCACTCCACGTGGAGGTCCTTGACCAGGAAGCTGGCGGTGATCATGCGGACGCGGTTGTGCATCCAGCCCATCCCGCGCAGCTGGCGCATGCCGGCGTCCACGATCGGGAAGCCGGTGCGGCCGCGGCGCCAGGCGTCGAACGCCTCGCCGGGCTTCTCGTAGGCCATGCGGGCGTACTCGGGGCGCAGGTACTCGCGGGCGCTGTCGGGACGCTGGAAGAGCACGTCGGCGTAGAACTCGCGCCACGCGATCTCCTGACGGAACGTCTGGGCACCCTGCGCCGACCGGCCCTCCAGGTCGGCGAGCACGGTGCGCGGGTGCAGCTCGCCGTACTTGAGGTGGTGGCTGATGCGCGAGGTCCCGGCCACCGCGGGCAGGTTGCGCTGCTCCTTGTAGTCCTCGACGTCGTCGAGGAAGTGCTGCCAGCGCTCGCGGGCGGCGTCCTCGCCGGCGGGTGGGAGCTCGAGGCCCTCGGGCAGGTCGACGTCCGGCAGGTCGGTCGTGACCTCGAGGTGCCGCCAGTGGGGGTCCTTCGGCGCCGCCACGGGTGCCCGCCAGCCGTGCTCGGCCCACGCCCTCGAGAACGGCGTGAACACCTTGTACGGGTCGCCGCTGCCGTTGGTGACCCGGCCCGGCGCGACGGCGTACGGCGAGCCGGTGCGCACCAGCTCGATGCCCGCACCCGCGAGCGCCTGCTCGACGTCGAGGTCGCGCTGGTGGCCGTAGGGGCCGTAGTCGGCGGCGACGTGCACCCGGTCGGCGCCGACCTCCTTCGCGGCCCGCACCACCTGCCGCACGGGGTCGCCGCGGACCACCGAGACCGGCACGTCGCGACGCAGCGAGCGCAGGCTGGCGACGAGGTAGGCACGACGCACCGGGCCGGACGGACCCCACAGGGCAGGGTCGAGGACGAACAGCGGCAGCGCCGGTCCGTCGTCGAGCGCAGCCAGCAGCGCGGGGTTGTCGCGGGTGCGCAGGTCCCGCCGGAACCAGATCACCGAGGTCACCGCTCCACCCTGCCAGCGGCGCGTGGCCGCCACCCTCACCCCGTAGGTAAGAATGAGCGCGTGAGCGACCTCATCGACACCACCGAGATGTATCTCCGGACCATCTACGAGCTGGTCGAGGAGGGCATCAACCCGCTCCGTGCCCGTATCGCCGAGCGTCTGCACCAGAGCGGCCCGACGGTCTCCCAGACGGTGGCCCGCATGGAGCGCGACGGCCTGCTCACCGTCGAGGGCGACCGCCACCTCGAGCTCACCGACGAGGGCAACCGTCTCGCGACCCGCGTCATGCGCAAGCACCGCCTGGCCGAGCGCCTCCTCACCGACGTCATCGGCCTCGACTGGGAGCTCGTCCACGAGGAGGCCTGCCGGTGGGAGCACGTCATCTCCGAGACCGTCGAGCGCCGGCTCATCGAGCTCCTCGACCACCCCACCGAGTCGCCCTACGGCAACCCGATCCCCGGCCTCGCCGAGCTGGGCGAGGACACGGTCGGCGAGTCGTTCATGACCGGCGTCGAGCCGCTGTCGAAGGCCGCCTCCGACGTCGAGGGCCGGGTGCTGGTGCGCCGCATCTCGGAGGAGATGCAGAAGGACGAGGTGCTCATGAGCGCCATGCGTCGCGCCGGCGCGCTGCCCGACAAGACGATCACCGTCATCGCCACGAGCGAGGGCGTGCTCGTCGGGTCGGGTGGCGAGACCGCCGAGATCGCCGTCGAGGCGGCGGGGCACATCTTCGTGCGGAAGCTGTAGGAGGCTCCGGCCCGCAGTTCACCGGCCGAGCCGGTGAACCCGGCCGCTTGGACGATACCGGATGTCGTCCAAGCGTCTCGATTCACCGGCCGGCCGGTGAATCCGGCGTTCGCGACCAGCGCCGTCAGGAACTCCGAGCACCCGACGTCGAGCTTGACGTCGCCAGGTCGTCACCGCGGGTCACTCCCCGGTTGACGATCACCAACGGGATGCCGAGCTTCGCGGCGTGGCGCGCGAACCTGAACCCGCTCATCACCGTCAGCGACGATCCGGCCACGAGGAGCGCTCCGCCGCTCGCGGTCAACGCGTCGACGGCGGCGTAGCAGCGCTCGACGCGTGGCTTCGGCACGTTCTCGCCGAAGAACACGACGTCGGGCTTGAGCACGCCGCCGCACTCCTCGCACGCCGGGACGACGAAGCCTGCGATCTGCGCGGGGTCGTCGAGGTCGACGTCGCCGTCGGGACGCACCTCCACGCCGGCGTGCCGCTCGCCCCAGCCCGGGTTGGCGGCCTCGAGCCGGTCGTGCAGCGCGGCGCGCGCGGTCGTCGTCCGGCAGGCGAGGCAGACCACGTCGGCGATGCGTCCGTGCAGGGCGACGAGCCGGCGGGAGCCGGCGGCCTCGTGCAGGCCGTCGACGTTCTGGGTGATGAGCAGCTCGGGGTCGAGGGCGGCGAGGGCGCGGTGCCCGTCGTTCGGCTCGGCGCGCTTCATCCGGCCCCACCCCAGGTGCGAGCGCGCCCAGTAGCGCTGCTGCGCCTCGGGCCCGGCCACGAACTCCTGGTAGGTCATCGGCATCCGCGCCGGCGACCCGGGGCCCCGGTAGTCGGGGATGCCCGAGTCGGTCGACAGCCCCGCGCCGGTGAGGACGACGAGGGGGCGGCCGGCCAGGAGGTCCAGCGCGTGCTCGGCCCCGGCCGCTGGCGCAGGGGTCACGTGCCGTACCGGACCCGGGCGCGGGCCCGCGCCTTCTCGGCCTCGACCTCGCGGTTCTTCGGCGGCGCGGTGGTCACGAGGTCGTCGAGCAGGTGGGCGGTGATGTGGGCGATCTCGTGCACCGCGCGGTCGAACGCAGCCTGGTTCGCCGTCGAGGGCTTGGTCGTCCCCGGCCACCTTGCGCACGTACTGCAGCGCGGCTGCGTGCACCTCGTCGCCGGACGCCGGGGGCTCGAAGTTGTTGAGCGGGCGGATGTTGCGGCACATGCGGCAAATCTACGTCGTCGTCGGTGGTGGTCGAGGAGGTCGCGCCGACACGGTGGTTGAGGAGGTCGCGCTCAGCACACGGTGGTTGAGGAGGTCGCGCTAGCGACAGTCTGAAACCGCTGAGGTGGAGGCCTGCCTCGCGAAGCCATGGACCTCACCCGACGGTGGTTGAGGAGGTCGCGCTAGCGACCGTCTCGAAACCGCTGAGCCGGAAGGCTTCCCTCGCGAGGCCATGGACCTCACCAGGTTTCGAGACGCTCCCTAGCGGGAGCTCCTCAACCACCGTCGAGGAGGCCGCGATAGCGACCGTCACCCACGGTGGTTGAGGAGGTCGCGCTAGCGACCGTCTCGAAACCCCCGAGCCGGAATGCTTGCCTCGCGAAGCCATGGACCTCACCAGGTTTCGAGACGCTCCCTAGCGGGAGCTCCTCAACCACCGTGGGACCGGTTCGAGACGCCCCTCGGAGTCCCACCACCGTGGGCCCGGTTTCGAGACGCTCCCTAGCGGGAACTCCTCAACCACCGTCGAGGAGGCCGCGACAGCGACCGTCACCCCACGGTGGTTGAGGAGGTCGCGCTAGCGACCGTCTCGAAACCTCCGAGCCGGAAGGCTTCCCTCGCGAAGCCATGGACCTCACCAGGTTTCGAGACGCTCCCTAGCGGGAGCTCCTCAACCACCGTTCTTGCGGGAGCTCCTCAGCCACCGTGCCGTCAGTCCAGGTCGAAGAACTCGACGTCCTCGCCGGTCACCAGGACCACCCGCTCGAGCCCGGCCGCGCCGGCGAGCGGGACCAGGCGGACGGCGTCCACGTCGCTGCCGTACTCGACCTTGGTCATCTCGTTGCTCATCGTCCCGCGGTCGAGCTGGATCCGGGAGACGTAGCCGGCGCGGCCGTCGGCGATGACGGTGAGGACGACGCGGCGGCCCGGGAGCCAGGTGAACTGGCGCGGGTCGTCGCCGGCCTTGGCGTAGGTGCCGTTGCCGTACTCGACGGTGTCGAGCCGCCGCGGGTCGGTCAGGTCGGTGACGTCGAAGAGGCCGGCCTGGGCGCGGAAGCCGTTGCCGGCCGAGCCGACGCCGACGACGCGCATGGTGCCCAGCGGGTGCAGGTAGCTGGAGAAGCCGGGGATCTTCAGCTCGCCGAGCAGCGTCGGGTCCGTGGCGTCGGTGAGGTCGACGGCGTAGAGCGGGTCGACCTGCCTGAAGGTCACGAGCAGGGCGAGCCCGTCGAACCAGCGCACCGACTTGATGTCCTCGCCCTTGCCGAGGCCGTCGAGCCGGCCGACCTCGACCAGCCGGTCACCGTCGGCGCGCAGGGTCACGATCGAGTTGTAGTTGCCGGTCTCGGTCGACGGGCCGACGGCCAGCCGCAGGACGCCGCCGCTCTCGTCCATCGACCAGCGGTCGCGGACCGTGCCCTCGACCTCGCCCGCGCCGACGTACGAGGCGCTGGTGCCGTCGAGGGCGAAGTCGTAGACGTGGGTGGTGCCGTCGAAGCCGCTGCCGGCGACGTTCGCGAGGCGGAGGCCGCAGAAGTCGAAGCAGAACGTCGCGTCCCCGCCGCTCGAGGCGAGGTAGAGGTGGTCGGCGGACTCGTAGGTCATGGGGGCGTCGCCCGCGAGACCCAGCGGCTCCGTGGTCAGCGCATCGTCAGACCCGTCGGCCGAGAACCCCACGACGGCCATCGTCCCGAGGCCGATCTCGGCGCGCGGGATCGCGACCCGGTCGCAGGCGAGCAGGTCGGTCGGCTCGCCGCCGTCCACGGCCTGGTGGGGCAGCCAGTCGTCGAGCGTCGACTTCTCCACCACCGCGCGGTTCTCGGCGAGCTGCCCGTCGCCACGGACGAAGTCGAGGTCGGGCAGGCCCTTCGAGAGCACCAGCCGGACGTCGGAGCCGTGCAGCCGCGCGGCGACGAGCGAGGCGTCGTAGTCGACCGTGCGTGCCAGCGTCGGTGCCGCCGGGTCGGCGACGTCGATCGTGAGCACCCGGGTCTGCGGGGAGCCCGAGTCGCCGTAGCCGTAGCCGTAGCCCAGACCGAGGTCGTCGAGGGCAGGGCGGGTGCCATCGTTGCCGAGCGCGACGACGGTGTCGCCGGCAAGCAGGATCTCGCCGTCCTCGAAGTCGCCGAGGTCGAGGCTGCCGAGCTCCTCGCACCTCGTCGCCGCTCACGTCGTAGGTCGTCAGCTCGGCCTCGCGCAGCCGCACCAGCAGCCGCGCCGTCGGTCTTGACGCTGTCGGGCTCGTCGACGCCCTGCTCCTGCACGTTGGTGCCGGAGTCGGTGGAGTCGGAGCGGACCGTGCCCGGGAGAGCGCCCGCGGTGGCGAGCTCGCCGGCCGCGGTCGGGGTCGGAGCCGCGTTCAGGTCGAGTCCGCCGGTGAACAACGTGCCGTCGTCGAAGGCGAGCCGCCGCTGGTAGATGACCGGCGACCCCCACCCGTACCGCGTGACCAGGTCGACCCCCTCGTCCACGTAGTGCTGCAGCAGCTCCTCGCAGGACGCCGGCGCCTGCAGCTCGCCGTGGAAGGCGGCCGGGGTGACGTCAGGGGCGCCGGGTGCCGCGGCGGAGCCCGGCGGCGTGGGCGACACGCCGACCGGCGAGCCGGACTGGGTGACGAGCGTGCCCGCGACGAACGCCGCGGCCACCCCGCCGAGCACGGTCACCCGGCCGAGCGAGCGCTCGCAGCCGGGCGCCGGGGCGTCGCCGTTCGGCGGCCGCGGCCTCACGGCGGGCCTCGCGCAGGATCGCGTCGAGCGGGGCGGAGCCGACCGGCAGGTCGTCCCAGTGGCGTTCGAGGTCGGTCATCTCAGTTCCCCAACAGGTCGGGTCGAAGGTCGGACAGGTGCTCGTCGGAGGCGAGCTGGGCGAGCGAGCGCGACAGCCGGCTCTTCACGGTGCCGGGCGGGATGCCGAGGGCCTCGGCGGTCTGCTGCTCGGTCAGGCCGGCGAAGTAGCGCAGCACCACCACGTCGCGGTTGGGCTTGCTGAGCCCCTCGAGGGCGTGGTGGACGGCGTCCGCGGTGTCGAACGCCGCCGTCTCGTCGCGCGAGACCCGCTCGGGCATGCGCTCGGTCGGCCGTTCGCCCCACCACCGGCGCCGCTTGCTGTCGCGCAGGCAGTTGAGCAGCATCCGGTAGACGTACGCGGCGCGGTTGTCGGCCCCGGAGACCGAGGGCCACGCCTGGTAGCAGCGGACCAGCGTCGTCTGGGCGAGGTCCTCGGCCTCGTGCGGCTGGCAGCCGAGGAAGATCGCCGATCGCACGAGCGTGCCCCAGGCATCACGCGCGTAGTCGGCGAAGTCGCTGTCGTGGTCCATCGCTCCCGGTTCCGTCGGCGCCCCAGGCGGGGTCGTTCTCGCGTACGACGAGCACCCGCCACCCCGAGGTTCCACCAGTCAGCCCGAAATCTCCGGGCAATCAGCCAAGTGCCACGATGGCCCGCATGGCCAACCCCTCCGCGAGCCCCCGCGAGCTCGACGTCATCCTCTTCGGCGCCACCGGCTTCACCGGCGGCCTCACCGCCGACTACCTCGCCGAGCACGGCCCCGCGGGCCTGCGCTGGGCGCTCGCCGGCCGCAGCCAGGAGAAGCTGCAGGCGGTGAAGGACCGTCTCGGTCTCGACGTCGAGCTCATCGTCGTCGACGCCGCCGACGAGAAGGCCCTCGCGGACGTCGTCGCGCGCACCAAGGTCGTGGCCACCACCGTCGGGCCGTACCTGCAGCTGGGCGGACCGCTCGTCGCCGCGTGCGCCGCGGCCGGCACCGACTACGTCGACCTCACCGGCGAGCCCGAGTTCGTCGACCGCACCTACCTCGAGCACCACGCGACGGCCGAGGCCAGCGGTGCCCGCATCGTGCACGCCTGCGGCTTCGACTCGATCCCGCACGACCTCGGCGCCTACTTCACGATCCAGCAGCTGAGGCCCACGGGTCCGGTGACGATGCGCGGCGTCGTCCGCAGCAACGGCACCTTCTCGGGCGGCACCTTCCACTCCGCGATGGGCGCGTTCTCGCGCGCCAAGCAGATGGCCGACACCGCCAAGAAGCGGCGCCAGGCCCAGCCCAAGCCCGCGGACGGCCGCAGGTCGCGTCCCGTCGCGGGCAAGCCGCACCGCGACAAGACCCTCGGCTACTGGCTGGTGCCGCTGCCGACGATCGACCCCCAGGTGGTCGCGCGCAGCGGCGCCGCGCTCACCTCGTACGGTCCCGACTTCCGCTACTCCCACTACGCGGGCACCAAGACCCTGCGCTACGCGGCGGGGGGCATGGTCGGCGCCGGCGCGATCGGCGTCGCCGCCCAGGTGCCCCCGCTGCGCAAGCTCCTGCTCTCCAAGGTGCCGCAGGGCCAGGGCCCCGACCAGGCGCGCCGCGACAAGGCGTGGTTCACGGTGGAGTTCGTGGCCACCTCGGGAGGACAGACCGTCCGGACGAAGGTGTCGGGGGGCGACCCCGGCTACACCGAGACCGCCAAGATGCTGGCCGAGTCGGCGCTGTGCCTGGCGTTCGACGACAACCCCACCACCGCCGGCTCGGTGACCACCGCCCAGGCCATGGGCGACAACCTCCTCACCCGCCTGCGCGCGCAGGGGATGGGCTTCGAGGTCGTCTGAGCGACGGCCCGGCCCGGGCCACCGCGGCGAGGTGCTCCTCGGACCGGACGGTCAGAGCCGGCGCTCGGCCTCGGCCCGGTCGCGGGCGTCGGCCCGCGAGGCGTACACGCAGTAGGCGGCGGCGATGACGATGAAGACGACGAGCATGATCATGGCGGGGACCTCGTTCCGAGTCGGTACAGGACTCAACCGACACGCGGTCGGGAAGTTACGGCGTCCTGGTGCCCGTCACGGCTTGAAGACCACCTTGATCATCCCCTCCTCCTTCTTCTGGAAGTGCTCGTAGGCAGCAGGTGCCTCGGCCAGGGGCAGGTGGTGGGTGGCGAACGCGTCGACACCGAAGGCGTCGCCCTTCTCCAGCAGCGGCAGCAGGTCCTGGGTGTGGGCGCGCACGTTCGCCTGCCCCATGCGGATCTGGACCTGCTTGTCGAACAGCTGGAACATCGGGATCGGGTCGACAGCGCCCCCGTAGACCCCGGAGATCGAGACCGTGCCGCCTCGGCGCACCGCGTCGAACGCGGCGTAGAGCGCCGCGAGGCGGTCGAGGCCGGCCTTCTTCATCAGCGGCTCGGAGATGGCGTCCGGCAGGATGCCTGCCACCTTCTGCACCATCCCGCCGACCGGCGAGCCGTGCGCCTCCATGCCGACCGCGTCGATGACGGCATCCGGTCCGCGACCCTGGGTGAGCTCGCGCAGCACCCCGCCGACCCCGTCGGCCTCCATCGCCAGGTCGTAGTCGAGCACCTGGGCGCCGTAGGCCTCCACACGGTCGAGCCGCTCCTGGACGTGATCGACGACGAACACCTGCAGACCCCTGTCGACGGCCATGCGTGCGGCCATGGAGCCGACCGGGCCGGCTCCCATCACCAGGAGGCTGCCGCCGTCGCGGACGTCGGCGTACTTCAGTCCCTGCCACGCGGTGGGCAGCACGTCGGAGAGGAAGAGGTAGCGGTCGTCCTCGTGCTCGTGGGGAACGACCATCGGCATGAAGTCGGCGAACGGCACCCGCAGGTACTCCGCCTGGCCTCCCGGGACCTGGCCGTACAGCTTGCTGTAGCCGAAGAAGCTCGCGCCGGTGCCGTGCTCGTGGTTCTGGGTCACCTCGCACTGGCTGTGGAGGCCCTGCGTGCACATCCAGCAGCTGCCGCAGCAGACGTTGAAGGGGATGACCACACGGTCGCCCACCTTCAGCTTCTCCACGCCGGGGCCGATCTCCTCCACGATGCCCATGGGCTCGTGGCCCACGATGTCGCCGGCCTCCATGAACGGGGCCAACGTCTCGTAGAGGTGGAGGTCCGAGCCGCACAGCGCCGTGCTCGTCACCCGGATGATGCAGTCGGTCGGCTCCTCGATCCGGGGATCGGGGACCTCGGTCACCTGCATGTCGTGCACGCCCTGCCAGGTCACTGCCTTCACGCCACGTCCTGTCGTCGGAGATAGGACTTTCGATGATGCAGCGCTCCCGGAGCCGGGGGCGTCACCCAGGAGGGCGGCACGGCAGCATGCGTGCCCCAGGCAAGAGTCGAACTTGCGACCTTTCGCTTAGGAGGCGGCTGCTCTATCCACTGAGCTACTGGGGCGGTGGCCAGAGGTTACCGGCGCGGACGGCGCCGCCTCGATTTGGGAGGGCCCCACGGGGTATTTCACAATGGGACGACCATGCCTCTTGACCCCACCGAGACCGACGCGAACGAGGCACCGCACCCGGCAGCCCGGCGTCCCAAGCGTCGCGGCCGCGGCAAGGCGCGCTACAAGGTGGTCACGGTCGTCCTCGGGGCGTTCGTGGCCCTCGGCCTGACGCTCGCCCTCGGGGGTGCCTACTTCTACCGGCACCTCGACGACAACCTGGACCGGCAGGACTACAGCGGCCGGCTCACCGACCGCCCGGAGAAGCCGAAGGCACGCGGCCCGCGCGAACCCATCAACATCCTGGTGATGGGCTCCGACACCCGCGACGGCGCCGGCAACAACATCGACGGGCTCACCGGCGACGGCGAGCGCTCCGACACCACCATCTTGTTCCACCTCTCCGCCGACCGGACCTTCGCCTACGGCGTCAGCATCCCGCGGGACAGCCTGGTCGACCGTCCCGACTGCGTGGGGGAGGACGGCGAGCGGATCCCCGGCGCCGAGGACACCATGTGGAACGAGGCGTTCTCGGTCGGCGGGCCCGCCTGCACCATGCAGCAGTTCGAGCAGCTGACCGGGGTGAGGCTCGACAACTACGTGAAGCTCGACTTCAACGGCTTCCGCGACATGGTCGACGCGATCGACGGCGTCGAGGTGTGCATCCCGGAGCCCATCGAGGACCCCGCGCACGGTATCGACATCCCGGCCGGCACCCGCCAGCTCGAGGGCAAGGAGGCGCTCAACTACGTGCGCGCCCGTTACACCCTCGGCGACGGCTCCGACCTCGGCCGCATCAAGCGCCAGCAGGCCTTCGTCGCGGCCATGGCGGCCGAGGTGCTCTCCACCGGCACCCTGACCCGCTTCGACCGGGTGATCGGCTTCCTCGATGCGGCGACCAGCTCGCTGCAGACGGACTTCGACTCGGTCAGCCAGATCGGCCGGGTCGGGCTCACGTTCAAGAGCATCGGGCTCGACAAGGTCAAGTTCGTGACCGTGCCGTGGCAGTACTCGCCCGCCGACCCCAACCGGGTCGAGTGGCTTCCCGAGGCCGACAAGCTGTGGGAGCGCGTCATCAACGACAAGCCGATCGGCGGCAGGATCGCCGACGGCGTGATCACCGCGGCCGACGACGTCGACGGCAAGCCCGCCAAGGGCTCGACCAAGCGGGGCGGCGTGACCCGGGACGAGCGGGCCTCTGCGGGCCTGTGCGCCTGAGGCCCACGTGAGCGAGCCCGAGGAGAAGCCCGAGTCGGACTGGGAGCGCAAGCGACGCATCGCTGAGGTGTTCGGTGACGTGCTGCCCGAGTCGACGTCCGACGACCGCGACCCCGGGTCGGGCCCCTCGGAACCGGCCGACGAGGCGTGGCTCAAGTCGCAGGTGCCGCCTCACCACGGGTGAAGCGGCACCTGAGGACGCTGTTGCCGGGGCGGGTTGCTGCCGAGTCGCTCAGCGACCGGCGGCGAGCGAGTCCCGGATCTGGCGGAGCAGCTCGATGTCCTCGGGGGTGCCGGCCGGCGGGCTCGGGAAGAACTTCTCCTTCGCCTTCACGTAGGGCGTGACGACGAGGAAGTAGACGACGGCGGCCAGGATCACGAAGGTGACGACGGCGTTGAGGAACTGCCCGAAGTAGGTCGTGGTGCTGAAGATGTCGTCGGCCGAGTCGGGCATCAGCGAGGTCAGCCAGGCGGTGAACGCCGTGACGACCGCACCGAACGCCGTGCCGATGATGACCGCGACCGCGAGGTCGACGAGGTTGCCGCGGAACAGGAAGTTCTTGAAACCGTCCATGTGGAGCTCCTTGTGGGCCGAGAGACGGAGGGCGGCACGAACCTAGCGTCCCGACCACGCGTACGTCACGACGGACCGCGACACGGCGTCCGCGACGTCGGGCACGTCGCCCGGACGCACCCCCAGCACCACGAGCCGTCCGGGGAGGCCCGTCGGCCCGGTGACGTCGTCGGCGGCCGGGATCGCCAGGACGGTCGCCGAGGTGGCGACGGTGGCCGCGGTGCCGGCCTGCGGGTCGGCCGACACCAGGTCGACCACGTCGCCCACCCGCAGCAGGGCGACCGCCCCCGCGTCGGGCAGCCGGACCGGCAGCGCCTGCAGGTCGGGTCGCCCTTCGGTCATCGCCTGCCCGACCAGCCTGACCTCGGTGACCGGCTCGCCGCGCGTCACCGGCGCGGCCAGCACCCGGCCCTCGGCGTCCTCCGCGAGCCGGTCGGGTGCGGAGCCGGGCGCGAAGTCGACGACCACCAGGTCGTCGGCCGTCAGGACGGCGCCGGCGGGCAGGTCGTGGGCGGCGACCGCCACCCCGACCGACGGCGGCGGCCGCTCGCCGGCTGCCGACAACGCCGCGACGACGGCCACGGCCGCGAACAACGCCGCGAGCGGACGTCGCCGGCGCAGCACCGCACGGCGGACGTCGGAGGCGAGGCGGCCGACGTCCGGGACGCGTGCGGCGGTGGGCATCCCGCGACGCTAGGCGAGTCCGGTCGGTGCTGCCGCGGCTCTCCACAGGTGGGGAGGTGGGAGGGTCGAGGAGGTCGGTCGCGACCGTCCTGGTGGGGGTCGAGGAGGTCGGTCACGACCGTCCTCGTGGAGGTCGAGGAGGTCGGTCACGACCGTCTCGAGACCTGGTGAGGCGCCGGTGGGGGTCGAGGAGGTCGGTCACGACCGTCTCGAGACCTGGTGGCGGTCCCTGCCAGGCCGCGTGGGCGGTGGTGGCCCGGTGGGC
Organism: uncultured Actinomycetota bacterium; assembly: GCA_963830575.1. Classification (GTDB taxonomy): domain Bacteria; phylum Actinomycetota; class Actinomycetes; order Propionibacteriales; family Nocardioidaceae; genus Nocardioides. The sequence goes on from CAWHNR010000014.1 coordinate 47,621, forward strand.
GTGGTGCTGCGGGGTTCTCGTGACGGTCGCTAGCGCGACCTCCTCGACCTCCACGGTCGCTAGCGCGACCTCCTCGACCTCCACGGTCGCTAGCGCGACCTCCTCGACCTCCACGGTCGCTAGCGCGACCTCCACGACCTCCGCGCGGTCAGGAGGCGGCGGCGGCGGTGGTGCTGGACGAGGACGAGGACGACTCCGACTTGGCCGGGGTCGTGCTCTCGGCCTTCTTCTCCGCCTTCGTCTCCGAGGAGCCGCCGGTGCTGCTCGGGGCGTCGGTGCTCGTGGTGGTCGAGCGGCTGTCGTTGCGGTAGAAGCCGGAGCCCTTGAAGACGACGCCCACGGCGTTGAAGAGCTTGCGCAGGTTGCCCTGGCACTCGGGGCACGTGGTGAGGGAGTCCTCGGAGAAGCTCTGGACCTGCTCGAAGGAGTGGTCGCAGTCGCGGCAGGCGTACTGGTAGGTCGGCACGGTGGGTTCTCCTCGGTCGTACGGGGGCCGGGCGAGGCACTGGCACTCTGCCCTGACGAGTGCCAAGTCTAGATGACGGCACAATGTTCCGCACCATGACGGCGACCACTTCAGACCTCACGTCCGGGGCCGCCGCCGACGCGCCACGGCGGACGCGACGCTGGCCCCCGCTGTGGTGGCGCCGGTTCCGCAAGCTGCCGCGGCCGCTGCGGGTCTCCGCCTACGTGGCGGTGCTGGTCGTGCTGGTGCTCGTCGCCGCCACCCTGACCGGCGGTCGTCGTGGTGCGGCGTTCGTTCCCGCAGACGAGCGGCGAGATCGAGGTGCCGGGCCTGTCCGCGAGGGTCGACGTGCTGCGCGACGACCACGGCATCCCGCAGGTCTACGCGGACACGACCGAGGACCTCATGTTCGCCCAGGGGTTCGTGCACGCCCAGGAGCGGTTCTTCGAGATGGACGTGCGGCGCCACGCCACGGCCGGCCGCCTGGCCGAGCTGTTCGGCGAGACCGCCGTCGAGACCGACATGTACGTCCGCACGATGGGCTGGCGCCGGGTCGCGGAGGCCGAGCTGCCGCTGCTCGACCCCGACACCCGGGTCGCGCTCGACGCCTACGCGGCAGGCGTCAACGCGTACCTCGAGGACCGGTCGCCGAGCGAGATCGCCCTCGAGTACGCCTTCCTCGACATGGCGGCTCGACAGCCCCCCGGAGCCGTGGTCGCCCGTCGACTCCCTCGCCTGGCTCAAGGCGATGGCGTGGGACCTGCGCGGCAACATGCACGAGGAGATCGACCGGGCGCCTCCCCGCGCGGTGGTGGGGGGGGAGCGGGCCGCGGAGCTGTACCCCGCCTACGCCGACGAGGGAGCACCCGATCGTCGGCGCAGGGCGCCGTCGTCGACGGCGTCTTCGAGCAGGACGCCAACCCGGCGACACCCGCCAGCCCACCGGCCCGCGCCCTTCCCGCCCTGACCCGAGCCCTGCGCCGCGCTCGAGGCCGGGCTCGGGCGGATGCCCGCCTGGCTCGGTCGCGGCGACGGGCTCGGCAGCAACTCCTGGGTCGTCTCGGGCGAGCACACCGACACCGGGGCTGCCGCTGCTGGCCAACGACCCGCACCTGGGGGTCTCGCTCCGGGGGTCTGGGTCCAGGTCGGGCTCCACTGCCGCAACGTCTGCGCGGCCTGCCCCTAGACGTCGCCGGGTACTCCTACGCCGGGGTGCCAGGGCGTGATCATCGGTCACAACGCCGACATCGCCTGGGGATTCACCAACCTCGGCCCCGACGTCACCGACCTCTACGTCGAGCGCATCGTCGGCGACCGCTGGCGGCATGGCGCGAAGCTGCGACCGGTGCGCACCCGCACCG
>CAWHNR010000015.1:0-74099 GCA_963830575.1 uncultured Actinomycetota bacterium
GGGTCGGGCCCGCGGTCGCAGTGAGCGACGAGCCCCGTGGGACGATGGCGCCGCTATGTCGTTCCTGACCCTGCTGATCCTCGCTGTCGGGCTCGCGGCCGACGCGTTCGCCGTCGCCATCGGGAAGGGGCTCCAGCTGCGCCGGCTGCGGCCGGGGCCGGTGCTGGCGATCGCGCTCACCTTCGGCGTCTTCCAGGGGCTGATGCCGGTGCGGGCTGGGCGCTCGGCGCCGGGCTCGCCGACTAGGTCTCGGCCTTCGACCACTGGATCGCCTTCGTGCTGCTCGCCGGCATCGGCGGCAAGATGATCTGGGAGGCGCTCACGGGCGACGACGAGGACGAGGGAGAGACCGACTCCGTCCCGGTGCGCGAGCTGGTGCTGCTCGGCATCGCGACGAGCATCGACGCGCTGGCGGCCGGCGTCGGCCTGGCCTTCCTCGACGTCGACATCGTGCGTCGCGGCCGTGCTGATCGGTGTGGTCACGTTCGCGCTCTCCGCCGTCGGCGTCCTCATCGGCCACCGGGCCGGCAAGGCGCTGCGCGGCCCCGCGGAGGTCGTCGGCGGCGTCGTCCTCATCGCGATCGGGGCCCGGGTGCTCCTCACCCACCTCGGCGTCTGGTGACCCGTCCCACGAACGGGACAGGTCGGCGTCCCGGCGACACCGACGGCGAGGTGCTGCGGCTGCTGTCGTTCGCCGCCGCGTCGCGGACCACCGCCGGCTTCGGCAGCCTCGACGCCCGCGGCGCCCTCACCGGCGCTCCGCTCGAGCTCTACGTGACCTGCCGGATGACGCACGTCTTCGGTCTCGCCGCCGCCCTCGAACCGGGCTTCGACGCGGCCTCCGACCTCCACGACCACGGGGTGACGGCATTGCTCGACGCGTGGCAGGACGCCGAGCACGGGGGCTGGTTCGCCTCGCTCGCCGACGAGCAGGGCGGTAGCGGAAGTGGCGTGGTCGACGACCGCAAGGACGGGTACGCCCACGCGTTCGTCGTCCTCGCCGCCGCGACGGCGGTCGCCGTCGGCCACCCGCGCGGACGCGACCTGCTCGACCGCTCGGTGGCCGTGCTCGCCGAGAGGTTCTGGGAGGACGGCGCCGGGGATGGTGAGCGACTCCTGGGACAGGGAGTTCGAGCGCTGCGACCCCTACCGCGGGCTGAACGCCAACATGCACGCGGTCGAGGCGCTGCTCGCCGCGCACGACGTGACCGGCGACGCCTGGCCGCTGACGGCCGCGACGCGGATCGCCGGCCGGGTCGCGCGACGAGCTGGGACCCGCCTTCGGCTGGCGGCTCCCGGAGCACTTCGACACCACGTGGACGCCGACCCCGGAGGTCAACCGGGACCACCCCGGCGACCCGTTCCGGCCCTACGGCGTGACGGTCGGCCACCTGCTCGAGTGGGCGCGGCTGCTGCTCCACCTCGACGTCGCGCTCGGCCGGGCCGGGTCGCCGACCGCGACGCCGGCTCCGGACGCGCTGCTGCCGGCGGCCGCCGCTCTGACCGCCGACCGCCGTGCGCGACGGGTGGGCGGTCGACGGCGCCGACGGCTTCGTCTACACGGTCGACTTCGACGGGGTGCCCGTGGTGAGGGAGCGGATGCACTGGGTGGTCGCCGAGGCGATCGCCAACGCGTGGATGCGCGTGGCGGTCGGCAGGCGACGACGACGCCCGCGCCGACCACGAGCGCTGGCTGGCGTTCGCGTGGGAGCACCACCGCGACCCCGTCGGCGGGTCGTGGTGGCACGAGCTCGACGCACGGCTGCGCCCCGCGGGCACGGTGTGGCCGGGCAAGCCCGACGTCTACCACGCGCTGCAGGCCCTGTGGCTGCCGCGGCTGAGCCCGGTCGGGCGTCCGTCGTCGTCCATGGTCGACGGCCTGCGCTGACGGGCCCGTGCTGACGGGCCGGCGCTACGGTCGTGCCATGGATCGCGTACAGGTCGGTGGGTTGCAGGTCGCTGCGGTGCTGCACCGCTTCGTGGAGGACGAGGCGCTGCCCGGGTCGGGGGTCGCGAGCGCCGACTTCTGGGCGGGCGCCGAGGCGGTGTTCGCCGAGCTGGGCCCGCGCAACCGCGCGCTGCTCGAGCGGCGCGAGGAGCTGCAGGCGCAGATCGACGACTACCACCGGGCCGCGCCCGGACGACCGGACCCCGAGGCGTACGCGGCGTTCCTGACCTCGATCGGCTACCTGCAGCCGGTCCCCGACGACGTCACCGTCTCGACGTCCGGCGTCGACGCCGAGGTCGCCACGACGGCCGGCCCGCAGCTGGTGGTGCCGGTGCTCAACGCCCGGTTCGCGACCAACGCGGTGAACGCGCGGTGGGGCTCGTTGTACGACGCGCTGTACGGCTCCGACGTGATCGCCGACGACGGCGACCTCGCCAAGGGCGGGGGCTACAACCCGGTCCGCGGCGCCGAGGTCATCGCGCGGGGGCGGGCGTTCCTCGACGAGCACCTGCCGCTGGACGGCGCCTCGCACGCCGAGGCGTCGCTGTACGCGGTGGACGCCGAGGGCCTCGCGGTGAGCGTGGGCGACGACGTCCTCGAGGTTGGCCGATCCCGCTCAGCTGGTGGGTTTCCGGGGCGATCCCGCCGCGCCCGAGGCTGTCGTGCTGGTGCACCACGGGTTGCACGTCGAGATCCTCGTCGACGCCTCCGACCAGGTCGGGTCGACCGACCGGGCCGGGGTCAAGGACCTCGTGCTGGAGTCCGCGGTCTCCACGATCATGGACCTCGAGGACTCCGTCGCCGCGGTCGACGCCGACGACAAGGTGGTCGGGTACCGCAACTGGCTGCAGCTGATGCAGGGCACGCTCGCCGAGTCGGTGACCAAGGGTGGCCGCACCTTCACGCGCTCGATGAACCCCGACCGGGTGTACCGCACGTTCGCCGGCGAGGACGTCGTCCTGCCCGGCCGCTCGCTCCTGTTCGTCCGGCAGGTCGGCCACCTCATGACCAGCGACGCCGTGCTCGACGCGGGCGGCGAGCCGGTGGGCGAGGGGATCCTCGACGCGCTGGTCACGACGCTCGGCAGCCTGCACGAGCTGCGCGGCGGCACGAAGCTGTCGAACTCGCGGACCGGGTCGATGTACGTGGTCAAGCCCAAGATGCACGGACCGGACGAGGTCGCGTTCACGTGCGAGCTGATGGACCGCGTCGAGCAGGTCCTGGGGCTGCCGCGGCTGACGGTCAAGATCGGCATCATGGACGAGGAGCGCCGCACCACGCTCAACCTCAAGGCCTGCCTGCAGGCGGCCAGGGAGCGGGTGGCGTTCATCAACACAGGCTTCCTCGACCGCACCGGCGACGAGATCCACACCTCGACCCATGCCGGCGCGATGGTGCGCAAGGCGGACATGAAGGCCGAGCACTGGATCGGCGCCTACGAGGCGTCCAACGTCGACATCGGGCTGGCGTGCGGGCTGCAGGGGCGGGCCCAGATCGGCAAGGGGATGTGGGCTGCGCCCGACGAGCTCGCGGAGATGCTCGCGACCAAGCAGGCGCACCCGCAGGCCGGCGCGTCCTGCGCCTGGGTGCCGTCGCCGACGGCAGCGACCCTCCACGCGATTCATTACCACCAGGTCGACGTGTGGGCCCGGCAGCGCGAGATCGCCTCCCGTCCGCAGGTGACGCGGGCCGACCTGCTCCAGCTCCCGCTGGCCGACGACCCGAGCGCCTGGTCGAGCGAGGAGCGGCAGGCCGAGCTCGACAACAACGTCCAGTCGACATTGGGCTACGTCGTCCGGTGGGTTGACGCCGGCGTCGGCTGCTCGAAGGTGCCGGACCTCGCCGGCACGGCGTTGATGGAGGACAGGGCGACCTGCCGGATCTCGGCACAGCACGTCGCGAACTGGCTGCACCACGGCGTCGTCGGCCTCGACGACGTCGAGGCCAGCCTGCGCCGGATGGCCGCGGTCGTCGACGAGCAGAACGCCGGCGACCCCGGCTACGCACCCATGGCACCGGGGTTCGACGGCGAGGCGTTCCTGGCGGCGCGCGAGCTGCTGCTCGAGGGCCTCACGCAGCCCAGCGGCTACACCGAGCCGATCCTCCACCGGCGGCGGATCGCCCGCAAACGGCAGTAGGTTGCCGCCATGCCGTACTCCCGCGCCGAGCTCCAGGCCGCCCTCGACCACTACACCGCCGTCGTCGAGCAGTGCTCGGCCAGCCGGGACTGGGCGCCGTTCGCCGACCTCTTCACCGACGACGTCCATTACGTCGAGCACGCCTACGGCGAGATGCACGGACGCGAGGTCGTGCGCGAGTGGATCGTGAACGTGATGGAGCCGTTCCCGCAGATGCGGTTCCCCTCGGACTGGGTCGCCTTCGACGAGGACGAGGGTGCGGTGGTGATGCAGATCCGCAACCTGCTCGACCACCCGACCGACCCCGACGGCGAGCCGTTCTGGTTCCCCAACTGGACCCGCCTCGTCTACGCCGGCAACAACCTCTGGTCGATGGAGGAGGACGTCTACAACCCCAACCGGGACGCCGCCCGCGTCGTGGGGGAGTACCTCAAGGCGGGCGGGCGGCTGGCGACGAGCGTGCCCGCGCCCGAGCACCTCTGAGGCCGACTGACGGTGGTGGAGGAGGACCGTCACCCCGGTGGTTGAGGAGGTCGCGCTCAGCACACGGTGGTTGAGGAGGTCGCGCTCAGCACACGGTGGTTGAGGAGGTCGACCGTCTCGAAACCGCTGAGCCGGAATGTTTCCCTCGCGAAGCCATGGACGTCACCCCACGGTGGTTGAGGAGGTCGCTCTGCGACCGTCTCGAAACCGCTGAGCCGGAATGTTTGCCTCGCGAAGCCATTGACGTCACCGGGTTTCGAGACGCTCCCTAGCGGGAGCTCCTCAACCAGCGTTGGGGTGGCCGACCGCAGGGTCGTAGAGGTTGCGTCCCTGCAGGTAGGGAGGCGCGCGTCACGCACACGGTGGTTGAGGAGGTCGCGCTAGCGACCGTCTCGAAACCGCTGAGCCGGAATGTTTCCCTCGCGAAGCCATTGACGTCACCGGGTTTCGAGACGCTCCCTAGCGGGAGCTCCTCAACCAGCGTCTGGCCGGTCGACGCTCCCTAGCGAGCTCCTCAACCACCGTTGACCGGACCGGGGTCGGCTAGCGTGCCGGCGTGAATCTCTTCGAGTTCGAGGGCAAGCGGCCCGTCGTCCACCCCGAGGCGTTCGTGGCGCCGACGGCGACGCTGATCGGTGACGTGACGGTCGAGGCGGGCGCGAGTGTCTGGTACGGCGCGGTGCTGCGCGGTGACATCTGCACGATCGTCGTCCGGGCCGGGTCGAACATCCAGGACAACTCGGTGCTGCACGCCGCGCCCGGCGAGACGCTCGAGGTCGGGCCCGACGCCACGGTCGGCCACGGGTGCGTCGTGCACGGTCGCGCCGGTGGAGGAGAAGGCGTTGATCGGCAACGGCAGCACGATGCTGGACGGCGCCGTGGTCGGCCCGGGGACGCTGGTGGCGGCCGGTTCGGTGATCACCCCGCACACCCAGCTGCCCGGCGGGATGGTGGCCGCGGGCGTGCCGTGCAAGCCAATGAAGCCGATCGGTGGCACGTCGTCCGAGCTGTGGGTCGAGACCAACTCGATCTACTACCGCGAGCTCGCCGACCGCCACCGTGCGGGCGTCGTCCGCGTGGAGGAGAACGGCTGACGGCCCGCCCGGGGGTAGACGGCAGGGCTACTGTGGGCAGCAGTCCTCGACCGGCCAGGCCTCGACACGTTGCTCAGGGATGCGCGACCCCTTCGGCAACTGTGTCGTCGGTGCAACCGACAGAAGGCACTCGCCATGGGCGTGGAGATCAAGATCGAGAACCTCACCAAGTCGTTCGGCAAGCAGATGATCTGGGGCGACGTCTCGCTCACCGTGCCTGCCGGCGAGATCAGCGTGATGCTCGGGCCGTCCGGTACCGGCAAGTCGGTGCTGCTCAAGACCATCATCGGGCTGCTCAAGCCCGACAACGGCTCGGTGATCATCGAGGGCACCGACATCGCCTCGTGCCCCGAGAAGGAGCTCTACGAGATCCGCAAGCTGTTCGGCGTCCTGTTCCAGGACGGCGCCATGTTCGGTTCGATGAACCTGTACGACAACGTCGCCTTCCCGTTGCGAGAGCACACCAAGAAGTCGGAGTCCGAGATCCGCGACGTGGTCATGGAGAAGATGGACCTCGTCGGTCTCCTGGGTGCGGAGGACAAGCTGCCCGGTGAGATCTCCGGCGGCATGCGCAAGCGCGCGGGCCTGGCCCGGGCCTTGGTGCTCGACCCCGAGATCGTCCTCTTCGACGAGCCCGACTCGGGTCTGGACCCGGTGCGTACCGCGTTCCTGAACCAGCTGATCATCGACCTGAACACGCAGATCGACGCGACGTTCCTGATCGTGACCCACGACATCAACACCGCGCGGACGGTGCCCGACAACATCGGTCTGCTGTATCACAAGCACCTGGCGATGTTCGGGCCGCGCGAGATGCTGCTGTCCTCGGAGGAGCCGGTGGTGCGCCAGTTCCTCAACGCCCAGCGCGTGGGTCCGATCGGGATGTCGGAGGAGAAGGACGCCGACGAGCTGGCGGCCGAGTCCGGCCAGGAGCTCCCGCCCCTGCCGCCGATCCCCCTGCAGCAGGAGCCGTCGAACGGCATCCCGCGCCGCAGCCAGCGGGACGCCGGCGCCTGGTGCAAGGACAACGGCGTCACGCCGCCCCCCGGCTCGTTCGAGGCCGGCATGAACATGACCATCGGCGGCTGACGCGCGCGTCAGTACTGCCCGGCCCGTCGGCGGCGGGCACGCTCGTAGGTCTCGTTGGCGAGCGTGGACGGCGTCGAGGGGCGCTCGCCGCCCTCGGCGTCGCCGGAGCCGCGGGCGAGCAGACCCTTCGCGAGGGCCTGGATGGTCGTGATGGTGGCGAGGTCGAGGGCGGCCGACCAGTCGAAGTCCTGGTCGATCGAGAGCGCGATGACCGAGCCGAGGAGTGAGGACAGGAACGTCTTCACCAGCCGGACGACGACATCGCGCCAGTAGGACGACTTGATGCGCTGCGCGACGATCGGCACGTAGAGGATGGCGGTGGTCAGCACCGAGCCGAGCGCCGCACCGAACGAGGCCAAGGTGGCGAGCTTCCAGTCGAGCCCGACCATCTCGGTGGCCGACGTCGTCGTGAGGAGCACGGCCATGAACTGCTGTCCGGCCGTCCACCCGGCGCGCTCCGCGAAGTCGAGGACGACGGCCCGGGGGCTGCCGGGCTGCGCTGCCGGGTCGACTGTGGTCGAGGTCATGAGGTCCGTCCAGGAGAGTGCCGGAGGACGCGGTGGGGCGGGTCCTGGGAATCGGTAGTGGAGCACGTCGCACGCGGTTGCACCAGCGGATCGGCCGAAATTGGCGGCGCCCGTCCTGCTGCTGATCGGTCCCCGCGGCGGGGTGGTCCGCGCGCTAGGTTGCCGGGGTGAGCGACAACCTCAAGGTGGCCGTGGTGGGTGCCGGGCCGGCAGGTCTCTACGCCGCCGAGGCCCTGGTCGGTGCCGGCGCGAGCGTCGACGTGATCGAGCGGCTGCCCGCCCCGTACGGGCTCGTGCGCTACGGCGTCGCGCCCGACCACCTCAAGATGAAGGCGACGATCCGGGTCTTCGAGCGGGTGCTCTCGACGCCGGGCGTGCGGTTCGTCGGCAACGTCGACCTGGGGGTCGACCTGACGCTCGACGAGCTGCGCGCCCGCTACGACGCGGTGCTCCTCGCCAGCGGCTCGGCCAAGGACCGCCGGCTGGGCATCCCCGGCGAGGACCTGCCCGGCAGCGTCTCGGCGACCGACTTCGTCAACTGGTACAACGGCCACCCCGACACCGAGGTCGACCGGTTCGTGCTCGAGGCGCGCGAGGTGGTGGTGATCGGTGTCGGCAACGTGGCCCTCGACGTGGTGCGACTGATGGCCAAGAGCCAGGCCGACGTCGACTACACCGACGTCCCGCAGCACGTGCACGACGTCTTCGCCGCGAGCCACGTCACCGACCTGCACCTCGTCGGACGCCGCGGTGCCGCCTACGCGAAGTTCACGACCAAGGAGCTGCGCGAGCTCGGCGAGATCGAGGGCGTCGACGTCGTCGTCGACCCGGCCGACCTGGCCGTCGACGAGGCCGCGCAGGCCGAGCTCGACGGCAACCGTGTCGCCGCCCGCAACCTCGTGGTGATGCAGGAGTGGGCGGAGCGCGAGCCGACCGGCGCGCCCCGCCGCATCCACCTCCGGTTCAACCTGGCTCCCAAGGAGGTCCTCGGCGACGACGCCGTGCGCGCGATGACCTTCGAGCGCACCGCGCCCGACGGGCGGGGAGGCGTCGCCGGCACGGGCGAGGTCGTCGAGGTCGCGGCCCAGATGGTGCTCCGCTCGGTCGGCTACCGCGGCACGCCGACCGACGGCGCCCCCTTCGACGCCGGCAACGGCACCATCCCGCACGAGCGTGGCCGGGTCGTGCGCGACGGCGTCCAGGACCTCGGCCTCTACGTCGCCGGCTGGATCAAGCGCGGACCCACCGGGATCATCGGGACCAACAAGTCCGACGCCCACGAGACCACCGACGCCCTGCTCGAGGACGCTGCCGCCCTCGTCGCGGCACGCCCGAGCGAGTGGTCGAACGACCTGGTCGCCGACCTGGTCGCCCGTGGCGTCGACGTCGTCACCTGGGACCACTGGAGCGCCATCGACGCCGCCGAGATCGCCCTCGGCGCCACGGCCGGGCGCGAGCGCACGAAGCTGCACGACCGCACCGGGTTGCTCGGCGCGCGGGGCGTGGCGCCGCGCCCCTGAGCGGTGGTCGAGGTGCCGCGACCGAGGTACGAGGGAGCGGCCTCGAGACCTCCGCAGCCTCAGGCCGTGACGAGGGTCGGCAGCGCCGGCGTAGAGGTCTCGAGGCTCCTCCCTCGTTCCTCGCTCGGAGCACCTCGACCACCGTTGCCGCGGTCTCGGAGCACCTCGACCACCGTGGCCGCCGGGACGATCAGGCGGGGTGGAAGCCGCCCATCACGAGCCGCGCGACGAAGAGCTTGAGGCGCATCAGGAACGGGTCCGGCGCCGGACGGTGGAGGGTCATCGGCGCTGCCCTTCGGTCGGGGGCGTGGGGGTCGACTCGATTGTGCGGTCGTGGTGACGGCGGCGGTTCCCACCCAGGGGTGAGTCCCGGCGGGGCCGCCGGTGGCGGCTACTCGTGCTGGAAGTCGATGACCAGCCGTTGCGGCTGGTGCAGCCAGAACACGCGGTAGGGGGCGCGGTGGGTGAGGGCGAAGCCGAAGCTCACGTAGCCCTCCGAGTCGCCCGTGAAGGCCAGGGCCTTCAGGGTCTCGAAGCGCGGCCGTGCCACCCGCGGGCCGTCGTAGACGCTGTGGCCCTCCGCGTCGTGGGCGAGGGCGGGGGAGAGGGCGAGGGCGATGCCGGAGCGCCCGCCGATCGGTACCGGGGCACCGGACCCGTCCTGGGTGAAGCGGCGCTGGTAGCGGACGGTGCCCGGCGGGATCGCCCCCTGGATCTCGATCACGACCCGGTCGAAGCCGGGGTGGGTGGCGTAGCGCAGGTCGACGACCCGGGGCTGGGCGGTCGGCCCGGCCGTGCCGCTGAAGGACGTCGCATGGTCCTCCCACGGCGGCGGCGCAGCGCTCGCCGCGGAGGGCGCGAACAGGGCGGTGACCGCGGCCAGCGCGGCCAGCGCCACGGCCAGGGCGGAGTGACGGGGGTTGGTGGGACGACGCATGGCTGCCTCCTCGGGACGGGCTGTCACGGGTAGGACGCCCGAGCGGCGTCCCCGGTTCGCACGGTCGGCCCACCGTCACACGGCCGGGCCCGGCGTCGCATGACCCGAACTGACCAGATCTGGCCCGCCGCCTCACCTCAGGGCGGAGCAAGGACAGCGAAAGCGCCCCGCGGCCGGAGCCGCGAGGCGCTTGCTGCGGAGGCACGACTCTCGGGAACCCGTGCCGTCCGACATGGTCACCCCTTGCGTTCCTGATGAGCAGTCATCCGTCACCGTGGCGATCCGAGAAATCGGATGGCGTACGACACGGCTCGAAGTCACGCGATTGCGGAAACTTTCTTTTCCCACAGCCCGCGGGCAGGGCCAGGCGACTAGAACGTGTTCCAGCTTGCGCCTACCATGCCCGTCATGATCACGTCCGACGCCATCACCTGGACCGCGCCCAACGACCCTCACCCGGCGCGTGCCGCGAGCCAGCGCTCGTACTCGGCCGTCGCGAAGGGCGACCTCGCCGAGTGGTTGACGGTCTACGCCGAGGACGCCGTCCTCGAGGACCCGGTGGGCCCCTCCATGTTCGACCCCGAGGGCAAGGGACACCACGGTCACGCTGCCATCGCCGCCTTCTGGGAGAAGGCGATCGCGCCGATCGCGACGTTCGAGTTCACGATCTACGAGTCGTTCGCGCACCACCTCACGTGCGCCAACATCGGCACCATCAAGACCTCGTTCGCCGACGGGTCCTACACGGTCACCGACCTGATCATGGTCTACGTGATCCACGAGGACGGGCGGGTGGCCTCGATGAAGGCCTTCTGGGAGCCCGACCGCACGATGGCCAGCTTCACGCCCGCGCCGGCCTGACCGGAGAATTCAGCGGACGTGTGACTTTTCCGCTGGTGGGCGCGTCTCATGGGTGACGCCGATCCACCAGGAGTGACATGTCGAAGCACCAGCCCTCTCGCGGGGGAGCAGGAGAGTTCGAGGAGTTCGCGCGTGCGCGCACTCCCCAGCTCTACCGCTCCGCGTGGCTGCTGTGCGGTGACCGGGGGCAGGCCGAGGACCTCGTCCAGGAGACGCTGGCCAAGGTCTGGCTGAAGTTCCGCCGCATCGACAACCCCGCCGCCTACGCCCAGACGACGCTGACCCGGACGTTCATCTCAGGACGCCGGCGACGCAGCAGTGGTGAACGACCCACCGCCGACCTCCCGGAGGTGGCAGCCGACCACGGCAACGACGCCACCACCGGCAGCGACCTGCGGATGACGCTCACCGCCGCCCTGTCCGGGCTGGCACCCGCCGACCGCGCGGTGCTCGTGCTCCGCTACCTCGACGACCTCAGTGTCGAGGAGACCGCGGACCGGATGGGCGTCTCGGCCGGGGCTGTCCGCAGCCGCAGCCTCCGGGCACTCGCCCGCGTGAGGCCGCTGCTCGACGACTCACTCACAGCCCACAGTGAGAAAGGCACCACCCCATGACCGACCCCGCCCACCGCTCGCCCGAGACCACCGACCTGCTCCGCGGCGCGACCGACGACCTCGCCCCGGACGTCGAGCGCCTCGTCGCCGGCGGCATCGCCCGCGGCCGTACCCTGCGCCGCCGGCGCACCACCATGACCACGCTCGCTGCGGCCGCCGTGGTCGGCGTCATCGGTGTCGCAGCGGGTGTGGGCTCCCACGCCCTCGCCGGCGACGACGACCGGCGCACCGACAGCGCGATCGCCTCGCCCGGCGTCCCCGACGCCGGCGTCATCCCGGACTCGCCCCGCCGGGCGCTGGTCGTCGACCAGGTCGACGTCCCGGACACCTTCGGCCGGCTGTTTCCCGAGGGCGAGGTGCGCGAGGTGGAGCAGTACGAGCGGATGGACGACGCTCCGGTCGTCGACTTCTTCTGGGACGACTACGCGGTGCGCGTGTCCGTCACACCGATGGAGTACGTCGACGGCACCGGTGCCCCCGCGGAGCAGCGCTGCTTCGAGGCCGGCCTGGACTGCACCGAGCTGCCCACCGGTGTGTGGGTCGCCTCGGGCGTCATCTCGGGCGAGACGCCGGAGGTGCTCTTCAACGAGGCGCACGCGTTCACGCCCGACGGCTGGGACCTGATGGTTCGCGTCGGCAACGCGCAGAACAAGGAGGGCGTGCCCCTCGCCGACGAGCCGCCGATCTCGCAGGACCAGCTGATCGACGTCGTCACCAGCGACGTCTGGTTCTCCGCGACCGAGGTCGAGCCGCCCTACGCCTCGCCGGAGCCCCCGGACGTCACCGACGTGCCCGACACCAACCCGGACGACATCCCGGTGGACGCGCTGGTCACCGTGCGGGCCGAAGCCATCCCCGGAGTCGTGGCCGGGCTGCTGCCCGCGCACGAGGTCGGCGGTCTGGTCGAGGACGAGTCGTACCAGACGGTCGACGAGCGTCAGGAGAAGCGCGCCTTCTTCGAGGTCGACGGCACCCTGGCCCACGTGCAGGTCGAGCGCGAGGACTCGCTCGCCAGCTGCGAGGCGATGGCCGGCCAGTCACCCGAGCTGAGCTGCACCGAGGTGGACGGCGTCCGGCTCGGCATCTTCGAGCCCTCGGGCGACCTCGTCGACTACCGCTCGGTCTCGGCCTACGTGCACGGCTTCATCGTCACCGTCGACAGCTACAACCCCGTCGGCAGCGGGCTCGCCCAGCCCCCGTTGTCGATCGACGAGCTGACCACGGTGGCGACGTCGGAGGTCTGGTTCACCGAGTCGAGGCGCGCGTCCTCCGGGACGCCCTCGACGGCGCGCTGGAGCCACGTCACCAGTGGCTTCAGCGCGCGCCAGTCGTCACGGATGAGCGTCAGCACGCCCTGGGTGTGGATCACCTTCTCGAAGCCGTAGGGCCGGCCCACCACGATCTGCTTGTGCCGCAGCAGGGCGATGCGCGGGTGGTCGGCGTCGTAGCCGCGCGGCGAGGTCTTCAGCTGCTCGCCGCCGACCTCGAAGCCGCCCTTCTCGAGCTTGGCGAGCAGACGCTTCAGCGCGGGCCCGGTCCGGTCGTCGGCGACGGCGTCGCGGATCGCGGCCAGCCGGGCACCGGAGGCCTCGTAGAAGCCGCCGCCGACGCGGACGCCGCGGGGCGACAGCTCGACGTACCAGCCCATCGACGGTCCGGCCGCGACGAACGCGCCCTGGTGGGTCTTGTAGGGCGTCTTGTCCTTCGCGAACCGCACGTCGCGGTAGGGGCGGAAGATCTTCATCGACCCGAACTCGGGCTCCAGCGCGGCGCTCAGGGCGACGAACGGGGCCTTCACCGACTCCTCGTAGACGTGCTTGTGCGCGTCCCAGAACGACTTGGTGTTGTCGACCTCGAGGTCGTCGTAGAAGTCGAGCGCGGCCACCGGGAAGCCGGTGAACTCGGTCGGTGGAGGGGTCACGCCCTCGACCCTACGAACTCGCCCTCACCGACCGGCGTCCGGCTCCGACCTCGACGCCGTTGCCCGTCGGGACCGTTGCGTCAGAGGTCCAGCCGCTCGCTGTCACATCCGGAGCACCGGAAGACGCTCATGCTCCTGCTGTCCTCGAACACGACCTCGAGCAAGCGCCACCGGTGGTCCGAGCAGCCGCCCGGGCCGGCGGCGTCAGATCTCGGTGCGGTTCTCACGGACCGACTGCGTGCCGTCCGAGTGGGCCACCGTCTGCGTGCTCTTGATGCGGCGCCCGCTGTTCCAGGTGGCCGCGGTGATGGCGAGGACGACGAGCCCCACACCGGCCATGATCCATCCGGCGGTCGTGAGGTCGATCGCGTCGACGCTGTCGCGCACCGCCAGTGCCAGCACGAGGCCGACGACGAGGAGGAAGGCTCCGAATCCGTAACCCATGACGTTCTCCTGTTCAGCCCTGTGGGCAGTGTGTGGTGACGGCGCCCGAGCGCTGAAGGGGACGTCCCTTCTCCGGGACCTACATCCCGCGACCCACCATCGGCGTTACTCGCCCGTGGTCGAGTCACCCCGCCGGGCGAGGCGGCCGCGGCGGCGCCGGCTGGTCCGACGCGTCGGCGAGCACTTGTCCACAGGCTGTGCACAGCCGGTGAAAAACGCGCCTGCGTTTCGCAAATCCCGTGACCGCACCCCCGCTGCTGCTCCAGGATCGTCAGCGAGAGATCACCCCGGTGACTGATGATCCCGTTCATCCGGAGCCGCGACGGGGTGACGATCGGCAGGGTCCGGTCGGTCCGTGACCGACTGGCAGCCTCGCCTCAAGCGCCCCGCGGCAGCCCACCTCCGCGGGGCGCTTCTCGTCCGGTGTCACCGACCCGCGGGGGCGGGCTCTCCGACGTTGCTTCTGGCGCTGGTTGCGGCGCTGGACCGATCCCGTGCTGGACGGCCCAGATGACGGCCTGGGAGCGGCTGGTGATCCCGATCCGCCGGTAGGCGCTACGGATGTAGGTCTTCACCGAGTTGATCGTCACGAAGAGCGTGTCGGCGACCTCCTGGTTCGAGCGGCCGGCGGCGATGAGCTCGATCACGTCGCGCTCACGACCCGAGAGGGCAGCGAGCTCGCTGTCCACACCGTCGGCTAGGTCGACGGTCTCGGCGGGGTGCGCGGCCAGTGCCTCGCGGATCGCGCCGACGATCTCACCGGCCGGGGCGTGGAGCGACACCTGACCGTGGACGCCGAGCCCGACCGCGGTCCGCGTGAGTCCGGGGCGGAGGTCGCGGGTCAGGGCCAGCACCCGGACGTGCGGTTGGCCGAGGGCCATCCGCAGGCCGGTGCGGTCGGCGGCCAGGGCGAGGGTGTCGTAGATGACCAGGTCGAACGGGTCCTCGCTGGTGAGGAGGTCGCCGAGGTCGCCTCGGAGCACCGCGAGGTCGGACTCACCCTCGGTGAGCGCGGCGAGGCCGAGCGCGACCACGGTCTGGGGGCAGACGATGAGGACGCGGCTGCGGTCGGTGAGGGTGGCGGTGGAGATCGCGACCTCCTACGGGTCGGTCGGGCTCACGAGGCGGTCTGCTCCTCGAGGGCGCCGATCAGGTCGAGCGCCAGGCGCTGGCTGTCGTCCGAGGTCGGCTTCTCGAGCAGGCGCGAGGTGTCCGCCGGGGGCAGCTGGCCCAGCACCACGGGGTAGTCGTAGTCGCCCTCGTGGCGGCACAGGTAGTAGACCCCGTTGGGCCGGAGCTCGAGCACGTTGCCCGTCCGGCGGTGCACCCACGCGGCGACACCGTCGGTCTCGGCGTAGTAGGTCAATGGCTCGGCGGCGTTCATGGGTGTCCCTCCCCGTATGCACGTGCTGGCACCCGAGCGCCACGGAAGGGGGCGCCCTTCCTGGTGGGTACATCCCGCCGGGACCCGGCACCGTTACATCGCCGCCGGAACCGACCGCGTCCCGCGACCGTTCCTGACCCCACCGAGATCAGCGACAGCACGCCAATGGCGGCCTCTTCGCCCCGCGCCCCTTGTCCGATGAGCGGTTCGCCACGGCCCGCGTCTGCGACCGTGAGTGGGTGCACCCCAGAACTCCGAAGCGACTTCACCGTTTCGCGGAAACACACCGCCAGGTCGGAGCGATCTGCCATGCAGCGACGTGGATGGAGTACCAGCTCGAGATTGCGGTCTCCGAGCTCAATGGGACCTTCGAGATCGGCCCGGGTACGGGGCAGGGCGAGTTCTGGAACGTACTCATCAAGATGGTGAAGAAGGAGCTCACCGCAGGCGCTGTGGCGGATCCCGCCGAGGAGGCCGCGATCCGCGGGCTGCTGAGCCAGATTTCGACGGTGATGAGTCTGCGCGACAAGGTCGTTCACTCGACGTGGATGTACACCAACGACACTAGGCCGGGGCACGTCAGCTCGCTCCGCTTCCGCAAGCGGGAGACGGAGACTGACGACTTCAGCCCAGACGACCTGGAGCAGATTCGCGAGGACCTCGAGTCGCTGGCGGACCGTCTCAGCAGCGCCTCATGGAACGCTGTAGTGCCGACCGAGAAGCGGTTCTCCGACTGAGCCAACGAAACCGCTCCCGCGGGTACGGTGTCGCGATGACAGATCGTGAGATCGGGTGGCACCCCCACCCGTCGGTGCCGGGGGAGTACGGCTATTGGGACGGCCGGCAATGGGGTTCCGAGGTCCGAAAGGAGCCACCGGCACCCGCCGGTCGATTAACCGCTCTTCCGCCGGCAAAGCCCTCTGCCCCGGACCCATGGACCTGGCTCACCTTCGGCATTGTGCTCACGGCCGTTGGAGTTGGTTGGCTCAGCACGAGCGACGACGAGGCCCTCTGGGTCGGATGGGTTGTCCTCGGCCTCGGGTCGGTGCTCGCGCAAGTCGGCGCTGTCGCGGCAGGAGTCTCCATCGGCTACCGACACGCGCGTTCACTCGTGGACGGGAACTAGCTGCAGCTCTTGGGGCACGTGAGGCCCGCCGCCGTGCATCGTTCGCCGCGGAGCCAACGGCAACGCGAATGGCGGCCGTGAGTTGGGCGTTGGTCTTCTGGGCTCGTCCCGATCGACTCGTGATGAACGCGCCTTGCGCCGTCGAACGGACGTTGCAGAGGCACGCGCGCAGGTTCGTCGTCTTGTGTCTGGCAGTTCGGGATGCCAATCGGCGGCATTCGTGATGCTGACCTGCAGAAGTTCTTGGAGCGGATGACGAGACTCGAACTCGCGACATCGACCTTGGGAAGGTCGCGCTCTACCAACTGAGCTACATCCGCAGTGCGCCAGATGCTAGCCCAAGCGCGTGAGCGTCGGGTGACGCGGGGCGAGGCCGTCGCCCGAGGAGCGACCGGTGAGCCGCCGGTGCACCCAGGGGACGGCCGACGTCCGGAGCCAGTCGGCGTTCTGCCGCAGGGCGTCGCGGCGACCGGCGACCGAGCGGAAGGTCGGGGTCGATCGGCTCGAGGTCGTGCTCGACGCCGAGGGCGTCGAGGACGGCGATCGCCATGCGCTGGTGGCCCGACGGCCCCATGTGCATGCGGTCGTCGTCCCACAGTCCCCAGTCGCGGTACTCGCGCATCCGCCAGTAGTCGACCAGGGTCGCGCCGTGCCGGTCCGCGCTCTCGCGCACGAGCTCGTTGTAGAGCGCGAACCGGCCGCGCAGCAGCTTGTAGGTGGCTGACCCACCGGGGTCGAACGCCGTCCACACGACGAGGTGGGCGCCGGCGGCGGCCAGGCGTCCGAGAGCCTCGTCGTAGGCCTCGACCAGCGCGTCGAGGTCGACCGAGGGGCGCATGATGTCGTTGGCGCCGGCGTAGATCGTGACGAGGTCGGGCTCGAGGGCGAGGGCCGGCTCGACCTGCTCCTCGAGGATCCCCAGCAGCTTGCGGCCGCGGATGGCGAGGTTGGCGTAGCCGAAGTCGGGCTCCTGGGCGCCGAGCACCTCGGCGACGCGGTCGGCCCAGCCGCGGACGCCGTTGGGCCGGGAGGCGTCGACGTCGCCGACGCCCTCGGTGAAGGAGTCGCCGAGAGCGACGAAGCGGCGGTAGGGGTGGGGCACGTCGTCGATTCTCCGGGTCCGCCGGTCACGGTTCGGCACCGGGACCGGGTCGGGCGTCCGCGTGCTCGTCGGCCGTGGCTACGTCGTCCCCGCCCGGGCGCCGGCGCCCCGATAGGGTGCGGGCGTGCTGCTGTCTGACCGCGACATCCTGACCGAGATCGACGCCGGCCGGATCGGCCTCGACCCCTGGGACCCGGGGATGCTGCAGCCGTCGTCGGTCGACGTCCGGCTCGACCGGTTCTTCCGCGTCTTCGAGAACCACCGCTACCCGCACATCGACCCGGCAGCCGACCAGTCCGACCTGACGCGCATGGTCGAGCCCGAGGGCGACGAGGCGTTCATCCTGCACCCGGGCGAGTTCGTGCTCGGCTCGACCTACGAGGTCGTCATCGCTTCCCGACGACATCGCGGCGCGCGTCGAGGGCAAGTCGTCGCTCGGCCGGCTCGGGCTCCTCACCCACGCCACCGCCGGCTTCGTCGACCCCGGGTTCTCGGGCCACGTCACCCTCGAGCTGGCCAACGTCGCGACCCTGCCGATCAAGCTCTACCCCGGCATGAAGATCGGCCAGTTCTGCTTCTTCCGGCTCACCTCCGCCTCCGAGCACCCCTACGGCTCGACCAAGTACGGCTCCCGCTACCAGGGCCAGCGGGGTCCGACGCCGTCGCGGAGCTACCAGAACTTCCACCGCACTCCCATCTGAGCGGCCACGCACGTCAGGTAAGGTAAGCCTCACCTTCCTGATCGACGCGAACGAGGCCCGCATGACCACCACCGCCACCGAGCTGCCCGCTCCTCGTCACGGAGGCGGAGTGCGTGAGCGTCGAACGGCTCAGCCCGAGCTTCGTGCGGGTCGAGCTCGCCGCCCCGGCCTTCGCCGACCTCGGTCCCGACGGGCCCAGCTACGACCAGCGGATCAAGCTGATCCTCCCCGAGCCCGGCCGCACCCTGCCGTCGTTCGAGGGCGCCGACGAGACCTGGTTCGCACACCTGGCTCGAGCGGCCGGTGGCGGAGCGGGGGCACCTGCGGACCTACACCCTGCGCGCCGTGCGGGGCGAGGGAGCCGGAGACGCGCGTCGTGGTCGACATCGTCGTGCACGAGGGGGAGTGCGGACCCGCCGGCGCCTGGGGTGCGGGCGCCCGGGTCGGGGACAGGATCGCGGTGATGGCGCCGCGCAGGGGGCACCCCTACGGCGGCATCGAGTTCGTGCCGGGGGACGCGACGTCCCTGCTGCTCGTCGGCGACGAGACCGCGGTGCCGGCGGTCGCGGCGATCCTCGAGCAGCTGGACGACGACGCGCAGGGTCGCGGTGTTCCTCGAGGTGCCGGTGGCCGCCGACGTGCTCGACCTGACGCACCCGGACGGCGTCACGCTCACCTGGCTGCCGCGGGAGGGCGGACCCCGCGGCGCCGCGCTGCAGGCGGCCGTCCTGAGCCACCTCGGAGCCGCGGTCGTCGTCCCCGAGGTCGACGAGGTCGACCCCGACCTGTGGGAGACGCCGACGTACTCCTCCTCCGGCGAGGACGTCGTCGCCGGCGCCCCGCACCCCGGTCTGTACGCCTGGATCGCCGGGGAGTCGAAGGTCGTCACCGGACTGCGTCGCGCGCTCGTCACCGAGGTCGGCATCGACCGGCAGCAGGTGGCGTTCATGGGATACTGGCGCCTCGGCGTCGCCATGAGGTCCTGACTCCGCTCCGCGCCGCCCGATGAGTGTCGGTCGCCCGACGGGTCGACACGTCATGAGCGACCTCGAGGTCTTCGCGACCGGCATCGGCATGGGCGAGTCGCCCCGCTGGCACGACGGCCGGTTCTGGATGTGCGACTGGCTCGCGGGTGAGGTGCTCGTGTTCGCGGCCGACGGCTCGCGCGAGGTGGTGACCCGCGTCGACGGGCTCCCGTTCTCGATCGACTGGCTGCCCGACGGGCGGCTCGTCGTCACGACACCGGACGGCGTCCGCGTCGGCCCGGGGCTCGAGGCCTACGGCGAACCGGGCCGGGCGTTCAACGAGATCGCCGTCGACGCGCGGGGCCGTGCCTGGGTCGACATGCCGGGCTCGATGCCGTGGGAGGAGCCGGTCGCCGGGGTGGTCGGCGGTGGTCCTGCCCGGTGGCCGCACCCTCGACCTGGCCGGCGACGTCTGGTTCCCCAACGGCATGGCGCTCGTCGACGACGGCCGGACCCTGGTGGTGGCCGAGTCGCACGCCGACCGGCTCACGGCGTTCACGATCGAGGAGAGCGGCGACGGCGGGGTCGACCTGGTCGACCGCCGCGTGTGGGCCGACCTCGGGCCGGGGGCCGCGCCCGACGGGATCTGCGCGGACGCCGACGGCGCCATCTGGTACGCCAGCGTGCCGCAGCAGTGGTGCCGCCGGGTCGCCGAGGGCGGCGAGGTCCTCGACACCGTGCCGACCGGGCAGCCCGCGTTCTCGTGCGTGCTCGGCGGCGCCGACGGCCGCACGCTCCACGTCGTCACCAACGACTACGGCCCCGAGGGCGCCTCGAACGGGCGGGTGCTGACCACGGTGGTCGAGGTGCCGCGAACGCGCGCGTGCCCGTCCTGAGATGCAGACTCAGCGCGTCGGCACCGTCAGCACCGACGGGTACCGCTTCGAGGTGTAGACCGTCAGCGGGGCCAGCTGGCCGGGCAGGTCGGGGGCCGGCGAGAGCAGGTGCGGCACGTCGAAGGCCTGGATGCTGATCCGCAGCCGGTGGCCGCGCTTGATCGCCGCGCCGGTCGGGAAGATCTCGACGTCGATCGGTGCGACCTTGCCGGCACCGAGCCTCGTCCTTCGCCGCCCGGGTGAACGGGTGGTAGGCCTGGATCAGCTCGCCGTCGAGGTACCGCGAGCGCCTCCGGTCGAGGGCGCGGTGGGCGATCACCTGCCAGCCGCCCGTCAGGCGGGAGACCTGTCCCGTTGGGTGCGACGTCGGAGACGCTCACCGAGAACATGCCGTCGCCGGTCGGGGTCGAGGCGTAGAGCCGGGCGTTGATCGGGCCCCTGGAACCGGAGCCTCTGCTTCAGCCGCGTCGTCTCGTACACCACGCCGCCGTAGTCGTTGAGGTCGTTGTGCGTGAGGCACGGGTTGTCGGGCCACACCTGGTGCATCACGCCCGCGGTCCACTGGTTGGCCGACCGGGTGCAGAGGCCGGTCACCGGCAGCGCGGGCACCACGGCGGTACCGCTCCTCGCGCCCCGGCGGACGAGCCGGCCGTTGCCACCGGGCGAGGCGTCGCCCGAGAGCCGGAACGAGGTGGCGTCGAGGTCTCGGTCGACGTAGGCCCGGGTGCGGACCCAGCGGTTGGAGCCCTGCTCGAAGTAGGTGAACGGTGCGATCTGGCCGAGCTTGCCGTTCCTGCGGCCCTGGACGTAGTGGTCGAACCACCGCAGCTGCAGCTCGGACAGGGTGCCGTACCCCGCCCGGCCGACCTCCGCTCCGGACGAGCCCTCCAGGTGGTCCCACGGACCGGTGATGATCTTCGTCGGGACGCCGTGCGCCTGCAGCCGCTCGAAGAGCAGCGGGGTGCCGCGCTGGAACAGGTCGTACTCGCCGCTGACGAGGAACGTCGGCACCCGCACCCGGTCGACGACGTTGATGGGCGACCGCGTCCGGTAGAACGCGCCGTCGTAGGCCGGGTCGCCGCCGAGCAGCGCCTGGGTGATCAGCGGCGCGGTGAACGTGGTCGCGGTCAGCAGGTGGTCGGTGAGCCACGCGAACCCGTGCTCCGGCTCCGACGCCCCGTAGGCCGGCGGGACGAGACCGGCGCCGGTGACGAGGCCGAGCCACAGCGGGATGAACCCGACGTCGATCTGGCCGCCCGAGGCGACGACGTCGCGGTAGACGTCGGCACCCGGGACCTGCGGGAAGATCGCCTTGAGGCCCTTCGGGTGCCCGGCCGCAGCGAAGATCTGGTTGATGCCCATGTACGACGGGCCGGCCATCCCGGAGCGGCCGTTGCTCCACGGCTGGCGGTGGGCCCAGTTGACGACGGCGACGGAGTCCTTGGCCTCGCGGGCGCTGAAGGCTCCCCACACGCCCTCGCTGGCGCCGGTGCCGCGAGCGTCGACGTAGAGCTGGGCGTAGCCGCGCTTCACCAGGTAGCCCGCGGTGGGCCCGGCGAGCCCGCCGCCGGCGCCGATCGCGGTCTTGTTGTAGGCCGTGATCGTGATGATCACCGGGAGCGGCTTGGTGACGGGGTCGCCGTTCGCCTTGGTCGGCCGGACGAGGTCGGCCCGCAGGGTGACGCCGTCGTCCATGGGGATGGCCAGGTCGGTGGTGGTGACGGTGCCCGCGTACTGCTCGGGGCGTGGTGTCCACCGGTCCGTGGCCGCAGGGTGCGCGGCACGCGCGGCGCGCGCGGCCCGAGCGGCCGCGTCGTGCGCGGGGGCGTGGTCAGGGGCTGGGCCTGCCACGGACGGGGGCGCCCCTGCCAGCAGCGGGACGACGACCGCGACGGCCGCGAGGGCGGTGAGGGAGCGACGGAGCATGTGACCAGTCTGCTCCGGCCTGGGCCCATGGGCGAGACGAGTCAGGAGTCGAGACGGTCGGCGACCGAGCGGAACCGGTCGGCCAGGCGGTGGCGGCGGGCCCGCCGGCGTCCGGCCAGGACGTCGGCGCGGGCGCGCTCCTGGGCGGTGAGGTCGTGGTGGTGGGTGTGGCGCAGCTCGTAGGCGAGCGCGTCGGTGGCGCTGTTCATGGTGGTGCTCCTCTGCTGGGTGGTGGGGTCGTGGTCAGAGCTGGGTCAGGACGATGTCGCCGCTGACGGTGGTGGCGCGGAGCTCGAGGAAGTCGGCGCCCGGCTCGGGCTGGCCGGCCCCCTCGAGCGTGGAGTGGATGCGGCCGGAGACCGTGGAGACGTCGGTGAAGACCGGGATGCCGGCCGGGACGCCGACGTGCACGTCGCCGGAGGCGCCCTTGACCTGGACCCGGCCCTTGGTGACGGCCTTGATGTCCATGTCGCCGCTGCCGGTGGTGAGGCCGACGTTGCTGTGCGCCTTGTCGATGAGCAGGTCGCCGGAGCCGGTCTTCACCGACGTCGGGCCGGCGCTCTCGCGGATCTGGACGTCGCCCGAGCCGGTCGAGATCGACACCTCGGCGGCCGCGGTGCCGAGCAGGACGTCGCCCGAGCCGCTCTTGATCCGCAGCGGCTGCTCGGTCGCGCGGATGGCGACGTCGCCCGACCCGGTCTCGACGAGGCAGGCACCGGCGGTGGTGTCGAGGTCGACGTCGCCGGAGCCGGCCCGCACCTGGGTGTTGCCCAGGGTGCCGTGCGCGTTGAGGTCGGAGCTGCCGAGCCGCGCGACGACGTCACTGCCGGTGGGCAGCACCACGGCGATGTCGAGGCGGCGGTCGCCGCCGCTGAGGAACCCGCCGCGGTGCTTGGGGGCCAAGATGCTCAGGCGGTTGCCGCTCAGCTCGACGACGACGTCGCCGGCGTCCGCGCCCGTCAGGGTCACGCGGGTCTCGGTGGTGTCCTCGGCCTGCAGGTCGACGACGCCCTTGCCGTTCTCGACGAACAGCTCGATGGGCTCGTGGGTCTCGAAGGCGTGCTCCTCGTGCGTGGTGCTCATGGCGGTGCTCCCTTGGGTGGCTGGGCTTGGTGGGCTGGTGGCTCGGGCGGTGGATGGGTGTGCTCGTCCGCGGGACCGGCGCAGGGGCCGGACCCGGGGGTCGTCGTGGGTGGTGGGTGGGCCTAGACCCAGCCGGTCATCCGCTTGGGGCCGGGGGCCTTGCCGCGTCCGAACGGGAAGTCGTTGCCGAAGACGGGCAGGCTCGACAGGTCGATGTCGACGTTGATGGCGCCGTCGCCGCGCTCGCGCGTGGCGAGCCGGATCACGCTGACGAGCCAGGTGTTGAGGGACTGGCCGGCCGCGGCGGCGGCGTCCTCGGCGCGGGTCTTGACCGACTCCGGGAGCCGCAGGGTGATCCGGGCGGTGAGGCCGTCGCCGTCCTCGTCGGCCGCGGGCGGGGGAGTCGGCGGCGTGGGTGCGGTCGGCGGGACCGGGGCCGAGGCCTCGACGACGAACGCCAGGTCGCGACCGTCGAGGCGGACGTCGACGCCGCCGGTGGGCATCTCGGCGGTGATCTCGGCGCACGCCTGGCTGATGGCCTCCATCAGGGCGAGCCGGGCCGCCGGGTCGAGGGCGAACCCGAGGCGCTCGGCGGCGTTGCGCAGCTCGTCGCCGGCACCCTCCGCGGCGGCGAGGAGGTCGCGACGCAGGTGGTCGACGTACGGGGTGATGTCCATGTGCACCACACTGACATCACGATGATGTCATGTCAACCCCGCAGTGATGTCATCATGCCGCGAGGTGATGTCGAGAGGCGGTCGACGCGGCCGTAGCGGATCCGGCGGTGCCGAAGATGACCCGAACGGGTCATGAGAACGCGTCGCGAGCGAGAGGAGCCTCCGACTCGGAGGTCCCGAGCCTCCACCCGAGTGCAGGGGTCGCGGACGGTGGTCTGGCGGTCGTCGTCCGTGGCCCCTGGGTCGCGGCCGCCCTCAGTCCTCGGTCGGGGCCTCCGGGTCGCCACCGCAGAACGCGGGATCCTGGCTCTCCTGGTTGACCAGGACGGTGACGGTGCTGCCGGGCGGGACGGAGGTGCCCGCTCCCGGACCCTGACCGAGGATCTTGCCGTCGGGGTAGCACGGTTCGGTGTCGCCGGTCGACTGCTCGACCGCGAAGCCGGCCTCGCGGAGCTCGGTGCGCGCCTGCTCCTCGTCCAGGCCCACCACGTCGGGCACCTCGGCGACGGGCCTGGTCGAGGCCCACGTGGCGACCAGCCCGTCCGGGCGGACGCCGAGGGTGACGACGCTGTCGCACCCCTGCCACAGCACCTCGACGTGCGAGCCCGACGGCAGCGACGAGTCCGTCGGGGCTGCCGGCGGCCCGCAGTCCGTCGCGCGCTCGGTCGAGACGCCCTGGGAGCCGATGAAGGCGAGCCAGTCGGCCGGCTCGCAGATCCCGAGTTCGCCGCAGCCGGTGCCCCACCGGTCCGGCAGCACGAGCCGGTCGCCGCCCGTCCGATGTCGTCGCCGTTGACCGCGACGGTCACGTCGTCGGCGAAGATGTCGGCGGCCCCTCGGGCGGCCCGTTGGCGAAGGCCAGGAACTGCTCGGCGGCCGCCCCCTCCTGGGGCGTGCCGCGACGAGGCGGCGACCGGCTCGCCGGCACGGTCGCCGTCACGACCGGTCACGACGACGGCCGTCACCCCGAGCGGCGACGACGACCGCAGCGGCCGCGGCGAGCACCGGGAGCCAGGCCGCCGTCCGGCGGTCGAGGTGTCGAGCGGGCCGGCCGGGGCGACGTCCACGGTGTCGCCGGCGAGGGTCAGCAGCTCGCGTGCGCGCTGCTCGTCGCAGCTCGGTCATGGCGTCACGTCCTTCAGGTGGTCGCTGGCGCCGAGCGCGGCGAGGGCGCGCGCGGTGCGGCTCTTGACGGTGCCGGCGGGAGGCCCAGCGCCTCGGCGGTGTCGCGCTCGGAGAGGTCCGCGAAGTAGCGGAGCACGAGCACGGCGCGGTGCTCGTCGCTCATGGTGGCGAGGGCGCGCCGGACGGCGAGGCCGAGCGACGAGGTCGACCTCGGCGGTGACGTCTCCGGCAGCTCGGCGGTGGGCAGCTCGCCGTTCCAACGGCGGCTGCGGGCGTCGTTGAGCGTGTTGACGAGCACCCGGTGCACGTAGGCGTCCGGGTTGTCGGCCCGGGCACCCGGCGCCACGAGCGGTAGCAGCGCAGCAGGGCCGTCTGGACGACGTCCTCGGCGTCGCCGGGGCGAGCGCCCAGCAGCACCGCGGTACGCACCAGGCGGACGCGTCGCGCGGCGACGTACTCGATCGAATTCCATGGGTGGTGGTACCTCCTCGGCCGTAGGACCGGCGGGACCTGCGGATCGGTTCCCTCGTGCCCGGGGGTCACGAATGACCATGGAGCAGCCTGGCCGGTTTCACTAGGTTCCGGGCATGAACACCCGACACCCGTCACCGGCGATGTGCGTCGCCCTGCTCGCCCTCCTCGTGTCGCTCGGCGGGAACGCCGTCGCGGCCGGCGTCATCATCAAGAACTCGAACCAGATCGCGCCGAACGCCGTGAACAGCGGCGACGTGAAGGACAAGAGCCTGAAGGTCGGCTGACCTGGCGCCGTCGGCGCGGGCCCAGCTCAAGGGCGCTGACGGGACCTGCGGGAGCCGGGAGGTCGGGCCGGTCGGACCCGTCGGCCCGGCGGGGCCCGCCGGCAGTGACGCGTCGATCGACGGCGTGGCCGCGGGTGGCGACCTGGCGGGCAGCAGCTACCCGAACCCGGTGATCGCTCCCGGCGCCGTGTCGAGCGGCAAGCTCGCGTCGAACCTGGCCAACATGCTCGGGTCGGACGACGTCGGCCCGCTCACCGGCGCCGAGGTGTTCCGGCAGGTGAGCAACGTGAGCGGTTCGCTCACCGCGCTGGCCGCCGGGAACTGCACGTTGATCTCGCACCCGCTCGCCGGAGTGCTCAGCGGCGACATCGCCGTCCCCTTCGCGTTCGTCGGGGCCAACTGGCCGGCGGCGCTGCGCATCGACCCGCTCGCCACCGACACCGAGGACCAGATCACGATGCGGTACTGCAACTCCGGGCTCGAGCGACGATCCCGGCGACGTCCCTCAACTACAAGGTGTACGTCTTCAACAACTAGCGCTAGCGCCGCGCTGCGCGCGGCCGCTCGTCCTGCGGGGTGAGGGCGGCGCGCCGTGCTCTCCCTAGATTGCGGAGGTTGACACCTTTCGGGAGGGAACGACACATGGCGCCTGGCTGGCCCCAATCATGCGCTGAACACCGACACCATCATCGACGCGGACGCCGTCGACTACCTGGTCGTCGCCATCTACTTCGCGTTCGTGCTGGGGATCGGCGTGCTCGCGCGGCGGCAGGTCTCCGACTCGGTCGACTTCTTCCTGTCGGGGCGCTCGCTCCCCGCATGGGTGACCGGCCTCGCCTTCATCTCGGCCAACCTGGGCGCCGTCGAGATCATGGGGATGTCGGCCAACGGCGCCGAGTTCGGGCTCCCGGCCGTGCACTACTTCTGGATCGGCGCGATCCCGGCGATGCTGTTCCTCGGCGTCGTGATGATGCCGTTCTACTACGGCTCGAAGGTCCGCTCGGTGCCGGAGTTCATGCTCCGCCGGTTCGGCCCCACAGCGCACCTGGTGAACGCCGTCTCGTTCGCCGTGGCACAACTGCTCATCGCCGGCATCAACCTCTACCTGCTCGCCAGCATCATCAAGGCGATGCTCGGCTGGCAGCTGTGGGTCTCGCTCGTCGTGGCCGCGATCGTCGTCCTGACCTACATCACCCTGGGCGGGCTCAGCGCGGCCATCTACAACGAGGTGCTGCAGTTCTTCGTGATCGTGGCGGCGCTGCTGCCGCTGACGCTGATCGGGCTGCACCAGATCGGCGGGTGGGACGGTCTGCAGGACAAGATCAAGGACGCCGCCCCCGACCCGACCGCCGCGGAGCAGCAGCTCAACTCGTGGCCGGGCAACAACCTCACCGGCTTCGACAACGACCTGCTCTCGGTCATCGGCATCGTCTTCGGCCTCGGGTTCGTGCTGTCGTTCGGCTACTGGACGACGAACTTCGTCGAGGTGCAGCGCGCCATGGCGTCGGACTCGATCTCCTCGGCGCGCAAGACCTCGGTGATCGGCTCGTTCCCGAAGATCCTGGTCCCGTTCATCACGATCCTTCCCGGCATGATCGCCGCGGTCGCCGTCACCGAGATCGCCGACGTCAAGGCCGGCGGCGCGCCGCCGGGCGGCTCGTCGGGCGAGGGCGTCACCTTCAACGACTCGCTGCTCTACCTGATGCGGGACCTGCTGCCCAACGGCCTGCTGGGCGTGGCGATCGCCGGCCTGCTGGCGGCGTTCATGGCCGGCATGGCCGCGAACATCTCGGCGTTCAACACCGTCTTCAGCTACGACCTGTGGCAGACCTACGCGGTGAAGGACAAGGACGACGGCTACTACCTGAAGGTCGGCCGGCTCGCGACCGTCGCCGCCACCGTCATCGCCATCTTCACCGCCGGCCTGGCGTCCAACTTCTCCAACATCATGGACTACCTCCAGACCCTGTTCGGCTTCTTCAACGCCCCGCTCTTCGCGACCTTCATCCTCGGCATGTTCTGGAAGCGGATGACGGCGACGGCGGGCTGGGTCGGGCTCGTCGCCGGCACCCTGAGCGCCGTGCTGGTGGCGTTCCTCAGCGAGGACGCGTTCGGCTCCGCGAGCCTCGGCGTGATCGGGGTCGACGGTCAGGGCGCGTCGTTCCTCGCCGCAGGCGTGGCGTTCGTCGTGGACGTCGTCCTCTCGGTGGTGGTGTCGCTCGTGACCGAGCCGAAGCCGGACTCCGAGCTGCGCGGGCTGGTGTGGTCGGAGACACCGAAGGAGGACCTCGTCGACGCCGACGAGGCCGGCTACCCCTGGTACCGGCGCACGCTGCCGCTCGCCGGCCTCGCGCTCGCCCTCGTCGTCGTGCTCAACGTGGTCTTCTAGGAGTGGTCATGGCCGAGAACAAGAAGCACACCGCCGGAGCGCTCGACATCCGCAACGTCATCGGGGCCCTGCTGGGCACCTACGGCGTCATCCTCGTCGTCACGCGATTCGTCGCCGGCGACGAGGGGGGCGAGGCGAGCAACGGCGTCGACGCCAACCTGTGGGCCGGGCTCGGCATGCTCGTGGTCGGCCTCGCCTTCTTCGCGTGGACGCGCGTGAAGCCGCTCAAGGTCCCTGAGCACGTCGACTCCGCCGACGACCTGCCTCCTCCGGAGCGCTGACGGCCATTCGCGGCCGGGCGGTCCGGGCGCCTAGGGCTCCGGGAGCACCACGTCGGCCGCGACGATCCGCCCGACGCCGTCCACGAACAGCTGGACGGCGCCCCCGCCGACGCAGTCCCCGACGCGGGTGAGGGTGACCGTGCGGAGCCTCGCGAGGCCGGCCGGGAGCAGCCGCGACTCGTGCAGGCACGCATGGGCAGGCGGCGCCGCCGCCACCCGCACCCGACCCGCGCCGACGACGCCGGTCGCCGAGAACGGGCAGACCCGCGCGGCGTACAGGAACCGCGACGGGCAGCCCTGCCAGGCTGCCGGGCTCGCAGCCCGGGACGGCTCGAGGACGGCGACGACCTCGTGCCCGACGAGCAGCAGCGGACGCTCCGCGAGCCGGGGGACCGGCCCGCCCCGCGCGAAGTCACGGAAGACCTGCCCGATCGCCCGCAGCCCCGGCGGGAGTGCGCAGCGGCCGACGACGACCTCGAGGCTGACGTTGGCGAGGTACGCCACCCGCCCCTCACGCGGCCGCTGGCTCACCACCGTCGCCGGACGGCCGCACGGCCCGCGGGACGCCGTCGACCACGAGGGCGTCACCGAGCCCCGGGTGAGACGTCCGGCGGCGCGGCGCAACGGAAGGCCGACGACGTCCGGCACGTCGACCCTGGGGTCGCCCGAGCGGTGCACCCGTGGGCGGTCCGGCTCGGTGGGTGACGGCGTGGGTGACCGGTCCGGCGGCCTGGTCGCCGGGGTGGTCTTCGAGATGGTCTCCGAGGTGGGCGTGGGCGAGGACGGCAGCGGCGCGTCGGTGCAGCCGGCGAGCAGCAGCCCGCACACGGCCAGGGCAAGGGCTCTCACACCAGGACGACGCGCGACCGGCCTCCGCGGTTGACGCGGCCACCGACAAGGTCGAACCCGTGGGCAGCCAGGCTGCCCACGGGTTCGACCTGGCGACGGACGGGGTCAGAGGTCGAAGAGCGAGCCCTCGCCGATCTCGGCGTCGGTGCGCGGGGTGTGGGCCTCGCCGGAGCTCGGCGGCCTCGGCTGGTCCTCGGTCTTCTCGGACTCCTCGGACTCCTCGGACTCGTCGGACTCGTCGGACTCCTCGGGGGCCTGGGCCTCGGGCTCGGGCTCGGGCTCGGCCGCCTCGGGCTCAGGCTCGTCTGCGCTGTCGTCCTCGGTCTCGGCAGGCGGCTCGTCGGTGGCGGCGGGCGCGTCGTCGTCCGCCGCTGCGAACGTGGCAGCAGCGCTGAGGGCAGCGCCGCCGGTGGCCGTCTCGGCGGTGTCCTCGTCCTGCGCCGGGGCGGGCTCGGGCTCGTCATGCGACTGCGGCTCGGCCTCGTCCTGGGTTTCGGGCTCCGGGTCCGGCTCCGGCTCGGGCTCGGCCTTGTCCTCGGGCTCGGCCTCGGGCTCGGCCTTGTCCTCGGGCTCCGGCTCCGGCTCTGGCTCGGGCTCGGGCTCCGGCTCCGGCTCCGGCTCGGGCTCCGGCTCGGGCTCCGGCTCGGCCTTGTCCTCGGCCGCCGGCTTCGCCGCGACGGTGGTGGCCTCGGGCTCCGGGATGTCGAACAGTGAGCCGCTCTCCGGGATCTCCGAGCCGGGGACGATCGCGGTGCCGGACGACGTGGCGCCGGTCGGCTGGTCGGCGTCCTGGGTCTCGGCCTCGGAAGCGTCCTCGGGCTCGGGCTGGTCGTCCGGCTCGGTGGTCTCGTGACGGCCGTGGCCGGCCTCCTCGACCTCCATAGGGTCGGCGGCGTCCGCGGGGTCAGCGGCGTCGTCCGGCTCGGTGGCGTCCGCGGGGTCGGCGGCGTCGTCCGGCTCGGTCGTCTCCGCCGGCTCGGCGGGCTTCGACGCCACCGTGGTGGCCTCGGGCTCCGGCAGGTCGAAGAGGGACCCGCTCTCGGGGATCTCCGTGCCCGGCACGCTGGCCGAGCCGGACGAGGCTGCGGCCGGCTTCTCTGCGTCGGGCTCGGGCTGGTCGTCCGGCTCGGGGGTCTCGTGACGGCCGTGGCCGGCCTCCTCGACCTCCACGGGCTGGTCGGCCTTCTCGCCCTCCGCGGGCTGGTCGGCCTTCTCGCCCTCCGCGGGCTGGTCGGCCTTCTCGGCCTCCGCGGGCTCGGCGGTCTCCTCGGACTTCGCGGGCTGCGTCGTGACGTCCGCGGCGTCGGGGGAGGCGATGTCGAAGAGGGAGCCGCCGGAGCCGAGGTCGGCGGTCGGCTCGGGTGTGCGGCTCGGCCTTCGGCGCGGGCTCGGCCTTCTCCTCGGCCGGGGCGGGCTCCGCCTTGGCGGCCGGTTCGGGCTCGGGCTCGTCGTCGCCACCGACGTCGAAGAGCGATCCGCCGGAGCCGAGGTCGGACTCCTTCGCAGCGGCCGGCTTCGCCGGTGCCTCGGCCTCCGCTCGGACTCGGCCTCGGTCGCGGTCTCGACCTCGTCGTCCTCGTCGACGTCGAACAGCGAGCCGCCGGCCTTCGTCTCCGGCTCGGCCTTCGGCGGCCTCCGGGCTTCTCGGCGGGCTCGACGTCGGCCTCGGGCTCCGGGTCGTCGAACAGCGACCCGGACTCCTTCTTGGCCGCCGGCTTCTCGGCCGGCTTCTCGGCCGGCTTCTCGCTCGGCGGCGTCGCGGCGTCGTCGGCCTGGGCGTCGTCGTCGAAGAGCGAGGAGCCGCCGGACGCCTTGGCCGCCGGACCGGCGTCCTCGGTGTCGACGACGGTGTCGTCGGTGATCGTCTCGTCGCCGGCCTCGGGCTCGGCCTTGGTGGCGACGTCGTCGTCGTCCGCCGGCGGCGGACTTCTTCGCGGCGGGCGCGTCGTCCTTGGGAGCGCCACCGGGGGCGTACTTGGTGGCCTGCTCGCCCTTGACCGAGGCGAGGAGCATCTGGGCGACGTCGAGGATCTCGACCTCCTCGCGCGCCTCGCCCTTCGCCTGCTGGGCGGTGAGGCCGTCGGAGAGCATCACGCGGCAGAACGGGCAGCCGACGGCGATCTGGTCGGCGCCGGTGCCGACGGCCTCGACGGTGCGGTTGACGTTGATCCGCTCGCCGATGTTCTCCTCCATCCACATGCGGGCGCCGCCGGCGCCGCAGCAGAAGGACCGCTCGCTGTTGCGCTCCATCTCGACGTACTGCGCGCCGGGGAGCACCTGCAGCAGCTCGCGCGGGGGCGAGTAGACGCCGTTGTGGCGACCGATGTAGCAGGGGTCGTGGTAGGTGATCGAGCGCTTGTGGGCGCCGGCGCCGTCCTTGACCGGCGTGAGCTTGCCGTCCTTGACGAGGCGGTTCAGCAGCTGGGTGTGGTGCACGACCTCGAGCTCGAGGCCGAACTCCTGGTACTCGTTCTTGAGCGTGTTGAAGCAGTGGGCGCAGGTCGAGACGACCTTCTTCGCCTTGGCCTCGGTGAGCACCTCGGCGTTCTGCTGGGCGAGGCCCTGGAACACGAACTCGTTGCCGGCGCGGCGAGCCGGGTCACCCGTGCAGGTCTCGCCGTTGCCCAGGACGCCGAACGAGACGCCGGCGATGTCGAGCAGCTCGGCGACGGCGCGGGTCGTCTTCTTGGCGCGGTCCTCGTAGGCGCCGGCGCAGCCGACCCAGAAGAGCCAGTCGACCTCGTCGAGGGACTCGATGGTGTCGCCGACGACCTTCACCTCGAAGTCGAGGCCCTTGGCCCAGTCGAGACGCGCCGAGGACGACATGTTCCACGGGTTGCCCTTGTTCTCCAGGCCCTTGAAGAGGCCGTTGAGCTCGGCGGGGAAGTTCGACTCCACCAGCACCTGGTAGCGGCGCATGTCGATGATGTGGTCGACGTGCTCGATGTCGACGGGGCACTGCTGCACGCAGGCGCCGCACGAGGTGCACGACCAGAGCACGTCCTCGTCGATGACGAAGTCGCCGCCCTCGGGGTTGTAGAACCAGTCGTCGACGCGCTCGTCGGACCCGTCGCCGTGGGCCTCACGGTCGCCGGCGCCGACCAGGGAGCGGCCCTTCGCCGACTCCTCGCCCGCGGCCATCGCGTAGGCGTGGTCCCGCAGGCCGGTGATGAGGAGCTTGGGGGAGAGCGGCTTCTCGGTGTTCCACGCCGGGCACTGCGACTGGCAGCGGCCGCACTCGGTGCAGGTGGTGAAGTCGAGGATGCCCTTCCAGGAGAAGTCCTCGAACTTGCCGACGCCGAGCGAGGAGTCCTCGTCGAGGTCCTCGATGTCGTCGAGGCTGACGACCTTGCCCTCGCTGGTCAGGGGCTTGACCGCCCCGAGCGCCGTGCGGCCGGAGGCCTCGCGCTTGAACCAGATGTTGGGCCACGCGGTGAAGCGGTGCCACGCGATGCCCATGACGAGGTTGCGCGAGATGAAGATCAGCCACACCATCGCCAGCACGATCTTGAACAGCGCGATGCCGATGATGATGTTCTCGAGCGTGCCCTCGTTGCCCTCGATGCCGTCGGGGTAGAGGTTGCCGAAGGTGGAGCTGATCGGGAAGTGGAACCGGTCGAAGTCCTCGGGGTGGTCGCTCTCGATCTGGCCGAGGTTGTACTCCGCGCCGCGGATGAAGAGGATCGCCGAGCCCTCGAGCAGCGCCATGGCCTCGACGAAGTAGGCGTAGTTGAAGTTGGAGCCGAAGAAGCGGCTGCCGCGGCCCTGGCTGCGCGGGTGGTGGAGCTGGCGGTAGATGATCAGGAAGACGATGCCGACCGTGCCGAGCAGGCCGATGCCCTCGCTGAGCCACTCGAAGAGGAAGAAGTGGCCGATGAGCGGCAGCGCGAACTCGGGGTCGAACAGCTGGAAGTAGCCGGTGAAGACGGCCGAGCTGAGCACGATGAACGCCAGGTAGACGAACCAGTGCATGATGCCGACCCACGTCCACTGCAGCATGCGCGTGTGGCCGAAGGTCTCCTTGACCATGTTCCACGTGCGCCGGCCCGGCTGGTCGCGCCGGCCGAGCACGGGCTGGCCCTGCCTCATCACCGCCAGCATCTGACGGACCGCCATGGTGGTGACCACGACGGCGACGGCCGTCAGGGCCAGGGCGATGACAATGGCGACGATCTGCATGCGGTGGGCTCCACTCGTTCGGCTGCCCCCAGGGGTCGGGCCGGAGGGCGCCCTGAGCCTATTGGCCAGGGGCGTTGCCGAGGTTGCCCCCTGGGGTGAGAAGAATCCTACTGGCTGGTAACCGGGTGGGGCGGGGAGGTCTCACGGGGTGGGGGTCGAGGAGGTTCCGCTGGCGGGGTGGGGGTCGAGGAGGTTCCGGCCACGGGGTGGGGGTCGAGGAGGTTCCGCTCACGGGGTGGGGGTCGAGGAGGTTCCGCTAGGAACCGTCGCGAGACCGGGTGAGGTCGACGGCGTCGTGGTGGGTGGTCGTTCCGGCTGCGGTGGTCTCGTGACGGCCGTGACCGGCCTCCTCGACCTCCACCGGGTGGCCGTTCGGCTGCGGTGGTCTCGTGACGGCCGTGACCGGCCTCCTCGACCTCCACGGGGTGGCCGTGGCGGTTGCGGTGGCCTCGTGACGGCCGTGGCCGGCCTCCTCGACCTGCACTGGGTGGCCGTTCCGGTTGCGGTGGTCTCGTGACGGCCGTGGCCGGCCTCCTCGACCTCCACCGGCCTCCTCGACCTCCTCGACCTCCACCGGCCTCCTCGACCTCCACGGGGTGGTCAGGCGACCGAGGTGACCCGACCGCGGGGCGAGAACTGGACGTGCACCATGACCCGGGGCTTGCCGGGGGCGGTGGCGCAGACGCCGTAGCTGGTGCCGAGGCGCTCGAAGGGCTGGCCGACGCGCGTCATCACCTGCTGGGTCGTCATCCCCGTGCGCACGAGCGCCTTCACCTGGGCGACGCTCTTGCGCAGGCCGGGGTTGCGGCAGGAGTCGGGGGCGATGCCGACGGCGCGCTCCCACATCTGCAGGTAGGCCTCGGCTCCGCGGGTCATGTCGTCGAAGATCGCCTTGCCGTCGGCCTTCTTGCCGGCGCCGGCGACCTTGGTCAGGTCCTGGATCCAGTCGGGGTAGAGGCCGTACTGCGCGACGCCGTCCTTGTTGATGTCCCAGACGCGCTTGCCGTCGCGCTCCTTGCTGACGCTGATGCCGCCGAGGCCCCGGAACGGGTAGGTCACCTTGTTGGGCACGCCGGCGCCGCGGGGGTCGCCCTGCGCGCCGAGGCCGTTGATGTCGGCGCCGAAGCCGATGCCCCAGTAGTAGCGCTTGTCGGCCCAGCCGACGTGGGTGCGCCACTTGTCGACGAAGCCGGTGGAGTCGCCGGCGTACGGCGTGATGAAGCCGCCCGCCTTGTAGATGCGCGGGTAGGTGTCGGGGGTCGACCACGAGTGGCTCGACAGCACGCCGGGGTAGTCGATGTCCTCGATGTGGTCCATCGCGGCCTTGCGCGCGGCGACGCTGAGGTGGTCGGGGTCGAAGAGCATGTCGTGCTTCACCAGCTGGTCGATGGTGTGCTCGCCGAGCGAGGTGAGGCCGCGCGAGTTGCAGTGGGCCGGCGGCGGGTAGAGCGGGACCGCGGGCAGCGGGCCGCCGAAGAGCTGGCCGATGGCGCCGAAGATGGCGTCCTGCTCGGGAACCGTGTCGGGGAAGGCGTACTGCGGGTTGTCGGCGTCCACGGTGTTCGGGTCCGAGCAGGTCTTCATGTCCCAGAAGCTGCCGGTCTCGAGGAAGTTCGCGCCGTTGACGATGACGCCGGTGGTGCCGGCGTCGCCGGCGACGCCCGCGAGGGCGTTGTCGAACTTGTTGACCAGCTCCATCTGACGCACGCCCATCTTGTGCATCTCGTCGATCTGCTTCGTGATGTCTGCCTTGGTGCACGCCGGGACGTCGTTACCGGCGACCGCCTTGAAGGTGCAGCCGAAGGGGATGCTGGTCTCGATGCCCATGACCACGGCCAGCTTGCCCGCGTTGATCACCCGGCGGGCCTCGAAGGGTGTCTTCACGATCCGGTAGAAGCCCTTGCCGGGGCCGCCGAACTGGGCGTCGATGTAGTCCTGGAACTGGTGCATCCGC
Organism: uncultured Actinomycetota bacterium; assembly: GCA_963830575.1. Classification (GTDB taxonomy): domain Bacteria; phylum Actinomycetota; class Actinomycetes; order Propionibacteriales; family Nocardioidaceae; genus Nocardioides. The sequence goes on from CAWHNR010000015.1 coordinate 34,972, forward strand.
TTGGCCTGCAGGCGGATCGAGTCCATGTCGTCGCAGCTGTTCTTCTTGAGCGGGTAGATCTCGCACAGCTTGTTGTTCTCGACGAGCAGGTTGACGAACAGCCGCTCGCCGCCGCGCCAGGCGCGCTCCATCCAGCGGTAGTAGGTGCCCTCGTGGGTGAGGGAGTGCGGCGAGGGCCAGTCCTTGAACGTCGGCCAGCCGACCGGGTCGTGGGTGGGCTCGTTCGAGAGGAACGTCTCGAGGACGGCGCCCGCCCCGTTGGCCATGTGGTCGGGGCAGTCGACCAGGGCGTACGGCACGCCGTACCGGTCGAACGGCTTGCCGCAGTGGGCGCGGCCGCCGAGGAACTCGTAGGCCATGCCGTGGGTGTGGGCGTCGACGTAGCCGCGCACCTCCTGGAACGAGGTGACGCCGGCGTGGGGGTCGCCGCTGATGTTCGATCCGGCCTCGGGGTAGGCCAGGCAGGGGTCGATGTTCCGCGAGTGCGAACGGCGTCGGCGTGGCGCCGATGCTCAGCGTCGAGCCCTTCGCGACCAGTCCGCGGCCGCCCTCGAGCACGAAGGTGAAGCCCTTGGCGGCGTCCTGCGGACGGTCCAGTCGGCGTCCGGGCTGGGCGCGCCGGCCATCGCCGGGCCGCCGTCGTCGCGGCGCGGCGAGGAACTTCCGCTGGTGGCTGTAGAGCAGGTAGCTGCCGAGGGCCGTGGCCTTGAACCGGAAGCGGGTGGCGTTGCGCAGCCTGACCTGCCGGAGGCCGAGGCCGTCGCTCCCGCGCTTGAGGTAGGTGCCGGGCTTCGGGCTGAGCACGTAGCAGCCGCCGGCCATCGCGTACCGGTTCTCCGGGGACTGGAGCCGCGGCGAGCGGAGCGGGACGGTGGTGAGCTCGGGGTCCGGCAGGGCGCGCTCGGAGGCGACGTAGTCGGCCGCGGCCCGCGCCTGGACGGCGGTCGTGGGGTCGGCCACCTCGGCGCCGGTCTCGCCGCTGCGGGCGAGGAAGTTGTCGTACTTCGGGTTGTGCGTGTGCAGCGGCGTGCCGGGCGGGTCGACGTGCGGCAGGCCGGCGGCGGCCTTGAGCGCCTCGTTGTCCTCGCGCAGCGACAGGGTGCTGCCGCCGGCCGACGACGGCAGGGACAGCGCGACCCCGACCACCGCGAGCGCGAGGACGCCGGAACCGGCGAGTCGGGCGTGGCGGCGCCACGGTCTGGTGCGGCGTTCGATCATCACTGCGTTCTCCCATGTGTCAGCGCTGACGCGGGTTGCCCCTGGACGCACAGTAGAGGAAGAAAACGACTCCGCCCGCCGTCCCAGGGGGACGACGGGCGGACGTACGGCGGTGCGAGCCGGGTCAGCTCCGCTTGCGGGCGTTGATGCCGACCTGGGCGACCCCGAGGTCGATCACCGACAGGGACCCGTCGAGCAGGGTCACCCGGAGGCCGATCACCTTCAGGCCCTGCGGGGTGTTCTGCACGACGCGGCCGTCGAGCTTGGCCACGCCGGGGATCTCGAGGTCACCGAGGGCGTCGAGCGTGTACTCGTCGCCGTTGTAGACGATGCCGCCCACGGTGGAGCCCTGCGAGCTGCGGACGAGGGTCCCGCCCGCCAGCCGGCGAACGGTGGCGACGCCGCGGACGACCGCGATCTTGAGCATGCCGCCGAGCAGCGAGACGTCGGCGACCGCGCCGGCGCTGGTGCCACGGGCCCGCTTGCCCTTGCGGACGGCGTTGACCACACCGGCGAGGGCGCCGGTCTCGGCGACCGGGTCGAGGTCGGCGCTCGCGGCCGTGTTGACCAGGTTGTCGCCGTCGGTGCCCATGCACGGCATGTGCTGGTAGGCGTTCTTGCCGACCTTGGCGATGTCGCCGAGCACCTCGACCTCGAGGCCCGCGCCGTAGCCGTTGAACAGGCCCGTGCTCAGGGTGCGCTCGATGCGGGTGCGGCGTGCGCGAGATGGTGATGACCGTGTCGCTCGGGATGATCTTGATGCGCAGCACCGCGCCGAGGGCGGCGGCGTGGTTCTTGTCGACCTCCTTGATCGACTGACCGAGGCTGATCTTGATCAGGCCGGGGATCTCGACCGGCTGGTTGGGCGCGGGGATCGAGAGGCCCACCGGCGTGGTGGTGCCCGGAGCCGTGTAGGCGATGCCGGCGACCGTGTTGCGCACCTTCGCGCCGAACGTGCCGCCCTTGTTGAACGCCTCGCTCTCGGACTCGACGCCCGTGATCGCGAGCTTGCCGAGCGGGGTGTTGGCCAGCGTGATGGCGGCGATCGAGTGCAGCGAGTGGGACGCGACCTTGTTGCCGACCTTGTCGGTCCACAGCTTGGTGCGCACGCCCTCGATGGTGCCGAGGCCCGGCACGACGGTGGAGTCGATGTAGTTGCGCTTCATCTTCCCGACGTAGCGCTGGCAGCCGATGATGATGTCGCTGGTCTCGCCGGAACCGGCGGGGATCGACCCGCCGGAGATGCGCGAGCCGAACGCGCTCGAGCTCAGCAGGAAGTCGGTCTTGATCCGCCTCTCGCTGGCGCTGGCGGCGGCCTTGGTCGAGTCGACGCCGTGGGACGTCGGCGCGATGGCCTGGGCGGGCAGGGTGGACGCGAGTAGCGCGACCGCTGCGACGGCGACGGGGAGTACGCGGCGCATGGGAGCTCCTAGATGTGGGGGGATGGTGCTGGAGGGAGTCGAGATTGGCATGGACTGCAGTGCCGGGGCGGTACCCGAGTCGATCCCCCGTACCCACTGGTCTAGTCAGACCTGACGTACCTGGCGGGTATCGGCAGGATACCCCCGGATCGACCCCTGTTGTGACTCCCGTCTCGCGCTTCACCCCATCGAACGTAAGGCGCCGATCGGGCGCCGGCGGATCCCGGCCTGGCACCCGCACCGGGTCAGGCGTTGGATGGGCCCATGCAGAACGTGGTGGTCGGTACCGGTCCCGTCAGTCCGGACGACGTCGTCGCAGTTGCCCGCGGCGGCGCGGGAGTGACGCTCTCGGAGGAGGCCCTGGCGGCGGTCGACCGCGCCCGCGAGGTCGTCGAGGCGCTCGCTGCCGGTGAGACCCCGGCCTACGGCGTCTCGACCGGTTTCGGCGCCCTCGCGACGCGGCACATCGCGCCCGAGCTGCGCACGCAGCTGCAGCGCTCGCTGGTCCGCTCCCACGCGGCCGGCTCCGGCCCCGAGGTCGAGCGCGAGGTGGTGCGGGCGCTGATGCTGCTGCGGCTCTCGACGCTCGCGACCGGGCGCACCGGCGTCCGGCGGGAGACGGCGTTGCTGCTGGCGGGCCTGCTGACCCACGGCATCACACCGGTGGTGCACGAGTACGGGTCGCTCGGCTGTTCCGGCGACCTGGCGCCGTTGTCGCACTGCGCCCTGGCGCTCATGGGCGAGGGGCCGGTGCGTGACGCGAGCGGCGCTCTCGTCCCGGCCGCCGAGGCCCTGGCGGCCGTGGGGCTGGTGCCCGTCGAGCTGGCGGCCAAGGAAGGGCTGGCGCTGATCAACGGCACCGACGGCATGCTCGGCATGCTGGTGCTCGCGCTGCACGACCTCGACCTGCTGCTGCGCACCGCCGACGTCGCCGCGGCGATGTCGGTCGAGGGCCAGCTCGGCACCGACCGGGTCTTCGCCGCCGAGCTGCAGGCGCTGCGTCCGCACCCGGGGCAGGCGGCGTCGGCGTCCAACCTGGTGCGGCTGCTCGCCGACTCGGGCGTGGTGGCCTCGCACCGTGGCCCCGACTGCAACCGGGTGCAGGACGCCTACTCGCTGCGGTGCGCCCCGCAGGTGCACGGCGCAGCGCGCGACACGGCGTCCCACGCGTCCGTGGTGGCAGGGCGCGAGCTCGCCTCGGCCGTCGACAACCCCGTCGTCGTCGGCGACAGGGTCGAGTCGAACGGCAACTTCCACGGCGCGCCGGTCGGGTACGTGCTCGACTTCCTCGCCATCGCCGCGGCCGACGTCGCGTCGATGAGCGAGCGGCGCACCGACCGGTTCCTCGACAAGTTCCGCAACCACGGACTGCCGCCGTTCCTGGCCGACGACCCCGGGGTCGACAGCGGGCTGATGATCGCGCAGTACACGCAGGCCGCGATCGTCTCGGAGCTGAAGCGGCTCGCGGTGCCGGCCTCGGTGGACTCGATCCCCTCGAGCGCGATGCAGGAGGACCACGTGTCGATGGGCTGGTCGGCTGCGCGCAAGCTGCGCCGCTCGGTCGACGGGCTCACGCGGGTGGTCGCCATCGAGGTGATGACGGCGGCGCGGGCGCTCGAGCTGCGCGCCCCCCTGGTGCCGGCCCCGGGGACCGCCGCGGTGGTGACCCTGTTGCGCGCGAACGGCGTCTCGGCGCCGGGCCCCGACCGGCACCTGGCCCCCGAGATCGAGACCGCTGTGGGGCTGGTCGCCTCGGGCGCGGTCGTGAAGGCTGTCGAGGACACGATCGGAGCACTGGCATGAGCCACGACATCGAGGGCACGAACCCGCGCCTGCCCGTCCGCGCGGCGCGCGGGACGCAGCTGACGGCGCGGTCCTGGCAGACCGAGGCGCCGCTGCGGATGCTGATGAACAACCTCGACCCCGAGAACGCCGAGCGTCCCGAGGATCTCGTGGTCTACGGCGGCACCGGCAAGGCCGCACGCGACTGGCCGTCGTACGACGCCCTCGTGCGCAGCCTCACGACCCTCGCGGACGACGAGACCCTGCTGGTGCAGTCGGGCCGTCCGGTCGGCGTCATGAAGACCCACCCGTGGTCGCCGCGGGTGCTCATCGCCAACTCCAACCTGGTCGGCGACTGGGCGAACTGGGAGGAGTTCCGCCGGCTCGAGGACCTCGGCCTCACCATGTACGGGCAGATGACGGCCGGCTCCTGGATCTACATCGGCACCCAGGGCATCCTGCAGGGCACCTTCGAGACCTTCGCCGCCGTGGCCGACAAGCGCTTCGGCGGGACCCTGGCCGGCACCATCACGCTGACGGCCGGGCTGGGCGGCATGGGCGGCGCGCAGCCGCTGGCGGTCACGATGAACGACGGCGTCGCGATCTGCGTGGACGTCGACCAGGCGCGCATCACGCGCCGGATCGAGCACCGGTACCTCGACGAGCAGGCCGACTCCGTCGAGGACGCCGTGGCCCGTGCGGTGGCCGCCCGCGACGCCCGGCGTCCGCTCTCGATCGGGTTGCTGGGCAACGCCGCCGAGGTGTTCCCCCTGCTGCTCGAGACCGGGGCGCCGATCGACGTCGTCACCGACCAGACCTCGGCCCACGACCCGCTCTCCTACCTGCCGGTGGGGCTCGCGGTCGAGGACTGGGCCGACGCCGCGGCCCGCGACCCCGAGGGCTTCACCAAGGACGCCCAGGCCTCGATGGCCGCGCACGTGCGGGCGATGGTGGAGTTCCAGGACCGTGGCGCCGAGGTCTTCGACTACGGCAACTCGATCCGCGACGAGGCGCGGAAGGGCGGCTACGACCGGGCTTTCGCCTTCCCCGGCTTCGTGCCGGCCTACATCCGCCCGCTGTTCTGCGAGGGCAGGGGGCCGTTCCGCTGGGCGGCGCTCTCCGGTGACCCGGCCGACATCGCCGCCACCGACCGGGCGATCCTCGAGCTGTTCCCCGACAACGCGCGGCTGCACAAGTGGATCTCGATGGCGGGCGAGCGCGTCGCCTTCCAGGGGCTGCCGGCCCGCATCTGCTGGCTGGGCTACGGGGAGCGCCACCTCGCGGGCCTGCGGTTCAACGAGATGGTGGCCTCCGGTGAGCTGTCGGCGCCGGTCGTCATCGGCCGCGACCACCTCGACTGCGGCTCGGTCGCCTCGCCCTACCGCGAGACCGAGGCGATGCTCGACGGCTCCGACGCGATCGCCGACTGGGCGATCCTCAACGCGCTGGTCAACACGGCGTCCGGGGCGACCTGGGTCTCCTTCCACCACGGCGGCGGCGTGGGCATGGGGCGTTCGCTGCACGCCGGCCAGGTCTGCGTCGCCGACGGCACGGCGCTCGCGGCAGAGAAGCTCGAGCGGGTCCTCACCAACGACCCCGGGATGGGCGTGATCCGTCACGTCGACGCCGGCTACGACCGTGCCGTGGAGGTCGCCGAGGCGTGCGAGGTCCGGATCCCGATGCGCGAGTCGTGACCGAGCGGTACGCATGTGAGGGGGAAGCGCAGGGGCCGCAGCACCGGTAGACCGGAGGACTGAGGTCGCGACCTGCGCGGCCGGGACGGAGCACGACATGCGTGGCACTGGAGGACTGGTCGGACTGCTCGTCGTGATCTGGTTGGTCATCGGCGTCGTCGCGGCAGCGCAACGTGGCTACTTCGGCGACGACCGCGAGGTCAGCTGCAAGACCGCGAGCGACACCGCGCTCACGATCGTGGCCGGGCCGCTGAACTACGTGGGCGTCAACCCCAAGGTGAAGTGCGACCTCCCGGAGCCGTCGAAGTAGGAACGGCCCGCGCGGCACCGGTCGCGCGCACCATCGTCACCACGCAGCAGAGGAGGGGCATGCCCCCGAGGGTCATCGCCGGGCGCTACACCGTCGAGCGCGCCATCGGCCACGGTGGGATGGGGACGGTCTGGCTGTGCCGTGACGACCTCCTCGGACGCATGGTCGCGGTCAAGCAGGTCGGGACCCTGCCGGACGAGTCGACGTCCGACGTGAACCGCGCGCTGCGCGAGGCGCGGTCCTCGGCCGCCCTGAACCATCCCAACGTGGTGCGGATCTACGACGCCATCGAGGACGGCGACCACAACTGGCTGGTGATGGAGTACGTCCAGGCCCGCACGCTGGCCGAGATTCTCGTCGAGGAGGGTCCGCTGGACCCGCTGCGCGTCGCACGGATCGCCGCGCAGGCCGCCGACGGCCTCGCCGCAGCCCATGCGCGCGGCACGATGCACCGCGACGTGAAGCCGGGCAACATCCTGGTCGGCGCCGACGACCACGTGAAGATCATGGACTTCGGCATCTCGCGCACCCACGGCGGCGACGACCGCCTCACGCGCTCGGGACTCGTCATGGGCACCCCCGCCTACTTCGCCCCCGAGATCGCGCGTGGCGAGGAGCCGGGTCTCCCGGCCGACGTCTGGGCCCTCGGGGCCACGATCTACCGGGCGGTGGAGGGCCGGGCGCCCTACCCCGAGCAGAGCAACGCCATCGTCCTGCTCAACCTGATCGCCTCCGAGTCCGTGCCGCCGCCGGAGCGCGCCGGAGTCCTCACCGAGCCGATCGGCCGGATGCTCGACCGCGACCCGGTGTCGCGGTGGTCGATGGCCGACGCCGCCCACGTGCTGCACCGCCTGCTCGAGCAGCAGGCCGGGTCGGCACCGCAGCACACGGTCGCGTTCGCCGCGCCCATCCCCACGGCCGAGACGGTGACCCCGGCCGCGACCCCGGACCCGACCCCGGAGCCCGTCCCGGTCGCGGCGGTCGAGCCGGAACCGACGCCCGTGGCCACACCGACGCGGGCGCGGCCGGTGCCCGTGACCCCGCGTCGGCGCCCGGGGTGGCTGCTGCCGGTGCTCGCGGCCCTGCTCCTCCTCGGCGCGATCGTGGCGGGCGCGCTGCTCCTCGTCGACGACGGCGACGACGTCACGCCGACCGCCGGCGACGGTGGGACGTCGACCTCGACACCCGATCCGGCCGACACGGCGTCGCCTGACCCCACGACCGACCCGTCGGAGCCGACGACGCCGCCCACGGAGGAGGAGTCACCGTCGGAGGAGCCCACCGTCGAGGAGCCCACCGAGGAGGTGCCGCCCGCCGAGGAGGGCTCGACGGCGACCGACACCGGGGCGTTCGCCGAGGAGTACTACGGCTACCTGCCGAGCGACACCAAGTCGGCCTACTCCCTGCTCTCCGAGGGCTACCGCGCGGGTACCAGCTACGGCGCCTACAAGGGGTTCTGGAGGACGATCAGCGCCGTCTCGGTCAGCGGCACGGAGGCGGTCGACGACACCACGGTCGACGTGGCGCTGACCTACACGTCGGCGGACGGGGCCGTGGAGGACGAGGTGCGCCGGCTCTACCTCGAGGACACCGGCGACGGGTACCTCATCGCGTCCGACGAGGCGGTTGGCTGACGCACCTGCGGCTGTTCTGTGGCGTATTGGCCGCAGATGCGTCATGATCGGCGGGTGACGACCTACCGAGTTGCGGAAGCGGCCGAGGTGCTGGGGGTCAGCGACGACACGGTGCGCCGCTGGATCGACTCCGGCCGCGTGCCGGCGGTCCCCGACTCGGGACGGACCGTCATCGCCGGCCCCGACCTCGCCGAGCTGGCCCGCTCGCTCGCCGACGAGCCCGGCCGTGACGGGAGCAGGGCGGCCCACGTCAGTGCGCGCAACCGGCTCGGCGGCATCGTGGTCGCCGTCAAGAAGGACGTCGTGATGGCCCAGGTCGACATGATCTGCGGCCCCTACCGCCTGGTCTCGCTGATGAGCAGCGAGGCCGCCGACGAGCTGGGCCTCGAGCCCGGCTCGCGCATCGTGGCGTCCGTCAAGTCGACCAACGTGATCGTGGAGACCCCGTGAATCACCTGCGCCTCGCCGCCGTCGGCCTCGTCCTGCCCCTCACGACGCTGGTCGCGTGCGGGGGCGACGACGACGGCACCACGATCACCGTCTACGCCGCGTCGTCGTTGACCGCGACCTTCGAGCAGCTCGGCAAGGACTTCGAGGCCGAGCACGACGGCGTCACCGTCGACTTCGTCTTCGGCGGCTCCTCCGACCTCGTCACCCAGCTGCAGGAGGGGGCGCCCGGCGACGTGTTCGCCTCGGCGGACACGGCCACCATGGACAAGCTCACCGCCGACGACCTGCAGGGCCAGGACCCGCAGGACTTCGCCACCAACACCCTCGAGATCGTCACGCCGCCCGACAACCCGGCCGGCGTCGCGACGCTCGCCGACCTCGCCGACCCCGACCTCAACCTGGTCGTCTGTGCGCCCGAGGTGCCGTGCGGTGCGGCGTCCCAGGCCGTGGCGGCCGCCGCGGGCATCACCCTCGAGCCCGACAGCGAGGAGCAGAAGGTCACCGACGTGCTGGGCAAGATCACCTCGGGCGAGGGTGACGCGGGACTGGTGTACGTCACCGACGTGCGGGCGGCCGGCGACGACGTCCTCGGCATCGAGTTCCCCGAGTCGTCCTCGGCGGTGAACACCTACCCGGTCACCACGCTCGCGAGCAGCAAGGAGGGCGACCTCGCCGCCGAGTTCGTCGAGCTCGTGCTCTCCGACGAGGGCCAGCGGGTGCTGGCCGACGCGGGCTTCGCGCCCGCCCCCTGACCCACGCCCTAGGGTCGCGTCGTGGCGAAGGAGCGGACGACGGGCCTGCCGCGCTGGCTGTTCGTGCCCGCCGCGCTCGGGGCGGCCTTCGTGCTGCTGCCGCTGGTCGCCATCGTCACGCGCGTCGACTGGGCCGACTTCGGGGGCCTCGTCACCTCCGACTCCTCGCGGGCCGCGTTGCTGCTGAGCCTGAGGACGTCGGCGGCGAGCACCGTGGTGTGCATCCTGCTCGGGGTCCCGATGGCGACCGTGCTCGCGCGCACCGAGTTCCGCGGGCAGGGCGTGCTGCGGTCGCTCGTGCTGCTCCCGCTCGTGCTCCCGCCGGTCGTCGGCGGCCTCGCGCTGCTCTACACGTTCGGCCGGCGCGGCCTGCTCGGTGAGCACCTCGAGGCCATGGGGGTCCAGATCGCGTTCTCGACGGTGGCGGTCGTGATCGCCCAGTCGTTCGTCGCGCTGCCCTTCCTCGTGGTCAGTCTCGAGGGGGCGCTGCGCACCGCGGGCCGGCGGTACGAGGTCGTCGCCGCCTCGCTCGGCGCGGCGCCGACCACCGTGTTCCGGAGGATCACGTTGCCACTCGTGCTGCCCGGGCTGGTCTCGGGCGCGGTGCTGGCCTTCGCCCGGTCGCTGGGCGAGTTCGGCGCCACCATCACCTTCGCGGGCAGCCTCGAGGGGCGCACGAAGACGCTGCCGATCGAGATCTACCTGCAGCGCGAGACCGATCCAGACGCCGCCGTCGCGCTGGCGCTGGTCCTGGTGGTCGTCGCCGTGCTCGTCATCGGCCTCGCCCGGCCGGGGCGGGGTGCACTGTGACCGGCGGCGGCATGCTCGAGGTCAGCTTCGGTGTCGACGAGCGCGACGTCGAGGTCTCCCTCGAGGTGGCGAGCGGCGAGACCGTCGCCCTGCTCGGGCCGAACGGGGCCGGCAAGTCGACCGTGCTCGCGGTGGTCGCCGGGCTGCTGGTCCCGGACCGGGGCCGCGTCTCGCTCGCCGGCCGCACCCTCACCGACACCGAGCTGACCGGGCGGCGGGTCGACGTGCCCCCGCACCAGCGCCGCGTCGCGCTGCTCGCGCAGGAGCCGTTGCTCTTCCCGCACCTCAGCGTGCTCGACAACGTGGCGTTCGGGCCCCGCAGCGCCGGCGCCACGACGGCGTCCTCGCTCGAGACCGCGACGCGCTGGCTCGGCGAGGTCGGCGCCGCCGACCTGGCCGGACGCCGTCCGGCGCAGCTGTCGGGAGGCCAGGCCCAGCGGGTGGCGATCGCCCGGGCGCTGGCGGCCGAGCCCGACCTGCTCCTGCTCGACGAGCCGATGGCCGCCCTCGACGTCGACGTGACGCCGGCGGTGCGGCACACGCTGCGCGAGGTGCTGAGCGGCCGCACCGCCGTCGTGGTGACCCACGACGTGCTCGACGCCCTCCTGCTCGCCGACCGGGTCGTCGTCCTCGACGGCGGGCGGGTGGTCGAGGAGGGGGCCAGCACCGAGGTGCTGACCCGCCCGCGGAGCCCGTTCGCGGCCCGTCTCGCCGGCCTCAACCTGCTGCGGGGCCGGTGGTCGGACGGCTCGGTCGCCCTCGGCGAGGGTCGGGGCGCCGTGCACGGCCAGGTGGTCGGCCCCGCGCCCGTGGCCGGCGACGAGGTGGTGGCGGTGTTCCGCCCGCGCGCGGTCGCCGTCTACCGCGACCAGCCCCACGGCAGCCCCCGCAACGCGCTCGAGGCGACAGTGACCCACGTCGAGCCGCTCGCCGACCTGATCCGCGTGCGCTCCGACCTGGTCAGCGCCGACGTGACGCCCCAGGCCGCCGCCGAGCTCGCCCTCGTCCCCGGCGACCGTGTCTGGTTCACGCGTGAAGGCGACCGAGGTCGAGGTGTACGCGCACTGACGCGGTCGTCGTGGGGTCGAGGAGGCCGGTCACGGCGGTCACGAGAGGCCTGGCCGGGGGTCGAGGAGGCCGGCACGGCGGTGTGGGTCGAGGAGGCCGGTCACGGCCGTCACGAGACCACTGGCCCGGCGAGGCCAGGGCTCGCGACGACCTGATGCTGCGGAGGTCTCGAGGCTCGTCGGTCGTTCCTCCCTCCTCGCACCTCGACCACCGTGCGGGGGGTGGCGGGGTCAGCGACGCGGGACCGTCACCTTGAACGCCTTCGCGGAGGCCTTCACGGCAGCAGAGCCCAGGTAGCGCACGGTCGATCGTGTGCTTCCCGGGCTTCAGCCCCTTCAGCGTCAGCGAGAGCCGGCCGCGGTCGCGGGGCTTCAGCGTGAGGGTCCGGACGACGCGGGTGCCGTCGAGCACCCGCACCGTGCCGGTGACCGTCGCGCGGCTCGTGACGGTCGCCCTCACCGTGAGCGCCGACCGGAGCGGCTGACCTTGCCGCGGACGGCGGAGGGTGCCTTGCCGGGGCCGTCACCGTCACGACCGTCTCGGCCGACGACGCGCCGTCGTGGGTCGCGCTGCCCGCGTAGACGGCGGTGAACCGGTGGACGCCGGCCCTCGACCCGGCCGGCAGCCTGACGTCGGCGACGCCCCCGGTGACCAGGCCGGTCGCGACGGTGGTGCCCGCCTCGACGAGCGAGACGGTGCCGCTCGCGAGTGCCGGCGAGTCGGTCGTGCGGACCGCGACGCGGACGACGCCACCCGGCGCCACCGTGCTGGTCGCGACGGAGGCCGCGGTCGTCGCCCTGCGGACGACGACGTCACGTGACGGCGAGACCGAGCCGGCGTACGTCGTCCCGCCGAGGTACTCGACGCTCAGCTGGTGCGAGCCGACGGCCAGGTCGGGCAGGCCGATCGCGACCGGTGCGGTCGACGAGACGGGCACCGAGGTGCCGGTCGGGCGTCCGCCGTCGAGCACGCGCAGCCGGCCGTCGACGGGGCCCGCGTCGCGGCTGCGGACGAGGGCGGCGGTGATCCGCGACGCGGCGGACCCGAAGGGGACCGACGCGGCGGCCTCGACCGAGACGCTGGTCGGGACCTGGCCGCGCGCGACGTGGAGGGTCGCCACGCGGGTGCTGTTGAAGGCGTGCAGCGCGGTCTCGGAGGTGAGCAGGTGCACGTCCCAGTCACCGACGTGGTCGGCGGCGAAGGCGGACAGGTCGAACGAGAGGGCCTGGCCCTCGAACCCGCCCTCGCGGACGACGACGTCGTCCCCGCCGCCGGCAGGCTCGGCGAGCAGCGTGTAGGCGCCGGCCGGGACGTAGCTCGGCTCCGAGCTCGTGAGGCTGACGTCGAGCGTCACCGGATCGAACTGCGTGACGGTGTCGTCGGACAGGGTGCCGACCGGCGTGATGATCGCGTGGGCGACGTCGACCGTCGCGGCGGCCCGCGCCGGGGTCCAGGCGACGTCGCCGGAGTAGGAGGCCGTGACCACGCGCGAGCCGGGCACGAGCCGGAACGCGGCCACGCCGTCTCGACGGCGACGGTGCCGAGGTTGCTGCCACCGGGGCCGGTGAGCGTCACGGTGCCGGTCGCCGGGACGCCGGTGTCGACGTCCGGCTGCGGTCGCACCAGCAGCCGCTCGTGCGCCGCGATGGTGGTGCGGTCGAACCCGAGCGTCGTGGTGATCGCGGTGACGGTGAACGCCAGCCGGTTCGACTGCGCCTGGCCCTCGTCGGTGGCAGCCACCGCCACCACGTGCCAGGTCCCCGGCGTGAACCGCGGAGCGGTGGGGAACGAGAGCACGCCGCTGGGCCCGGAGGCGAGCAGGTTGGCGTCGGTCAGCGGCGCCTGCGGCGACGGCGAGTAGTAGAGGGCGTAGGTCGTCTCGGCCGCGGGGCGGTTGGTGACGACCCGCACGCGCTGGCGCTGGCCGTGCACCGGCGTGTTGAGCAGCTCGAAGGTCGTGATGCCCAGCCCGCCGCCGGGGTCCCCGGGGTCGGTCGGGCCGGTGCGCTCGGCCTGGGCCGGCGCGGCGGCGACCGCGGCTCCGGCGAGGCCCAGGACGGCCGCGACCAGCAGCAGTGCGAGGCGTCGGATGGGGTTCATGGGGAGGTCCTTGTCTGTCGGTGGTGCTCGTGGACGTGGTGTCAGCGCGAACCGTGCGCCGACCTCCTGGGACGACGCTGGGCGCCGGCACCCGTCCGCCACCCGCCCGGCTCCCAGTCGGCTCCCAGTGGCGCGCGGGAGCGTGCGGCCATGGGCACCCACCACGTCGTCAGCTCCGTCATCGTCGACCGACCGGCCGCGGCGGTCGCCGACGTCGTCCTCGACTGGGGCAACGACGCCGCGTGGCGCGCGGCCGTCACGGGCTTCGAGGTCGAGCCGCCCGGTCGGGCGGTCGTCGACCAGTCCCTCGTCGAGACCCTCGTGATGGCCGGACTGACGTTCCGCACACCGACCCGCGTCGTCGAGGCCGCCCCGCTGCGCGCCCGCTACCGGGGCGGCAGCCGTCTCCTCGGGGTCGAGGGCGTCCGCACCGTCCGCGCCCTGGGTGCTCGCCGCTGCGAGGTCGTCACGGAGACGACCCTGACGGCCCGCGGGGCGATGCGCCCGCTGGCCCGGCTCCTCGCGCCGTCCTACCGCCGCGCCGACGCGGCCGACCTGCGTGCCCTGCGGGAGCACCTCGTGCCCGAGGTGGTGGGGTGAGACCGGCGTCTCCCTAGGATCGGCGGCGTGCAGCTCGACGTCCTCGGCCCCGTGCGCGTGCGCCGGGACGGGGTGGAGGTCGACCTCGGGACGCCGCGTCAGCGCGCGATCGTCGCCGCGCTGGCGCTCTCGGAGGGCCGCGTGCTCGCCGTCGACGCGCTGATCGAGCGGGTCTGGGGAGCCGGCGCCCCGGCCACCGTGACGGGCACCCTGCAGAGCTACGTGGGCAACCTCCGCCGGGCGCTCGAGCCCGGGCGGCCGCCGCGGGCAGCGGCCACGGTGCTCGTCACCGAGCACGACGGCTACGCGCTGCGGATCCCGCGCTCGGGCCGCGACGACGCGCGGCTCGCCGACGTGACCGGCCGCGCCCGGGAGCTGCTGCAGGTGGTCGCCGACCCCCTCCGGCCCCCGGGTCGGCGCGACCGACGCGCAGCGGTGCCGCGACGCCGTCGCCTCCCTGGACGACGTCCTGGCGACCTGGCGCGGCACCCCCTACGCCGACCTCGGCGACGACCCGGCCGCCGTCGCCGAGCGCACCCGGCTGGGCGACCTCCGCACCGCCGCCGAGGAGCTCCGCGTCGTGGGCTTGCTCGCGCTGGGCGGCCACGACGAGGTGGTGGCCGACCTCGAGGCGATGACGCGCAGCCACCCCCTGCACGAGCGCTGGTGGACGCTCTACGCGGTCGCCCTGGTGCGCACCGGTCGCCAGGCCGACGCGCTCGCCGCCCTGCAGCGGCTGCGGTCGGTCCTCGACGACGAGCTGGGGGTCGAGCCCAGCGCCCCGGTGCGTGACCTGCAGACCGCGATCCTGCGCCAGGACCCCGATGTCGCCTGGACCGGCGCGCCTGCCGCCCCGGCGACCCGCATGAGGGTCGAGACCCCCGTGCACGACGAGCCCACCCGGTTCCGCGTCTCCCCGCCGCTGCCGCAGTGGGAGCTCGCCGGCCGTGCCGCCGAGCTCGGTCGGCTGCGCGACGCCGTCGACCAGGCCGCCTCGGGTCGCGCCCGCGCCGCGTGGGTGGCGGGCGAGGCCGGCATCGGCAAGAGCCGGCTGGTCCACGAGGTGTCGCTCGACGCCTTCGCCCGCGGGTTCACCGTGCTCACCGGGTCGTGCGGGCTCGTGGGGGCGCCGGACCTCTGGCCCTGGCGCCAGGTCGTCACCTCGCTCGAGCAGCAGACGGGCCCGCTCGAGGCGCCCGTCGCCGCGTGGTTCGCCGCCGGTGCCGCCGCCGAGTTCGAGACGGTCGACGGCGTCGCGAGCGCCCTCCGTCGCGCGGCGCGGGACCGCCCGCTGCTCGTCGTCCTCGAGGACGTGCACGACGCCGACCGGCCCACCCTGCTGGTGCTGCAGCACCTCGTCGCGACGCTCCGGGACGAGCGGCTCCTCGTGGTCGCGACGCGCCGTGCGGGGGCCGGCGACGACGAGGTGCTCGTGCCGGTGAGCGCCGCGGTCGCGCGCGCGGGCGGCGTCCGGCTCGACCTCGCCGGGCTCGACCACGACGACGCGGGCTCGCTCGTCGCCCACGCCACCGGACGACGTCCCGAGCCCGCCGCCGCCGCAGCGCTGTGCGACCGGACGTCGGGCAACCCGTTCTTCCTCGTCGAGCTCGCCCTGGCGGGCGGCGAGGTGCGCGGCTCGCTGGTCGACGTCGTCGCGAGCCGCCTCGCCGACCTGCCCGCCACGACCCGCGAGGTGCTCGAGGCGGCCTCGGTCGTCGGCGTCCGGTTCGACGAGGACCAGGTGGCCTACATGGTCGGCATCGAGCCCCACGCGCTGCCCGCGCGGCTCGCCCCAGCCCTGGCCGCCGGGCTGATGCTCGACGCCGACCCCGTGGCGCGGGTGTTCTCCTTCGCCCACGGCGTCGTGCGCGACGTCGTCCGCGACGGGTTGAGCGCGACCGAGCGAAGCCGGCTGCACGCGCGGGCGGCGACGGTGATCGACGAGCACTCCGCGTTGGGCCGTCCCCGGCAGCGCTCCGAGCTGGCGCGCCACTGGACCCTGGCGGGCAAGGCGCACGCCGACCGGGGCTGGGCGTCGGTGCTGCGGGCCGCCGAGCGCGCGACGGCCGACGCCGAGCACGTCGAGGCGGTCGGGCTCGTCGAGGCCGCCCGCGCCCTGCAGCAGCTCGACCTCGGCACCAGCGACCGCGCACGCTTCGAGCTGCTGATGGTGCTCGTCGACGCGCAGCGCTGGGCCGGCCGCTGGGAGGGCGTCGCGGAGTCGGTCGACTCGGCCGTCGCGATCGCCGAGCGCATGGGCGACATCGACCTCGCCGCGCGGGCCGCGATGTCGACGATCGAGGGGGCGATCTGGCAGGTGCGCACCTTCGGCGTGGTGCACCGCCCCGTCGTCGCCGCGCTCGAGCGGGCGCTCGTGCACCTCGACGCCGACGGCGCTGCCGGCCACGTCGGGCTACGGGCGCGAGCCCGGGTGGCGCTCGCCACCGAGCTGTACCACGACGGCGACACCGCACGCGTCGACCGGCTCGTCGAGGAGGCCCTCGCGCTGGCGGGGGAGGCGGCCGACCTCCGGCTGCTCTCGGTGGTGCTGCCCGGCGCCTTCTCGGCGCGGTGGCGACCCGACACCCTCGCGTGGCGGCAGGACGTCGCCGCCCGGGCGGTCGCGGTGGCGTCCGAGCTCGGTGACGCACGGGCCCAGGCGGTGGCGCTGGGGCTGCAGGCCTGCGCCGCGCTGGAGGCCGGCGACGCCGCCACCCTGCGCACCGCCCTGCCCGCCTCGATCGAGCTGAGCCGCCGGCTCGGACTGGTCACGGTCGAGGCGGTGCTGCGCACGGCCGAGGTGCCGTGGCGGCTGATGGAGGGTGACGACCGCGCGGCGGCGGCCGGGCTCGAGGCGCTCCAGGACCTCGTCGCGGTCAGCAACCTGCCGAACTTCGACCGCGCGGCGGCCGGGACCGCCGTGCTGTCGGCCCTCTGGACCGAGGACCGCGCCCGGCTCGAGGTCCTGCTCGGCGAGCTCGCCCAGCAGGGCGGCGCCGACGGCATCGACATGACGCACGTCGGCAGCTGGGTGCTGCTTCGCATGGGCCTGCCCGACCTCGCGCGGGAGGTGTTCCCGCCCGGTGGCATCGAGCTCGCCGAGGGCAGCTACCTGACGCTCGCCAACGCCTGTCTCGCCTGCGAGATCGGCCTCGGCCTGGGCGACGGGGAGCTCGCCGCCGCCGGCTACGCCGTTGCCGCGCCCTACGCCGGGCGGATGGCCTCGGGTGGGAGCTCGATGGCGATCGGCCCGGTCGACGGCTTCCTCGCCCTGGGCGCGGTCGCCGCCGGCGACCTCCCGCTCGCGACCCGGCACGCCGACGAGGCCGCCCGGCTCGCCGGCGCGTGGGCCTCACCGCTACGCGGCGTGGTGGGCCGACGTCCGGGCCCGGCTCGGGGTGTGAGGCGGGCCCCGGCGGTCACGTCCTGAGGGCCTCGACGAGGCGGCGGGCGACGTCGGGGGGCTGGACGCCGTCGAGCGTCATCACGGGGACGCCCGAGCTGAACACGAGCAGGGTGGGCAGCCGCAGCACGCGGTAGGCGGCCGCGGTGAGCGGCCAGCGGTCGACGTCGAGCCGCACGCAGGTGAGCCACGGGGCGTGGGCGGCGAGGTCCTCGACGTAGTCGGCCGGGCAGGCCTGCGAGGTGAAGGAGACGAGCACGGGTCCGACCGCGCCGAGGACGACGTCGGCGAAGTCGGCGTCGGTCACCGGCCGCAGCACGCCCAGGGTCATGCGGTGCCGCCGCGAGGCGGGACGTGCGCGAACGCCGTCCGCTGCCGGCGGGCGAAGCCCGGCCGCCCGATGGCCAGCACGAGCCGGAACGGGAGCCCGGCCGCCCGTAGCAGGCGCTCGACCGCGTCTGCCGGGACCCCCTCCACCATCCACGGCAGCTGGAAGCGGAGCTCGCCGAGGTTCGGCCGGCCCCTGAACTCCGTGCGCTCGAGGCGGTCCCACTCCTCGGCACCGACGTAGCGCTGCACGAGGGCGACGGCGTCGCGTTCCTCGTGACCGAGGTGGTCGTCGAGCACCGTGGCGGCCTCCTCCAGCGTGGCGACGAGCGCGTCCCGGACGGCGTCGTCGGCGTGGGCGGCGTCGTCGGCGTGCGCGGTCCCGGCAGCCATGGCGGCGAACCCGTCGCGGGCGCGCTCGAGCAGCGGGTCGAGGAGGGCGTGCTCCTCCTCCATGGCCGCGAGCACGGCCAGGCCGGTGGTGTCGCCGGCCTCCGAGGCGCGCTCGAGGAGCAGCGGCCAGAGCACCCTGTCCTCGACGTCGTGGTGCCGGTGCAGGTGGTGGGCGAGCCCCTCCCACCGCTCGCGCAGGGCGGTCCAGGTGCCGGCGTCGTCCGTCGGGGTGTGGGTCGCGGCGGCGGTGAAGTCGCGCAGGTCGCGGCGGAACGCGTGGTGCATCAGGTACATGCCGGAGAGGTCGCAGGGGCCCGGCGGGGACGCCGCCTGCCCGGGCAGGAGGAGGGCGTGCGGGGCGCTGTGGGTGCTGGTCATGGCGGCAGCGTCGCCGGTGCCACTGGGAGCCTGCTGGGAGCCCGGTGGGCGCGGAGCGCGCGTCGACCGGGCGATCCTCGGACGCCGTTCGTCTCCCCGTGGCACCCTGTCGGCGTGAACCAGCCCGTGCGCGCACCGCAGCCCCTGCCCGGCATCAGCTCGCGCGCGTGGGAGCACCCCGCCGACCGGGGCGCCCTCGTCGCGCTGCGCAAGCTGCGGGGCTTCGACACCGTGCTGAAGGCGATCTCGGGCCTGGTCAACGAGCGGGCGACGCGGCTGCTGTTCCTCGGGACGGCGGTGCGGGTCGACGAGCGCCAGTTCCCGTCGCTGCACTTCCTCCTGCGCGACGCGGCGCGGGTGCTCGACGCGCCCGAGATCCCCGAGATGTTCGTGCAGTCGAACCCCGTGCTCAACGCCTACACGATCGGCCTCGACAAGCCGATCATCGTGGTCAGCTCGGCGATGGTCGACCTGCTCAGCGAGGACGAGCTGCGCTTCGTCGTCGGCCACGAGCTCGGCCACGCGCTCAGCGGCCACGCGGTCTACCGGACGCTGCTCGAGCGGCTCCTCAACCTCACCGGCGTCCTGAACTCGGTGCCGCTGGGCTCGCTCGGCATCCGGGCGATCGTCGCCGCGCTGTACGAGTGGTCGCGCAAGTCCGAGCTGTCGGCCGACCGGGCGGGCCTCCTCGCCACGCAGGACCCGGCCGCCGCGATCCGCACCCACATGCAGCTCGCCAGCGGGGGTCTGCTCGGCGACCTCGACCTGGCGACCTTCATGGCCCAGGGCCAGGAGTACCTCGAAGCCGGGGACCTGCGCGACTCGGTGCTGCGGCTGATGCTCGTCGAGAAGACCACGCACCCGTTCGCCGTCGTGCGGGCCGCCGAGCTGCGCCGCTGGGTGGACTCGGGCGAGTACGCCGCCATCCTCGGCGGGGCCTACCCGCGCCGCGAGGAGGACGACGAGGCCAAGGTGAGCGAGGCTGCGAAGGACGCCGCGTCGTCGTACTCCAGCGCGTTCGAGTCCTCCCAGGACGCCCTCGGCAAGCTCCTCCACGACGTCGCCGGCGTCGCGGGGAGCGTCAAGACGTGGCTCGACGACAGGTTCCGCCGTCCGGAGTGACGGACGCGGACACGCCCGGCATCGGACTGACCTGTAAGTCGAGCAAGTTTGTTGGGTTATAGTCACGAGATGCCCGCCGTCGACGTCCACCAGCACGTCTGGCCGGACGCCCTCGTCGAGGGGCTCCGCCGCCGGACGTCGGCGCCGTACGTCGAGCGCACCGGGGCCGACGACGTCCTGCACCTCGCGGGCGAGCCGCCGTTCGTGCTCGACCCGGCCGACCACGTGCTGGCCGACCGGAGCGCCCGCGACGCGGAGGACGGCGTCGACCTGGCGCTCCTCGGGCCGAGCAGCCCTCTCGGCATCGAGCTGCTCGACCCGGACGAGGCGACGCCGCTCCTGGACGCGTGGCACGGCTTCTCCCACGAGCTGGGTCCCGGCCACCGCCTGTGGGCGGCGGTCAACCTGGTCGAGCCCGACCTCGACGGGTTGCGCGACACGCTCGCCTCGCCCGCCGTGTGCGGGCTCCAGGTGCCGGCCACCGCGCTGACCTCGCCTGCCGGGGTCGAGCGGTACGCGCCGGTGCTCGCCGTCGTCGAGGCCGCCGGCCTGCCGGTGCTCGTGCACCCGGGCCCGGCCGGCCCGGACTCCGACGCGAGCACCGGCGTCCCGCCGTGGTGGCCGGCACTCACCTCGTACCCGGCCCAGCTGTCGGCGTCCTGGTTCGCCTGGCACGTGGCCGGTCGCCCCCTGCTGCCGTCGCTGCGGGTCTGCTTCGCCGCGCTGGCCGGTCTCGCGCCGCTGCACCACGAGCGGCTCACGGCCCGCGGCGGCACGTTCGGTGCCGTCGACCGCCACGTCTACTACGACACCTCGTCCTACGGCCCCCGCGCCGTCGACGCCATGGTCCGGGTCGTCGGCGTCGACGCCGTCGTCCACGGCTCCGACCTGCCCTACGCCGAGCCGACCGACCTGCCCTTCGGCGAGGCCTTCACCCACGCCGTCCGCCACACCAACCCCCACCACCTGCTGAACGGAGGCCTCCGATGACGCTCGCTCCTTCCCCGGCGACTGTCTCCCTGCTCACCGCCGACGACCTGCCCGCGCTCCCCGGGCGCGAGCTGTCCTCCGCCGAGCTGCGCGCCTTCGTGCGCCGGCTCGCCGCCCGGCCCGACCTCTGGCGGCACCTGGTGCGCCACGACGGGAACGGGCGGCACTACGTCTCGCTCTACCGCGACGCCGACGTCGACGTCTGGCTGCTCTGCTGGAACGAGGTCGACGACACGGGCTGGCACGACCACGACACGTCGGCGGGCGCCGTCGCCGTCGTCGAGGGTGCCGTCACCGAGAGCAGGCCGCGCCTGGGCGGCGTCCCGGCGACCCGCACGGTCAGGGCGGGCAGGGCGTTCGCCTTCGGCCCGGACCACATCCACCGCATGGGCGGCGCGGTCGACGGCTCGGTCTCGATCCACGCCTACAGCCCGCCGCTGTGGCGCATGGGCCAGTACTCGATCAGCGACAGCGGCGTGATGCGGCGGTTCTCGGTGTCGTACGCCGACGAGCTGCGCCCGCTCGACTGAGGTCGGTCGACGAGCGCCGACGGGGTGATCGTCACCGCGAACGGCGTGGACGCCGTCCGGCTCTCGGCCCCGCTCACGTCGGCGACCTGCAGGCCGGCCGCGGCCGTCGTCCACAGGCCCGTCACACTGACCAGGTGACGAAGAAGGCACTGGTCCTGGGCGGCGGCGGCATCACGGGCATCGCGTGGGAGACCGGCCTGCTGGCGGGCCTGGCCGAGGCGGGCGTCGACCTGACCACGGCCGACCGCGTGATCGGCACGTCGGCCGGCTCGATCGTCGGCGCCCAGATCACCTGCTCCGACCTGAGCATCGAGGAGCTCTACCAGCGCCAGCTGCTGCCGCCCGCCGAGCTCGGGGACACCGCGCCGCTGGCCTCGATCGGCCCGTCGGTCGCGGTGCGGTTCGGCCTCTCGCTGCTCCGCGCCCGCGGGGACGTCGAGCGCTTCGGCCGGCTCGTCGGCGCCCAGGCCGTCTCCCTCGCGGCCCGCGGCAAGGTGCCGACCGTGCCCGAGCGCTACGAGCAGGTCGACAAGCGCATCCACGGCCTGGAGTGGAGCGACCGCGACCTCGTCGTCACCGCCGTCGACGTCGCGACCGGCGAGCTCGCCACCTTCGGCCCGCACGGCCCGACCCCCGAGGTCTCGCTCGAGGACGCCGTGAACGCGTCCTGCTCGGTGCCCTGCGTCTACCCGCCGATCCCGATCGGCTGGCGCACGTTCATCGACGGCGGGGCACGGTCGGGCGCCAACGCCGACCTCGCCGACGGCTTCGACCCGGTGGTCGTGCTGTCACCGCTCGACCGCTCGATGGGACCGATCCGGAGCGCCGCCGACCAGCTCACCGACCTGGGGGTGCGCTTCGTCGTCATCACCCCCGACGCCGGGGCCCGCACGGCGATCGGCAAGAACGTCCTCGACCCCGCCGCCCGCCCGCCGTCCGCGCGCGCCGGCCGGGCGCAGGCGGCGTCGCACCTCGAGGAGCTGCGCGACCTCTGGCTGGGGTGACAGTCCGACGGGGTGCGCCTACCGCGACGTGCGCGGCGGCCCCTTCCACCCGCTCACGCCGGAAGCCACGCTCGACCTCGTCGGACGTCGCGCGCTCGGCTGACGCGGTGACGGCCGCCGGGCCCCGAGCTCTGCCCCGGTCGTCCGCCCCAGGGTGGCCCGGTGCCCACCGTGGGGCGGACGACCGGCTCAGGCGTCCAGTGCCGCGATGGCCTCGGCGATGCTGAGCGTGCGCCGGGCGGACTCGACGTGCAGGTTCTCGACCATGCGCCCGTTGTAGGTGACGACGCCCGACCCGGCGCCGTCCTCCCAGGCGGCGATCAGGCCGCGCGCGTCGTCCACGGCCTGCTCGGAGGGGGCGAAGGCGGCGTTGGCGCCCTCGACCTGGCCCGGGTGGATGAGGGTCTTGCCGTCGAAGCCCATCTGCCGGCCCTGCTCGCACTCGGCGAGGAACCCGTCGGTGTCCTTCACGTCGTTGTAGACGCCGTCGACGATCGCGATGCCGGCTGCGCGGGCCGCGAGCAGCGCGGTGTGCAGGCTGGGCAGGATCGGTGCCCGGCCGGGCACGTGCTCGGCGTAGAGCTCCTTGACCAGGTCGTTCGTGCCCATGACCAGCACGGCCAGCCGGTCGGAGGCGCGGGCGATCGCGAGGCAGTCGAGGATCGCCACCGGCGTCTCGATCATCGCCCACAGCTTCGTGGTCTCCGGTGCTCCGGCGGCCTCCATGGCGGCGACGAGCTGCTCGACCTCGGCGGCGCTGCCGACCTTGGGGACGACGATGCCGTCGGGCCCGGCCTCGCTGGCGGCGGCGAGGTCGGCGTCGTGCCACTCGGTGCCGATGCCGTTGACGCGGATCGTGAGGGTGCGGCGTCCGTACTCACCGCTGCGGACGGCGGCGCAGGCGGCGTCGCGGGCGGCCGGCTTCGCGTCGGGCGCGACGGCGTCCTCGAGGTCGAGGATGATGCCGTCGACCGGCAGCGTCTTGGCCTTCTCGAGCGCCTTGGCGTTGCTGCTCGGCATGTAGAGCACCGAGCGGAGGGGCGTGAAGTCACTCATCAGGCGTCTCCCTCGATGGCGTCGTACTGGGCCTTGAGCTCGGGGTCGATCGCGGCCAGCTGCTCGGCGAGGGCGACCATCACCAGGCACTGCTTGAGCGAGGCGTCGTCCTCCATCTTGCCGTCGAGCATCACCGCGCCGGTGCCGTCACCCATCGCGGCCACGACCCGGCGGGCGTGCCGGATGTCGGCGACGCTCGGGCTGAACACCCGGTTGGCGATGGCGATCTGCTTGGGGTGCAGGCTCCAGGTGCCGACGCACCCGAGCAGGAACGCGTTGCGGAACTGGTCCTCGCAGGCGACGACGTCGGCGATGTCGCCGAACGGCCCGTAGTAGGGGTAGATGCCGTGCATCGCGCACGCGTCGACCATGCGGGCGATCGTGTAGTGCCACAGGTCCTGCTGGTAGGTCGCGCGCGAGCCCTCGATGTTCGCGACGCCGAGCTCGTCGAGGGGCGGGTCCTGCCGCACGAGGTACCCGGGGTGGCCGCCGCCGACGCGGGTGGTCTTCATGCGGCGGTCGGCGGCGAGGTCGGCCGGCCCGAGGCTCAGGCCCTGCATGCGCGGCGAGGCGCCGCAGATCTCCTCGATGTTCGCGACGCCGCGGGCGGTCTCGAGGATCGCGTGCACCAGGATCGGGCGGTCGAGCCCGGCCTTCGCCTCGAGCTGGGCGAGCAGCCGGTCGACGTAGTGGATGTCCTCGGCGCCCTGCACCTTCGGCACCATGATCACGTCGAGCTTGTCGCCGATCGCCGGCACCAGCGTGGTGAGGTCGTCGAGCGCCCACGGGCTGTCGAGGCTGTTGACGCGGGTCCAGAGCTGGGTCGGGCTGCTGGGTCCGCCGAGGTCGGCGGTGTCCTGCGCGATCCGCACCAGCCCCTCACGGGCGGCGACCTTGTTGTCGGCCTTGACGGCGTCCTCGAGGTTGCCGAGCAGCACGTCGACGGTGCCGACCATGGCGGGGATCTTCGCCGCCATCTTCTCGTTGCTCGGGTCGAAGAAGTGGATCGCGCGGCTGGGCCGGAACGGGATCTCGGTCAGCGGCGTCGGTGCGCCGACGGCGAGGGGGCGGAAGAAGTCCTTGGCGCTCTGCGAAGCGGGCATGAGGCGGAAGTTAGCAGTCGTTCACCGGGTGCCGGTATGACGCATCTGACACGGCGGCGGGCAGCTGTAACTCAATGTCCGCACTTGTACCTGACCCCGTGCAACGGTCAGGTACAAGGACGGACGTTGAGTTACAGCCGGGCGTCGCCGCCGCGCCGCCGCCACCACCGCCGCCGCGGCTCCGGCTCGGCCGCGGCCGCGGCGGCTGCCCGGGCGGCGCGACGCTCCTCGCGCCGGGTGCGCCACGCCTCGAGCTCGGCGTCGACGTCGCGGGGCATCGTGACCAGGGGAGGGCCGGGCTGCAGCGAGTAGCGGGCCTTGAGGACGCGCTCGTTGAAGTCGGTGAGCCGCGCGCGGACGCCGTCCTCGTAGGCGATCTTGTCGAGCTCGGCGTCGAGCGCGGCGTCCTCCTTCCGCAGCTCGACGCTGAGCGGCAGGATCACGACCTGCTCGCGCTCGACCAGCTTCTTGAGCCACCAGTCGGGGTCGTGGGAGTCGCCGAGGCCCTCGATCGGCTTGCCGGCACCGGGGAGGTCGTCGAAGTCGCCGCGCTCCATGGCGATCCGCAGCTGCTCCTCGACCCAGCGTCCCTGGTGCTGGATGCGTGCGGCCGCGGCGGCCCCGCCGGTGCGTTCGTCGCGCTCGTTCTCGAGGCGGTGCTTCTTCTCGCTCATGCCGGACCTCGCTCTCCGCGGCTGGGGGTCCAGTTTACGAATCGGACCAACCACGGGGTGGGGCCGAGGCGACTAGCCTGAACCGGGCCGGCGCACCGCCGTCCGGTCAGCACCCCACCTGTCCCGGGAGGAACCCCATGCGCGCCCTGTCGATCAGCGTCGCCGCCCTGTCGTTGTCGGTGGCGACCGGCCTCGCGGGGGTGCCGGCCCCCGCGACGGCGACCGGTGCCACGGCCGCCGGCGCCGGACCGACCGGCGCCGCCGCCACCGTCGGCAGCCACGCGCCCGAGGCCCGGCCCGCCACCACCCAGCAGGTGCTGCGGCAGGGGCTGCGGCGTGTCGTCAACGCGGGTGCGGTCGGCGTCACCGCCCACGTGTACGACCGGGGCGCCGAGACCTTCGGCACGTTCGGCGACGCCCAGCTCAACCCCAGCCGGCCGGCGTCCGGCGACCCGGTCTTCCGGGCCGCGAGCGTGACCAAGACGCTGGTGGCCGTGCTGGCGTTCCAGCAGGTCCAGGCGGGGCGATGGACCCTCGGGACGACGATCGGTGACGTGCTGCCCGACCTCTGGCCGGCGCGGTCGGGCCTGACCCTGGGCCAGCTGCTGAGCCACCGCTCGGGCCTGCCCGAGTACGAGGACGCCGTCGTTGCCGGCGCCACCACGCCCCGCGCGTTCAAGGACGCGATCAGCAAGCGTCGCTCCGAGGCCTCCCTGGTCCGCCTCGTCCGGCAGATGGAGCCGGTGGGCGAGCCCGGCGAGCGGTTCAGCTACTCCAACATCAACTACGTCATCGTCGGGATGATGCTGCACAAGGCGACGGGCAAGAAGCTCGGGGACCTCCTGGCCGAGCGCGTGCTGCAGCCGGCCCGCATGACGCGGAGCCGGTACGCGACCGACAGCCGCCTCGCCCTGTCGGCGGCCACGCCGCGGCTGCGGGAGTACGCCCCGATCGAGCAGGACGGCCGGCAGGTCGACCTCTCCTCGTTCAGCCCCACCCTGTACGCGGGGGCCGGGGCTCTGGTCAGCACCGCGCGCGACCTCGACCGCTTCCAGCGCGCCCTCTCCCGGGGCGTGCTCCTCCGCAAGGCGCTGGTCCGCACGATGCGCTCGGTCGTGAGCAGCCCGGACGAGGCCGGCGTGGGCTACGGCTACGGCAGCTTCAGGGTCGACGACCCGTGCGTGCCGGGCGGCGTGCTGCACGGGCACGACGGCTCGTCGTTCGCGACCATGACCCTGTCGTTCAGCTCGCCGAGCGGCTCGCGCCAGGTCACCGTCGCGATGACCGGTCGCGAGTACACCGAGGAGCAGCCGGCGTACCAGGCCCTGAACCGCCTCGTCTTCGAGCTCTTCGCCACGACGTGCGACGGGTCCGCGCGCCCGGCAGGAGCCAGGACGGCGGTGACCCCGTGGAGCTGATCGAGGTCGGGGCCGCGGCCGGCCGGGCCGAGGCCTACCTGGCGCGACCGCCGGGCGGCAACGGACCGGGCGTCCTGTTCTTCATGGACGCCATCGGGCTGCGCCCGCAGATCGCCGCGATGTGCGACCGGATCGCCTCGTGGGGGTACGTGGTGCTCGCGCCCAACGTGTTCTACCGCGAGGGCGACGCCGACGCCGTGTCGCCCGACGGCGACCTCATGGAGCCGGGCGCCCGGGAGGCGTTCTTCGAGGTGGCCATGCCGCGGGTCGGACGGCTGACCTCCGAGCTCGCCGTCCCGGACATCGCTGCCTACGTGGCAGCCCTGCGTTCCCTCGACTCCGTGGTCGACGGCCCGATCGGCACCACCGGCTACTGCATGGGTGCCCGGCTGGCGGTGCGTGCGGCGACCACCCAGCCCGACGCGGTGGTCGCGTGCGGCGGCTTCCACGGCGGCGGACTGGCGACCGACGCCCCCGACAGCCCCCACGCCGGCCTGGCGTCGGCCCGTGCGGAGTTCGTCTTCGGCCACGCCGACCACGACCCGTCGATGCCGCCGGAGGCCGTCGCGGCGCTGGGCGCAGCCCTCGCCGACGCCGGGCTGACCGCGAGCAACGAGGTCTTCCCCGATGCCCCGCACGGCTACACGATGGCCGACACCCCGATGTACCAGGAGGCCGGCGCCGAGCGGCACTTCGACGAGCTGCAGGCCCTGTTCGCGCGCACGCTCCTGGGCTGAGCTACCAGCCGCCGCGGTGGACGACGTCCTGCCAGGGCGTGCGCGGCCGGCGGGACGGCGAGCCGGGGGCACCGCCGTCGGCGGGGTGGCCGATGGTGATGACGCCGACCGGGTCGTGGGTGGCGGGGATCGAGAAGGCCTCGCGCACCAGGCCCGACCGCTCCGGCACGACGCCGAAGAAGCACGCGCCGAGACCCTCGTCGACGGCCGTCTGCAGGACCAGCAGGCTCGCCATGGCGGCGTCCATGTGCCAGAAGGGCATCGGCCAGCGGGCCTCGTCGCGGTCGGTCCAGCCCTTGTCGGGCTGGGCGTAGCGGTCGAGGTAGGCGGACTTGCTGCTGCACGGGAGGATCACGACGGGGGCGCGCATCATCCCGGCCAGCCACGGCCCGGGCGCGTCGACGTCGTCCGAGCTCGCCTGCCAGAACCGGCGGGTCTGCTCGGGGGTGTCGAGGACGACGAACGCCCACCCCTGGCTGAACCCGGCGCTGGGGGCGCGGGTCGCGTTGGCGAGCGCGCGGTCGATGATGGCGGCGTCCACCGGCCGGTCGGCGTAGTTTCGGACCATCCGCCGCCGGCGGACGACGTCCTGGAACTCCATGCCCACCACCCTAGGGAGCACCGTGCCTGACGACTTCGAGCGGATGTGGGCCGACCTCGCGCCCGTGGGCCGCTCCGCCTCGTCGGGCGGCTACTTCCGCCAGCCCTTCACCACCCCCGAGCGCGAGCTCGCGTCGTGGTTCAGCGAGCAGTGCGCCGCCCGCGGCCTCCGCCTCGAGACCGACCCGTTCGGCAACCAGGTGGGGTGGTGGGACCCGGCGGGGATAGTCCCGGGAGTTTGGGTCGCCGAATCGGCCGAAAGCAACCCAAAGTCCCGGGACTATCCCTCCCGCCGGTCCTGACCGGCAGCCACCTCGACAGCGTGCTCGACGGCGGGGCGTTCGACGGACCGCTGGGGGTGGTGTCGGCGCTCGCGGCGGTCGACGCGATGCGGGCCGACGGCGTCGAGCCGGCGCGGCCGCTGGGGGTCGCGGTGTTCGTCGAGGAGGAGGGCAGCCGGTTCGGGCAGGCCTGCCTCGGCTCGCGCCTGGCCACGGGAGCGGTCACCTGGGAGCGGGCCCGCGAGCTGCGTGACCGGGACGGCGTCGCGCTCGGCGACGTGGTCGCCGGCGGTCCGCCGTCGGGCTGGCTGGGGGACGTCGCCGCCTACGTCGAGCTGCACGTGGAGCAGGGTCGCGACCTGGTCGACCGCGGCGCGGCGGTCGGCGTGGCCAGCGAGATCTGGCCGCACGGCCGCTACCGCTTCGACTTCGGGGGCGAGGCCAACCACGCCGGCACGACCCGCATGGAGGACCGGGCCGACCCGATGCTCACCTACGCGATGACCGCGCTGGCGGCCAACAAGCAGGCGCGGCTGTCGGGGAGCGGGCGACGTTCGGGCGCGTCGAGGTGACGCCCAACGGCACCAACGCCGTCCCGTCGCGGGTGCTGGCGTGGCTCGACGCGCGGGCCGCACTCCGACGAGGCGCTCGCCGCGCTCGTCGACACCGTCTCGCGCCAGGCCGCCGAGCGGGCGGGTCGCGACGGCACCACCGTCGTCGTCACCCCCGAGTCGGTCTCGCCGTCGGTGGCGTTCGACCCCGCCCTCACCGGGAGCTCGGGAGCACTGGCCGGTGCTGCCCACCCAGGCCGGTCACGACGCCGGGATCCTGTCAGCACAGGGGATCCCGAGCGCGATGCTCTTCGTGCGCAACCCCAGCGGCGTCAGCCACTCGCCCGCCGAGACTGCCGAGACGGCCGACTGCCTGGCGGGCGTCCGAGGCGCTCGCCGACGTGCTGACCGACCTGGTCGCGCCCGACCGCGGTACTACTACTCCATGAGCACGACGCTGCTGCTCGAGCGCGCCTGGGTGGGCGGCGCCGTGCGCGACGACGTCCTGGTCACCATCGACGACGGCCGGTTCACCGACGTCGCGCCCGGCACGCGGGCGGTGGGCGTCGAGCGCCGCCGCGGCCTGACGCTCCCGGGCCTCGCCAACTGCCACAGCCACGCCTTCCACCGTGCGCTGCGCGGGCGGACGCAGCGAGGCGCGCGGCGACTTCTGGACCTGGCGCGAGCAGATGTACGCGGTCGCCGAGCGCCTCGACCCCGACTCGTACCGCGAGCTCGCGCTGGCCGTCTACCGCGAGATGGCGGCGTCCGGCGTCACGGCCGTGGGGGAGTTCCACTACCTGCACCACCAGCCCGACGGGACGCCGTACACCGACCGCAACGTGATGGGCCGCGCGCTCCACGACGCCGCGACCGAGGCCGGCATCCGGCTCACCCTGCTCGACACCGTCTACCTCGCCAGCGGCATCGGCGCCGAGCCCCAGGGCGTGCAGCGGCGCTTCTCGGACGGCGACGCCGAGCGCCTGGGCCGAGCGGCTGATGCCCGGCATCGGCGCCGCCGATCCACTCGGTCAGGGCGGTGCCGAAGGAACAGCTGGCGACCGTCGTCGCCGCGACCGAGGGCCGACCGCTCCACGTGCACCTGAGCGAGCAGCCGCGCGAGAACGAGGAGTGCCTCGCCGCCTACGGCGTCACGCCGGCGCAGCTGCTCGCCGACCACGGCGTCCTCGGGCCGCTCACGACCGCCGTCCACGCCACGCACCTCACCGACGCCGACGTCGCGCTCCTCGGCGGCAGCGCGACCACGGCCTGCTTCTGCCCGACCACCGAGCGCGACCTCGCCGACGGCGTCGGACCGGCGCCGCGCTGCGCGACGCCGGCTCCCCGCTGACGCTCGGGTCCGACAGCCACGCCGTCATCGACCTGTTCGAGGAGATGCGCGCCGTCGAGCTCGACGAGCGGCTGGTCACCGGGCGGCGCGGGCACCTGGAGCGCCGCCGACCTCCTGACCGCCGCGACCTCCAGCGGGCACGCCGGCCTCGGCCACCCCGACGCCGGCGCGATCGCCGTCGGGCAGCGCGCCGACCTCGTCACGATCGACACCACCTCGGTCCGGACGGCCGGCACGGGCGAGGACGAGCACACCGCCGTCTTCGCCGCGACCGCCTCCGACGTCGTCGCCGTCATGGTCGACGGACGCGAGCTCGACCTCGACCCCACCGACGTCGGCGAGGACCTCGACCGCGTCATCCGGAAGCTCCTCGCGTGAGAGCCCGCATGACCACCACCCTCGTCACCGGCATCGGCGAGCTCGTCACCAACGACCCCGAGCGCCCCGGCGTCCTCGGCGCCGTCGAGGGGGCCGCCCTCGTCGTCGACGGGACGACGGTCGCGTGGGTCGGTCGTGCCGCCGACGCCCCGGCCGCCGACCAGGCCGTCGACGTGGGGGCCGCGCCGTGCTGCCCGGGTTCGTCGACTCCCACAGCCACCTGGTGTTCGCGGGCGACCGCGCCGCGGAGTTCGAGGCCCGGATGACCGGGACGCCGTACGCCGCGGGCGGCATCCGCACCACCGTCGCGGCCACCCGCGCCGCGACCGACGAGCAGCTCACCGCGCACGTCGCCAGGCTCGTCGACGAGATGCGGCGCCAGGGCACCACCACGCTGGAGATCAAGAGCGGCTACGGGCTCTCGGTGCTCGACGAGGCCCGCAGCCTCGCGGTCGCCCGGCAGTTCACCGAGGAGACCACCTTCCTCGGCGCGCACGTCGTCCCGGCCGACCACGCCGACGACCCGGCCGGGTACGTCGACCTGGTGACCGGCCCGATGCTCGACGCCGCCGCGCCCGCACGCCCGCTGGATCGACGTCTTCTGCGAGCGCGGCGCGTTCGACGCCGACCAGGCCCGCGCGATCCTGGCCGCGGGGGAGGCCGAAGGGGTTGAGGGGGCGGCTGCACGCCAACCAGCTCGGCCCCGGGCCCGGCGTCCGGCTGGCGTGCGAGCTCGGCCTCGTCGCCGTCGACCACTGCACCTACCTCGACGACGCCGACGTCGACGCGCTCGCCGACTCGGGCACCGTCGCCACGCTGCTGCCCGGGGTCGAGTTCTCGACCCGCCAGCCGTACCCCGACGCCCGCCGGCTGCTCGACGCCGGCGTGCGCGTCGCGATCGCGAGCGACTGCAACCCGGGGTCGTGCTACACCTCGTCGATCCCCTTCTGCGTCGCGCTCGCCGTGCGCGAGATGGGGATGACGCCCGCCGAGGCCGTGCACGCCGCGACGGCCGGGGGAGCCGCCGCCCTCGACCGCGCCGACGTCGGCCGCCTCACGCCCGGTGCGCGCGCCGACCTCGTCGTCCTCGACGCCCCCAGCCACCGCCACCTCGCCTACCGGCCCGGCGTCCCGCTGGTCTCCGCGACCTGGGTCGCCGGCCGTCCCACCTGACCGCCGGTGGTTGAGGAGCCCGGCCACACGGTGTCGAGGAGGCCGGCCACACGGTGGTTGAGGAGCCCGCTAGGGAGCTCTCGAAACCTGGTGACGTCCGACGGCATCCCTCGCCAGGCATTCCGGCTCGGCGGTCTCGAGACGGTCGCAGAGCGACCTCCTCGACCACCGCGCAGGTGACGCGGGACACGCCCGCCTAAGGCGCCCTGAGGGCGGAACTAAGGCAGCAGCCCGATGTGGGCGCCTACCTCAGGGAGCGAATCTCTACTCATGTCGCCGGTAGACAGCCGGCCCTGAGGTAGCGAGGAGCGCCACCATGTTCGACCAGTTCTACGTCCAGGCCGAGGTCGACTACCGCCGTGAGCGGCTGTCACGCAGCAAGCCGGTCAAGCGTCGCCGCCCGGAGGACCGGGTCCGGATCCCGTTCGTCGGGGAGCACACCACGCTGTCCAAGCGCGCCCGCTGACGCGCGGCCCCCGGGAGGTCCAGGATGGAGCCCGTGGGAATCCAGCCCAGCACGACCATGGTCGGGCGAGACGCCGAGCTGACGGAGATCGCTTCGTCGCTCGGCGTCCGTCCGTCCCGGCCGGCCGACGAGCTGACCGACGTCCTGCTGGCCGGTGACGCGGGCGTCGGCAAGACCCGGCTGCTGCGGGCGCTCCGCGACCTCGCCGTCTCCGACGGCTGGCAGGTCTACGCGGGGCACTGCCTCGACTTCGGCGACAGCGCGCTGCCCTACCTCCCGTTCTCGGAGGTGCTGGGCCGGCTCGGCACCGAGCAGCCGGAGGTGGTCGCCGCGGTGGCCGCCGTCCACCCCGCCCTCGCGCGGCTGCAGCCCAACCGGCGCCAGATGGCCGACACCGACGCCGTGGACGCCGAGTCCTCGGCCCTCGACCGCGCCGACCTCTTCCGCTCCATGCTCGCCGTCCTCGAGGCCGCCGCCGAGCGGGCGCCGCTGCTCCTGGTCATCGAGGACACGCACTGGGCCGACCAGTCGACGCGCGACATGCTCAGCTTCCTGCTCTCCCGCGCCGAGGCCTGCGGGTTCGCGGTCGTCGCCTCCTACCGCTCCGACGACCTGCACCGCCGCCACCCGCTCCGCCGCCAGGTCGCCGAGTGGTCGCGGCTGAGCGGCGTCGACCGGATCACCCTCACCCCGCTCGACGACGACGCCGTGCGCTCGCTCGTCAAGCAGCTCGTGCCCGGCGGGCTGCCCGAGAGCGAGATGGCCGACGTCATCGCCCGCGCCGAGGGCAACGCGTTCTTCGTCGAGGAGCTGGTCAGCGCTGCCGCCGAGCCGGGCTCGTTCGTGCCGGCCGACCTCGCCGACGTCCTGCTCGTGCGGCTCGACCGGCTCGACGACGACGCGCGGCAGGTGGTGCGCGCGGCCAGCGCCAGCGGACGCCGCGTCAGCCACGACATGCTCGAGGCCACCGCCGACCTCACGCGCGACGCCCTCGAGGCCGGCATCCGCGGCGCGGTCGAGATGAACGTGCTCGTGGCCGAGCGCGGCGCCTATGCGTTCAGGCACGCGCTCCTCGGCGAGGCCGTCTACGACGACCTGCTGCCCGGCGAGCGCGCCCGGCTGCACGCGCGCTACGTCGCGGCGCTCCGCGAGGGCACCGCCCGCGGCACCGCCGCCGAGCTGGCCCGCCACGCACGCCTCGCGATGGACCGCGTCACCGCGCTGCAGGCCAGCGTCCGCGCCGGCAACGAGGCGAGCGCCGTCGGCGGGCCCGACGAGGCGGCCTACCACTACCAGCAGGCGCTGGAGATCCTCAGCGGCGCCGCCGGCGCCGGGGCGCAGGGGCTCGGCGACCACGGCATCGACCTGTCGAAGCTGGTCGTCAACGCCGCCGACGCGCTCACGGTGTCGGGCGACCCCGAGCGCGCGGTCGCCGTCATCCAGGAGCAGCTCGACCGGCTCCCCGACGACGCCTCCGACACCTGGCGCGCCCGCATGCTCAGCGCCCAGGCGGCGGCGGTCTACATCACCGAGTCCGACGTCGACGCCGTCGGCATCTCGCAGCGGGCCGTCGACCTCGCGCCCGACGGCGACAGCGGGCTGCGCGCCCGCGTGCTCGCCACCCACGCGCGGATCCTCGCCGCCTACGGCCGGCTCGACGAGGCCGAGACCGTGGGCCTCGACGGGCTCGAGCTCGCCGAGCGGCTCAACCTGGTCGAGCTCGCCAGCGACGTCACCACCACGCTCTCGCACCTGAAGAAGATCGGCCCCAAGGAGGGTCTGCGCGCCGCGCTCGAGGAGGCCGTCGCCCGTGCCGAGGCCGCGGACGCCGTCCACGCCGAGCTGCGCGCGCGGTTCTTCCTCGGCCGCTCGTTCGAGGACTACGGCGAGTACGAGGACGCCGAGCGCTGGTTCGCGAGCGGCGTCGAGCGCGCCACGGCCGCGGGGCTGCCGTGGGCGCCGTACGGCTTCGAGGCCCGGTGGCAGCTCGCCTGGATCCACCTCGTCCGGGGCGAGTGGGACCGCGCCCTCGACCTGTTCGTCGTCGAGGGCCCGTTCCCGCCGCCGATCCCGCGGGCGATGCTGACGGCGATGCGGCTCGAGGTGCTCCAGGGCCGCGGCGACGACGTCGGCAACCGGGTCGCCGGGCTCCGGCCGTTCTGGCGCCGCGAGGGGTCGATCGCCATCCACGCCGCCGCCGTCGAGATGGTCGCCCACGGCCGCCACGACGACCCGCTCGGCGCCGTCGCGTCCTACGACGACGCCGTCAGCCCTGCTCAGCTCGATCTGGCACGACGGGTTCCACGCCCGCCTCCGCCTCGCGGCCGTCGCCATCGGCGTCGTCGCCGACGCGCTCGGCAGTCGCAGCACCGCCGAGCGCGAGCAGCTCGTCGTCCACGTCGAGCGGCTGCACGCCGAGGGTCGTCGCGGTCCGCGAGCGCAGCACGGACGCCGGCCACTGGGGTCCCGAGGGCCGGGCGTGGGTCGAGCGCCTCGAGGCCGAGACGCTGCGGGCGCGCTGGCAGGCCGGCATCGACGCCCCGCCGCTCGACGCGTTGGTCGAGTCCTGGCGCGAGGCCGAGCAGCTGTTCGCCGACTTCGGCCACGTCCACGAGCTGGCGAAGGTGCGCACCAAGCTCGCCGGCATCCTGCGCGCCACCGGCGACCTCGCCGGCGCCCGCGAGCTGGGCGACCTCGCCCGCGCCGCCGCCCACGAGCTGCGCGCCCAACCCCTCCTCGACGAGCTGCGCAGCCTCGGCTCCGCCCCCGCCGCCCGCACCGAGACCGCCCCCGACGCCCTCACCGCCCGCGAGCACGAGATCCTCGGCCACGTCGCCGAGGGCCGCTCCAACGGCGAGATCGCCAAGCTGCTCTTCATCAGCACCAAGACCGTGAGCGTCCACGTCTCCAACATCCTCGGCAAGCTCGACGCCACCGGCCGCACCGAGGCCGCCGCCATCGCCCGCCGCCGCGGCCTCCTCACCTGACCGCGCCGCCTCGCTGGTCGAGGAGGCCGCGTCAGCGCCGTCTCGAAACCCCGAGCCGACGCCGCCAGCCCGCACCGTGGGGGTTGAGGAGGCCGGTCACGACCGTCACGAGACCACCGAGCCGACCTGCAGGCCGCCCCAGGTGGTGGTCGAGGAGGCCGGTCACGGCCGTCACGAGACCACCGAGCCGACACCACCAACCGCCCCCACGCTGGTTGAGGAGGCGCGTCAGCGCCGTCTCGAAACCCCCCGAGCCGACGCTGCCAACGCTGCCAACGCGCGTGACTACTCCCTTCAGGCCGCAAGAACCAGCCTGAAGTACGCCTCGCCGACCGACTCCACCCCCGGCTGCGGGGCCCGTGCCGGCACGGGCGGTGCCGGTGCGAGGGAGTAGTAGTGGTGATCGGTCGGGGTCGTGATGTCGACGCGATGTCGACCACTGAACACATCAACCGAGGCCCGTTGCCGCCACCCCGGGGCTTGCTTGGCGTAGTCACACGCCGCGCACAGACCCTGCATGTTCTCCGCGGAGGTCTCACCACCATCGGCATGGGTCCGGACGTGGTCGTCGTGCCGGATCGGGGCATCGCACCACGGGGTCCGACAGATCCCCTGGTCCCGCAGGCGCAGGAACGTGGACAGACCCGGCGTGGTGAGGCGCTGCTTGGTCGACATCGCGACCAGGTGACCCTGGACGTTGGCATAGAGCGTGCGGAACCACGCGGCGTCGATGTCGATCGCGTGTGCGACGAGGTGGCGGGCGATCTCGGCCGGGACATCGCCGAACCCGGGCACGACGGCGGGCTCGGTGCCACCACCGAGCAGCGTGGTGTCGGAGAGGATCAGGTCGACCGCGACCGGGGTGTCGCTCGCGACGTCCTGGCCGGTGATCCGTTGCAGCAGCAGGTCGGCCATCACCTGGGCGTGGGTGCGCCCGTCGGCGTCACCGGTGGCGACGATCGAGTCGGCGTCTCGCTTCAACGTGGCGTACGCCCCGACCCCGGGGACCATCTCGACCAGCCCGGACAGGTACATCATCCCGTCGGGGGCGGGCCTGGCGGAGACGCGTCGGTCGCCGACCGCACGCCGGTTGCGGCGCACCGCGGCCATCGGGTCGATCTTCTGCGCCGCCCTCGTGGCGAGGCCTCTGATCTTCTTGTTCCCCGCACCGGCCAGGGTGCGGGGGTCGGCACACAACGCGGCATCGACCTGCGCCCGCTTGTCGGGGTCGAGCCCCGAGGTCGCGGTCACGATCAGCTGGGCTCGGTACTCGCTGAGGTCACCGGCGAGGAGGCGGGCGTAGGTGTTCGGCATCTCGGTGAGGAGGTCCTTGGCCAGCCCGAGGAGCTGCTGTCCCCGGTTCGGGGACTCCCGCCGCGCCAGCCCGACCTGCGAGGCAACTCCGCGTCCCTGCCGTTCGGCCGGCTCACCGGCTGCTGCCTGCTGGGCGCGCTGGGACGCACTGAACCCGACCGTGGTCCCTGCCTGTACCGCAGCGCCGGTGGCCTTCAGGTCCTCCAACGCCCGCAGGATCTCGACCCGCTCGGCATCGGCCTCAGCGCTCCGCTCACCGGGCAGCGTCGAGTCCATCAGCTGGCGCTGCCAGCCGCGGATCGTGCTCGCCGAGAGCTCCACCAAGACACCCCATCTGCCTCGAGTCGCAGGCCCCGATGCCTGCACAACAGACACTAGAGGCGACCACTGACAGTCGCTCATCTGAGCGTCGCGGACTCACCCGCATCCGCGCAACAAGGCGTACTAGCCAGCCTCCGCGAGCACAACGAGAGTGCTGAAGCCGAATCTTGACAGTCATTGGTCGGGAACGCCCGATCTCTGCAGGACGAACGATGGCCAGCCGAACGCGCGTCGGGTCGCTGTTGGGGGGACGGTGGATCCGCTCGGTCATGCTTGATATGCGGGTCTCCTTCGACTGATCATCGCCAGGATCCGCGGGCGATCTGCGGCGGCAGAGGCCTCGTGGTCTTGATCGAGTGGATGTTGTCAGATCGGGTGAGAGAGGGGTCCTCGGTGGCCCCGGTGCTCCAGTTTCGGGTGAAGCTCCTGTCGATGAGGACCTCAGTTCGTGGCGGGCGGTGCCGCCCGAACACGGTGCTCGCGACGGCCTATGACTTGCGGGTCTTCTTCACCATCGTCGGACTTGCGCCGGAGGAGGTGACCTCACGCGAGGTGCTGGCTTCATGACCGCCCAAACCAGGGCGGGCAAGGATCACCGGGCCCGGACAGCCGCCTGCAACCAGTCGCCGATGAGGGCGCTGGTGTCTCGAACCGGACGCTACGCCGTCGACTCTCGATCGTGTCCGGCCTGTACGCCTACCTGTGTGCCCGCGGCGATGTGGCGAAAAACCCGGTCCCCGCGGGCTGCCGACCCGACGCGAACGACAGCGCCCGAACCAGGGAGTGCCACTGGTCCGCGCTACCCGCACGGGGCCGCGGATCCTGGCACCGGACGAGGTCGACCAGCTCGTCGCTGCGCTGCGGACCCACCGCGACCGGGCGATGGTCGCGGCGATGCTCCTCGGCGGGCTACGTCGCTGCGAGGTCGTCGGGCTACGGCTGGCGACCTCGCGTCGGGGAGCGACGCGTGTTCATCGGCGAAGGCAAGGGCGGCCACCAACGGCTGGTCCGATCTCAGCGAGGTTCTTCGACCACGTCGCGGCCTACCTCGACACCGAGCGCCCACCCGATGCGGAGTCCGACCACGTGTTCGTGGTCCTCAGCGGCCCCCCGTGGCCGGCCCCTCACCACCGCGGGCTCGACCAGGTCCTCCCTCAGCGCCCCGACCCGCGCCGGTGTGAGTCACGCGACCTGTCACGCTGCGCCACACCTGCCTGACCCGGCTCCGCGAGGCCGGACGCGCTAAAGCAGTCCAGGCCCAAGAGGGCACGCCTCGATCAGCACCACCCAGATCTACCTCCACCTCGCCGATGACTCGTACGCCTCGCAGTACCGCAAGGCCGCCGAGGTCATCGACGCAGGTCTTCGCCGCCGAGCGCCGAACTTCGCCGACCCACTCACCGCCCGCTCACCGGCCCGCCCGAGACTGACGCCAGCGTGCAGTGGCGCGCCGACCACGATCACGACCTCGAAGAGCTACACGACACGTGCCGAGGTGGTCCGGCGAGACGATGCACGCTACCTCAAGCAGATCGCCTGCGTCCCTACGACCGGCCAGTGTCAGAACGTCGACTCCGACGCGTTGCGGTGCGCTCGGGGCGCCTCGCTCGAAGAGCGCCCCGAGGTGACCTCGATGAACCAGATCAACACCATCACATCGAGGACTTCGAGCCCTGGTGGCCAAACACCGCGGCCGCGCCACCCCGACTCAACCCCAGCCACCATGGTCCACCGGCTCGGCCCCCTGCGGATGTTCTTCCTTCCGCATCGACGGATGGGACTCGCCCAAGAGCCCCGCCCGGGTCCCAATGTTCCTTCGGGACCTTGCCCGCCACGACGGGCGCTCCCCCGAGCGCTCGACGACGCGACCGCGGCGAGCCTGGCTGCGGGGCGAGGAGGCCGAACCACAGCTGCTGCATCAGGTCACCATGGAGGCCCTGCTCCCCGCGCCCCAGCCTCTCGCGTCAAGAAGATCACCGCGTTACGTTCGGGAGGCGCCATAATGCTCATCGGTCCGCACCCTGACTACCACGTCCCGGATCGGCGGGCGCCGACCACGACCGCTGCCTACCCCGCTCCGCCCCGACCTGGCCCCCTGACCCGGCCGGCCGCGACGGCACGTCGACCAGAGCAACCCGCTCCTTACTACCCCAGGACGACGCGGACCCGATCAACCGTCGCTGCGTGACCCGGATGATCAACCGCGCCGGCCGCGCGGCCGGGCTGCCGCCATGCATCCCCACCAGCTGCGTCACACCCTGGCCACCCGGCCATCAACCGCGGCATGTCACTCGAAGCGATCGCCGCGATGCTCGGGCACCGCAGCCTCGACATGACCCTGCGCTACGCCAAGATCGCCAACCGCACCGTGGCCGAGGAGTACTTCGCCGTCACCGACCAGGTCGACGCCCTCTACGGCCACCCCGCCCCGCTGCCCGCTGATGCCATCGGACCCAACATGGCCAAGCTCCGCCGCGAGCACCACCGCCACCTCGGCAACGGCTCCTGCACCCGCCCCGCACAGCTCGACTGCGCCTACGAAGCGATCTGCGAGAACTGCACGTACTTCCGGACGAGCATCGAGTTCCAACCCCACCCTGCGAGACAGCACGACGACGCCGCGGCCAAGAGGCCAGGACGCCGACGGCCGACCTGCTCGGCCGCCTGATGACGACCTCGACGACCACCGAAGCCTGAGTCTGACCCCTCTGACACCGATACCCGCATAATGC
>CAWHNR010000016.1:0-115114 GCA_963830575.1 uncultured Actinomycetota bacterium
GGTCGTCTCGACGGGCTCCGGGCCAAGCTGTCGACGATCTACTTCGCCGACAACGTCCAGAAGCCCACCGCCGAGGAGCTCGCGGAGGCCCGGCACCACGCCGAGCACGAGCACCAGCTCACCGCGGCGCTCGACGGCAAGCCGGCCGACGGCCACCAGTTCGACGGCCACCACGCGGTCGACGGCGAGTCCCTCCGCGGCGGCCACTGACCCACCCGCTCCACCCACCAGCTCGACCCGTCCCGTTCTCGGGACGGGTCGATCTGCTTTCCGCTGACCTGTCCCGTTCTTGGGACAGGTCACCGGGTGGGACGCCGACCTGTCCCGTTCTCGGGACAGGTCAGTGTCAGGTGGCGGAGACGCCGGCCGTCAGCAGACGACAGGTCGATGACGCGAGGTTGCGGCGACCTCTGGTGCTCGATCCACGCAGCCAGGAGCACGCGGTGCAGGTCGGCGCGAGGGCCGTAGACGTTCCTGCCCCACGCCACCAGGATCGTCCAGCCCTGCTCCTCGGTCAGCCAGGCGAGCCGGGCACTGTCGTGCTCCCTCCGCTCCTCACCGTGGAAGTCCACCCCGTTGACCTCGAGCCCGAACCGTCTCTTTCGCAGACCGATGTCGATGTGGAACAGCCCGCCGGTCGGCGAGGGGACGTCGACCTGGCACTCCGGCCAGGGCAAGCACGCGTCGTGCCAGGTCAACCGGCTCGCGGTCTCGAGCTGCGACTCCGACCTCGGGTCGACGAGCGGAGCCAGGACCCGCAGCTGGACGACACCACGCATCCCCTTGAACCGCTGGGCCTCGAAGCCGATCAGCTCGGCCGTGAGGCCCGCGACACGAGCGAGGGCGTCCATCGACCCCAGTGCCTGGAACCGGTGCTCGAGCCGTCCCAGGTCGCAGGCCGTGCGCAACGCCGTCGTCACCAGCAGGCCGTCGAGCTCGACGACGTCGTGCTCCGCCAGGGTCCGCTCGCCGCTCGTGGTCAGCTTGTTGCGCAGCCGGCGTCCGGGCGGGGCGAACAGGCAGATCGGTGGCACCTCGAGGTGGTCCCCCGGCGCGAGCGCCATGGCGGCGCCCCAGAGCCACGCAGCCGTGCGGTCGACGACGACGTAGCCGTCGGGAACGACGAGCCGCAGGCAGGCGATCCGCAGGTCGATGCTGTCGACGAGCCCGGCGACGTGGTGCACCCCCTTGAGCCGCGTGACCACGAAGCCGGCGTCGCGGAGCACCTTGAGCTGGTAGGCGCTGACCCCGAGCGCAGCGGCCTGCTGCGTCGTGAACGGCTCGAGCATGGGCAACCGCGTGAGGATCTGGAGCAGCTGGGTCTCCGAGAAGGACTTGGCCATGCGGAGAGGATGGCCCGATCCGTCGCGAGGCGTCGGTGCTCATCCACAGGTTCAGGCTGACCTGTCCCGAGAACGGGACAGGTCGGCGTCACGCGCACTGACCTGTCCCTAGAACGGGACGGGTCGGCGCCAAACCCCACTGACCTGTCCCTAGAACGGGACAGGTCGGCGTGGGGAGGGTCAGGCGAGGGCGGAGCCCTTCTGGAACTCCTTGAAGGAGACGTTCCAGTCGCCGTAGCCGTTGTCGAAGGTCATCGGGCGGTCGGTGCCGGTGTACTCGACGACGTCGCCGACCAGGCTCAGGTTGTAGAGCCAGTAGGCGTTCTCGTCGTTCATGCCGGTGCAGCCGTGGGAGACGTTCTCGTAGCCCTGCGAGCCGACCGACCACGGGGCGGCGTGGATGAACTCGCCGGAGTACGTCAGCCGCATGGCCCACTGGACGTCGTCGATGTCGTAGGCCTCGGCGCTGCCGGCGGGGATGCCGACGGTCTCGGAGTTCATGCGGCGGGAGGCGAACTTCTCGACGATCACCTTGATGCCCGAGCGGGTCGTGAAGCCGGCCTTGCCGGTGGTGATCGGGATCTTGCGCAGCAGCTTGCCGTTGGAGAAGACCTTCATCTGGTGGGTCGCGGCGTCGACCTGGTAGATGTGGGCGTCGCCGATCTCGAACTCGACGTGGCGGTCCTCCTGGCCGTAGATGCCGCTGCCGGCGTCGAGCCCGTTGACGTCGATGTCGACGTCGACCTCGGTGCCGGGGCGCCAGTACGACTTGGGGCGCCAGTGCGCCACGTTGCCGCTCAGCCAGTGCCACGCCCCTGCCTGCTCGGGGCTCGAGGTGACGACCATGTGCCGCTCGAACTCGGCACGGTCGGAGACCGGGAGGTCGAAGTTGACGATCACGGGCATGCCGACGCCGACGGTGTCGCCGGCGACCGGGGACACCGAGGGGTAGGTCTGCTGGTCGAGCGTGAGGGCCTGCGTGGTGAACCGCAGCTTGGTGCGGGCCGTGGCGTCACCCGACCCCGCGACCGCGCGCAGCACGTAGGCCGTGCCGGGCTCGAGCCGCTCGGACGCCGTCCAGGCAGCGCCGTCGTCGGCGAGCTGGCCGGGCACCTCGCCGGCCTCGGAGCTCACGGTCACGGTGCTCAGCGGACCGCCGGTGGCACCCACCTCGAGCAGCGTGGAGACCGGCACGTCGGCCGCGCCGCGTCGCACGTTGACCGAGATCTTCGGCGGGGCGGCGTCCTCGTCGTCGGACACGCCGTCCGCGGTGGTCCCGCCGTCACCCGCTGGACCGCGGGCGCCTTCGCCGGGGGACGACGGGGTGTCCTGCGGGTCACTGCTGCACCCGGCCAGGGCCAGGACGCAGGCAACGACGACGAGGGCGGTACGGCGCACGAGAGCTCCAGGAATCGACGGAACGACGGTGATCCCAGGGTAACCGGGCGCCGGTCACCGGCCCGCTTCGTCGGCCTTGTGACAAACACGTCAGCAACTTCTGCGACGCTGCGAGCGTCACACCGGTGACGGCTGCGTCAGTGCGCGTGCTCGCCGCGGTAGTACTCGAAGACCAGCCCGGAGAGGGCCACGGCCCCCAGGGTCGCGCCGATCACGAAGAGCCACCAGGCGCCCATCGCGACGCCGAACACGATCAGTCCGAGCGTCGAGCCGCACCACAGCGGCCACCACGAGTACGGCGGGAAGAAGCCCAGCTCGCCCGCGCCGTCGGCGATCTCGCCGTCCTTGCGGTCCTCCGGGCGCGGGTCCATCTTCTTGGCGTGGAACCCCAGGTACAGGGTGACCATCAGCGTGAGCAGGCCCGTCATGACCAGCGCCGAGGTGCCCGTCCAGTCGCCGCCGACGCCGTGCTCGTCGCTGTCGGTGATGAACCAGTAGGCCGGCGTCACGAGCACCAGGAAGACGGTGGTCACGCCGAAGATCCAGGCCTCGGCCTTCATGCCTTGTCCTTCCCGTCACGACCGCCGGGATCCTTGTCCAGCCGGTCCTTGATCAGCTCCTCGCGGCCCTCCATGTCGGGGGCGTCGGCGAACTTGCCGTCGCGCGCGGACTGGTTGTCGTCGAGCTCGATCGCAGCCACCTCGGGGTGGTGCAGGTCGAACGCCGGCGACTCCGAGCGGATCCGCGGGATCGAGTGGAAGTTGTGACGCGGCGGCGGGCAGCTCGTCGCCCACTCCAGCGACCGGCCCCAGCCCCACGGGTCGTCGACCACGACGAGGGGCGCCTTGCGCGAGATGTAGACGTTGTAGAGGAACGGCAGCGTCGAGGCCCCGAGCAGGAACGCACCGACCGTCGAGATCTGGTTGAGCGTCGTCCACCCGTCGCTGTCGAGGTAGTCGGCGTAGCGGCGGGGCATGCCCTCGACCCCGAGCCAGTGCTGCACCAGGAACGTGGTGTGGAAGCCGACGAACAGCAGCCAGAAGTGCACCTTGCCGAGCCGCTCGTCGAGCATCCGGCCGGTCATCTTGGGCCACCAGAAGTAGAAGCCCGCGAACATCGCGAACACCACCGTGCCGAAGACCACGTAGTGGAAGTGGGCGACCACGAAGTAGGAGTCGGAGACGTGGAAGTCGAGCGGCGGGCTGGCCAGGATGATGCCGGTCAGGCCACCGAACAGGAACGTGGTGAGGAAGCCGATCGACCACAGCATCGGTGTGTCGAACGATATGGACCCGCCCCACATCGTGCCTATCCAGTTGAAGAACTTCACGCCTGTCGGGACGGCGATCAGGAACGTCATGCCGGAGAAGAACGGCAGGTTCACCGCACCGGTCACGAACATGTGGTGGGCCCACACGGCGACCGAGAGGATGGCGATGCCGAGC
The DNA here is from genome assembly GCA_963830575.1 of uncultured Actinomycetota bacterium. GTDB lineage: Bacteria > Actinomycetota > Actinomycetes > Propionibacteriales > Nocardioidaceae > Nocardioides. The sequence goes on from CAWHNR010000016.1 coordinate 4,187, forward strand.
GTGGCGCCGACCAGGCCGATGTAGCCGAAGATCGGCTTGCGGCTGAACACCGGGAGGATCTCGGTCACGATGCCGAAGAACGGCAGCGCGATGATGTAGACCTCGGGGTGCCCGAAGAACCAGAACAGGTGCTGCCACAGGATCGCGCCGCCGTGGGCGGTGTCGAAGACGTGGGCGCCGAACTGGCGGTCGGCCTCGAGCGAGAGCAGGGCGCCGGCGAGCACCGGGAACGCGATGAGCACCAGCAGGCTGGTGACGAGCGTGTTCCACACGAACAGCGGCATCCGGAACATCGTCATGCCGGGCGCGCGCATGCAGATGATCGTGGTGATGAAGTTGACCGCGCCCAGGATGGTGCCGAGACCGGCCATCCACAGGCCCATGATCCAGAGGTCGCCCCCGACCCCGGGCGAGCGGATCGCGTCGGAGAGCGGCGTGTAGGCGAACCAGCCGAAGTCGGCCGCGCCGGAGGGCGTGAGGAAGCCCGAGCCGGCGATGAGCCCACCGAACAGGAACAGCCAGTAGCTGAACATGTTGAGCCGCGGGAAGGCGACGTCGGGCGACCCGATCTGCAGCGGCATCACGACGTTGGCGAAGCCGAAGAACAGCGGGGTCGCGAACAGCAGCAGCATGATCGTGCCGTGCATCGTGAAGAGCTGGTTGTACAGCTCCTCGTTGACGACCTGGCTGCCGGGGAACGCGAGCTCGGACCGGATCAGCATGGCCATGAGGCCCGCGATCAGGAACCACGCGAAGGAGGTGATCAGGTACATCTTGCCGATCAGCTTGTGATCGGTCGTCGTCATGATCGTGACGAGCTGCTCGCCCGAGCGGCTTGCGCGCAGGTGCTGCCGCAGCCGTGCCCGCAGGCGTGGCGAAGGTGGTCACTGGCAGTAGCCTTCCTCGTCCGCGGTCGGGTCGTTGACCTCGGGCTGGCCCTCGACCTCGGCCTGCCTGTCGGCCTCTTCCTCGGCCTCCGACTCGGCGTCCCCGATGCCGAGCCCGACCTGCCGGTCCGCGAAGGCGTTGCCGCACAGCGGGGCGTCGGAGTAGAAGTCGTCGTCGATCTGGCTCTGCAGGTAGGCGTCGTAGTCCTCCTGGGAGACCACGTCGACGGTGAAGATCATCCGCGAGTGGTAGACGCCGCACAGCTCGTAGCACTTGCCGGTGTAGGTGCCGATCGTCTTGGGCGTGACCTGGTAGTGGTTCGCCTGGCCCGGCATGACGTCCATCTTGATGAGGAACCCGGGAACGCCGAAGTCGTGGATGACGTCGGGGCTGCGCAGCTCGAACCGGGTGGTCTTGTCGACCGGCAGCACCAGCTTCGGGATCTCGTTGCCGGTGCCGACCTCGTAGACGTTGACCTCGTCGCCCTCGGGACCCTCGACGCCGGGGTAGTTGAAGGTCCAGGACCACTGCTGGCCGACGACGACGATGGTGTTCTGGACGGGCTTCACGTTGTCGTCGTTGAGCACGAGGTTCTGCGTCTGAGATCGTGTGGTCGAAGAAGACGATCACCATGATCATCGGGAAGATCGTGTAGAAGATCTCGAGCGGCAGGTTGTAGCGCGTCTGCACCGGGACCTCGTCGTCGTGACGACGGCGGAAGCGCCAGATCGCGTAGAAGATCAGGCCCCAGACGAAGACACCGGTGACCAGCGCGGCGATCCAGGCGCCCTGCCACAGGTCGAGGGTGTGCTCGCCCTCGACGGTGACCGGCTTGGGCATCGCCAGGCGCTCCAGCTCGGAGTCGTTGCCGCAACCGGCGAGGACGACGAAAGCGAGGCCCAGCAGGGCGGCCATCGCGGCACGGCGAGGACGCCGACCGGGACGGGGAGCACTCACCGGGCGCTCGGGGAGTTGCAGACCCACGAACGAGCCTTCCTCTAGGCGGTCACGAACAGTCCGAACACTATCGCATCCGCCGTCCCCGTGGCCCTCCCCGGGTGGGTGGTTGGATCGAGTGTGTGAGCGACGGACCGGCCGCCCCGGCGCGCTACCTGGACGCCGCGTCGTCCGAGCCGCTGCACCCGGCCGCCCGCGAGACCTTCCTGGCGGCCCTCGACGCGGGGTACGCCGACCCGCGGCGGCTCCACCACGGGCCCGCAACGCGCGGCTGCTGCTCGACAACGCGCGCGCCGTGGTCGCCGAGGCGCTCGGGGTGCGCGCCGACGAGGTGACGTTCACCGGGTCGGGCACCGAGGCGGTGCACCGCGGGCTGCTCGGGCCTGGCGCGGCCCGGCGCCACGTCGGACGCCGAGTCGTGCACTCGGCGGTCGAGCACTCCGCCGTCGTGCACGCCGGCGCAGTGGTGGGGCCGCGACCGACGCCGGGGTGGTGCCGGTCGACGGCTCGGGCGCGTCGACGGCGACCTGGTCGAGCAGTCGCTGGGCGGCGACGTCGCGCGTGACCGCGCTCCAGTCGGCCAACCACGAGGTCGGGACGATCCAGCACGTCGGCGCGTTCGCAGCTGCCCGACGGCGTCGCCGCTGTTCGTCGACGCCTGCGCCTCGATGGGCCGGCTCCCGCTGCCCCCGCGGCTGGGCGGCGGCCGCGGGCTCGGCGCACAAGTGGGGCGGGCCGGCCGGCGTCGGCGTCCTGCTGGTGCGCCACGGCGCCGCGTGGGAGAACCCCTTCCCCGCCGACGACCGCGCCGACCACCGCGCCACCGGGCTTCGAGAACGTGCCGGCCGCGCTCGCGGCGGCGGCGGCGCTCCAGGCCGTCGTCGCCGAGCGGGACGACGTCAACGCCGCGCCAGCACGCTCCTCGTCGACCGGATCCGGGCCGCCGCCGCGGCGATCGACGACGTCGACGTCGTCGGCGACCCCGACGCCCGGCTCCCCCACCTCGTCACGTTCTCGGTGCTCTACGTCAACGGCGAGCGCCTCGTCACCGAGCTCGACCGGCGCGGCTTCGGGGTGGCCAGCGGGTCGGCCTGCACCGCCTCGACCCTCGAGCCGTCGCGCGTGCTGGCCGCGATGGGCGCCCTCACCCACGGCAACGTCCGCGTCTCGCTCACCCGCGACACCACCGCCGACGACGTCGAACGGTTCTGCGCGGTGCTGCCCGAGGTCGTCGCGGAGCTGCGCGCATGACCCCGGTCGACCTCGAGCTCGACTGCCGCGGGCAGCTGTGCCCGCAGCCGATCATCGAGCTCGGTCGCCGCTGCACGGCGAGGTCGACGTCGGCGGCCTGGTGGCGGTCGTGGCCGACGACCCGGCCGCGCGGTACGACGTCCCGGCCTGGTGCCGGATGCGCCAGCAGGAGTACCTCGGCGAGGAGCGCGCCGACGACGGGACGCCGCGCTACCTGGTGCGGCGCCTCGGGTGACAGTTGGGCGAATCGGCTGCGGAGGTCTCGACACGCCGGTTCACGGGCTTCGCAGGCTCAGCCCGTGACGGCTTGCTCGACCACCCTCGACGAGGGCACGCGCTCGCAAGCTCGCGCGCCCCTCGTCACTGCAGGTGCTTGGCGACGTCGGCACGCCGGCGGGCACGCCGTAGGACTCCTCGACCCGGGCGGCGAACTCGCCGGGCGTGAAGGTGTACTCCTGGGTGCCGACGGTCTCGACGACGTAGGCGGCCAGGACACAGCCGACCTGGCAGGCGCGCTCGAGGTCGAGGCCCCACGACAGCGCGGCGAGGAAGCCGGAGCGGAACGCGTCGCCGACGCCGGTGGGCTCGACGGCGGTGACGTCGGCGGCCGCGGGGACCTCGATGGCGGGCTCGCCCTGGCGCTGCACGCGGACGCCGGCCTTGCCGAGGGTGGTGACCTGCGTGCCGACGCGCGCGAGCACCTCCTCGGGCGACCAGCCGGTCTTCTGCTCGATCATGTGCGACTCGTACTCGTTGGAGAACAGGATCGTCGCGCCGTCGATGAGCTTGCGGATGAGGTCGCCGTCGCTGAAGGCGAGCTGCTGGCTCGGGTCGGCGATGAAGGCGTAGCCGCGCTGGCGGCACTCGTGGGTGTGGCGGAGCATGCCGTCGGGGTCGTCGGCGCCGATGAGGACGTACCCGGGCGCGCCGACGCGGGAGACGATCGGGCTCGAGCTCGATGAGGCGGGCCTCGCTCATCGCGCCGGGGTAGAACGAGGCGATCTGGGCGCCGGTCGGGTCGGTGGTGCACACGAACCGCGCGGTGTGACGGGTCTCGGAGATGCGGACGCCGGAGCAGTCGACGCCGTGGCGCTCGAGCCAGGAGCGGTAGTCGGCGAAGTCGTCGCCCGCCGAGCCGACGAGCACCGGACGCAGGCCCGAGCTGGCCGAGGCCGAAGGTGATGTTGGCGGCCACGCCCCCGCGCCGGATCTCGAGGTCCTCGACCAGGAACGACAGCGAGATCTTGTCGAGCTGCTCGACGACCAGGCTGTCGGCGAACTTCCCGCCGAAGCTCATGAGGTGGTCGGTCGCGATCGAACCGGCGATGAGCAGGGGTCCCGTGGTCACGGGGCGAAAGACTATGGCGCGGAGACTACCGACTGGTAAATACCGGTGTACCCGGCAGTAGCCCCTAGCGTCGAGACATGAGTCTCGTACGACGACCTGGCCACGCCCGCCGAGATGCAGGCCGACTGCCGCGCGACCAGCGCCCGGCTCGAGCAGGCCGCCCGGCGCGCCGTCCGCCCGGCACCCAGCATCCACTTCGACGAGCAGCCGGCCGAGCGGCCGAAGCCGAGCATCGAGATCAGCGAGGCCGCGGCCCGGTTGGCCGCGGCGCTGTACAAGTAGTCCACGCTGAGTAGTCCCGAGACGAACCCCGCCTCGGCAGGGGTTCTGCGTTTGAGTCTCGGCTTGCGTGGTCTCGACGCGCCCGTCGCGGCCTCGTTCCTCGGCCGCGGGGCTTGCTCGACCTGCGCTCGCCCACGTGCGCCGCTCGTTCCTCGCGGCGCGCTGCTCGCTTAGTGGAAGCTGTCGCCGCAGGCGCAGGAACCGGTCGCGTTGGGGTTGTCGATGGTGAAGCCCTGCTTCTCGATGGAGTCGACGAAGTCGATCTCGGCACCGTTGAGGTAGGGGACGCTCATCCGGTCGACGACCACGGAGACACCGTCGAAGTCGGTGACGACGTCGCCGTCGAGGGTGCGCTCGTCGAAGAAGAGCTGGTAGCGGAGACCGCTGCAGCCGCCGGGCTGCACGGAGATGCGGAGCGCGAGGTCGTCGCGACCCTCCTGCTCGAGGAGGGTCTTCACCTTGGTGGCGGCCACCGCGCTCAGGTTGACCTGGTCGGTGCGGCGCTCGGTCGTGCTCTCGAGCTGCTCGGTCATGTCTGTGGCTCCCGGTGCGAGGTAGGGGTGTACATCTGCCTCAAGTTTCGCACACCGGGGGTTATTCCGTCGGGTCGCGGCAGCCGGGTGCGGGCCCGCCGCCGGCGCACGCCCGGCCCGCAGCCACCTCAGTGCGACCAGGTGCGCGCCACCCGCGCGGCGAGGTCGGCGAGCGATCCCGCGGGGTCGGCGAAGGCGCGCTCCTCCCCCACCAGGTCGACCAGCGAGTAGGCCGACTCCACGCCCAGCGCCCGCATCTCCCGCGACCCGACCAGGACCTGGCCGGCGAGCGCCACGCACGGCCGCAGCGCCTCGGCGGCGACCTGCGGCCACGCCGTAGGGCACCTTGCCCGAGCGGCTGGAGAAGTCGAAGGCGCCCTCCCCGGTGACCACGAGGTCGGCTGCCCGCGCCCGCTCGGCCAGCCGGACGGCGTCCGCGACGAGGGCGATGCCGGGCTCGCGGGTCGCGCCGAGGCAGAGCAGGGCGAAGCCGATGCCGCCTGCGGCGCCCGCGCCCTTCTCGAGGGAGGTCCGGCGGTCGGTGGCGAGCGCGAAGGCCTCGAGCCAGCCGTCGACCTCGGCGATGCGCTCCTCGGCGAGGCCCTTCTGCGGGCCGTAGGTCTTGGTGGCGCCGAAGAGGCCCGTGAGCGGGTTGTCGACGTCGGAGGCGGCCACCAGCTCGACGCCCAGGCGCGGCACCGTCACCGCCGTGACGCCGGCGAGGGCGGCGACGCCGGCGTCGAGCGGTCGGTCGGCGGTGGCCCCGAGCGCGGCCAGCAGGCCCGCTCCCCCGTCATTGGTGCCCGAGCCGCCGAGCCCCACGACGACGCGGGTCGCGCCTTCGTCGACCGCAGCCCGCACCAGCTCGCCGACGCCGTAGGAGGAGGCCGCCTCGACGCCCTCGCCCCCCGTCAGGTGGAGGCCGCAGGCCTGGGCGCTCTCGACGTAGCCCGTGCTCCCGTCGAGGAGCACCGTCGCCGGCGCGGGCTCACCGAGGGGGCCGCGCACCGTGACCACGTGCAGCGTGCCGCCCAGCGCCTCGTGCAGCACGTCGACGAAGCCGGGCCCGCCGTCGGCCATCGGGGCGAGGTCGAGCTCGTCGCCCGGCGCCTGCCGCCGCCAGCCCGCGGCGATGGCCTCGGCCGCCTCCACCGCGGTCAGGGTGCCGGCGAACTTGTCGGGCGCCACGAGAACTCGCATGCCGTCATCCTGCCCACTCGCTAGCGTCGCGGTGTGGCCGAGGTCCTGATCCGTCCGATGCGGCCCGACGACGTGCCCGACGCCGAACGCATCAGCGACGAGGCGTTCCACGCCCTCGACGTGGCCACCGTCCCCGCGTCGTGGCCCGCACCCCGACGACGCAGCGAGGCGCACTCGGCCGGCTGGCTGGCGCGCACCCGGCACTTCCTCGAGCACGACGCCGCCGGGTGCTGGGTCGCCGAGGACGCCTCCGGGCCCGTCGGCTTCGCCACCAGCATCCGGCGCGACGGCACCTGGGTCCTGGCGACGTACGCCGTGCTGCCCGGGCACCAGGGTCACGGCACCGGCAAGCAGCTCCTCGACGCGGCACTGACCCACAGCGCCGGCTGCCTGCGCGGCATGCTCTCGGCCTCCTCCGACCCCCGTGCCGTGCGTCGCTACCTCCTGGCGGGCTTCACCCTGCACCCGCAGATGTTCATGCGCGGCACCGTCGACCGGACGGCGATCCCGGCCGGCACGGGGGCGAAGGTCCGTGAGGGCAGCGCCGGCGACCTCGACCTGATGGACTCCGTCGACCGCGCGACCCGCGGCTCCGGGCACGGACCCGACCACGTGTTCCTCCGGTCGTGGTGCCGCACGCTCGTCACCGACTCCACGACGGGTTCCGGGTACGCCCACGTCGGGGCGGACGGCTCGCTGATGCTGCTGGCCGCGACCAACCGCCGCACCGCCCTCCGGCTGCTGTGGACGGTCGTGGCCGACGGACCCGAGGTGCAGACGGTCTCCCACCTCACCGCCGCCAACGACTGGGCCGTCGGCGCGCTCACGACCGCCCGTCTCGAGCTGCACCAGAGCGGCTACCTCGCGCTGCGCGGGATGAAGCCACCGGCTCCGTACGTTCACCACGGTGCGATGCTCTGACGCACCGCGATCTCGAGGCCGCCCACTGAATAGGATCGATGCCATGACGACCGTCGACCTCCCGCTCCTCCCCCTCGGTCGCGGCACCGACCGCGCCTCCGAGCGCGGGGTGGAGTGCCCGGGCGACCTGCCCGCGGCGTCCGACCCCGACCTGGTGGCCCGCGCCCGCGCGGCCAAGGAGGCGCTGGGCGAGCGGGTGTTCGTGCTCGGCCACCACTACCAGCGCGACGAGGTCATCCAGTTCGCCGACGTCACCGGCGACTCCTTCAAGCTGGCCCGGGACGCCGCCGCGCGGCCCGACGCCGAGTTCGTCGTCTTCTGCGGCGTCCACTTCATGGCCGAGTCGGCCGACATCCTGACCGGCCCCGACCAGCAGGTGATCCTGCCCGACCTCGCCGCCGGCTGCTCGATGGCCGACATGGCGCGCCACTTCCAGGTCGAGAAGGCCTGGCAGGCGATGGCCGACGCCGGCATCCAGGACCTCGTCGTCCCGGTCACCTACATGAACTCCAGCGCCGACATCAAGGCGTTCTGCGGCCGCAACGGCGGCGTCGTGTGCACCTCCTCGAACGCCGAGGTCGCCCTGGAGTGGGCCTTCGAGCAGAAGGGCCCCGACACCAAGGTCCTGTTCCTCCCCGACCAGCACCTCGGCCGCAACACCGCCGTGCTCAAGATGGGGCTGCGCCCTCGAGGACTGCGTGGTGTGGAACCCGCTGCTGCCCAACGGCGGCCTGAGCACCGAGCAGCTGCGCGACGCGAAGATGATCCTCTGGAAGGGCCACTGCTCGGTGCACGGCCGGTTCTCCCCCGAGGTCGTCGACGAGCTGCGCGCGAAGATCCCCGGCGTGCAGATCCTCGTGCACCCCGAGTGCCGCCACGAGGTCGTCCTCAAGGCCGACCTGGTCGGCTCGACGGAGTTCATCATCAAGACCATCGAGGCCGCCCCGTCCGGCTCGAGCTGGGCGATCGGCACCGAGCTCAACCTCGTGCAGCGCCTCGCCAAGGCCCACCCCGACAAGCAGATCACCTTCCTCGACAAGGACGTCTGCTACTGCTCGACGATGAACCGCATCGACCTCCCCCACTTCGTGTGGGCGATGGAGTCCCTGGTCGAGGGCGTCGTCGTCAACCGCATCGAGGTCGACCCCGACACCGAGCGCGACGCCCTCGTCGCCCTCCAGCGGATGCTCGACCTACCCGGCAAGTCCCACCGCGACTGAGCCGAGCGCCGAACCGACGTCACCGAGCTCAGAGACAACCGCCGCGAGCGGGAGCGCCGCCGCGCCCGGCCGTCTGGACGACGAGCGAACGCGCCCGCAGCGAGGCGAGGGCGCAGCGAGCGAGGAGGAAGACGGCCGGTCAGCGCGGTGGCGCGGAGCGAGCAGTTCAGTACGGCAGGTCGAACCACACGGTGGTGCCGCCGCCGGGGGTCTCGTCGATGCCGATGGTGCCGCCGTGGGCCTCGACCACGCGCCGGCACGTGTCGAGCCCGACGCCCGAGCCGTAGACGTCGTCGACGAGGTTGACCTCGACGCAGAACACGTCCTCGCGCGCCTCGGGCGGGATGCCCCGGCCGTTGTCGACCACGGAGATCCGCCAGGACCGCTCGCGGCGCTCGGCCGCCACGGCGACGCGGAGGCGACGTGAGGGGTCGCGGTAGGCCCAGACGTTGTCGAGCAGCTGGTGGAGCACCGAGCGCAGCTGGACGGCGTCGCCGGTGACGGTGGGCAGAGGTGAGCGGACCACCGCGGCGTCGCGGAGGCCGGGGGTGCGCGCCAGGGCCGCGGTGAGAGCCTCGTCGAGGTCGACGCGGTCGGACCCCGGCCCGGCCGCCAGCCGTGCGTACGAGAAGACCTCCTCGAGCAGCTCGGCCATCTCGCCCGACCCCTTGAGGGCCCGCTCGACCAGCCACGGCGCCTCGCCGCCGGGGGCGGTGGTCGCGAGCTGCTCGCGCAGCAGCTCGAGCGCCATCGACACCGTGGTGAGCTGGGTGCGCAGCTCGTAGCTGACCCGGCCCGTGTAGGCCGCCAGCCTGTCGTCGGAGGTGGCCAGCTGGCGGCTGCGCAGCGTGAGCTCGAGGACGTCGACGACCCGGGCGGCGAGGACGCCGAGAGCAGCCGCCTCCGTGTCGTCGAGGTCGCGCGAGCGGACGTCGAAGACGCAGAGCGTGCCGATGTCGAGGCCGTCGGGCGTGGTGAGCTTGTGGGAGGCGTAGAAGCGGACGCGGCCGAGGTCGCCGTTGACGAACGGGTTGTCACGGAACCGGTCGTCGACCGAGGCGTCGGGGATGATGACCGGACTGGGCTCGCCCATCAGGCCGCCGCACATCGAGTCGTCGCGGTGGCAGATCGCGGCGTCGAACCCGTAGGTCGCGATCTGGTGCTGCTCGGTGTCGGTGAGCAGGTTGATCGTCGCCATCGGGGTGCCGCACACCTTGGCCGCCAGCTCGACGATGCCGAGCAGGTCGGGGCGCGGGGCGACGTCGATCACGTCGTACCGCTCGATCAACGCCGCGCTCCGAGACTGAGTCAACGTCGGACCCCCGTTCCCTGGCGACCATATGCCTTGCCGCCCACCGCCGCCAGGGTCCCTGGGGGTGATCGTCAGACAGGCAGGTCGAACCTGATGGTGGTGCCGCCGCCGGGCGTCTCCTCGGCCACGATCGAGCCGCCGTGCGCCTGCACGACCCGACGGCAGGTGTCGAGCCCGATGCCCGAGCCCTCGTCGTCGTCGGCGAGTCGCACCCGCGGCTCGAAGACGCGGGTCCGGTCGGAGGCGGGGATGCCCAGCCCGTTGTCGATCACCGCGATCAGCCAGCGGTCGTCGGCGGGCTCGGCCGTGACCGTGACCTCGAGCGGCCGGTCGGGGTGCCGGTACTTCGAGGCGTTGTCGAGCAGGTTCTGCAGCACCGACCGGATCTGGACGAGGTCGCCGGTGACGGTCGGCAGGGCCGAGCGCTCGACCTCGACTCCGCCCAGCGACCCGGCCAGGTCGCTCACCACGTCGTCGAGCACCTGGTCGAGGTCGACGGGCACCGCGGCGAGGCCACCGCCGAGGCGGGCGTAGTTGAGCACCTCCTGGATGAGCGCGGCCATCCGCTCCGAGCCGGCCAGCGCGCTGTCGAGCAGCCACGTGAGCTCGCCGGCCGGGGCACCGGAGTCGATCTGGTCGCGCAGCGTCTCGAGCGACATCCAGATGCTCGTCAGGGGCGTCTTCAGGTCGTGGCTGACGCGACCGGCGAACGCCGAGAGGCGTTCGTTCGACTTGGCGAGCTCACGGGTCCGGAGACCCAGCTCGAGGACGTCGACGATGCGCCCGGCGAGCGTGCTGAGCGCGCCGACCTGGGTGATGGACAGCGTGCGCGGCTCCTCGTCGAAGACGCAGATCGTGCCGATGTCGACGCCGTCGGGCGTGGTGAGCTTGTGCGAGGCGTAGAACCGCACGCTGCCGATCTCGCCGGTGACGAAGGGGTTGTCCATGAACCGGGGGTCGAGCCGGGCGTCGGTCACGACCACCGGGGTGTCGCCGTCGAGCACGACCGCGCACATCGAGTCCGCGCGGGCGCAGACCGAGGCGTCGAAGCCGTACGTCGCCACCTGGTGCTGGTGGGCGTCGGTGATGAGGTTGATCGTCGCCATCGGGGTCTCGCACACCTTGGCGGCGAGCTCGACCGTGGCCGCCAGCTCGAGGCTGGGCGGGTGTCCGAGAACGTCGTACTGCTCGATGCTCGCCGTGCGGCGACGGTCGATGGTGGGTGTCGACATGGTGACGGGGAGGATACCCACCCGGACAACGGTGCGGGACGACGTCCCGGCGTCGCCTAGCCGGGGATGAGGCCGTCGTCGGCGAGCATGTCGCGCACCTCGCCGATCGTCGCGTCGTGGTGGGGAAGGATCAGGTCGGAGGCGTCGAGCGAGTCGGCGGCGCGGGCGACGCCGGCACTGCGGACGCCGTCGAGCAGCGCCGCGAGCGCCGCGCGGAACGCCGTCTCGTCGTCGGCCTCGACCGAGGACTCGACGGCGGCGTCGAGCTCGTTGAGCCGGTCGAGGGCGGTCTCGGCCACGTCGAACTGGCCCTCGCCCAGGATGCGGATGATCATGGCTACCGCGGCTCCTCGTCGGCCTGCTTGGCGAGCGGGTCGGCGGCGCCGAGCTGGCCGGGGGCCTGCGGGGCCGAGATGCCCTTGAGCCGGGCGAGCTCGAGCTCGACGTCGGACTGCGAGCTCATCGCGTCGAGCTCGCGCGAGATGTCGTCGCTCGGGCCGGTCGAGGTCACGTCGTCGAGCGCGCCGGAGGAGATCAGCTCGTCGATGGCGCCGGCGCGGGCCTGCATCTGGGCCGTCTTGTCCTCGGCGCGCTGGATCGCCATGCCGACGTCGCCCATCTCCTCGCCGATGCCGGAGACGGCCTCGTTGATGCGGGTCTGGGCCTCGGCGGCGGTGTAGGTGGCCTTGATCGTCTCCTTGCGCGTGCGGAAGGCCTCGACCTTCGCCTGCAGCCGCTGCTGGGCGAGCACGAGCTTCTCCTCCTCGCCCTGCAGCTGCGCGTGCTGGGCCTGGAGGTCGGCGATCTGCTGGGCGACGCCCGACTTGCGGGTCAGCGCCTCGCGGGCGAGGTCCTCGCGGTCCATCTGCAGCGCCTTCTCGGCCTGGGTCTGCAGCTTGGCCGCCTGCTCCTCGAGCTGGGCGACCTGCAGCTCGACGCGCTTGCGGCTGGTCGCGACGTCGGCGACGCCCGCGGCGCACCTTCGAGAGCAGCTCGAGCTGACGCTGGTAGCTGTAGTCGAGCGTCTCGCGGGGGTCCTCGGCGGGGTCGAGCGCCTTGTTGGCCTTGGCCTGGAAGATCATGCTCATCCGCTTCATCATGCTCATGCCGCTCACCCTATGCCGCGACGGCAAGATCGGTCGACGGGCCGCCGGTAGAGTGTCGGAGTTCGTCCATCCCGCTCGTGAGGCAGCCCGTTGTTCCGTCGTACCAAGTCCGACGACCGAGGCCGACGCCTCCGTCACGCTGACCAAGCCCGGGGGCAAGGGGCGCCCCACGCCGACGCGCAAGGAGGCCGAGGCCGCCGCCCGCGAGCGGGCCAAGGTGCCGCGCACCCGCAAGGAGCAGGTGCAGCGCCAGCGAGCCGGCCGCGCTCGCGAGTCGAGCCAGAAGATCCGTCAGGCGCATGAAGGACGGCGACGAGCGCTACCTGCTGCCCCGCGACAAGGGCCCCGTGCGCCGCTTCATCCGCGACTTCGTCGACAGCCGGTTCGGCTTCGCCGAGATCGTCATCCCGCTGATGTTCGTGGCGCTCTTCGTCCAGGCGCTGGTCATCCCGCTGTTCCTGGTGCTGGTCGTCGACCTGGTGCGTGCTGCGGCTGCGGCTGCGCAAGCAGCTCGCCGCGCGCTTCCCCGACGAGCCGCTCAAGGGCACGACCTACTACGCGATCACCCGCGCGATGCAGATGAAGTTCATGCGGCTGCCCAAGGCGAAGGTGCAAGATCGGCCAGGAGCTTCCCGAGCACCTACCGCTGACGGCGCGGTCGCACGGGGTCGAGCGCACGCGACTGCGAGCGACCGCGTGTCGAGACCTGGTGAGGTCAGGCACGCTCGCGGCAGAGCGCCGCGCACGGCCGAGGAACGAGGCCGTGACCGCCGGGGCTCGTCGCTCGAGCGGTCGACGCTCGCGAGTGGCCGCAGCGGTCCGCCCAGCAGACTCCGTCCGAGCGCCTCGTCCGAAGATCTCCGAGCGCCGCGGCGACTGCGTCTTGGCCGCGTCGCGCTCGACGACGTCGCCGACGACCTCGTCGATGGCCGCCAGCACGTCGGCGTCGAGCTTGACGCCGGCGGCCTTGACGTTGTCGGTGACCTGCTCGGGGCGCGAGGCGCCGATGATGGCCGAGGAGACGTTGGGGTTCTGCAGCGTCCAGGCCACGGCGAGCTGGGCCATCGAGAGGCCGGCGTCGTCGGCGATCGGCTGGAGGCGCTGCACGCGCTCGAGGACGTCGTCCTTGAGCCAGCGCTTGATCATGTCGGCGCCGCCCTTCTCGTCGGTGGCGCGCGAGCCGGCGGGCACGGTCGGCGCCCGGGCTTGTACTTGCCGGTGAGCACGCCCTGCGCGATCGGCGACCAGACGACCTGGCCGAGGCCGAGCTCCTCGCAGGTCGGGACGACCTCGGACTCGATGACGCGCCAGAGCAGGTTGTACTGCGGCTGGTTGGAGACCAGCGGCACGTGCAGCTCGCGGGCCAGCGCGTGCGGCCGCGCGGATCTCCTCGGCGCGCCACTCCGAGACGCCGATGTAGAGCGCCTTGCCCGCGCGGACGACGTCGGCGAAGGCCAGCATCGTCTCCTCGAGCGGGGTCTCGTGGTCGTAGCGGTGGGCCTGGTAGAGGTCGACGTAGTCGGTCTGCAGGCGCTGCAGCGAGCCGTCGATCGACTCCAGGATGTGCTTGCGCGACAGGCCGTGGTCGTTGTGGGCGCCGGGGCCGGTGGGCCAGAAGACCTTGGTGAAGATCTCCAGGCCCTCGCGGCGCTCGCCGGCCAGCGCCTTGCCGAGGACCGTCTCGGCCGCGGTGTTGGCGTAGACGTCGGCGGTGTCGAAGGTGGTGATGCCCTCCTCGAGGGCCTGGCGCACGCAGGCGAGCGCGGCGTCCTCCTCGACCTGCGAGCCGTGGGTGAGCCAGTTGCCGTACGAGATGGCCGAGACGCGCAGGCCGCTGGCGCCGAGGTTGCGGAACTCCATGACACCCAACCTAGAGGGTCGCGAAAGGGCACTGCGATGATCGGTCCATGACCAGCCCCGGGCCCACCGCCGACGTCTCCGTCCGCGTCGCCTGGGCCGACGACGCCGACGGCGATCGCCGCCGTGCAGGTGCGCGCCTGGGCCGAGCAGTACGCCGGCCTGCTGCCGGCCGGCACGCGTGCCCGACGACCCGGCGCCCGTGGCCGAGGCGTGGCGGGCGTCGCTGGCCCAGCCGGCCGACGCCCGCAACCGGGTGCTGGTGGCCCTCGAGCGCAACCGCGTCGTCGGCTTCGCCGTCACCACGCCCGGCCGCGCGACCCCGACTGCGACCCGGTCGCCGACGGCGAGCTGGCCGAGCTGGTGGTCGCTGCCCGGCGAGCGCGGCAAGGGCCACGGCTCGCCGGCTGCTGCAGGCCGCCGCCGAGACGCTGCAGGCCGACCGGTTCACCCGCGCCGTGAGCTGGACCATCGCCACCGACGACGCCCGACGGGCGTTCCTCACCGGCGCCGGCTGGGCCGCCGACACCGCCCACCGCGAGCTCGACCTCGACGGCACGGGCACCACGACCGTCAAGCAGGTCCGCCTGCACACCGCCCTGGTGCTGAGGGCACCGTGGGCGACACGCGCCGGTCGGTGACCTACGCGACAGCCTCGGGGTGGGCGTCGCGACCGGCGCCTACGGCGTTCTCGTTCGGCGCCGTGTCGGTCGGCGTCCGGGCCTCGACGTGGCGCAGACCTGCGCGCTGTCGCTGCTGGTGTTCACCGGCGCCTCGCAGTTCGCGCTGGTCGGCGTCCTCGCCTCGGGCGGCGCGCCCGTTCGCGGGCGCGCTGACCGCCCTGCTGCTCGGCACCCGCAACACGCTCTACGGCCTGCGCCTGGCGCCCGCTGCTCGGCTGGCGCGGCTGGCGCCGGGTCGGCGGCCGCGCACCTGCTCATCGACGAGTCGACCGCGATGGCGGTGACCCGGGACGACCGCGAGCTGGCGCGGCTCGGGTTCCTGGCCACCGGCGGCTCGATCTTCGTGCTGTGGAACCTCGCCACCCTGGTCGGCGCCGTGGCCGGCGAGGCCATCGGCGACCCGCGCGACTACGGGCTCGACGCCGCCGTCGGGGCGGCGTTCCTCGCCCTGCTGTGGCCGCGGCTCGACCGGCCGCTGCACCGGCTGGTGGCCGTGCTGGCGGCGGCGGTCGCGCTGGGCGTCGTACCGGTCACCGCGGCGGGGGTGCCGGTGCTGGTCGCCGCCGGGGTGGCGCTGCTGGCCGGCGTCCTGCACCGCCGAGCGGCCGAGCGGCGGAGCGCGTGACTGGGTGGCGATCGTGGCCGCCGGCGCCGGCTGCTACCTGCTCAAGCTGGCCGGGCTCTCGGTGCCGTCGCGCGTCGCTGGAGCAGCCCGCTGGTCGCCCGGGTCGCCGACCTGATCCCGGTGGCCCTGCTGGCCGCGCTGGTGGCGGTGCAGGTCGTCGCGACCGCCCGACGGCGGCCTCGACGCTCGACGCCCGGGCGCTCGCGCTGGCCGCGGCCGTGGTGATGCTCCTGCTGCGGGCGCCGTTCCTGGTCGTGGTCTTCGGCGCGGCGCTGGTCGCCGCGCTGGTGCGGCTGCTCTGAGGCCCCGGTGACGGCCGGCGAGGGCCCGCACCGTCCGGTGCGGGCCCTCGCGAGCGGGGGATGGGGGCAGGCGTCAGCCGACGCTGACCGCGCTCCAGGCGGCGGCCACGGCGTTCTGCTGGGCGCTGCCGGCGCCGTAGAGGTCGCGTGCGGCGTTGAGGGTGCCGGTGCGGGCCTGGGCGTAGGTGGTGCCCGACGGTGAAGTACGTCGTCAGCGCCCGGAACCAGATCTTCTGGGCGGCGTCACGGCCGATGCCGGTGACCGTCGAGCCGTTGCAGGTCGGTCGAGTTGTGGGCCTTGCCGCCGATCGTCTTGGCGCCCGAGCCCTCGGCGAGCAGGTAGAAGAAGTGGTTGGCCACGCCCGAGGAGTAGTGCACGTCGAGGTTCTTGGTGTTCGGTGCTGTAGCAGTTGGGCGAGGACCCGTCGGAGATCGGGTTGTCCATCCGGCGGAAGCCGACGCCCTTGGCGATGTCGAACTCCTCGCCGATGTAGTAGTCGGCCGGGTCGTTGGCGTTGGCGGCGTAGAACTCGACCATCGTGCCGAAGATGTCGGAGGTGGCCTCGTTGAGGCCGCCGGACTCGCCGGAGTAGGTCAGGTTGGCGGTCTTCTCGGTGACGCCGTGCTACATCTCGTGGCCGGCGACGTCGAGGGAGACCAGCGGGCCGAACGACGTGCCGTCGCCGTCGCCGTAGGTCATCTTGGTGCCGTCCCAGAAGGCGTTGACGTAGTTCTTGCCGTAGTGGACGCGGCTCGGGGCGCCGGTGCCGTTGCCGAAGATGCCGTTGCGGCCCAGGACGATCTTGTAGTAGTCGAACGTCACCGCGCCGCCGTAGTGGGCGTCGACCGCGGCCGACTCGCGGTTGCTGTTGGTGCCGTTGCCGAAGATGTTGTCGGTGCTGGAGTAGCGCGACGCCGTTGGTGCAGCTGACCGAAGATGCTGGCAGAAGACGTAGTCCTGCTTGTTCTGCATGTCGGTGGTCTTGGCGTTGCCGTGGGCGGCGTCGGTGAGCGTGAAGCGTGCTGCCGCTCTGGGTGACCGAGATCGGCACGGTGCCGCTGTAGAGCGAGTCGCCCTGGCCGTCGGCGGTGTGGATGCCCTCGACGCGGCGGAGGACCTGGCCGGTGCGGGCGTCGACGTACGTCGACAGGCGGCTCGGCGTGCCGTCGGCCTGGCGGCCGCGGGTCTGGACCTCCCAGGCGAGGCGCGGGGCTGGCGCCGAGGGCGTCGACGACGAGGCGCGGGGCGGCCTGTGGCGGCGCGCAGGTTGGCGATGGCGCGGGTGGCGCGGCCGGGGCCAGGGTGCGGGTCGAGGGCCGCGGCGGCGCCGAGGACCGGCTTGGCCGAGAGGGTGAGCGGCGCCTTGAGCGTCTGGCTGACGCCCTTGAGGCGCGGCGTCGGGCGGCCTGGTGGACGACGAGGTCGCCGCCGAGGACCGGCAGGCCCGCGGTAGGTGCGGTCGAAGCGCACGTGGGTGGTGCCGTCGGCGTCGGTGAACGCGTCCGTGGGCGATGAACTCCTGCTCGACGCTGCTGCGGGCCGCGCCGGGGTGGGCGGCCAGCGCGGCGAGCGCGCGCGCGGCGAGCCGGTGCGCCGGCGGCTGGGTGCGCGGCGGTGCCTGCGGTCGGTCGGTGGTGCCGGCCGCCGGAGCGCTCGTCGCGGGTGCGAGCTGGAGGCCGAGCGTGCCGGCGACCAGGACCGACGCTGCGGCGAGACCCAGGGATGTGCGCATGTCTTCCCTCTCGATACTGCGGCGCCCGGAGCGGGCGCCGTCCGCGGGCACCCTCCCGCGCGCGCGGGCCGGCGTCGACGTATCTGTCACACCACGTTTGTGCATCGCACAGACCTGCAACTGTGCAGGTCGAGATGCAGCGGCCGGGGTACCGCTCAGCCGAGGTCGACGAGGTGCTCGAGCCCGACGGTGAGGCCCGGGCGGTCGCCGATCGCGCGGACGGCGGCCAGCACGCCCGGGCGTGAACGACGACCGGTCGAGCGAGTCGTGGCGGATCGTGAGGGTCTCCCCCGGCCCGCCGAGCACGACCTCCTGGTGGGCGACCAGGCCGCGGATCCGCAGCGCGTGCACGGGGACGCCGTCGACGTCGGCGCCGCGGGCCCCGTCGAGCGCGGTCGAGGTCGCGTCGGGCGCCGGCCCGACCCCGGCCTCGCGGCGGGCCGCGGCGACGAGCTCGGCCGTGCGCCGGGCCGTGCCGGACGGGGCGTCGGCCTTGTCGGGGTGGTGCAGCTCGACGATCTCGACCGACTCGTAGTGCGGCGCGGCGAGCGGCGGCGAAGCGCATCATCAGGATCGCGCCGATGGAGAAGTTGGGGGCGACCAGCACGCCGCTGCGCGGCTCGTCGCCGAGCTGGCGCGCGCAGCGTGCGCCAGCCGGTCGTCGTCGAAG
Organism: uncultured Actinomycetota bacterium; assembly: GCA_963830575.1. Classification (GTDB taxonomy): domain Bacteria; phylum Actinomycetota; class Actinomycetes; order Propionibacteriales; family Nocardioidaceae; genus Nocardioides. The sequence goes on from CAWHNR010000016.1 coordinate 22,307, forward strand.
CCGGTCGTGCCGACGACGGCGTGGATGCCGTGCTCGATGCACAGCGCCAGGTGGTCCATCACGACGTCGGGGTGGGTGAAGTCGACGACGACCTGCGCTCCGGACGTCCACGAGGCAGCTGCGGGTCGTCGCCCTCGTCGACCTGCGGCGACCAGCTCGAGGTCGTCGGCGGCCTCCACCGCCCGGCACACCTCGGAGCCGACCTTGCCGCGCGCACCCAGCACGCCGACCCGATCCGCCGATCTGCTGTCCGCCACGGCGTTCACGCGTATGGGCTGGTGAGTGATTGCCGCGCCGCGGTTCTGGCAGGGTGGACGCATGGTGGCGCAACAGATTCCGGCACGGATCCGCTGGGCGGTGGACTTCATGGACCCCCAGCCCGCCGACCACGTGCTCGAGATCGGGTGCGGCCCCGGCGCCGCGGCCGAGCTCATCTGCTCGCCGCCTCGAGACCGGCAAGCTCTTCGCGATCGACCGCTCCGAGTCGGGCGTCGACCGCACCAAGCGCCGCAACGCCGACGCCATCAAGGCCGGCCGGCTGACCGTGCGCCAGATCGACCTGGCCACCCTGCGGGTCCCGGTCAAGCGGCTGACCAAGGTCTTCGCCTTCAACGTCAACCTGTTCTGGGTGCGCGAGTGCGCCGACGAGGTCGCCCTGCTCCACGAGCGCGTCGTGCCCGGCGGCGCCGTCACCTGTTCTTCGAGACCAAGATCCCCGAGGACGTCCCCAAGATCATCAAGGGCGCCTCGGCCGCCCTGAGCGCAGGGCGGGTTCCGGGTCTCGGTCGTCGACAACAAGCAGCCGCCCGTCGTCGGGATCATCGGACGCCGCTAGCTCGGAGGTCGCGGTCGGCTCGACCGTCGACCTCGAGCCGGCGCGTCGTCGGCCGCGACGGCGCTCGAGTGGCACGCTCGACCGCGTCGAGCTCCTCGTCGCTCAGCGCTGCGGCTGGACCGACGACCGCGAGGATCTCGGGGCGGGAGAAGACCTCGGCGGCGACCTCGCGCACCTCGTCGAGGGTGACGGCGTCGATGCGGGCCATCACCTCGTCGATCTCGAGCAGGTCGTCGTGGACCAGCTCGGCCTTGCCGAGCCGGATCATCCGCGAGGCGGAGTCCTCGAGGCCGAGCACCAGGCCGCCGCGCAGCTGGCCCTTGCCGCGCACCAGCTCCTCGTCGGTGATGCCGTGCGGCGGCGACGCGCGACGAGCTCGAGGCGCACGGTGGCGAGCACCTCGTCGAGCTTGGCCGGCAGGCAGCCGACCGCGACGCCCGACGAGGCCGGAGTCGGCGTAGTGGGAGGTGAAGGAGTAGACCGAGTAGGCCAGGCCGCGGCGCTCGCGGATCTCCTGGAACAGCCGGGACGACGTGCCGCCGCCGAGGGCGGTGTTGAGGACGCCGAGGGCGAAGCGGCGGTCGTCGTCGCGGCCGAAGGCCTCCATGCCGAGCACGACGTTGACCTGCTCGAACGGGCGGGTCGTCTCGACCTCGCCGGGGTGGACCCGCACCCGCTTGGCGCCGCGGCGCGGGCCGACCGGGCTCGGCCTCGCCGGCGAGCCAGTCGCGGCGGCCGAAGGCCGTCGCACGTGGCGCACGACGGCGGCGTGGTCGAGGCTGCCGGCGACCGAGACCACCATGTGCTCGGGGCGGTAGTGGCGCTGGTAGAAGCGCCAGATCGCGGCCGCGGTCGAGGGCGGCGATCGACTCGCTCGGTGCCGGCGATCGAGCGGCCCAGCGGCGAGGTGGCGCCCCAGGCCTGCTCGGCGAAGAGGTTGTGGACGACGTCGTCGGGGTCGTCGTCGTGCATGGCGATCTCGTCGAGGATCACCTCGCGCTCGGCCTCGACGTCGTCGGGGGCGATCAGCGAGCTGGTGATCATGTCGCCGAGGACGTCGACGGCCAGCGGCAGGTCCTCGTCGAGCACCCGCGCGTGGAAGCAGGTGTACTCCTTGGCGGTGAAGGCGTTGAACTCACCGCCCACCGCGTCGAGGGCGACCGAGATGTCGAGCGCCGAGCGCTCGTGGGTGCCCTTGAAGAGCAGGTGCTCGAGGAAGTGCGAGCAGCCGTGCAGCCGGGTCGTCTCGTCGCGCGAGCCGACGTCGACCCACACCCCGATGGTCGCCGAGCGCGCGCCGGCCATCTGCTCGGTGACGACGCGCAGCCCGCTGGGCAGGACCGTACGGCGCACCCGCGAGGTGACCGCTCCCCCGCTGTCGCGCACCGTCGAGAGCGTGCGGGTGGTGCCGGTCTTCTGCATGTTCTTCATGTGCTCCATCGTCCTCCGCAGTCCAAAAGCACGCTGACCCGTCGCACGATGTGCGACGGGTCAGCGCTGGGTGGATCAGGCCTCGGCGTCGACCTCGGCCGGCGGCGAGCCTCGGCGGCGTCCTCGACGACGGGGATCAGCGAGAGCTTGCCGCGGTCGTCGACCTCGGCGATCTCGACCTGGATCTTCTGGCCGACCGAGACGACGTCCTCGACGTTCTCGACGCGCTTGCCGCCCACCAGGCCGCGCAGCTTGGTGATGTGCAGCAGGCCGTCCTTGCCGGGCATCAGCGAGACGAACGCACCGAAGTTCGTCGTCTTGACGATCGTGCCGAGGTAGCGCTCGCCGACCTCGGGCATCATCGGGTTGGCGATCGCGTTGACCGCGGCGCGGGCGGCCTCGGCCGCCTCGCCGTTGGTCGCACCGATGTAGACCGTGCCGTCGTCCTCGATCGACAGGGTCGCGCCCGTGTCGTCCTGGATCTGGTTGATGATCTTGCCCTTCGGGCCGATGACCTCGCCGATCTTGTCGACGGGGACCTTGACCGTGATGATGCGCGGCGCGTGCACCGACATCTCCTCGGGGGCGTCGATGGCCTCGGCCATGACGTCGAGGATCGCCAGGCGGGCGTCGCGGGCCTGGGTCAGCGCGGCGGCCAGGACCTCGGCGGGGATGCCGTCGAGCTTGGTGTCGAGCTGCAGCGCGGTGACGAACTCGCGGGTGCCGGCGACCTTGAAGTCCATGTCGCCCATGGCGTCCTCGGCACCGAGGATGTCGGTCAGCGCGACGTACTGCGTCTCGCCGTCGACCTCGCCGGAGATGAGGCCCATCGCGATGCCGGCGACGGAGGCCTTGAGCGGCACACCGGCCTGCAGCAGCGACAGGGTCGAGGCGCAGACCGAGCCCATCGAGGTGGAGCCGTTGGAGCCCATGGCCTCGGAGAGCTGGCGGATCGCGTAGGGGAACTCCTCGCGGCTCGGGCAGCACGGGGAGCAGCGCGCGGCGCGCGAGCGCACCGTGGCCGACCTCGCGGCGCTTGGGCGAGCCCACGCGGCCGGTCTCGCCGGTGGAGAACGGCGGGAAGACGTACTTGTGCATGTAGCGGCGGTGCTTCTCGGGGCTCAGCGTGTCGAGCTGCTGCTCGAGCTTGAGCATGTTGAGCGTGGTGACACCCAGGATCTGGGTCTCGCCGCGCTCGAACAGCGCCGAGCCGTGCACGCGCGGGATGACGCCGACCTCGGCGTGCAGGGCGCGGATGTCGGCCAGGCCGCGACCGTCCATGCGGACCTTGTCGCGCAGCACGCGCTCGCGCATGAGGGCCTTGGTGACCGACTTGAACGCGGCGCCGATCTCCTTCTCGCGGCCCTCGAACTGGGCACCGATCTGGTCGAGCAGCGAGGCCTTGACGTCGTCGAGCTTCTCGTCGCGCTCCTGCTTGCCGAAGGTCGCGAGGGCCTCGGTGGTGCGCGGCGGACGCGGCGGCGTGGACGGCGTCGTAGACGTCGTCCTCGTAGTCGAGGAAGACCGGGAAGTCCTGGACGGGCTTGGCGGCCTGCTTGGCCAGCTCGGCCTGGGCGTCGCAGAGCTGCTTGATGAAGGGCTTGGCGGCGTCGAGGCCACCGGCCACGATCTCCTCGGACGGCGCGGTGGCGCCGCCGGCGACGAGCTCGTAGGTGTTCTCGGGGGCCTCGGCCTCGACCATCATGATCGCGACGTCACCGGAGTCGGTGACCCGACCGGCGACGACCATGTCGAAGACGGCGCTGTCGAGCTGGCTGTGGCTGGGGAACGCGACCCACTGGCCCTCGATGAGGGCGACGCGGACGCCACCGACGGGGCCGGAGAACGGCAGGCCGGAGAGCTGGGTCGACAGCGACGCGGCGTTGATCGCCAGGACGTCGTAGGGCTGGTCGGGGTCGAGCGCCATCACGGTGATGACGACCTGGACCTCGTTGCGCAGACCCTTCTTGAAGGTCGGGCGCAGCGGGCGGTCGATGAGGCGGCAGGTGAGGATCGCGTCCTCGCCCGGGCGACCCTCGGAGCGGAAGAACGAGCCGGGGATCTGGCCCACGGCGTACATCCGCTCCTCGACGTCGATCGTCAGGGGGAAGAAGTCGAAGTGGTCCTTGGGGTGCTTGCCGGCGGTGGTGGCCGAGAGCAGCATCGTCTCGTCGTCGAGGTAGGCGGTCACCGAACCGGCGGCCTGGCGGGCCAGGAGCCCGGTCTCGAACTTGACGGTGCGGGTGCCGAACTTGCCGTTGTCGAGAACGGTCTCGACAGCGCTGATGACGGGTTCAGTCACGTGTTCTCTTTCGTTCGCGGTGCGATCCGCGATCCCCGTGCACATCGGCCGATCTTCGATCGAGGTCCGCAGGTGCCTGCCGGTCGCGATCCGCCGCTCTCGCGGTGCCGGCACGGTGGCGGCTCCTGAAGACCACTACCGAGGACCGGGCCGGACGGTGGCGCGGATCGCTCCAGTGTGGATGGGTGTTCAGTTGTGGTGGTGCGGTGCGGCGATGCCGCGGAAGCAGAAGTCGGGACCCACCCGAGGGTGGATCCCGACGACGTCAGCGGCGCAGACCGAGGCGCTCGATGATCGAGCGGTAGCGCTCGATCTCGGTCTTCTTGAGGTAGTTCAGCAGCCGACGGCGCTGGCCGACGAGCAGCAGCAGACCACGACGGCTGTGGTGGTCGTGCTTGTGCGTCTTGAGGTGGTCGGTGAGGTGCGCGATGCGGTGGCTGAGCAGCGCGATCTGCACCTCGGGCGAGCCGGTGTCGCCCTCGGTCGTGGCGTACTCGGCGATGATCTTCTTCTTCGTCGCTGCGTCGGTCCCGATGGACATGCGGCTCCTTCTTGGTGTCTGCTGCGCGGCGCGCCGGGGCCTGTTCTCCCGGGCACTCTGGATCCGCGGCCGTTGCACGGCGGTCAGGTGTGCGTCTGCCCTCGATCAGGACAGACGGCACACGGTAGCGCGACGGGCCTCACAGCCCCAAAAGCGCGCCCGGTGGGAGCGCCGCCGATGCACAGCCCGGCGTCGCGCGTCAAGGCCCGATCGTGTCTGCACCCGGCCGAGCCACGGTCCTACGTTGCCAAAGATCCGCTCCCGACCCCACTTCCCGAGGAGGCTCTTCATGGGCACTCGCCGCACCACCCTCGCCCTCGCCGGCCTGACCGCCCTCGCGGCCGGTCTCGCCGCCGCCGTCCCGCCGACGCCGGCCACCGCCGCGCCGACCGCCCGCGTCGCCGCGGCCGCCCCCGCCGCGCACGCGGCGCCGGCGGCCAAGGCCCCGGCACCGGTCCAGGACCCCGACCGCGTCTCCACCTCGCCCGCGGGGTGGGGCTGGCACACGAGCGTCGCCCCGTCGACCATCTCGAGCTGGCTCGCCGACACGGGTCAGCGGATCACGGACCTCGAGGTCACGCAGGCGTCCCCGCTGCGGTTCTCGGCCGCCTACGTCGGCAACTCGGGCGCCTACAGCCGCGCCTGGTGGTGGTACTACGGGCTGACCGGTGCGCAGGTCACCCAGAAGCTCGGCGCGAACAACGCCCGGCTCACCGACATCGAGCCCTACGCCACCAGCAACGGCATCCGCTACGCCGTGGTGATGGTCAAGAACACCGGTGACGCCGCCAAGGCGTGGGCCTGGTACTCCTCCGCGACCCTGGCCCAGATCGGCGCGTACGCCAGCGACAACAACATGCGCGTCGTCGACTCCGACCGGTTCACCACCGGCGGCAGCACCCGGTTCGCCGCCATCTTCGTGAAGAACACCGGCGTCGACGCGCTCTCGTGGTGGCACTACTACGGCATCACCGCCAGCGCCGTCTCGGCCCGCCTCCAGGACAACAAGGCGCGGCTGATCAACCTCGAGCGCAACAGCAACGGCACCTTCGACGTGGTCATGACCAAGGGCGGGTTCTCGGGGTCCTGGTGGTACCTCACCGGCCGCACGAGCGCGCAGGTCAACGAGTTCGTGAACCAGGTCGGCGGACGCATCTTCCACGTCGACTCCCGCGTCGTCTCCGGCTCCCGCTACTACGACGTGATCATCCTCGACAACACCACCAGCGAGAACCGGCGCATCCGCAACCTCGTGGCCGACAAGATGAGCGGCAAGTGGGGCTTCTACCTCAAGCAGGTGGGCAGCTACGCCCCCACGACCGGACTCAACCAGGACGCCGTCTTCGAGCCCGCCTCGATGATGAAGATCGTGCACGCCGTGACCGCCCTCCGCGACGTCCAGGCACCGGGCGGCACCGAGATCGACACCCTGGTGTCGTGGCGCGTCCACGGCTCCAACCCGGCGCGCTACCCCACCGACACGGGCTACACGCGTCCGGCGGGACAGACGAGCGACAAGGACGTCTGCGCCTACGACTCCAACGGCGCCGCGACCGGCATCACCTACTCCGACGAGCTCGGCGACGTGCTCATCGACCAGATGCTCCAGTACTCCGACAACCGGGCCACCGACGGCATCCTGAACAAGTACGGGTTCAGCGGCCTCAACGACACCATCGCGCTGGCCGGCATGACCAGCTCGAAGGTCGTGCACCGCATCGGCTGCGGCACCACGTGGGCCGCCAACGGGGCGTACCACAACCGGCTGACCCTGGTGGACGCCGGCCGCATCTACGAGGGCGTCCAGAACCTGAGCCTGCTCGACAGCACCCGCCGTGCCCAGCTCTACGAGTACCTGCTGGGCGGGCCGGTCTCGACCAGCGGTGCGCTGGGCCAGATGATCACCGCCGAGGCCAACGCCGCCGGTCTCACCGCCAGCGAGCGCTCGGCGTTCCTCGAGCGGGTCGTGACCCGGAGCAAGGGCGGCTCGTACGGCCTGTGCCCCGACACCGGCGCCTGCAACCCGCCGACGGCCTCGGTCGGCACGGTGGGCGGCACGATCTGGCTCCCCTTCAAGGGCCGCGGCGGCACCGTCGACCGGGCCTACGTCTACGGCCGGTTCCTCAACATCCCGCTGAGCTGCAGCTTCGCCTCGGTGAGCGCGGGGACCTGCACGGCACTCAAGAACGCCAACGCGGGCATGAGCACGATCTCGGTCGAGATGTTCAGGGCGGCCGTCCGATCGGCGCTCGCCACCTGGTGAGCACGTGACCCACGCTCCCACCCGCCGCGCCCTCGCCCTGGCGGCGAGCACGGCCCTGGCAGTGCTGCTGGCACTGCTGACGACACTGCCCGGCCCGGGGGCAGCCGTGACCACCACGGCTGCTCCCGGGCCCGGGACGGCACCGGCCGGGCGTCCGGCGGCGGTGCAGGACCCCGACCGCGTCTCCACCACCCCGGCCGGGTGGGGCTGGCACACGAGCGTGGCGCCGGCGACCATGACGGCGTTCATCGACACGGGCCAGCGCATCACCGACCTCGAGGTCACCCAGGTCTCGCCGCTGCGCTTCAGCGCGGCGTACGTCGCCAACTCCGGGACCTACCAGCGCACGTGGTGGTGGTACTACGGGCAGACCGCGTCGCAGGTGTCGCAGAGGCTCGCGGCCAACGGCGCCCGGCTCACCGACCTCGAGGCGTACGCCACCGCGAGCGGCACCCGCTACGCCGTGGTGATGGTCAGGAACAGCGGCGACTCCGCCAAGGCGTGGGGGTGGTTCCCCTCGGCCACCCTGGCCCAGATCGGTGACTACGCCGCGGACAACGACATGCGCGTCGTCGACTCCGAGCGCGTCACGACGGGCGGCCAGGCCCGCTACGCCGCCGTCCTCATCAGGAACACCGGCGTCGACGCCGTCTCGTGGTGGCACTACTACGGGATCTCGGCCACCGCCGTCTCCCAGCGCCTGCGGGACAACAAGGCCCGCCTGGTGAGCCTCGAGCGCCGCACCGACGGCACCCTCGACGTGATCATGACGAAGGGGGGCTTCTCGGGGTCGTGGTGGTACGCGACCGGACGCACGGCGGCGCAGGTCACCGCCTTCGTGAACCAGGTCGGCGGTCGCATCGTGCAGGTCGACTCGCGCGTGGTCGGTGCGACCCGCTACTTCGACGTCATCGTGCTCGACAACGCCACCGCCGAGAACCGCCGCATCCGCAACCTGGTCGCGGCCGGGATGTCGGGCAGCTGGGGCTTCTACGTCAAGCGCGTCGGCAGCGGCTCCCCCGTGGCAGCCCTCAACCAGGACACCGTCTTCGAGCCGGCGTCGATGATCAAGACGATCCTCGCCGTCCACGCGTTGCGCGACGTCCAGGGCGGGGGCAGCACCCTGGCCAGTCCGGTCACGTGGCGCCAGCACCCGGACCACGACGCCCGCTACCCCACCGACGAGCACTACGTGGAGGTGCCCGGGGTGAGTGGGGACGCCTACGTGTGCGCCTACGACGGGGCCGGCAACGCCGTCGGCACCCCGGTCACCGACCCGCTGGGCTCGGTGATCCTCTTCCAGATGCTTCGCTACTCCGACAACCGCGCCGCCGACGCGATCACCGACCGGTACGGGTTCGCCGCGCTCAACGCGACCATCGCGGCCGCCGGGATGTCGGCGTCACGGCTGAACCACCGCGACGGCTGCGGCAGCACCTGGCCCGACCCGCCCGGCTACCACAACCACCTCACGCTGACCGACGCCGGCAGGCTGTACGAGGGCGTCCAGGACGGCACGCTGCTGAGCGCCGCGAACCGCTCGGCGCTCTACGGCTACCTGGCCGGCGGCGTGATCCCCACGACGGGTCCGCTGGCCGCGATGATCAAGGCGGAGGCGAACGCCGCCGGGCTCACCGCCTCGGAGCGGAGCGACTTCCTCTCCCGCGTCGTCGACGAGAGCCAGAGCGGCAAGTACAGCCTGTGCCCCGACGAGGGCTCGTGCTCCGGCGTGAGCGTGCAGGTCCGCAGCACCGGCGGCATCGTCTTCCTGCCGTTCAAGGGACGCGGCGGGGTGACGAGCACGCCCTACGTCTACGGGCGCTTCATCAACACGCCGGTGGGCTGCTCCCACGGTGCGGTGGCGGCCGGCTCGTGCACCGCCTACAACGACGCCGCCGCCGGACTCGCGACGATCTCGGTCGAGATGTTCCGCGCCGCGGTGAGGTCAGCCCTCGCCACCTGGTGAGAGCCGCTCGAGCCAGAGCGCGATCTCCTCGCCCGCCAGCACGCCCGTGGCCTCGGTGACGTCGCCGTCCCAGCCGTGGGTGGTCAGGTAGGCGTCGCGGGGCACGAGGGCGTGGCGCGCCAGGCGCAGCATGCCCTCGTCGAGCCTGGAGTCGCCGGCCGCCGCGACGAGCTCGCTGCCCTGGCGCTCGAGGATCCGCGCCAGGCCGGCCTCCTTGGTCAGCGTGTCGGGCATCGCGTAGACCTTCGTCTGCTCGTGCACCGTGCGCCACCCGTCGGCCGCGGCGATGCTGTCGAGCTCCTCGGCCCAGCCGTCGGGCACCGGCCCGCCCGTCAGCTTGAAGTAGCCGAAGTGACCGTCGGCGTCGCGCAGGCCCTTGACGTGGGGGGCACCCACCAGGTGCTGGACCCGCCCGGTGAAGTCGGCGAGCGGGGCTCGCTGGGCGACCAGCTCGTCGGTGGCCCGGGTGTGGTCGGGGTCGGGCTCGCCGTCGACGAGCAGCACCCCGCCGTTCAGGCACAGGACCTGGCGCAGGGGCGGCAGCTCGAGCCGGAGCACCTGCTCGGGCGTGCGGGTCGTGACGAGCACCAGCTCGCCGGTCGCCGCGAGCGCGTCGAGCACGCCCCAGGCGCGCTGGGTGACGAACGCGTGCTCCTTGCCCTTGAGCACCTCCAGGCACGCGAGCGAGGTGCGGTCGACGTCGTCGCCGATGCGCTTGCGCGACCAGAGCAGGGTGCGGTCGATGTCGGAGGCGAGCACGGGACCTACGATTCTGTCCGGGCGAAGCGGGGATGGATGAGGCCGAGGCACGAGAACGCCAGGTCGTCGACGGCCTCGACCGGGACGCCGCGCTGCTCGGCGAGGAGCTCGACGTGCCGGAGCTCCTCGCGCCGGTCGGAGCGCACCAGCACGCGCCACGGCACGCGACGCAGCAGCACGCGGGTGGTCTCGCCCACCCCCGGCTTGACCAGGTTGACGTCGCCGATGCCGTACTCCTCGCTGACCCGCTCGACCGCGGCCCACCCCGACCAGGTCGGCGTCCGGTCGGTACCGAGGAGCCGGGCCGCCTCGGCGCGGGCCTCGTCGGCGACGTCGTCGAAGTGCTTGGCGACGGTCTCGACGTACCGCACGCTGACGTCGGCCGGGGCGAGCTCGGCGTAGAACTTGGCGCCGTGGAAGTCGCCGGGGCCGACGTGCCGGTCGTTGAGCACGGTGCGGGAGACCAGCCCCGACACGGTGGAGTTGAGGCAGGCCGAGGGGATGAGGAAGTCGTCGCGGGTGCCGAACACGTCGGTGCTGCTGCCGGGGTCGGCGAGCACGGCGAGCGAGGGGTCGAGCCGGATGCCGAGCGCCGCGCTCTCGGTCGCCGCCGCCGCGGCCAGCTCTCGCGAGATGGCTCCCTTGCCGGTCCAGCCGTCGACGAAGACGAGGTCGCCGGCCGGGTGCCGCTCGGCCAGCCAGGCGAGGGCGACGCGGTCGAGGCCCCGGCCGCGGATGATCGACATCGTGTAGTGCGGCAGGTCGAGCCCGAGCCGGCGGGCGTAGCGGCGCAGCAGGATGCCGACGGGGGTGCCGGCACGGGCGAGCGACACGAGCACCGCGCCGCTCCCCCGCAGCTGCACGACCTGGTGGAGCAGGACGGCGGTCGCGAGGGCGACGCGGCGCGCCTGCTCCTCCAGGGCCTGCTCGAACAACGTCGTGTAGTCGGGGCTGGGCTGGTACTCGACCGGCAACGACTCCGAGTAGTGGGCGGTGCCGGCCTGGATCGCCTCCTCGCGCTCCTCGACGGGCGCCTCGAGCGCCACCTGGCTCAGGTCCTTCAGCAGCCACGTGACGTCGTCGGCGGGGTAGGACCCGAAGTCCGGACCGAGCAGCGGGGTGGCCATCAGAGCCGCTCCTCGACGCGGACGACCACGAGGCGCTCGCACCGCCGGCGCAGCCCGGCACGCAGGTCGCCGGCACCGTCGAGCGGCGTCTCGCCGTCGACCACCAGCACGACGGCGTCGAACCGGCCCGGCGCCAGGTTGTAGGCGAACCGCGGGGCCTCGGCACCGGCGTCCGACGGCGGGACGTCGTGGGCGGCGTGCACCAGCGCGTCCCGGACGGCGTACGTCGTCTCGTCGCGGACCACCACCGGTGACCGCGTGGTCGACGACACCGTGACCGTCGGTGGCGGGGCGCGTGGACTCGAGGTGCTCGGCCAGGCGCAGCGGGAGGTACATGAGCTCCTCGGTGCCGAGCACGTGCACCCGGTCGAGACCGGCGACGAGGTGGCCGACCTCCTCGCCCAGGGCGACGACGGCCGACTCGAAGCCGTCGGCGTCGGCCGGGCCGAGGCCGTGCCGCCCGCCCGCCGGGACACCGGCCGGCCACGCCGTCGTCGTGAAGAGCTCGGCCGCTCGGTCGGGACCGACGACGGACGGGGCGTCGGTGCCCGCGACGGCGGCGGCCGCGACGTCGTCGAGGTCGCGGGTGCGCCTCACCTCGCCGGCGCGCAGCGCCACCACGGTGATGTCGGCGCCCAGCTCGGCGGCCACGTCGGCGACGGCCGACCGGGCGTCGTCGGGGCGGAGGTCGACCAGCGCCGCCACCACGTAGGCCCGCCGCGGCGAGATCGCGTGGAGACCACGGACGGTGTTCAGCAGCGTGCGGCCGGTGGTGAGCTCGTCGTCGACCAGCACGAGCGGGCCGGAGCCCCGCAACAGCGCCGGGTCGAGCGGCTGGAGCCGGTGCGTGGTGGCGTGGCTGTGCTCCTCCTCGAAGCTCAGGGCCGACCATCCCGGCCGACGGGTCGAGTGGAGGCAGGTCGCCCCGAGCCGGTCCGCCACGAGGTGACCGAGCCCGGTCGCGGTCTCGGCGTAGCCGATCACGAGGTCGGGCCGGACCCCGCCGAGGGCGTCCTCGACCAGGCTCCCGAGGTCCGAGCCGTGACGGCGCGCGACCGAGGGCGCGACCGGCACGTGCTTGGCGAGCACGTCGCTGACCACGAGGTGCGCGCGCCGCGGGTTGCGGCGCAGCGCCAGCCCGACGACGTCGGCCACCGGCTCGCTGCCGGGACGGGTCACCAGCTCGACGCCGGCGTGCTCGCGGACCCAGTCGCCGGTCCAGCTGCGGAGCGGGGAGCTCACAGAGGTGCCTCGTCGGTGGCGGCGGCCAGCAGCTCGACGAACCCCACCTCGGGGGCGGCGACCCCGAAGACGTCGGCACGCAGCATGAGGCGGCGCGCCCAGGCCAGGTGCGGGTTGCTCTCGTTCATCTTGTTGCGGTACGACGACCGGGTCACCCCGCCGCCGTCCCGGTTGGCGCTCAGCACGCCGAGGGCGTCGTCGTGCTCCTCGTGGCTGACGACCGACAGGGCGTGCACGACGGCCACGTGGCTGGGGTGGATCACGGTCTTGCCGACCAGCCCGTTCGCGCGGTCGAGCATCACCTCGCGGATGAGCCCGTCGAGGTCGCGCGCGAGCAGCCGGGCCCGCAGCTCGCGGTCGTTGTTGCGGGCGAACGGCGACTCGCGCAGCTGGGGCTTGAAGATCCGGTCGGGCGAGGTGAAGTACTCCCACACCGGACCCGTGACCGCGTGCCCGCCGGGGCGCCCGAGCACGTTGACCGTGTCGCTCAGCGCCTCGGCGATCAACCGGACGTCGTAGACGGTCAGGTCGCGCGGGCGGCGCAGCGCGAACACCGACGCCATGTCGGTGGCGCCGATCCGGACCGCCAGCACGCGCTCGGCGTACTTGGCGAGGAGGGCGCGGATGCCGAGCAGCTCGTCGAGCCGGGTCTCGCGGTACATCACCTCCGGGGTCTCGATGACCGGCATGACCAGCAGGCGACGCCCCACGATCGGCTCGAGGTCGGTGACGGCGTCGAGGAACTCCGCGCCGTGCCCGCTGGTGAACTTCGGCAGCACGAAGCCGTCGATGACCGCCGCGGCCCCGCCCATCAGCCCGGCCAGCTGCGCCGGCTGCTCGGGGGTGCGGACCCGGACGAAGATCATCGGCAGGTCGTCGCGGCCGTGCAGGCCGCCGAGCTGCCGGGCCACGTGGGTGACGGCGTACTCGACGGCGCTGTCGGGGATCGCGTCCTCGAGGCAGACCACCACGCTGCCCACGCCGCGGGCGGTCACCCGGAGCACGTCGGCCGCGAGCTCCTCGCGGATCGCGGGGATGTACAGGGTCGCGCCCAGCCCGTGGGCGAGCAGGTCGAGCGGGTCGTCGCGGTGCAGGTCGACCGGCTCCTTGAAGAAGAGCTCGGCGCGGTCGGCGTCGTCGAGGAAGTGGAACTGTCGCACGGTCCCGCCTCTCGGTCTCGGCCCTGGTGTCGACCCTGGTGGCGGGCCCGAGGTCGGGCGCGAGGTCGGCAGGTCAGGGGTGGGGGGTCGGGTCAGGATAGGTCGTGCAGGTTTCGGCTCCACCTGTCCCTAGTAACGTGCAGGCAGCCGTCACCGTTCCATCCGGTGACGTCGTGCGCCCCACCGCACAGACCCACCGAACCCCCGAACCGTAGGAGAGACCCATGCCCGTGTCCCTGTCCAAGGGCGGCAACGTCAGCCTGACGAAGCTGGCGCCCACCCTCACGTCGGTGCGCGTGGGTCTCGGCTGGGACGCTCGCACGACCACCGGCGCCGACTTCGACCTCGACGCCTCCGCGCTGGTCTGCGGCGAGGGCGACAAGGTGCTCTCCGACCAGCACTTCGTCTTCTACAACAACCTCGTCTCGCCCGAGGGCACGGTGCGTCACGCCGGCGACATCCGCGACGGCGCCGCCGCGGGCGACGACGAGACGATCGAGGTCGACCTCGGCGCGCTCTCCCCGCAGACCGACAAGGTCGTGTTCTCGGTGACCATCCACGAGGCCGACCAGCGTGGTCAGAGCTTCGGCCAGGTGCGGAACGCCTACATCCGGGTCGTGGACACGACCAGCAACGAGGAGCTCGCCCGCTACGACCTCTCCGAGGACGCCTCGACCGAGACCGCGATGGTCTTCGGCGAGCTGTACCGCAACGGCGGCGAGTGGAAGTTCCGCGCGATCGGGCAGGGGTACGCCTCGGGCCTGCAGGGGATCATCAGCAACTACGGCGTCACGCTCTGACCCCGACGGCGGTGGGGGCCTCCCGACCAGCGCGGCCGCCATGGCTTCGCGGGGCATGGCAACGGAGCTCGCCGGGTCTCGAGGCTCGTCGCTCGTACCTCGCTCCTCACCCCTCGACCAGCGTTGCGTAGGCCCGGGTCACATCCCCCGGAACCTCTCCACCTGCTCCTTGACGCCGGCCTCGATGCGGCCGGCCTCCTGCAGCACCGACCAGTAGTCGGGGTGCACGCCCTCCAGCGCCCCGCGCAGGGCGTCGAGGCGGCGTCCGAGGTCGTCGAGCGCGCGCCCGACGGCGTCGCCGCCGGGCTTGGGGCTGTTGACCACGAGGAGCTGGGCGTCGCGCAGCCGGAACCGCAGCCGGCGGAACAGGTCCTCGGGGTCGGCCTTCACCGCGCGGAGGGCCGTCAGGCGCTCCTGCGGGGCTCCGACACGCTCCTTGGCGAGGTCGAGCGCGGCCTTGGCCTCGTCGAGCAGGCGCAGCGGGAGGGTCCAGTCGGCACCGGCGTCGAGGAGGCGGTCGACGTCGTGGAGCTTGGTGCGGGCCTCGGTCGAGGGCCGCGTCGACCGCCTTCTCGACGTCCTCGAGGTCCCTGAAGTTGCCCAGGCTGAACTCGCGCCGCAGCACCGCCAGGTCGTCGGGCACCCGCTCGAGCCGTGACTCGACGGCCTGGGCGACGGTGCGCAGCGACGTGCGCCGGGTCCGCGCCCTGGCGATGCGCTCGGGATAGTCGGTCGGCGAGTGCCTCGGCGGCGGTCGCGAGACCCTCGAGCCCGGCGACGGCCTGCTCGAGGGCGGGGAAGCCTGCGGCCGGCTGCCAGTCGGAGGCTGCGGCCGCGGCCGCCCGGGTACGGGCCAGGACGTCGTTGAGCTCCGGGCGCCTCGACGCCCGCCTCGCGCAGCCGTGCCGCGGCGGCGGCGACGCGTCGGACGTGCTCGGTGGCCCTGTCCTTCAGGTCACGGCCGCGCTGGACCTGGCGGCCGATGCGGGTGAGCTCGGCGTCGTAGTCGAGCGACCACCTGGTCGAGCTCGTCGGCCTTCGCGGCGATCCGCGGCCCGACGTCGGCGTAGGCCCGATGGGCCGCGCCGACCCGGCCGGGGTCGACGACGTCCTCGTCGAGGGGGTGCTGGTCGAGGACCTGCAGGTACTCCGGCGATGAGCGCCTCGGCCTCGCGGTCGAGCACCTGGAAGCGCGGCACGAGCCCCGACGCGGCCGCGCGTTCGGGCAGGTACGCCCGGAAGCTCTCGACCATGCCGCGCAAGGTGCGCTGCGCGCTGTCGAGGTGACGGAAGTCGTGCATGAGCTGCGCACGCGCGGTCTCGGCCGCCGTCCGCTGTGCATCAGGAACCCGGCGTGCCACGCGAGCCATCGTACGAGGGGCGGGCCTCCCCTAGGCGTGGACGGTGTGCTCCTCGTCGGCGGTGCGCCTTGTTGTAGCGGATGCTCGACCACAGCGGCAGCAGGATGAAGCCGACGCCGATCAGGCCGGTGACCACCTCGGGGATCTCCGGGCCGACGCTGATGAACAGCAGCAGCGCCAGCGCGCCGATCGCCCAGTGGGCGCCGTGCTCGAGGAAGACGTACTCGCTCAGCGTGCCCTGGTGGACCAGGTAGATCGTGATCGACCGGACGTAGAACGCGCCGACGCCGAGACCGAGGGCGATGATGATCGGGTCGGAGGTGATCGCGAAGGCGCCGATGACGCCGTCGAAGCTGAAGCTCGCGTCGAGCAGCTCGAGGTAGAGGAACAGCGAGAACGCCGCCTTGCCCGTGGCCACGGCGACCGAGCCGGCGGCCTTGCGCCTTGGCCGGACGCGTCGGCCGCTCGGCGTCGTCGTCCTCGTCGAAGCCCGCCGTCGAAGAAGTCGCCGAGCCCGTTGACGGCGAGGTAGAGGATCATGCCGAACACGCCGGCGAGCAGGATGTCGTCGGCCTCGTCGTGGAAGATCCGCGAGAACGTGAACAGCCACACCAGGGCGACGAGCGACCGAGACCGCCGGGGAACGCCGCGGCCTTCGACAGCGCCGCGCTCGACCGGCCCGATCCAGTGCAGGTCCTTCTCCTCGT
This sequence comes from uncultured Actinomycetota bacterium, assembly GCA_963830575.1. Taxonomy (GTDB): domain Bacteria; phylum Actinomycetota; class Actinomycetes; order Propionibacteriales; family Nocardioidaceae; genus Nocardioides. The sequence continues at coordinate 38,801 of CAWHNR010000016.1, forward strand.
CGAAGAGGAAGTCGAGGAAGATCATCAGCAGGAACATGCCGCCGAACGCGGCGATCAGCGGGTGGGCGTCGTTGAGGATGTAGCCGTAGGTGCCCGGGTCGTCCGGGTCGCCCTTCTCCAGCGCCAGCTGCCAGGCCTCGACCGGCGAGAGGTCGGCGGTCACGAAGACGATGACCAGCGGGAACAGCAGCCGCATGCCGAAGACGGCGATGAGGATGCCGACGGTCAGGAAGATCCTGACCCAGAACTCCGACATCCGGTTCAGGACCTTGGCGTTGACCACCGCGTTGTCGAAGGAGAGCGACACCTCGAGCACGATCAGGATCGCGGTGACCGCCACGCCGGTCGCGCCGTCGTAGAGGAAGGCGACGACCAGGCCGACGAGCGGTGAACAGGAAAGACCAGCGAAGGGTCTTGAACAGCACGGGGATCAACTCACGGTGAGGTGCAGGAGCCGCACTGCGCGGTACGGTCGGCGGCGCGGGACGGCGGAGGACGAGCGTCAGAGGTTGACGCCGTAGTCGCGCGACGATGCCCGCGAGGCCCGAGGCGTAGCCCTGGCCGATGGCGCGGAACTTCCACTCGCCGGCGTTGCGGTAGAGCTCGCCGAAGACCATCGCGGTCTCGCTCGAGGCGTCCTCGGAGAGGTCGTAGCGGGCCAGCTCGGTGCCGTTGTCGGCGTTGACGACGCGGATGAAGGCGCCGGTCACCTGGCCGAAGTTCTGGCCACGGGCGTCGGCCTGGTCGATCGAGACGGCGAAGACGACCTTGTCGACGTCGGCGGCCCATGCCGGCGAGGTTGACCTCGACGACCTCGTCGTCGCCCTCGCCCTCACCGGTGCGGTTGTCGCCCTGGTGGACGACGGAGCCGTCGGGCGAGGTGAGGTTGTTGTAGAACACGAAGTGCTGGTCGGTGACGACCTTGCCGCCCTCGTTGCACGACAGCGCGGAGGCGTCGAGGTCGAAGTCCTGGCCGGTGGTGGTGCGCACGTCCCAGCCGAGGCCGACGAGCACCTTGTTGAGGCCCGCGGGGCCCGGCCTCCTTGGTCAGGGAGACGTTTCCACCCTTGGACAGGCTGACTACCATGTCGGCTCTTCCTTCGCTACGTCGGGTTCCGGGCTGCATTGCCCGTCCGCCACCCTACAAACGACCGGTGGCGCCGGGGAGTTTCAAGCCCGGCGAATTCTTCTGACACGTCCGGTCGGGGACCTGCGAGAGTGCCGGGGTGGGAACACTCAACCAGCCCCCCGTCGACCCCGGCTTCACCGGCACCCGCCTCGGCGTCTGCAACCTGTGCGAGGCGATCTGCGGCCTCGAGCTGACGATCGACCGACGGCGAGGTGACCGGCGTCCGCGGCAACCCGGCCGACCCGCTGTCGCGCGGGCTACATCTGCCCCAAGGGTGTCTCGCTGCCCGACGTCTACACCGACCCCGACCGGCTGCGGCACCCGCTGCGTCGCACCGCCGACGGCTGGGAGGAGCTCGGGTGGGACGAGGCGCTCGACCTCGTGGCCGACCGGCTCGTCGCGACCATGACCGACCACGGCCCCAACGCCGTCGGCGTCTACTCCGGCAACCCCAACGCCCACTCGCTGGGCTTCGGCACCCACGGCGCCGGCTTCATCCGCACGCTGCGGACCCAGAGCCGGTTCAGCGCGTCGTCGGTCGACCAGATCCCGCAGCAGCTGGCGGCGTGGCAGCTGTTCGGCCACCAGCTGATGGTCCCGATCCCCGACCTCGACCGCACCGGCTTCTTCCTCGTGGTCGGCGCCAACCCGATGGCCTCCAACGGCTCGCTCATGACCGTGCCCGACTTCCCGCGGCGGGTGCGCGACCTGCAGCGAACGCGGCGGCCGGATGGTCGTGATCGACCCGCGGCGCACCGAGACCGCGAAGGTCGCCGACGAGCACCACTTCGTGCGCCCCGGCACCGACGCGGCCGTGCTGCTGGCGATGGTCCACGTGCTGCTCACCGAGGGCCTCGCCCGGCCGCCGGCCTACGTCGACGGACTCGACCGTCTCGCCGAGCTGGTGGCGCCGTTCACGCCCGAGCGGGCCGAGGCGGCGTCCGGCATCGCGGCCGACGACGGTCCGCGGCCTGGCCCGCGAGCTCGCCGCGCGAGCGCCCGGGCGTCGTCTACGGGCGGATGGGCATCACCACGCAGGGCTTCGGGACCCTGTGCTCGTGGGCGATCGACGTCCTCAACCTGCTCTCGGGGCACTTCGACCAGCCGGGCGGGGTGATGTTCCCGACCCCCGCCGTCGACGTCATCGACATCCTCGGCCCGGGCCGGTTCGGCCGGTGGCACAGCCGGGTGCGCGGCTCGGCCGAGTTCGCCGGCGAGCTGCCGTCCGCGACCATGGCCGAGGAGATCGCCACGCCCGGCGAGGGGCAGGTGCGGGCGATGGTCACCATCGCCGGCAACCCCGTGCTCTCGACGCCCGACGGGCGACGGCTGGCCGAGGCGCTCGACGGCCTCGACTTCATGGTGGCGATCGACATCTACCTCAACGAGACGACCCGCCACGCCGACGTCATCCTGCCGCCGACGAGCGCGCTCGAGCGGGACCAGTACGACCTGATCTTCCACGCCTTCGCGGTGCGCAACACCGCTCGCTGGACGCCGGCCGTCTTCGCGGCCGGCGACGACCAGCGGCACGACTGGCAGATCTTCGGCGCGCTGGCGCAACGCATCTCCGACCGCCTCGGCACCCCGCCTCGACGCCGGCACGGCCGGCCAGCTCGCCGCCGACCCTGCCGACCTCGTCGAGCTCCTGGTGGACGCCGGCGGCCGCACGACCGCGGCGGCGCTCGTGGAGCACCCCGAGGGCGTCGACCTCGGGGCCGCTCGAGCCGTCGATGCCCGGGCGGCTGCGCACGCCGGAGCAGCGGATCGACCTCGTGCCCCCGCTGGTGGTCGACGACCTGCCCAGGCTCGCCGCGTGGCTCGAGGCCGCGGCGCCTCCTCGCCGACGGCGAGCTGCTGCTGATCGGCCGGCGCCACAAGCAGGACTGCAACTCCTGGCTCCACAACACGACGCGGCTGACCCGCGGCCGTCCGCGCCACCACCTGCTGATGCACCCCGACGACCTGGCCGCCCGCGGCCTGGGCGACGGCGAGCGCGTCGTCGTCTCCTCCCGGGTCGGCATCGTCGAGGTCGAGGTGACCGGGGCCGACGACATGATGCCGGGCGTCGTCTCGCTCCCCCACGGCTACGGCCACCAGGTCGACGGGCACGCGCCTCGCCCACGCCTCCACGGTGCCGGGGGTCTCGATCAACGACCTCACCGACCCGCAGCTGCTCGACGTCTCCGGCAACGCCGCGCTCAACGGCGTCCCGGTGACGGTCGAGGCCGTCGGGCAGGCGGTGGCTCGCGAGCCTCAGGCCACCGTCACGGGGTGACGCACCACGGCGTCGAAGAAGTAGCCGAGGCTGTTGAAGGGCGTCACGTCGGGCTGGGTGCGTCCCTTCGCGTCCGTGGCGCGAGCGAGCAGCGTGTAGGAGCCGGTGGCGGGGCGCTTCCAGCGCACCGACCACTGCGCCCAGCCGAACCCGCGGTCGTGGGGTCCTCCGCGGCGTCGGGCGGCGCCCTCGTCGTCGAGCTCGGCCCGCTGCCAGGTCGCGCCACCGTCGAGGCTGACCTCGACGCGCTCGATCGGCGCCAGCCCGCTCCAGGAGCGTCCGGTGAGGGTGTGCGTCCGGCCGGCGGCCAGCGTCGCGCCCCACGGCAGCTCCCAGGCCGACCGCACCGGGTTGACCGTCAGCGGCGGTGAGTCGGCCGGGTAGTCCCCGCCCTGCAGCCGGTAGAAGGTCGTGTTCCACGGCGACGTGAGCTCGGTGCGCGCGACCTCGAGCGACCCGAGCCACTTGATGCTCGCGATGCCCACCCAGCCGGGCAGCACCAGCCGGAGGGGGAAGCCGTGGTCGGGCAGCAGGTCGGCACCGTTGGCACCCCAGGCGAGCACGGCGTCGTCCAGCGCCTTGGCCACGGGGAACGGCCGGCGGACCGCGCCGTAGTTCACCCCGCCGCTCACGAACTCGGCGTCGAGCCCGACGGGCATGATCGAGACGGCGTCGGGCGAGAGGCCGACGCGTCGCAGCAGGTGACGCAGCCGGACCCCCTCCCACTGCACGGTCCCGACGGAGCCCAGCGTCCAGGCGGTGCCGGACGCCGCGCGGCCCTGCTGGCTGCCGAAGAAGCTGCGCCCGTTGCCGGTGCACTCGTGCACCGAGGTGATGCGGGTGTGCGGCAGGTCCTTCAGGTCGCGGAGCGAGAACGAGAGGGCGTCGCCACCCGTCCTGGTCTCGGCGAGCCCGTCACCGAAGACCCGGAGCCGGTAGGTCGTGGGGTCGATCGTCGGCGTCGACGTGTGGTTGCGCACGAAGAGGTCCGACTGCGGCGTGAGGTAGCGCCGGGGGTCGACCGAGTCCCAGCGCATCTCGGCGTTGGTGCCGAAGTCGACGAACCGGTCGGGCGGCAGCGGCTTCAGGATCGAGGGCGCGCCGGCGGCCGCAGGGGCGCGCAGCAGGCCCGGGGCGACGGCGGTGGCGGCAGCGGTGGCAGCGGTTCCGGCGAGGACGGCACGGCGGGAGGCGATCGGCATGACCGCAACTTAACACGACAATGTTGGTGTAGTTAGTAGCCCTATGGTCAGGGCGCCGGCCGTGCTCCGAAGCGCTCGATGACCGTCGGCCGCGCCCGTCCTGCCGCGACCGACCGGGCGCTCCTGCCAGACTCGGCACGTGAGCGGACAGGACGACGACGCACGCCGCTCCGCGCGCCGTCGGGACCGTGGTCGCGCCTGGAGCTTCTGGCTGGGCCTGGGGCTCGTGCTGGCCGGGCTCGGCGTCCTCGGCTGGATCGGCTGGCAGCTGTTCGCCACCAACATCATCTCCGAGCGGCGTCACGACCGGACCGTCGCGAGGCTCGAGGAGGAGTGGGCCGAGCCCCGCGGGGAGGCAGCGGAGGCGGTCGAGACCGACCAGGGGGAGGCGTTCGCGATCGTCCGGATCCCCGCGTTCGGCCGCGACTACGCCGTCCCCGTCATCGAGGGTGTGGGGGACGACGCCCTGGCCTCGGGGATCGGTCACTTCAGCACCTCCGCCGGCCCCGGCGCGGTCGGCAACTACGCCCTCGCCGGGCACCGGATCACCCACGGCGAGCCCCTGCGCGACCTGCCCGACCTGGTGCCGGGCGACGAGGTGGTCGTCGAGACCCGCGACGCGGTCTACACGTACGTGCTCGACACCGGGGGCGAGTCGCTGCGCGTGCCCTTCACCGCGGGCTGGGTGGTCGAGGAGCTGCCGGTCAACCCCGACGGCGGCGTGGGCCCCGTCGAGGGCGCCGACCGCCTCCTCACGCTCACCACCTGCGCCGAGCTGTTCCACACCGACGACCGCCTCGTCGCCTTCGGTCACCTGCAGTCGGTCGAGCGGCGCTAGGGCCGACCTCGTGGGGGTCGAGGAGGCCGGCCCCGTGGGAGGTCGAGGAGGCCGGCCACGGCCGTCACGAGACCACCACAGGCTCACGCACCGGCGACCCCGTGGAGGTCGAGGAGGCCGGCCACGGCCGTCACGAGACCACCGCAGGCTCACGCACCGGCGACCCCGTGGGGGTCGAGGAGGCCGGCCACGGCCGTCACGAGACCACCGCAGGCTCACGCACCGGCGACCCCGTGGAGGTCGAGGAGGCCGGCCACGGCCGTCACGAGACCACCGCAGGCTCACGCACCGGCGACCCCGTGGAGGTCGAGGAGGCCGGCCACGGCCGTCACGAGACCACCGCAGGGTCATGCGCTCGGCGAGCGCCAGGCACGGCCTCACCAGGTCTCGAGGCTCGTCGCTCGTACCTCGCTCCTCGCACCTCGACCAGCGTCAGCCAGCAGCGTCAGGCGGCGTCGTCGGCCTGCCGCCGGAGCTCGCGGTAGACCACCCGGACGCCGACCGCGCGCGCCAGCTCGTCCATCACCGTGGTGAAGAACTGCTTGCGGAAGAGGTCGTCGGTGATGGCGACCACGGTGAAGTACAGCCCCGAGAAGGCCGCGAGGAAGACCGAGACGTGGGCGAGCTCGGTGCTCACCAGGTGCGGCCCCCAGGCGGGGTAGTGCGGCGGCTCGCCCAGCCAGCTGGTGATGACGGAGTCCTCGATCGCGACGGCGCCGAAGACGATGAAGAAGACGAAGACCGCGACCGCCAGCAGCAGCACCTGCACGGCCTGGGCGACCACCAGCACCAGGACGAGGTTGACCATCTGCAGCCCCGTCACCTGGGCCTCCTCGGGCAGGTCGTCGGAGTCGACGACCGTGCTCGCGACCCGCGCGAGGGGCGTCCCCTCGACCGCGCCGAGCACGTCGCCGGCGTTGATGTGGTCGTCGAAGTTGTCGAGCTCCTCGGCGAGGCGCGGCACCAGGAAGCCGATGGCAGCAGCGGCGAAGAACAGCACCGAGCCCCACAGCACCCCGCCCTTGAGGGCCGAGGCGACCTGCCAGACCTCGGTGTTGATGAACAGGAACGTGATGAACAGCAGCAGCATCGGCAGCGCCCGGGTGGCCAGCGGCACCAGCAGGCCGAGGCTGCCGAAGGCGCGACGCAGCGCCCACGCCGCGATGTGCGAGACCTCGAGCCGCAGCAGGGCGTAGAGCGCGACGAACCCGCCCCCGACGGTCGCGGCCGCCGGGTACGCCGAGGGAGTCGTCGCCGGTGATCGCGCCGACGCCGAAGCCGGCGCCCACGCCGAGCACGGTCGCCACGAGCAGCACCGTCACGACCCGGGTGCGGCTGAGCCGCTGCGCCACGCGGTCGCGGGTCTCGTCGACGAACCACGGCAGGCCGTGACGCTGGAACCAGGCCTCGGCGTCGGCGAGCTCGCCGACGTCACTCACCGAGCACCTCGGCGGGTCCGGTCCACGTCGTCGGCCATCTGGACGAGCAGCGCGTCGACGCCGTCGAACGCCACCATCCCCCGCAGCCTGTCGACGAAGGTGACCTCGACCTCGACGCCGTACAGCTCGAGGTCGGTGCGGTCGAGGACGTAGCTCTCGATGCGCCGGTAGCGGACGCCGTCGAAGGTCGGGTTCGTGCCGACGCTGATGGCGGCGGGCAGCTCCTCCCCCGTGTCGAGCCGTCGCAGGCGACCGGCGTAGACGCCGTCGGCCGGCGCCGCGGTCAGCCCGTCGGTGGGCACGTTGGCCGTGGGGTAGCCGAGCTCGCGGCCACGCTGGTCGCCGCGCACCACCACGCCACGGACGCCGAACGGGCGCCCGAGCGCCTCGGCGGCCCCGGCGACGTCCCCCGCCGCGAGGCAGGTGCGCACGTACGTCGACGACCACACCTGCGGGCCGCCGTCGAGCGCGACGCCCTCGGCCTCGAACCCGGCAGCGGCACCGGCCGCGACGAGGAAGGCCACGTCACCGCTCGCGCGGTGACCGAACCGGAAGTTGGCGCCGACCACCACGGCCCGCGCCGTCAGCGCCGTGACGAGCACCTGGTCGACGAACTCCTGCGGCGTCCAGGCCGCGACCTCGAGGTCGAACGGCAGGGCGAACACGTGGTCGACGCCGGCCTCGCGGAGCAGGACGGCGCGCTCCTCGAGCGAGGTGAGCATCGAGGGCGCGTGCTCGGGCCTCAGCACCGCCATCGGGTGCGGGTCGAAGGTCACCGCGACCAGCGGCACACCCGAGCGCGTCGGCACGCTGCCTCGCCCGCTCGATCACGGCCCGGTGCCCGCGGTGGACGCCGTCGAAGTTGCCGATGGTGACGGCCGCGCCCCCCGCCACGGCACCGTCGGCCGTCACGTCGTCGAAGGAGCGCCAGGTCGTCACGGCTCTGATGGTAGTGAGCGCCCCGCGTGGACCGGCCGCGGGACACGTCGTCGCCCGCGACGGCGTTCGACCCGCCGGAGTCGCCGGAGCCGCAGGGCCTGCGGGTCAGTCGGTGGTCGTGACCTTCGACCGGACCGCGGCGAGCACCTCGGGGGTGATCTCGGTGATGCCGTGGTCGGCGGCGGCGTGCTCGGCGACGTTGCCGAGCAGCGTCGTCCTCGTCGCTCTCCTCGAACGTGGCGGCGCACCCGGGCATCACGTCGCCGCAGGCCAGCTGGTACTTCATCGTCGACTCCTTCGTCGTGCTTGTCGGGTACTGCTCGGTCACTCGGTGGTCACTCGGTGGTCACGCTGAGCCGGGAGTCGGGCACCCGGACGGCGAACGTGGTGCGGCGGCGCTCCTGCGAGACGCCGATCGTGCCGCCGTGGACGACGGTGAGCGCCCGCGCGAGGTACAGCCCCACGGTCACCCGGGCGTTGTCGACCTCGCCGTCGAACGGCTCGAACATCGCGTGCAGGACGTCGGGCTCGATGGGGTCGCCCTCGCGCACGATGCGGATCTCGACCCACGGCGGGACCGTCTCGACCTCGACGCTCACCACCGCCGCGGTGGTGTGGGCGGCGTCCCAGAGGTCGCGCAGGATCCGCGAGAACAGGGCCGGGTCGACGCTGACCTCGACGTCGCCGCCCTCGCCGCCGACCATCGAGTCGGGGGTGAGCACCGAGGTCAGCTCGCCGATGCGCAGCCGCTGCGGCTCGAGCACGAGACGGCCGAGCATCGCCGCGGTGAGCAGCTCGACGTCGAGCGCCTTCTCGTCGAGGTGGTCGAGCGCGGCCTGGAGGTGGTCGGCCGATGCGGACGGTCGTCGCGGCGTCGTCCGGGGCGTCGTGCAGCAGGCCGACCCACATCTGCGCGACGGCGAGGGGACTGCGCAGGCCGTGCATGAACGTGGTGAGGAAGCGGTCGCGCTGGCGGGCGATGTCGCCGACGGGCCGGTTGGTCACCTGGGCGGTGCCGGCCTCGACGAACGCGTTCACCCAGCGCTGCAGGAGGGTCTTGTCGATCCGCCCAGCGGGCGGCGACGCGTCGAGGTCGTCTCGCCCTTGAGCACCTCGAGCACCGCGGCGACCCGGGGGTCGCGGGGGTCGCGCGCAGGGCCCGTAGCCACGGCGGACTGCGGACGATCAGGTTCCTGGCTCGCCCATCGAACCCCCTCCCCAGGGGCGAGGGTACGCCGCGCGGAGGCGCCGCGAGGCGGGTTCGGTGAACCTCGTCCGAGGCGCGGACGGGTCGTACGCCCTCCTAGGCACCGCGACGACGGGCACGCTCGCAGGCGCCACGACGCGGCGGGCAGAGCGCTAGACGAAGACCGCGACCGGGCGCGCCAGTCCCTCGCGCGGCTCGTAGAGCGCGAGGAAGGTGCCGTCGGGCGCGAACATGGCCGTCAGCCCCTCGAGCGGGACGTCGACCGGTCGCCCGAACCCGACGTCGCGCGGCCTCGTCCTCGTCGAGGTCGGCGGCGGCGAACGTCGCGCGGGCCGCCTCGGCGATGGGAACCAGGGCGAAGTCGTCGGCGAGCTGCTCGAGGGTGCGTGCCCGGGCCAGGTCGAAGGCGCCCGACCGCCGTGCGCCGCAGCGCCGTCAGGTGACCGCCGACGCCCAGGTCAGCGGCCGGCGTCCCGGGCGATGGCGCGCACGTAGGTGCCGCTCGAGCAGCGCACCGACAGGTCGACCTCGGCGCCGCGCACCTCACGCACGACGAGCTCGTGGACGGTCACGCGGCGCGCCGCGAGCTCGACCTCCTCGCCGTCGCGCACGCGCTGGTAGGCACGCTTGCCGTCGACCTTGATCGCCGACACGGCCGTCGGCACCTGGTCGATCTCACCGACGAAGCGCCGCGAACGCGGCGCGCACCTGGTCCTCGCCGAGACCGGCGAGCAGGGCCGCGTCCGCCGTCTCGAGCACCTCGCCCTCGGCGTCGTCGGTGGTCGTGGCGGCGCCGAGACGCACGGTGGCGTCGTAGCGCCTTCTCGGTGAGCATCAGGTGACCGAGCAGCCGGGTGGCCCGGTCGACGCCGAGCACGAGCACGCCCGTGGCCATCGGGTCGAGGGTGCCGGCGTGACCGACCTTGCGGGTGCCGGCGAGCCGTCGCACCCGGGCGACGACGTCGTGGGACGTCATCGCCGCCGGCCTTGTCGACGACGACCAGGCCCGGGAGCGGTCACTCGTCGCTCGTCCTCGTCGGCCTCGCCCTCGTCGCGCCGCGTCGTCCTCGTCGTCGTCCTCGTCGTCGTCGGCTCTCGCGGGGCTTCTTGTACGGGTCCTCCTCGCCGGCGTAGGTCGTGCCGCGCGGCGCGGCGACCGCCTCGTCCTGGGCCCGGGCCCGGGCGAGCACCTCGTCGAGCGCGCGCGACTCCTCGGGCAGGGCGTCGTGGAAGAACGTCAGGGTGGGCACGATGCCGGGTGCCGAGCTGCTTGGCGACCTCGGAGCGCAGGACGCCCTTGGCCGACTCGAGCGCCGCGGCGGTCCCGGCCATCTCCTCCTCGCCGCCGAGCACGGTGTAGAAGATCGAGGCCTGCTGGCCGTCGCCGGTGAGCCGGACGTCGGTGATGGTGACGAAGCCGAGGCGGGGGTCCTTGATCCGCCGCTCGAGCATCTCGGCCACGATCACCTGGATCCGGTCGGCGATCTTGCGCACGCGAGGACTGGCCATGGTTCCTACCTAATCAGAGCACGGGTGGACCGGCCCGCCAATCCCCCGCCGGCGCCGCAGGCCGTCTGGACTGACGACCGGAGCGAGCGAAGCGAGCGAGGGGGAGGGAAGACGGGCTGTCGAGGCGCCGAGCCGCGCGAGCGGGCGAGCGCCGTCGAGCGAGGGCCATCAGCCCGCGGGATCTCGCGCATCTCGAAGGCCTCCACGACATCGCCTTCCTTGATGTCCTGGAAGTTGCGCAGCACCAGACCGCACTCGAAGCCCTCGCGGACCTCGGAGGCGTCGTCCTTCTCGCGCTTGAGCGAGGCGAGGTCGAGGTTGTCGGCCACCACGTTGCCGTCGCGGATGATCCGCACCTTGGCGTTGCGGCGGATGACGCCGCTGGTGACCATGCAGCCGGCGATCTTGCCGATCTTGGAGCTGCGGAAGATCGCACGGATCTCCGCCTGGCCCAGGGTCGACTCCTCGTACTCCGGCTTGAGCATGCCCTTGAGGGCGGCCTCGATCTCGTCGATGGCCTGGTAGATGACGGTGTAGTACCGGATCTCCACGCCCTCCTTGTCGGCCATCTCGGTCGCCTTGCCCTGCGGGCGGACGTTGAAGCCGATGATGATCGCGTCGGAGGCGGCGGCCAGGTCGACGTTGGTCTCGGTGATCGCACCGACACCGCGGTCGATGACGCGGATGCTGACCTCGTCGCCGACGTCGATCTGCGACAGGGCGTCCTCGAGGGCCTCGACCGAGCCGGACACGTCGCCCTTGAGGATGAGGTTGAGCTCCTGGCTCGCGCCCTTCTCCATGGAGGCCATGAAGTCCTCGAGCGTGCGACGCACGTTGCGCTTGGCCTGCATGGCCGCACGCTGGCGCGACTCGCGCTTCTCGGCGATCTGGCGGGCCATCCGGTCGTCGTCGACGACGAGGAAGTTCTGACCCGCACCGGGCACCGCGCTCAGACCGAGGACCATCGCCGGACGGGCCGGGAGTCGGCCTCGGTGATCTCGTCGCCGTGCTCGTCGAGCATGGCGCGCACGCGGCCGTAGGCGGCACCGGCGACGATCGAGTCGCCGACGCGGAGCGTGCCGCGCTGGACCAGGATCGTGGCCACGGGGCCACGACCGCGGTCGAGGTGGGCCTCGACGACCAGACCCTGGGCGTCCTGGGTCGGGTTGGCCCGCAGGTCGAGCGAGGCGTCGGCGGTCAGGACGACGGCCTCGAGCAGCTTGTCGAGGTTGAGCTCGGACTTGGCCGAGACGTCGACGAACATCGAGTCGCCGCCGTACTCCTCGGGCACCAGGCCGTACTCGGTCAGCTGGCCGCGGACCTTGGTCGGGTCGGCGTCGGGCTTGTCGATCTTGTTGACCGCGACCACGATCGGGACGCCGGCGGCGCTTGGCGTGGTTGAGCGCCTCGACCGTCTGCGGCATGACACCGTCGTCGGCCGCGACCACGAGGATCGCGATGTCGGTGGCCTGGGCACCACGGGCACGCATGGCGGTGAACGCCTCGTGACCGGGGGTGTCGATGAGGGTGATGCGACGCTCGTTGCCGTCGACCTCGGTGTGCGACCTGGTAGGCACCGATGTGCTGGGTGATGCCACCGGCCTCCTTGTCGACGACGTTGGCGTTGCGCAGCGCGTCGAGGAGCTTGGTCTTTCCGTGGTCGACGTGACCCATGACGGTGACGACCGGCGGGCGGAACGACCAGGTCGGCCTCGTCGCCCTCGTCGGAGCCGAACTCGATGTCGAAGGACTCGAGCAGCTCGCGGTCCTCGTCCTCGGGCGAGATGATCTCGATGACGTAGTTGAGCTCCTCACCGATGAGCTCGAGCGTCGCGTCGTTGACCGACTCGGTCGCGGTGACCATCTCGCCGAGGTGGAAGAGCATCTGCACGAGCTGGGCCGCGTCGATGCCGGCCTTCTCGGCGAAGTCGGTCAGCGAGGCGCCGCGGGCGAGACGGATGGTCTCGCCGCTGCCCTTGCGGACCCGCATGCCGCCCAGCGTCGGGGCGTCCATGGCCTCGAACTCCTGGCGACGCGCGCGCTTCGACTTGCGACCACGACGCGACGGACCACCGGGGCGGCCGAAGGCACCCTGGGTCTGACCGCGCTGGCCGGGACGGTTGCCGCCACCGGGACGACCACCGCCTGCGGGGCCGAAGCCGCCACCACCGGGGCGACCGGGGGCACCGGCGCCGGCCGGGGCACCGCGGCCCGGGGCGCCGCCGGGGCGACCCGGAGCACCGCCGGGGCCACCGCGACCGGGAGCGCCGGGACGGCCGGGACCGCCCGGACCACCGGGGCCGCGGCCACCGGGGCCGCGAGCCGAAGGCGGCCGGGGACTTGGGCATCATCGCCGGGTTGGGGCGCGGCATGCCGGGACGCGGCCGGCGCCACCGTCGCGGCCGGCCGGGCGGACGCGGCGGACGGTTGTCGCCGCCCTCGACGCCGGGCTCGGGGCGCGGGGCGCGCGGGACGACGTCCCATGCCCTGGCTGGAGGAGAACGGGTTGTTGCCCGGGCGGGGCGCGCCGGGACGGCCGACGGGGCGCGGGCGCCGGGGTCGGGCGCCTTGCTCGCGTCGGTGTCGGTGCCGGCCGAGGCGGCGGGCGCCTCGGGCTCAGCAGCGGGGGCGGCCGGGGCAGCCGGGCGCCAGCAGGCTCGGCCGGAGCGGCCGCGGCGGCGGGGGCCGCCGGGACGGCCTCGGGCGCAGCGGGCGCCGGGGCCTCGGGCTGCGGGGGCGGCCTTCGGGTCCGGGCTTGGGGCCGGGCCGGGCCGACGACTTCGCGGCCGGCTTCTCGGCACCGGGCTGCCGGGGCCGGCGCAGCAGGCGCTGCGGCGGGGGCGGCCGCCTTCAGCGACTCACCCACCTCCTTGCGGAAACGCATCTCCGCAGGGAGCTCGACGGTCGAGCTCGCCGACTTGACGAACTCCCCCATCTCCTTGAACTTCTCGAGAACGAACTTGCTCTCGACGCCGAACTCCTTGGCGAGCTCGTGCACACGGGTCTTAGCCACAATTCTCCTTCGTGGGCTCGACCCGCGGTGGTGCGGGAACGAGCTAGTGGTCGTGCAAACTCATCGGGCCGTGCTCATCGGTCTGAACTCATCGAGTGCTCATGAGCTGCTGCTCCAGTTCCCTGGTCGGATGGTCGGTCTACGTGGGCCGGTGGTGCTGTGCTGCCGCGCGTCGGAGGTACTCCTCCACCGGTGCGACCGACAGGCCCGGGTCGGCGCGCAGCGCCCGCCCGAACGCCTTCCGGCGCACCGCGAGCTCGTAGCACTCGGCAGTGGGGTGCAGGTGTGCTCCCCGGCCGGGTGCGGTGGCTGTCGGATCGGGCACGACGGCCGGGCGGCCATCGGGGTCCGAGCCGGCGGTCACCCGCAACAACTCGCGCTTGGCGGCCCGCTCCCGACAACCGACGCACGTGCGGACAGGGTCCGTGCGGGCGAGGGACGACGAGAGGTGAGCCACCGTGGTCCAGTCTAGCCACCTACTGCGACTTCACCGAACCGCGGTGCTGCCGTGGTGCGAGCGCGCCGGTCCGGTCAGCCGGTCCGGTCAGCCGTGGCGCCGGTGTCGCGGCTGCGGAGGACTCGTCTCCTCCTGGCGGGTTCGTGCCTCACCCGCTACTCGTCGCTCGACCACCCTCAGGGGAGCTGAGCTCGTGCCTCGCTCAGCTCTCCTCCTCGTCCCCGTGGATGTCGATCCGCCAGCCGGTGAGCCGGGCGGCGAGCCGGGCGTTCTGGCCCTCCTTGCCGATCGCGAGCGACAGCTGGAACGAGGGGACGACGACCCGGGCCGACCGGGCCGCCAGGTCGACGACGGTCACGCTGGTCACCTGGGCCGGTGACAGCGCGTGCGCCACGAGCTCGGCCGGGTCGTCGGACCAGTCGACGATGTCGATCTTCTCGCCGTGCAGCTCGGCCATCACGTTGCGCACCCGCTGGCCCATCGGTCCGATGCAGGCGCCCTTCGGGTTCACCCCCGGCGTCGTCGCCTTGACGGCGATCTTGGTGCGGTGGCCGGCCTCGCGGGCGATCGCGGCGATCTCGACCTGCCCGTTGGCGATCTCGGGGACCTCGAGGGCGAAGAGCTTCTTCACCAGGTTCGGGTGCGACCGGGTCAGGGTGACCTGCGGGCCGCGCATCCCCTTGCGCACCGACAGCACCAGGCACTTGATGCGCGTGCCGTGGCTGTAGGTCTCGTCGGGCACGCGCTCGCTCACGGGGAGCAGCGCCTCCAGGCGGCCCAGGTCGACCAGGACGTCGTCGGGGTTGCGGCCCTGCTGGATGACGCCGGAGATGAGGTCGCCCTCCTTGCCCGAGAACTCGCCGTAGCGCACCTCGTCCTCGGCGTCGCGCAGCCGCTGCATCATGATCTGCTTCGCCGTCGTCGCCGCGATCCGGCCGAAACCGTCAGGCGTGTCGTCGAACTCGCCGACCTTCTCGCCCTCCTCGTCGAGCTCGGCGGCGAACACGGTGACGTGCCCCGACTTGCGGTCGAGCACGACGCGCGCGTCCTCCACCGCCCCCGGCGACTTCTGGTACGCCGTCAGCAGCGCCTGCTCGATCGCCTCGACGAGCACGTCGAACTTGATCTCCTTCTCGCGCTCGAGCATCCGCAGGATGCCCAGGTCGATGTCCATCAGTCGTCCTCCTCGTTCTCGTCGTCGTCCACGTCGTCCACGTCGTCCAGGTCGTTCACGTCGGGCTCGTCGGACCCGTCGTCCTCGCCGCCCCCGGGCGGGACGGCCCTGCGGTTGAACTCGACCTGCACCAGCGCCTTGGCCACGTCGTCGTAGCGCACCCGCCGCACGTCGCCGGAGACCTCGACGTCGGCACCGTCCTCGTCCGCAGCGCCGATGCGACCGGTGAGGGAGGTGCCGTCGCCGAGCGTCACCTTCACCAACCGGTCGGCGTTGCGGCGCCAGTGGCGGGCGAGGGTGAGCGGGCGGTCGACGCCCCGCGAGGTCACCTCGAGCGTGTAGGGCTGGCCCCCCATCGCCGAGGACAGCGGCCCGTCGAGCACCTCGCCGACGCACCGGGTCGCATCGGCGACGTCGTCCATCGAGACGCCGCCGTCCTTGTCGACGGCGACGCGCAGCACCCGCCGCTTGCCGGCGGGGGTCAGCTCGACGGCCTCGAGGTCGAGACCCAGGGCGATCAGGGGGTCGGTGAGAGCAGCCTCGATGCGGCTGGTCAACGCCTCGGGGGCGGACATCCACGGACCTCCTGTGCAGTTGTGATGGTGCCCGACCACCCTAGGGCATGTCCGGATATCGTCACCCGGTGCCGTCACCCCGCTCCCTCAGCCGCCGGGCCGTGCTCGGCGCGGCGGTGCTCGGGCCCCTCGGCGCCACCGGCTGCTCCCCGGGCTCCCTGGACCCCAGTCCCGCCGACGACCCCACGTTCACCCCCACCAGCACGCCCACCGGGACGACCGCCCCGGTCCCGACGACGGCCGATCCCGACTCCGCGCTGGTCGAGGCGGTGCTGGTCGACCTGTCGACGGCTCACCGGACGGTGAGGGAGAACGCGCGGCTCCACCGCAGCCTGCGTGCCGAGCTGCAGCCGCTCGAGGAGCTCCACCGGCTCCACGCCCGCGAGCTCGGCGGACTCCGCCGCACGACGGGCGTGGTGGCCGGCAGGAGCGACTCGCGGCGCCGGGCGCTGGCGCGCGTGGCCGCGGCCGAGGACTCGTTGGGGCGGGCGCTGCAGCGCGCCGCCGTCCAGGCCGACAGCGGCTCGCTCGCGCTCCTGCTGGCGTCGATGGCGGCGTCCGTGGCACAGCACCGGAGCGCCTGATGGCCTACCTCGACGCGCTCCAGGCCAGCCTGGCCGCGGAGCACGCCGCCCTCGTGGTGATCGGCTACCTCGGCGGCCAGACCTCGCCCGCGACGGACCCCGGGCTGCGCGACGACCTGCGCGAGGCGCGCGAGGCCCACCGCGACCGGCGCGACGAGCTCGTCGTCCGGGTCGGCCGACGCCGGAGGCGTCCCGGTGGCCGCCGAGGCCGCCTACGAGCTGCCCGACCTGGCCTCCGGGGGCGCCGCGGCCGTGCGGGACGCCGCACTGGGGCTCGAGCGCGCCTGCGGCCTCACCTACGGCTTCCTGGTGGCGTCCTCGCCATCGGACCAGCGCCGCTGGGCCATCGAGGTGCTGCTCGACTCGGCGGTGCGCGAGCTCGACGTTCGGCGGCGAGCCGCGTCCCTACCCCGGCCGCTGACCGCCGGGCGGGTCCCGACCCCGAAAAACCGAAACGCCCCGGCCGGTCGCACTCAGAGGCGACCGCGGGGCGTTCTGGCTGTGGTTCGCGAGCTCGTCCTCCGGGGAACTCCCGAGATGCTCCCCGGAGCGACGAGCTTGCGGATCACGGTGGCCTGGGACGGGCCGGCGAGGGGACCGGGTGGGCCGGTCTGGGGATCCCTCTGTGCAGAAGTCTGCAACAGATCGAGCCTCCGGGGACACCGTGGCGACCCATCACAATCCTGCAATGCAGAAACATGCAGCGACGGCCACGGCGTCCCCGGCGCGCGCTCGTCGCGCGCGCTCCCGCCTCGCTCAGGCGCGGTAGGCCGCCCACATCTGGGACGCGCGGGTCGACTGGCCGCCGGTGAACTGGGTCGTAGCAGGTGTCGTAGCTGTAGTCCATGTAGTTGTGGATCGGGTCGAGGCCGGGGAGGCTGCACGAGTCGCGGCCCGTCGGGGCACCCGGAGGTCGCGCTCGACTGCGCCGGGGTGTCGGCGACCTCGTCGTTCGTGGCGGTGCAGCCGCCCTGGAACGTGTGGTAGAGCCCGAACCAGTGTCCGGCCTCGTGGGTCGCGGTCTCCCCCAGGTTGTAGTTGGTGGCGCTGCCGCCCGGCAGCGACGAGTACTGCACCCGGATGCCGTCGATGCCGGGGTTGCGGGCGTAGTCCCACGGGAAGGTCGCGATCCCCAGGTAGTTGAAGTCGACCAGCCAGATGTTGAGGGCGTTCTTGCCGCCCAGGCGGGTCTCCTTGCGGTACTTGCTGCTGGAGCCGTCACGGTGCCAGGTGTCGTTGAAGTAGCGGTCGGTGCCGGCCAGCGTGAAGCTGAACCCGGTGTTCGCCGCGGCCGAGGACTCGCTGCCGGCGAAGGTCTTGTTGAGGACGGCGATCTGCTGGGTGATCTGGCTGTCGCTCACGTCGCCCTCCCCGCGCTTCCCGGCCATGACGTGGACGTAGACCGGCACGGTGACCGCCTGCCGCGTAGGCCTGCTGGCCGGGTGCGAGTCGCGCGAGCCGGCGCTCGGTCCGGCGCTCGATCGCGCGCTGCTCCTTCGCGCTGATGGCGCGGTGGTCGTGGGCCTGACCTCCTCGCGCCGACGTCGCGAGGTCCGGTCCGGGCTCGAAGCACTCCTGCTCGACGCGGGCCTGCGGGCCGTCGGGGCTGAGCGCCGTGGCGGCGGGGGTGGGGGCGAGGAACGCCATCGCGGCGCCGGCCGCGGTGACGGCGAGCAGGCGGCGGGATGCGGTCCGAGGGGAGATCGACACGGGTTTCGTGACCTTTCGTGGGCCCGGCAGGAAGGACGAGCGTCTGGGCCGGGTGCGACGGAGTTTCCTCCGGCGCGCGAGGACTCGCGCCATGCCTGCCGTCCTGCAGTTTTGTGCACGTGCACGAAAGCGCAGGCGGTCGCCGTGCGGCGGCCTTCCCGCCCGGTCGGGTCAGCGCCAGCCGTCGACGATCGCCAGGACGTCGGCGAGCCGGTGGGCGACGGCGTCCGGCACGCCCTCGGTGTGCCCGACCTGCTCGGGCGGGATGTCGCTGTGCGGCACGTGGATCGCGCGCAGGCCGGCGTTCTGCGCGCCCCACACGTCGTCGAACAGCCGGTCGCCCACGTAGACGCACCGAGCGGGGTCGCTCGCACCGACGGCGTCCATCGCGGCCGCGAAGGCCTGCGGTGACGGCTTCGTCCACGGGATCTCGCTGGTGTAGACGTCGCCGTCGACCAGGTGGGCGACGCCGTCGCGCTCGAAGAAGCCGACGTGCCACGACCGCGGCCAGATGGTGTTGCTGAGGACGCCCGACCCTGATGCCGCGCTCGCGCAGGGCCTCCCAGAGTGGCCCGACCTCGGGGTCGGTGAGCGTGTGCGGCTCCCAGAACGCGAAGTAGCCGTCGAGGAGGTCCGGGTCGTGCTCGAGGCCCGGCCTCGGTGAACAGGTCGGCGACGGTGGCGCTCTGCTGGTGGTCGCGGCTGCGGCCCCACACCGCACTCGCCCGCGCGCGTGCAGCCGCTGCTGGGAGACGCTGACGTCGTGGTCGGCACCGAC
This sequence comes from uncultured Actinomycetota bacterium, assembly GCA_963830575.1. GTDB lineage: Bacteria > Actinomycetota > Actinomycetes > Propionibacteriales > Nocardioidaceae > Nocardioides. The sequence goes on from CAWHNR010000016.1 coordinate 57,633, forward strand.
CACCGCCTGCGCCAGGGCGAGCGACTCCGCGTGGAAGTCGATGTCGTGCCAGGCGGTGAGCGTGCCGCCCCAGTCGAAGATCACCGCGTCGATGCCCGTCACGGGGCCGAACCCTACCGACGTCACGGGTAGCTCGGTGCTGGCCTTCCTCACCACCTGGTCGACCCGGATGAAGGTGACCTGCGAGGGCAGGACATCGGTCCGGGTGCTGAAGGTGCCCATCGGCTCGTAGAAGCAGTCGAGGTGCTGCGGACCACCGGCCACGACGTCCATGTACCCGCTCGCCGAGGCGCCGACGTAGGTGGTCATGGACGAGACCACGGCACCGACGGTGAAGAGCTGCGCGGTGTGCCCGGTCCGTCGATGCTGCACCGCAGCCGGCCGGTGGAGTTGCTCGTCGTTCCCGACACGCACGTAGCTGGCGAAGTAGCGCCCCACCGGGAGCCCGGGGAGGGCGACGCTCGAAGCCCTCGACGGCGGTGAGCGCCGGGATCGAGTAGGTGTAGACCTTGTTCTGCAGCGCCGCCCCGTCGACACCGTCGAGCAGGTCGGCGTTGAGCCTGGCCACCTTCTTCTTCGAGCTCACGCTGAGCGAGGGAGAGCCGGCCCTGCCCGTGAGCTTGAGGGCGGGACCGGCGCCGGTGTTCTTCAGCGCGGTGGTGCCACCGGCCGCGTTGTTCCTGCCGAGCAGCAGCGGTCCGCCCGTGGCGGCGTACGCGCCCAGGTTCGCTCCGAGCAGGAGGAGGAGGGCGGCCAGGAGGACGGGCACGACACGTCCGCGGAGTTTGGTCATGGGGGAGGTTAGCGTTCGGGCATGACCACCCGTCGGACCCAGGCCGAGCGGACCGCCGGCACCCGGGCCGCGCTCGTCGCCGCGGCCCGGCCCCTGTTCACGGCGAAGGGGTACGCCGCCGTCGGCACCGACGAGCTCGCCACCGCGGCCGGCGTCACCCGGGGCGCGCTGTACCACCAGTTCGGCGGCAAGGAGGGGCTGTTCGCGGCCGTCTACGAGGCCCTGTCCGCCGAGATCGTCGAGCACCTCGCCGCCCACCGCGCCCTCGGCGCGACGACGTCGGACCCGCTCGAGGCGATGCGCACCGACATCGACGCCTGGCTCGCCATCTGCCTGCGTCCCGACGTCCACCGCATCGCCCTGCTCGAGGGCCCGGTGGCGCTCGGCTACCAGCGCTGGCGCGAGATCGGCCACCGCCACGGCCTCGGACTGGTCGAGAGCGTCGTCGGCGAGCTGATCACGCTCGGGGTGATCGCACCCCAGCCGCCCACTCCCCTGGCCCACGTGCTCATCGGCGCCCTCGACGAGGCCGCCCTCTACGCCGCCCGTGCCCCCGAGGCCGAGCGCGAGCGGGCCACCGCCGAGGCCCGTGCCGCCCTGCTCACCCTCGTCGACGGCCTGGCCCGACGCTGACCCGCCCCACATATAGGCGGGTCACCGAGAACGAGGCCGACCCGCCCCACATATGAGGCGGGTCACCGGGAACGACGCCGACCCGCCCCACATATGAGGCGGGTCACCGAGAACGACACTGACCCGCCCCACATATGAGGCGGGTCGGCGTCAGGACCGGACGAGGGCGACGAGGTGGTCGACGACCTCGGCCACGGGGTGGTCGACGCGCTCGCGGGTGCGGCGGTCCTGGACCTCGACGACGCCGTCGGCGAGCCCCTTGCCGACCACGACGATGGTGGGCACGCCGATCAGCTCGGCGTCCTTGAACTTCACGCCGGGGCTGGTCTTGCCGCGGCGGTCGTCGTAGAGCACCCGGACGCCGGCGGCGTCGAGCTCGCGGGCGATCTCCTCGGCCGTGGTGAACAGGCTGTCGTCCTTGCCCGCCGCGACGAGGTGGACGTCGGCGGGGGCGACGTCGCGCGGCCAGCACAGGCCCGCCTCGTCGAGCGTGCCCTCGGCGATGGCGGCGACGGCCCGCGAGGGACCGATGCCGTAGGAGCCCATCGTGACGGTGACGAGCTTGCCGTTCTCGTCGAGGACCTTGAGGTCGAGGGCGTCGGCGAACTTGCGGCCCAGCTGGAAGATGTGACCCATCTCGATGCCGCGCTCGGTCTCGAGCGTGCCGCCGTCGAGGCGGGGGCAGGGGTCGCCGGCACGCACCTCGGCCGCCTCGATCGTGCCGTCGGGCGTGAAGTCGCGGCCGACGACGAGGTCGAGCACGTGCGAGCCGTCGACGTCGGCGCCGGTCACCCAGCGCGTGCCCTCGACGACGCGGGGGTCGACGAGGTAGCGGATGCCGGTGGCGGACTTCTCGCCGAGCACGCCGGGGCCGATGTAGCCCTTCACCAGGGCGGGGTAGGCCGCGAAGTCGGCCTCGCCGAAGGGCCGGAACTCCGCGGGGTACACGCTGGGCCTCGAGCCGCTTCTCGTCGACCTCGCGGTCGCCGGGCAGGCCCACGGCCAGGGGCTCGGTGGTGCCGTCGGGGTGCTCGAGGACGAGCAGCACGTTCTTGAGCGTGTCGCCGCCCGACCAGGGGCGGTCCGCACGCGGGAAGGCTGCGTCGAGGTGGTCGACGAGCGTCTGGATCGTGGGCGTGCCGGGGGTCTGCTCGGCGTGCGCGGCAGGCACGTCGTCGTAGGGCACCGGCGGCGGGGGCGCGCGATGCGCACGGCCTCGACGTTGGCGGCGTAGTCGCACTCGGTGCACTGCACGAAGGTGTCCTCGCCGACCGCCGCCCGCGCGAGGAACTCCTCGGACTTCGACCCGCCCATCGCCCCCGAGTGCGCCGAGACGATGACGTAGGAGAACCCGAGCCGGTCGAAGATCCGGATGTAGGCGTCGCGGTGCTTCTGGTAGCTGGCGTCGAGGCCGGCGTCGTCGACGTCGAAGGAGTAGGAGTCCTTCATGATGAACTCGCGACCGCGCAGCAGCCCGGCGCGCGGCCGCGCCTCGTCGCGGTACTTGGTCTGGATCTGGTAGATCGAGAGCGGCAGGTCCTTGTAGGACGAGTAGAGGTCCTTCACCACGAGGGTGAACATCTCCTCGTGCGTGGGGCCGAGCAGGTAGTCGGCGCCCTTGCGGTCCTGGAGCCGGAAGATGCCGTCGCCGTACTCGGTCCAGCGGTTCGTCGCCTCGTAGGGCTCGCGGGGCAGCAGCGCCGGGAAGCTGAGCTCCTGGGCGCCGATGGCGTCCATCTCCTCGCGGATGATCGCCTCGATCCGGCGCAGCACCCGCAGCCCGAGCGGCAGCCACGTGTAGATGCCCGGCGCGGCCCGGCGGATGTAGCCGGCGCGGACGAGGAGGCGGTGGCTGGGCACCTCGGCGTCCGCGGGGTCGTCGCGCAGGGTGCGCACGAACAGGGTCGACATCCGCATGATCATGGGGTGCAAGGCTACGGGGACCGGCACCGCCCGGTCGCGCGGGTTACCGGGTGGGGCCGTCGCTGGTGGGCCGGGGTCCGACGGGGCGCGGTTTCATCACGGTATGCAGGCGGACCTGCACTCCCCCGGGTGAGCTCGGCACGGGAAGCGTCGGCCGGGCGACATACCGTGATGAAACCGCAGCCCGCCCCCGCCCGGGCACGCGACCGGCCCACCTGACCAGGCCAACCCCGCCGCCCCACCGGGACGGCGGACGGCGGACGGCCAGGCCGCTACCTGGTCGCGTCGAGTGCGGCCTTGATCATCGGCAGCTGCATCGGCAGCCGGGCGACGGCCCCGACCTTGAGCCCGGTCTTGTCGGTGCCGAACGCGTCGACGGCCATCTTGAGGTTGGCCGGGTAGACGCCGAGCAGCAGCGCCACGCTCGCCCAGCCGGCGAGGCGGCGCGTCGCCGGGGCGGCGAGCCCGGCGGCCAGCACGATCTCGGCGACGCCGCTGGCGAGGATCACCTCGCGGTGGCGGGGCACCCACGACGGCATGATCGGCTCGTAGCACCGCCGGCCTCACGAGGTGGACGACGCCGCTGCCGAGGAAGCCGGCGGCCAGGAGCTTGGTGCTGCGCGCGATGGGCATGCGGTGATCCAGGGTCGACGCGCCGTCGACCGCGCCGTCGCCTGCGCCGCCGACCGGCGGCGTCGAGGCGTCAGAACATGACGGTCGAGAACCGGGCGGTCTCCCGGAAGCCCACACCGCTGTAGGCGCGCCGCGCCGGCTGGTTCCACTCGTTGACGTAGAGCGAGACGGTCGGGCGCGATCTCGGCCCGCACCATCCGCACGACGGCCGCCATGCCCGCCGAGGCCAGCCCCTCACCGCGACGGTCGGGCGGCACCCAGACGCCCTGGATCTGGGCGGCCTCCGCCGTCGCGCAGGCGACCTCGGCCTTGAACACCAGGCGGCCGTCGCTCGAAGCGGGCGAACGACCAGCCACGCGACATCAGCTGGGTCACGCGGGCGCGGTAGAGGTCGCCGGTGCCGCCCGCCTCGGGCGAGACGCCGACCTCCTCGGTGTACATCGCGACGCAGGCCGGGTAGAGCAGCGGCAGGTCGGCCCGTTCGGTGCGGCGCACGTACGGGTCCGGGGTGACCGCCGGGTCGGTGTCGATGGCCATGTGGGGCTGCATCCAGCGCGCCTCCCGGGGCCGGCCCCAGGTGCCGGCGACGCCGTTCCAGAACGTGCGCACCGCCTCGTGCGGGCCGACGACCGTGGTCGCCGTCCGGGCTCGGGTCAGGGCACGCTCGGCGAACGCCGTCGCGTCGTCGGCGGTGGCCTCGATCGGCACCAGGTTCGCCCCCACGTGACAGGCGGCCACGAGCTCGCCGTCGTCGAAGCGCCCCCACATCTCCCCGCCGAGCCATCGCGGCTCGAGGCTGGTGGTGCGCGCCCGGTAGAGGGCGAACACGTTCACCACCGGGTCGCGGCCCGCCAGCCGCACGAACGCCTCCAGGTCGGGGGTCCCCAGGACCCGCACCCCATGACGACTCGCTGGCACCCGCTGAGCCTAGTGTCCCCCTCGGCCGCCGTCGGGCCTAGGACACCGTCACCGCGGCGGTCGCACCCTCGACGGCCTCCATGCCCTCGGCGATGCGCATGGCCTCCTCGATGAGGGTCTCGACGATCTGCGACTCGGGCACCGTCTTGATGACCTCGCCCTTGACGAAGATCTGGCCCTTGCCGTTGCCGGAGGCGACACCCGAGGTCGGCCTCGCGGGCCTCGCCCGGCCCGTTGACGACGCAGCCCATGACGGCGACGCGGAGCGGCACCTCGAGGCCGTCGAGGCCCGCGGTGACCTGCTCGGCCAGCGTGTAGACGTCGACCTGCGCGCGTCCGCACGAGGGGCAGGAGACGATCTCGAGGCGGCGCTCGCGGAGGTTGAGCGACTGGAGGATCTGGATCCCGACCTTGACCTCCTCGACGGGAGGGGCGCTCAGCGAGACCCGGATGGTGTCGCCGATCCCCTGGCTGAGCAGGGCGCCGAAGGCGGTGGCCGACTTGATGGTGCCCTGGAACGCCGGGCCGGCCTCGGTGACGCCGAGGTGGAGCGGCCAGTCGCCGGCCTCGGCGAGCAGCTCGTAGGCACGCACCATGACGACGGGGTCGTTGTGCTTGACCGAGATCTTGAAGTCGCGGAAGCCGTGCTCCTCGAACAGGCCGGCCTCCCACACCGCGCTCTCGACGAGCGCCTCGGGCGTCGCCTTGCCGTACTTCTCGAGCAGGCGCTTGTCGAGCGAGCCGGCGTTGACGCCGATGCGGATCGAGGTGCCGCGGTCGCTCGCCGCCGCCGCGATCTCCTTGACCTGGTCGTCGAACTTGCGGATGTTGCCCGGGTTGACCCGGACGGCCGCACAGCCGGCGTCGATGGCCGCGAACACGTACTTGGGCTGGAAGTGGATGTCGGCGATGACCGGGATCTGCGAGTGCTGCGCGATCTCGGCGAGGGCGTCGGCGTCGTCCTGGCTCGGGACAGGCGACGCGCACGATGTCGCAGCCCGTCGCGGTCAGCTCGGCGATCTGCTGGAGGGTGGCGTTGACGTCGGAGGTGAGCGTCGTCGTCATCGACTGGACCGACACCGGGGACTCGCTGCCCACGCCGACCTTGCCCACCTTGATCTGGCGGGTCGCACGGCGGGGAGCCAGCACCGGCGGGGGTGCTGCGGGCATGCCCAGGTTGATGGCGGTCATGGGTCCCAGGCTACTGCCGGACGCCGCACGGGCCTGCTTCGAGGACCCGCGTCCGACCGGCGCTACGTCTCGATGCTGAGCGGGACGACCAGGTCGCCGACGATGAGGACGACGCCCATCAGCATCAGGGCCCCGGCGACCACGTAGGCCACCGGCAGCAGCTTCGCCGCGTCGACGTAGCCCGGGTCGGGGAGCCGGCGCAGGCGTGCCAGCCCGCGTCGCACCGCCTCCCACAGGGCGGAGGCGATGTGCCCGCCGTCGAGCGGCAGCAGCGGCACGAAGTTGAACAGGCCGATGAACAGGTTGAAGCTCGCGACGAGCATCAGCAGGAAGACCAGCTTCTGCGACACGTCGATGTTGTCGCTCGAGCTCACCTCGCCGGCGAACCGGCTGCCGCCGACGACGCTGACGGGGCTGTCGGGCGACCGCTCCTCGACGCCGACGATCGCCTGGGCGACGTCCCACACCTTCACCGGCAGCTGGCCGAGGGCCTGGACGGTGTCGACGGTCATGGACCCCATCTGCTCGATCGTGTAGATCGGGCCGCCGTTCTCGGTGACGATGTCGGTGGTCGGCGTGACGCCGAGGAAGCCCACCTCGGTGAGCGTGGTGCTGCCGTCGTCGTCGGGCCGCGCCTCGACCGTGGTGCTGGTCCGACCCTCGAGCACCTCGCCGTCGCGCTCGTAGCGGAGGACCGCGACGCCGTCCTCGTTGCCGCGGATCAGCTCGCGCAGCTGCTCCCAGCTGCTGACCTCGGTGCCGTTGAAGCCGACGATGCGGTCCCCCGGCAGGAGGCCGGCGTCCTTGGCGGGCGCGACCGGGTCGGTGTCCTTGCACCCGCGTCGCCTCGTCGGCGTAGGCGATGACGCAGTCGGAGACACTGGCGACCACCGGCGCGCCCGGGGCCGGGACGACGTCGACCTCCCGGCCGTAGGTCGCGAAGACGATCCAGAACAGGACGAACGCGATGAGCAGGTTGACCGTGGGCCCGCCGGCCATGACGATCACCTTCTTCCACCACGCGAAGCGGTAGAAGAGCCGGTCCTTGTCCTCCTCCTTCACCAGCTCCCACTCGGCCGCGCGGGCGTCGGAGATGAGCTGGGTGAACAGCCCGGTGTTGGACTTGCGGACCCGCTGCGACGCGGTTGCCGTCGGCGTCGATCTCGACGGAGTCGACGAGCTCCTCGGCCGCCGGCGGCAGCATCCCGATGATCTTGACGTAGCCGCCGAGCGGGATCGCCTTGACCCCGTACTCGGTCTCGCCGATCTGCTTCGACCAGACCGTCGGGCCGAACCCGATGAACCACTGGGTGACCTTCCCGCCGAACCGCTTGGCGGGGATCATGTGCCCGAACTCGTGCAGGCCGATCGAGATCAGGATCGCGCCGACGAAGATGACGACGCCCAGGACGTAGAGCAGAACGGTCACGGTGCTTCTTTCGCGGGTGTCACGGGGTCGTGGGGGGCAGGAGCTCGCGCGTCGCAGCGCGGGCCCAGGCGTCGGCGGCGAGGACGTCGTCGACGCTCGAGGTCTCCCCCGAGGGTACGTCGTGCCGCCGCACCACGTCGGCCACTCGGTCGACGATGTCGACGAAGGCCAGCGATCCGGCCCGGAACGCCTCGACGCACACCTCGTTCGCAGCGTTGTAGACCGCCGGTGCCGTGCCACCGCGCGCTCCGGCCTCGCGGGCCAGGGCGACCGCCGGGAACGCCTCGTCGTCGAGCGGGAGGAACTCCCAGGTCTCGGGGCGGCTCCAGTCGACCGGCGGCGCGGCGTCGGGCACCCGGTCGGGCCAGGCGAGGCCGAGCGCGATCGGGATCATCATGGTCGGCGGGCTCGCCTGCACGAGCGTCGAGCCGTCGACGAACTCCACCATCGAGTGCACGACGCTCGTGGGGTGGACGACGACCTCGATCCGGTCGAACGGGATGCCGAACAGCAGGTGCGCCTCGATCACCTCGAGGCCCTTGTTGACCAGGGTCGCGGAGTTGATCGTGATGACCGGTCCCATGTCCCAGGTCGGGTGGGCGAGCGCCTGCTCGACGGTCACCTCGCGCAGCGACTCGCGGCTCCGGCCGCGGAAGGGGCCGCCGCTGGCGGTCAGCACCAGGCGACGCACCTCGTCGGCGCGGCCACCGCGCAGGCACTGGGCCAGCGCACTGTGCTCGGAGTCGACCGGCACGATCTGGCCCGGACGCGCCCGCTCGAGCACGAGCGGGCCGCCCATGATGAGCGACTCCTTGTTGGCCAGGGCGAGCGTGGTGCCGGCGTCGAGCGCGGCCAGCGTCGGGCGCAGGCCCACGGCCCCGGTGATGCCGTTGAGGACGACGTCGCACTCGGCTCCCGCCGCCTCGGTCGAGGCCTCCTCCCCCAGCCCGGCGAACGCCGGGGCGAACTCCGCGACCTGCTGCTCGAAGAGCTCGGGGTTGCTCCCACCGGCCGTCAGTCCCACCACGCGGAACCGGTCGGGGTGGCGGCGCGCGAGGTCGAGCGCCTGGGTGCCGATCGAGCCGGTCGACCCGAGGACGACGACGTCGCGGCGCTGCGGGGCCCGCTGCTGGCTGGTCGCACTCACGGGTGGCAGTCTCGCAGCCCCGGCACGCCGGACGGTCAGCGCAGGCCGTTGGCCCGGGTCTGGCGCGGGGGGCGCCGGTCCTCGAGCCAGGCCCGGAAGAACCCGTCGAGCTGCTCCCCGGCGACCGCCTCCGCGAGGTGCCGGAAGCTCCCCACGGTGGCGTTGCCGTACCTCTCCCGTGCGACCCAGGTGCGGAGCAGGCGCCAGAAGAGCCGGTCCCCGAGGCGGTTGCGCAGCGCCTGGAGCGTCATGGCACCGCGCGGCGTAGACGGCGTTGGCGAAGATCCGGTGCGCGCCCGGGGTCGGTGAGGTCGATGCGCCAGAACTCCGCCTCGTCGTGGCGGTCCGCGTAGGCCGCGCGGAGCCAGGTCCGCCCGGTGCGCCCGCCGCGGTCCTCCAGCGAGGCGACCTCCATGAAGGTCGCGAACCCCTCGGCCAGCCAGATGTCGCGCCAGCGCCGCACCGAGACCGAGTCGCCGAACCACTGGTGGGCCAGCTCGTGCACGACGAGGAACCTGCTGGTCCCCTGGAAGCCGGGGTAGGTCGGCCGGGTCTGGTTCTCGAGCGCGAACCGGACGGGCAGCGACGTCACGAGCCCGCCGGTCGACTCGAAGGGGTACCGCCCGAGCCGCCGGGCGAGCCACGCGGTCACCTCGTCCGAGGCCCGCACCGCCTGGAGCGAGATGCGTCGCTCGCGCGCCGGGAGCTCCTTCGAGACCGCGACGTACGACGGCAGGCCGTCGCGGGTCGTCTGCTCGATCGTGTAGCGCCCGAGGGCGAAGAAGGCGAGGTAGCTGGTCATCGGGTGCGCCGAGCGCCAGTGGGTCGTGGCGAGCGGACCGTCGACGGTCCGGTCGACCAGGAGCGCCGTTGGAGACCACCTGGTGCGTCGCCGGCCCCGTCACCGTGATGTCGAACAGCGCCTTGTCGCTCGGGTGGTCGTTGGCGGGGAACCACCACGGCGCCATGTGCGGCTCGTTCATGGTGACGACCTCGTCGTCGGAGGCGAGCCAGTTGCGACTCCCCCGCGTACGACAGCCGTCCCGGCTCGCCGGCGTAGGCCACCTCGACCTCGACGGTGTCGCCCCGGGAGAGCGGCACGGCCGGCGTCACCCGCAGCTCGTGGGGGCCGACCGCCTCGAAGCCCGCCGGGACGCCGTCCACGGTGACACCGGTGGCGGCCAGCACCAGGTCGAGGTGGAACGAGGAGAGGTCGTCGAGCAGCCGCATCGTCACCGTGGTGGTGCCGGTCAGGCGGCGCCCCGCGAAGTCGTAGGCGACGTCGATGTCGTAGTGCCGGACGTCGATGCCGCCGTTGCCGTCGAGCGGCCAGTAGTCGTCGCCGACGCCCGTCGCCCCGGCGACCGGCGCCCCGGGCGTGCCGGGCGTGCCGGGCGTGGGCACGGCGCGCGCCCCGGTCGTGCTGCCCGCCAGCACGGCGCCCAGCACGACCGCCCCCACGAGAGCGCGGCGACGACGGGAACGACGGACCGGCGGGGACACGTCCCGACCCTACGGGCACGGCTCCGGCGCGCCGGCGCCGTGCCACTTGACCTCCTCCCACGGCTGGTATATATCTTTACTGACTTACTCGACTTTGCGGGGAGCGATCGGCTCCCCGCGACACGACAGGGACGAGGGACCGCCGGTGGACGTCATCAGCGTGGCCGTGCCGTCGCTCGGCAACCGCACCCACCTCGTCCACGACGGCGAGGTCGCCGTCGTGGTCGACCCGCCTCGCGACCTGCGCGCGGTCGAGGCCGCCGCGGAGGAGGCCGAGGTCGACATCGCCGCGGTCGCCGAGACGCACGTGCACAACGACTACGTCTCGGGCGGGCTCGCTCTCGCCCGGCGGCACGGCGCCGACCTGCTGGTGTCGGCCGACGAGCACGTCGCGTTCGAACGGCTCGGGGTCCGCGGCGGCGACCGGCTCCGCTACGGCCGGCTGGAGGTCGAGGTGCTGGCGACGCCGGGGCACACCCGGCACCACCAGTCGTTCGTGCTGCGCAGCGACGACCCCGTCGTCCCTGCGGCGCTGCTGAGCGGCGGCAGCCTGCTGGTCGGCACCGTCGGCCGCACCGACCTCGTGCACCCGCGCCTGGCCACGCTCCTGGCCGGTGCCCAGTGGGAGAGCGCCCGCCGTCAGGCCGGCCTCGCGCCGTCGACACGCCTGCTCCCCACGCACGGCTTCGGCAGCTTCTGTGCCGGGGGCGCCGTCGCGGACGCCGCCCGGGGGCACGTCGCGGTGCCGACGGTGGGCGCCGAGCTCACCAGCAACCCCGCGCTGACCACCGAGAAGGAGACCTTCGTGACCGACCTCGTGGCGGGCTTCGGCCCCGTTCCGGCGTACTACCCGCACATGGACCCGCTCAACCGCGCCGGTGTCGGTGCCGCCCGGCCCCGCGACGCCCACCGCGTGACCGCCGACGACGTCACCGACGCGGTGCTCGCCGGAGCCTGGGTCGTCGACCTCCGCGACCGGGCCGCCTTCGCGGCCGGGCACGTGCCCGGGGCGGTCAACGTCGAGCTCGGTGACCAGTTCGCCACCTACGTGGGCTGGCTGGTGCCCTGGGGTGACGACATCGTGCTCCTCACCGACAGCCCGGAGCACCTGACCACGGCGCTGACCGACCTGGCGGCCATCGGCATCGACGGCGTGGGCACCCACGTGCTCGACGTCGACGACGTGCAGAGCGCCGGCGTCCGACGGGCCGACTGGGCCGCGTACCGGGAGGCCCGTGCCCTGGCCGTCGGCGTCCCGGCGCCGGCCGCCGGTGGTCGTCGACGTCCGCCAGCTCGACGAGTGGCAGCAGGGGCACCTGCCCGGCGCCATCCACGTGCCGCTGCAGGACGTGGAGGACCTGGTGCACCGCCTGCCCACCGGTGAGCTGCTGGGTGCACTGCCGCTCGGGCTACCGCGCCGGCATCGCGGCCAGCCTGCTGCAGCGCGCCGGACGGACCGTCGTCCACCTCGACGACCGGTGGGACCGCGTCGGCGAGCTCGACATCCGCACCATCCCGTCCGCCGCCTGACCGCGCCGCGGCACGGCGCACGCTCTCGGCCGCCGACGGCCGCCCAGGGATCGCCGGCCCCCGAGATCGCCGAACGACCCGGACCAGGTACACAGCCGCTCTCAGGCCTCCGGCGCGATCCAGCCGATCCCGTCGTCGGCCGGCGGCGACATCAGCAATGCAGGTCGAGCGGACCGCGCCGGCGACGGCAGTGACGACCTGCCCGGGGACGCACACCTCGAGCGGCCCGCCCACCGGGCATCCAGGCCTCGGCCTCGACGAGGCACGACTCGGCCGCACCGGAAGCGACGCCGGCGCACGGTCGACGGCCCGACCGGCCTGCGCCACGAGGCACCCTCGTGCGGCCTCGGCTGGGTCGGCGGCAATCAACAACAGCCTCGACAAGTCTCCGCCGGGAGCACTCGAGCTCGACCACGCTGCCCAAGACCATCGGCCGCGACCTGGTCGGCACCAAGGACCTCATCGGCCCCGACTTCTTCGCCGTCGTCGACGCGACCAAGGGCTCGCCGACCTACGGCCAGGTCGTCAACACCGCGACCGTCGGGCCGCTCGTCGAGAACGAGCCGCACCACATGCAGTACATCTGGCACAAGGGCGACAACCTCTTCGCCGGCGGCCTGTTCACCGACATCACCTACGTCTTCGACATCAGCCAGCTGCCCAAGCTCGTCGCTCAAGGACGTCAACCTGCCGACCGACACGCTGTGCGGCTCGGTGCCCGACGCCTACTGGGTCACCAAGGACCACAGGGCCTACGGCACCTACATGGGCGGGCCCGACGTGCCCGGCCCGTGCGTCTACAGCGACGGCTAGGTGCGGCTCGGCAACGGCTTCGCCGGCTCGCCCGGCTCGAGCTCGTGCGCCTCGACGCGAACGGCAAGACGCTGTGGGAGGCCCCGGCCGACGCCCGAGGTCGCCGAGACCGAGCAGCGCTGCGACAACATCCCGCAGCTGCCGCTGCCGACCTGCGCCAACCCGCACGGCGTCCAGGCGCGCGAGGACCTCGGCATCCTCGATCAGCCAGCGACTACAACGAGCCGCGCAACATCATCCTCAACCCGGTGCAGGCGCCCTCGTCGTACCTGCGCCGCCCGACGGTCCGCACCTGGGACATCTCGAACCCCGACAAGCCGAGGCTGCGGGCGGTCTCGTTCCTGCCCGACGGTCCGCGCGTCGGCAAGGTGCCGCACCACGAGGAGCCGCGCGCGGCCATGGAGACCACGGTCACCAACCTGCCCGACCACAAGGGCGCCTTCGCCAGCACGATGCAGGGCGGCGCGATCTACTACACGCCCGACATCACCGCGGCGAAGCCCGAGTGGCGCGAGGTCTTCGACCTCACGACCTCGAACAAGGCCGTCGACCCCGCCAGCACGATCTACGGCGGCGGCTCCAACGCCGGGTGGACCCAGACCAGCCTCGACGACAAGTACCTCTACGTCGCGGTCGTCGGCCGCGGCGCGAGCGGTGACGACAAGGGCTCGCCGCCGTACATCCTCAAGCTCGACATCTCGAAGCTGGTCGCGTCGGGCACCACTCCGTCGTGCGTCATCGACAGCGAGGCCGAGATCACCCAGGGCGGCCAGGAGGCCGACTGCCCGACGATCCACGACACGCTGCCGGCTCCCGGCGGCCCGCACTGGGGCGCGCTCGACAACCTCGAGCTCGGCGAGGACGGGTACTACCACGAGACCACCGACGTCGAACCGGATCGCGTACTCGAACTACTTCGTCGCGCGCACCGGCCTGAACGGTGACCACCGGGTCTGCCTCGCCGACGTCAACGACGACGAGACGCTGACGCTCGACACGTCGTTCCGCACCCCGGGCTTCACCGAGGACTGCATCGACTTCGACCGGGAGTCGTGGCCCCACGGCGACTGGGGGCCCGCCAAGCCCCACTCGATGGTCTTCGTCACCGCCGACGACGACATCCGATGAGTCAGGCCCTCGGCCACCCCCGCAGGCGGGACCGGGCCACCCGGTCCCGCCTGCGGGCGGCCGCCGTCACGGGCGCCGCCACGCTGGTCTCCGCCTCGCTCGTGGGCCTCACGGCCTGGTCGTCGCTGCGGGCCGACCACGGACCCCGGCCGACCGACCCCCTGCTCGTGCAGCAGGAGGCGCTGAACAGCGGGCAGCAGGTGCTCGGCGGGACCCGCCGCCCCGGCGTGCCGCAGGTGCAGCGACTGCGGCACGACGGCATCGACTTCACGGTGACCGTCGCCCCGGGCCTGCCGGGCCCCAACCTGGTGCGCGTCGACGCCCACCGTGCCGGCCGGGCGCACGCGGCGCACGGCACGGGCCCGGTGCGCATCGGCACGGTCGGCAGCGACCGGGTGGTGACCGCCGAGCGACGGCCCGGTGTCGACGGCCTGTGGGCCGTCGTCGAGCTCGGGGAGCGGGACGACGTCGTCCTGGTCTCGCACGGGCCGGTGCACCGGGTCCCGTTCGTGGTGGCGACGGGGTTCGACCGCGCTCCTGCCGCCGACGGCTACACGGGTCCCGACGGCGCCGAGTGCCTCACGGCGGCCACGGCGGCGCTGCTCGGCGGGGGCGGCACGCCTGCCGCCTGCCCGGCCGACGCGTTGTCGGACGCCGACGCCGCCACCCTCGAGCGGCTCGTGCGCCACCTGGCGTCCCGGGGGGTCGGGCAGCTCACCGTCTGGCGCGACGGGTCCGGCCGCAGCCGGGAGGCCTTCCGCCTGGTGCGGCGGGTCGGCCGTCGACGAGGGCGTCGAGCTCGCGCCGGCCGCCGCCCCGGCGTCGTCCACGCAGGGGGTCCGCAACGCGCTGCTGGTGCTGAGTGGCTGGTCGCGGGCGGCCGCCGCGTTGGCGGCGGTGAGCGCCGAGCCCCTGCGCGCCCAGCCGATCCGCTCCGACGGCACCTGGCTCGCGCCGTGGTTGCTCACGCCGCAGGTGGTCGACTCGACCGCGGGTGCGGTGCTGCCGCTCGACTTCGACATCCGCGACGCCGCGGCCCAGGAGTACAGCCAGACCCTCGCCCGGTACCTCCCCGGGCAGGCCCCGACGGCGTCGGGGTACGCCGCGTGGCGTGCGGCGCGCGGCGGCGAACCCTCGGCGGAGACCCTCTTCGCCGCCTCTCGCGCCGCCTACATGCCGGCCCTCCCCGGTCACCAGGCCCACGGCTCCGAGGTCTCCTGGTTCCCGGGCGGGACGGTCACCCCGGTCGGCCCGCTCCCCTCGTCCCGCTAGTCCCCTGCTCCCTCCACCACAGACGGGCGTCTCGGGACGCCTGCGGAAAGGACCACCATGTCCACCACCACCCCCCGTCGCCCGACGGGGACTCCCGGCTCGCGTGTCGCGCCACCGCCCGCTCCCACCGCGCCGCCGGCGCAAGCGGGCATCGTCCTCGCGGGCGGTGCCGTCGGCGCCGTCCTCGGGGCGTTCATCTTCGCCCGCAGCGGCCAGGTGCCCGGGCTGCTCTACCTGATCGGCCTGGCGCTCGGCTTCGTGCTGTTCCACTCACGCTTCGGCTTCACCTCCGCCTGGCGACAGCTGGTCGCCGTGCGGCAGGGCAAGGCGCTGCGGGCGCACATGCTGATGCTCGCGACCGCCTGCATCCTGTTCGCGCCGATCCTGGCCAACCAGGTCTCGCTGAACGACGTCCCCGTGAACCCGTCGCTCTCGCCGATCGGGTGGGGCCTCGTCGTCGGAGCCACGATGTTCGGCGTCGGCATGCAGCTCGGGGGCTCGTGCGCCTCGGGCACGCTGTTCGCCATCGGCTCGGGCCAGACCGCCATCCTGCTCACGCTCGTCGGCTTCGTCGGCGGCGCGACGCTCGGCGCGTACCACCTGCCGTGGTGGAACGCGCTGCCCGCCCACGAGCCGGTGTCGCTCACGCAGTGGGGCGGGTACCCGGGCGCGCTCGCCATCTCGCTCCTCGTGATGGCGGCGATCGTCGGGCTCACCTTCCTCCTCGGTCGCCGCAACCCCCCGCCGCCGGTCGAGGAGCCGCCGGTCGCGAGGGGCGCGGCCCGTGCGCTGCGCGGGTCGTGGCCGCTGTGGGTGGGCGCGCTGCTGCTCGCCGGCCTCAACGCCGTGACCCTGTTCGTCTCCGGCGGGGCCTGGGGCGTGACGTTCGCCTTCGCGCTGTGGGGCTCGAAGCTGCTCGACGCCGTGGGCGTCGACGTGACGTCGTGGGGCTTCTGGCAGGACCCGGCCAACCTCGCCAAGTACGACGCCGGCATCTTCGTCGAGAAGACCTCGGTGATGGACCTCGGCATCATCGTCGGGGCCCTCGTCGCCTCGGCCCTCGCCGGCTCGTGGGTCCTGCACCGGCGCGTGCCCGGCCGCCTCGCCCTCGGCGCCGTCATCGGCGGCCTGCTCATGGGCTACGGCGCCCGGCTCGCCTTCGGCTGCAACATCGGTGCCTACTTCGGCGGCATCGCCTCGTTCAGCCTGCACGGGTGGCTGTGGGGCGTCCTCGCCATCATCGGCACGTTCGGCGGGCTGGCGCTGCGACCGCTCTTCGGCCTCACGAACCCGAGGCCGACCGACTCGGTCTGCTGACACCGACGACGTCGGACCCGTGGTCGACGGGGCCCCGCGGTAATTCGGTTGCCGCGGGGCCGCCGGTGCGCCACCCTGCTGCTGAAGCCAACCGGGAGGACCCGGTGCCGTCGAGAGGAGCGTGACATGTCCATGACTGTCCTCGGCCTGCCCGCCGACCACCTCCTCCTCGAAACGAGCACCGCTTCCGATGACCTTCCAGGACTTCTTTCCTGACGCATTTCCTGACGCAGCACCCGAGCCCGAGGCCGACGCCGACCCGGACTTCACCTTCGACTGGACCACCTACGACGACGTCGACGAGTCGTCCCAACGCTGGTCGACCTGGCTCTCCGTCGAGCCGCTCTCCCGCGGACCCGAGCCCCGCCCCGACTGGCTCGTGACCTCGCAGGGCGCGATCGACACCGAGCTCGGCATCCTCAAGACGGGCAAGGAGGCCGACGTGTTCCTCCTCGAGCGGGTCGACCCGCTCGAGCCCGACAGGGCCGTCGTGATGGCCGCCAAGCGCTACCGCTCCGCCGACCACCGCACGTTCCACCGCTCGGCCGGCTACACCGAGGGCCGCTCGATGAAGCGCTCGCGCGACGAGCGCGCCGTGAAGCGCAAGTCGACCTTCGGCAAGCTCGTCGCGGCCGGGGAGTGGGCGGTCTCGGAGTGGGAGCAGCTCAAGCGGTTCTGGCTGCTCGGGCTTCCCGTCCCCTACCCCGTGCAGATCGACGGCACCGAGATCCTCATGGAGTGGATCACCGTCGACGGCGACACGGCACCGCGGCTCGCGCAGACCCGCCCGGACGCCGTCCTGCTGGCGTCGTACTTCGACCAGCTGCGCGACGCGATGGCGGTGATGGCGCAGGCGGGCGTCGTCCACGGTGACCTGTCGGCGTTCAACATCCTCGCCGCCGGCGACCGGCTCGTCATCATCGACCTCCCGCAGGTGGTCGACCTGGTCGGCAACCTCAACGGCATGGACTACCTGATGCGCGACTGCACCAACATCTGCGCCTGGTTCCGGCAGAAGGGGCTCGAGTCCGCCGACGAGCACGAGCTGTTCGGCGACCTCGTCGCCCACGCGTTCTGAGCGGCGCTCGGCCCGGTCGCACCGGTTCGGCGTCCGCGCTGGTCCGGGGCGTCTACCGTCGGCCCATGCGGAGGAGCAGGGGGCGGGTGGTGCACGTCGAGTCGCTGGCCGACCTCGACCGGCGCCTGGCCCGCGGCACGGGGTCGATCAGCACGTGGCGGGTGCACCGGCTCGACCTGACCGGGCGCGGGAGCGCCCTGCTCGAACGCCGGGTGGCGGGGGCAGCCTTCCTGGGCTGCACGTTCGCGCCGGGTGACGACGACACCCTCGCCGCGCGGGGAGCGCTCCTGCTGCCCGAGGTCGGGACCACTCCCCTCGACGTCTACCGGTCGCGGCTGTACACGGCCGACGAGCTGTACGACGCCGACCGGTATCCCGAGACCCTCGACGCCCGCGCCTACGCCTGGGCGCAGCGGCTCCCCGGCCGGGACGACACGCTGGCGGCCGCCCTCCACGACCACGCCGTCGACGAGGCCCTGGCCACGTGGGTGCGCGGACGCCGCGTGGTCGGCGTGATGGGCGGGCACGCCCTCGAGCGCGGGTCGGCCGGGTACGCCGACGCCGCCCGCCTCGGCCGGCTGCTGGGCCGCGACGCGGTCGTGGCCACCGGGGGCGGGCCCGGCGCGATGGAGGCAGCCAACCTCGGCGGGCGGATGGCCGGCCTGGACGGGACCGCGCTCGACGAGGCTCTCGGCGTCCTCGCCGCGGTGCCGTCGTTCCGCCCGTCGATCGACGCCTGGGTCGGTGCCGCCCGGGCCGCGCTGACCGGCGACGGCGAGACCCTGGGCGTCCCGACCTGGCACTACGGCCACGAGCCGCCGAACCTCTTCGCCACGGCCATCGCCAAGTACGTCACCAACGCGACCCGCGAGGCCGTGCTGCTCGAGATCTGCAACGCCGGGATCGTGTTCCTGCCGGGTGCGGCGGGCACGGTGCAGGAGGTGTTCCAGGACGCGTGCGAGAACTACTACGCCGAGCCGGCCTCGATCGCTCCGATGGTCCTGGTGGGCCGCGAGTACTGGACGTCGACCGTGCCGGCCTGGCCGCTGCTGTCGACGATGGCACAGGGCCGGCCGATGGCGACCCACGTGCACCTGGTCGACAGCGTCGAGGAGGCTGCGGCGGCCGTCAGCCCACCAGCCTGACGGCCCCCTGCCGGCGTGCGACCACGTCGCGGTCGTGGTCGCCGTGGTCGGCGCGTCGACGCGTCACCGGGTGCGCCACCCAGCAGCCGGACGCGCAAGGCGGCGTCGCGACGCGTGAGGTGGAGCGGCTGCAGGTCCACCCGACGGGACCACCACGCCGTCGCCGGGACGTCGAGCCAGGCGAGCTGCGCCGGGCCGGTCGCCGAGGGAGCGAGCATGCGGTCGAGCGGGTGCGGGTCCTGCGCCTCGACGACGCCGCAGCACGCGCCCCACCGGGGACGTCGTGCAGCTCGGTGAAGCCGAGGAGGTCGGTGCGGCGGCTCGTGATGCTCCGGTTGCCCGGCTCGCCGGCTCGCTCCATGCCGCTGACGCTAGGCAGCCCTCCGCAACGGACGGCGGAACTCCTGTGGCGCGGGCGTGAACATCGGTTGTCGGGATCGCCGTGTGACCGCGCTCACCGCCACATAGCATCACCGGATGGGGATCTCACGCCGCGCCGTGCTGCGCGCTTCTGCCCTCGGTGCCGGGCTCGCGGGCGCCGTCACCGACACCGCGCGCGGTGCGGCCGCCTCGGCCGCAGGCGCACCGCGGAAGGTCGCCACGCTCGGCCGGGTGATCCGGCGCGGCAAGCCCGGGGTGAAGGGCTACGCCCCGCTCGTGACGGCACCCGGCGAGGGCCACGTCGTCCGGACCGACCTCGGCGTGAGGGCCAAGCCGGGCCGCGCGGCGCGGCGCACCGGGGTCGTCGCCTTCGTCCAGATCAGCGACGTGCACATCGTCGACGCGCAGTCACCGTGCCGGGTGGAGTGGACCGACCGCAACGACGACCCCGCGCCCAGCCCTGCCCCCGGCATCTTCGCCTCCGCCTACCGCGCGCACGAGATGCTGACCGCCCACATCGCCGACGCCATGGTGCGCGAGATCAACGCGATCGGGACCGGTCCGGTGAGCGGCCTGCCCCTCGCCCTGACGATCCAGACCGGCGACAACTCCGACAACTCCCAGCTCAACGAGGTCCGGTGGAACATCGACCTCCTGGACGGCGGGCGCGTGCGTGCCGACTCCGGTGACCTCACCACCTACGAGGGCGTGGCCGACGACGACGCCGTCTAGCTACGACCGCGCGTACTGGCACCCGCACCCGCCGCCGTCCGGCAGGACCGACGACGCTGCCAAGACGATGTACGGGTTCCCGACCGTGCCCGGCCTGCTCGACGCGGCCCGGCGCCCGTTCCGGGCGCAGGGGCTCGCCATGCCGTGGTACGCCTGCTTCGGCAACCACGACGGGCTGGTGCAGGGCAACTTCCCGGCCGCGACCCTGCAGCTGAACGCGATCGCCACCGGGCCGCTCAAGATCATCTCGCCGCCGGCCGGCTTCAGCCCGGCTCAGCTGACCAACGCTCTGGCCTCGGGCAACGTCGGCGCGTTCCTGACCTCCCTCGTGCTCGGCCCGGGCGTCCGCGTCGTGACCCCCGACGCACGGCGCAGACTGATCGCGCGGGCCGACATCGTCGAGGAGCACTTCACGACGCGCGGGCTGCCCGAGGGCCACGGGTTCACCGCCCGCAACCGGCGCGACGGCACGGCCTACTACGCCTTCGAGAAGAACGGGTGCCGCTTCATCGTGCTCGACACGGTCAACCCCAACGGCTACGCCGACGGATCGATCGACGCCACGCAGATGGAGTGGCTGCGCGACCAGATGACGCAGTCCAAGGGCGGCATCGCGATGGTCTTCAGCCACCACACCTCGGGCACCATGAACAACCCGCTCGTCGCGACCGGGGGCGACCCGACCCCGCGCGTCACCGGTGACGAGGTCCTCGCCCTGCTGCTCAAGCACTGGGAGGTCGTGGCCTGGATCAACGGCCACACCCACCGCAGCGAGATCCTCTTCCACAAGCGACCCCGCGGCGGCGGCCTCTGGGAGATCAACACCGCCTCCCACGTCGACTGGCCGCAGCAGTCACGGATCATCGAGCTGCTCGACAACCACGACGGCACCCTCTCGATCTTCACCACCGTGGTCGACCACGCCGGCCCGGTCGAGGGGCTCGGCGACCACGACCTCACGACGCCCACCGGCCTCGCCGGCCTCGCCCGCGAGCTGGCGGCCAACGACTGGCAGGACCGCACCGACACCGGCCTCGGCGAGCGCCGCGACCGCAACGTCGAGCTGCTCGTGAGGATGCCGCTCCGCTACCGCCGCTGACCGCGCGTGGGGCGAGGGCCAGGACGGTGGTCGCGGACGTTCGGAGGTCCGTCCACGCTGGTCGAGGAGGTCGGTCACGACCGTCTCGAGACCCGGTGACGCCCACGGTGGTCGAGGAGGTCGGTCACGACCGTCCCCCACGCTGGTCGAGGAGGTCGGTCACGACCGTCGTGTCGAGGACCTCGGTGACGTCCACGGTGGTCGAGGAGGTCGGTCACGACCGTCCCCCACGGTGGTCGAGGAGGTCGGTCACGACCGTCTCGAGACCCGGTGACGTCCACGGCGTCGCGAGGGAGGCGTTCCGGCTCGGCGGTTTCGAGACGGTCGCAGAGCGACCTCCTCAACCACCGTCGCTCGGCTCGGCGGTTTCGAGACGGTCGCAGAGCGACCTCCTCAACCAGCGTCGGGCGCCTCGACCACCGTCGGTCGCCTCAACCAGCGTCGGCCTCAGCCACCGTCCGTGGCGGCGAGCTGGCCGCAGGCGCCGTCGATCTCCCGGCCGCGGGTGTCGCGGACGGTGGTCGGGATGCCCTTGGCCTCGAGGCGCCGGACGAACTCGCGCTCGTCGGCCGGGTCGGACGCCGTCCACTTGCTGCCGGGCGTGGGGTTCAGCGGGATCAGGTTGACGTGCACCCAGCCCCAGTCGCCGCGCGCCTGCAGGACGTCGCCGAGCAGGTCGGCTCGCCAGGCGTGGTCGTTGATGCCGCGCATCATCGCGTACTCGATGCTGACGCGGCGCTTGGTCGTCTGGGCGTAGTACCAGGCGGCGTCGACGGTCTCGTCGACGGAGTAGCGGGTGTTGATCGGCACGAGCTCGTTGCGCAGCTCGTCGTCCGGGGCGTGGAGGCTGAGGGCGAGGGTGACCGGGATGCCCTCGTCGGCCAGCTGGCGGATCCGCGGGACCAGGCCGACGGTCGAGACGGTGATGCCGCGGGCCGACATGCCGAGGCCGTCGGGGTGCGGGTCGGTGAGCCGTCGGACGGCGCCCAGCACGGCCTTGTAGTTGGCGAGGGGCTCACCCATGCCCATGAAGACGACGTTGGAGACCCGGCCGGGGCCCCCGGGCACCTCGCCGCGCGACAGCGAGCGGGCGCCGGCCACGACCTGCTCGACGATCTCGGCGGTCGACATGTTGCGCTGCAGGCCGCCCTGGCCCGTGGCGCAGAAGGGGCAGGCCATGCCGCAGCCGGCCTGGCTCGAGACGCAGACGGTGGCGCGGTCGGGGTAGCGCATCAGCACCGACTCGACCAGGGCGCCGTCGAAGAGCCGCCACAGCGTCTTGCGCGTGGTGCCCTTGTCGGCCTCCAGCGTGCGCAGCGGGGTCATCAGGTCGGGTAGCAGCGTCGAGACGAGCTCGTCGCGCTGGGCGGCCGGAAGGTCCGTCATCTGGGCCGGGTCGTCGACGAGCCGGGCGAAGTAGTGGGTCGAGAGCTGCTTGGCGCGGAAGCCGGGCAGCCCATTTTCCTCGAGCAGCGCCTTGCGGCCGGCCGGGTCGAGGTCGGCGAGGTGGGGCGGGGGCTTCTTGCGCCCGCGCGGCTCGTCGAACACCAGGGGCAGCAGCTTCGGCTCGGTCATGACCGCCCCATCCTCCCACCCGGGTGCCGGGCGGCCGGAATCGTGCCGTGAGGCCCGCTCACGAACCGTTCATGAGGAGCAGGTAGGAGGTCAGGGCCCCCACGCCGGCGATCACCAGCGGGGTCACCAGCACCCCGAAGAGCATGTAGCGGGCGAAGCGCCGCGTGGCCGGCAGCGCGACCAGCCCGAGGTTCACGACGAACACGGCGCCGACGGCGACGAGGAAGACCCACGGGTGCTCGGTGACGTCGTAGCCCACCACGTCCTCGAGGAGCCAGAACAGCAGCGCCAGCACCACCACGATGGTGACCAGCCCCGTGAAGAAGCCGGCCAGGGGCGTGAAGACGGGGTGGTCGCGGTGCCAGAACCGCGGGTCGTCACCGGTCGCGTCGGCTGCCTCGGCGGTGGGCTCGGCGGTGGGCTCAGCAGTGGGCCCAGCGGAGGGCTCGGCGGCGGGCTCGGGAGCCACCTCGGCGCGGCTGCGGCGCGGGGCACGGCGACGGCGTCCGGGCGCGCCACCGAGGGGACCCTCGGCCAGGTGCACCCCTTCGTCCGTGCTCACGCCTGAATCCTAGGCGGCAGCACCCCACCGCCGGCGGCGGATCGGTCGCGTCAGGTGAAGACGGCGTAGTGGAGCAGCAGCCAGATCGGCGCGATCGTCGCGAGCAGGGAGTCGAGCCGGTCCATCAGGCCGCCGTGGCCCGGGATGACCTGGCTCATGTCCTTGATGCCGAGGTCGCGCTTCATCACCGACTCGCACAGGTCGCCCAGGGTCGCCATCACGACGGCGATGAGACCGAGGCACAGGCCGACCCACCACTCGCCCTCGAGCAGGTGGACGACGAGCAGCCAGCCGGCGGCGACGCACGCGACCAGCGAGCCGGCGAAGCCCTCCCACGACTTCTTGGGCGAGATCACCGGCGCCATGGGGTGCTTGCCGAACAGGACGCCGGCCACGTAGCCGCCGATGTCGGAGGCGATGGTGACGAGGATGAAGGCGAGGATCCCCTGGACGCCGTCGTCGTCGAGGCCGCCTCCGTCGAGGCCGCCCTCGCTGAGCATCAGCGCCACGAACGAGCCGAGGAACGGCACGTAGACGAGCGTGAAGACCGAGGCGGTCGCGGTCTTGACGTAGCCGTCGATGCCGCGTCGCAGCAGCCACAGCATCACCACGAGGGCGGTGACGGCGGTGGCGGTCACCATCGCGTCGGTGCCCCACACGTAGGCGCAGACCACCATCACGGCGCCGCCGAGCATCAGCGGCTGCTCGGGGAGGTCGATGTCCTTGGCCAGCAGCCCCTGGCGCAGCTCCCAGACGGCGACGACCACGGCGATCACGACGATCACCATGAAGGCGGGCTTCCAGAACAGCAGCGAGGCGGCGATGGCGCCGAGGAGCACGAGCGCCGAGCCGACGGCGGCCTTGAGGTCGCGCCCGGCGCGGCCGTGGTCCTTCTGGGACGCCGCGGTGTCGGTCATGCGGCGCCGGTCGGGCGGTGCCGCGTCGTCGGGCGGGCCATGGGCAGGAGTGCGCGAGGTCTCAGACCTCGAGCAGCTCCGCCTCCTTGTTCTTCAGCAGCTCGTCGATCTCGTCGGTGTGCTTCTTGGTGATCGAGTCGAGCCGCTTCTCGGCGCCGGTGACGTCGTCCTTGCCGACCTCGCCGTCCTTCTCGAGCTTCTCGAGGTTCTGCTTGGCCGTGCGGCGCAGGTTGCGGATGGCGATCCGGCCGTCCTCGGCCTTGCCCTTGGCGAGCTTGATGAACTCCTTGCGGCGGTCCTCGGTGAGCTCGGGGAACACGCAGCGCAGCACCTTGCCGTCGTTGGACGGGTTGACGCCGAGGTCGGAGTCGCGGATCGCCCGCTCGACGTTGGCCATCGCGCCCATGTCGTAGGGCTGGATCATGATGATCCGCGCCTCGGGAGCGGTGAAGGAGGCGAGCTGCTGCAGCGGCGTCGGCGACCCGTAGTAGTCGACGACGATCTTGCTGAACATCTGCGGGGTGGCCCGGCCGGCCCGGATCGCCGCGAACTCCTCGCGCGTCGCCTCGACCGACTTGTCCATCTTGGAGTCGGCCTCGTTGAGGATGCTGTTGATCACGGGTGGTCCTTTCGGCTTCGGGTGCTGCTCGCGCGCCTCGTCATCCTGCGGTGACGAGCGTGCCGATTCTCTCACCATGGACGGCGCGCAGGATGCTGCCCTCCCCGAGCCCGAAGACGATGAGCGGCATCTTGTTCTCCCGGGCCAGGGTGAAGGCGGTCTGGTCCATGATCCGCAGGCCCTGCTCGATCGCCTCGTCGAAGGTGATCTCCTCGATGCGGGTCGCCGTCGGGTCGATCTTGGGGTCGGCGGTGTAGATGCCGTCGACGCCGTTCTTGTCGAACAGGACGACGTCGCACCGGCTCTCGAGCGCGCGCTGGACGGCGACGGTGTCGGTGGAGAAGTAGGGCATGCCCATGCCGGCGCCGAAGATGACGACCCGGCCCTTCTCCATGTGCCGGATGGCGCGCCGGGGGATGTAGGGCTCGGCGACCTGGCCCATGGTGATCGCGGTCTGCACGCGCGTCTCGACCCCGAGCTTCTCGAGGAAGTCCTGCAGCGCCAGGCAGTTCATGACGATGCCGAGCATGCCCATGTAGTCGGCGCGGACCCGGTCCATGCCCCGCTGCTGCAGCTCGGCGCCACGGAAGAAGTTGCCGCCGCCGGTCACCACGGCCACCTGGACGCCGTCCCGGACCACCGCGGCGATCTCCTTGGCGATGCCCTGGACGACGTCGGGGTCGACGCCCACCTTGCCGCCGCCGAAGACCTCGCCCGAGAGCTTGAGCAGGACACGCTTGTAGCCGGGCATTCCGGTCCTTCCGTCAGGTCGTGGAGCCTCGGGTGGACCCTACCCGTCGCTCGCCGTCGCCCGGCGGCGAGGGCGGCGAGGGGCGGGTGAAAGCAGCAGCGCCGCCGGAGGCCGGCGGCGCTGCTGTGCGGTGCTTCTGCGGTGCTGTGTGGTGCTGGTGGGGCCTGGGTCAGGCGCCGACCTCGAAGCGCGCGAAGCGCTTGAGGGTGGTCCCGGCCTCGTCGAGGACCGCCTTGACGGTCTTCTTGTTCTCGGTCACCGACGGCTGCTCGAGCAGCACGACGTCCTTGAAGAAGCCGTTGAGCCGACCCTCGGTGATCTTGGCGATCGCCTGCTCGGGCTTGCCCTCCTCGCGCGAGGTGGCCTCGGCGATCTCGCGCTCCTTGGCGACGACGTCGGCCGGCACCTCGTCGCGCGTGAGGTACTGCGGCCGCATGGCCGCCACCTGCATCGCCGCGGCACGGGCGGCGTCGGCGCTGCCCTCGTACTCCACGAGGACGCCCACGGCGGGCGGCAGGTCGGCCGCGCGCTTGTGCATGTAGGCGACGACGTCGCCGTCGAAGTGCACGTACTGGCCGAGCTCGATCTTCTCGCCGATCGAGACCGCCAGGCCGTCGACGACCTCGCCGACGGTCTGGTCGCCGAGCGAGACCGCGCGCAGGGCGTCGACGTCGGCCGGCTTGGCCGAGGAGGCGGCGTCCGCGATGCGCTGGGCAGCGGCGACGAAGTCCTCGCCCTTGGCGACGAAGTCGGTCTCGCACTTGATCTCGACCAGGACGCCGGGCGCGTGCGCCACGAGCCCGGCCGAGGTCTCGCGCTCGGCGCCACGAGCGGCAGCCTTGGCGGCTCCCTTGACCCGCAGCACCTCGACGGCCTTGTCGAAGTCGCCGTCGGTCTCGTCGAGCGCCTTCTTGCAGTCCATCATCCCAGCGCCGGTCAGCTCCCGGAGGCGCTTGACGTCAGCAGCGGTGAAAGCCATGGGTACTCCTTCTACGTCGTTACGGAGAGTCGTTCAGGACTCGGTGGTGGCCTCGACGGGCGCCTCGGCCTCGTCGGCGGCGGGAGCCTCGTCGGCGGCAGGCGCCTCCTCGGCGGCGGGGGCCTCGTCGGCGGGTCGCCTCGACAGCAGCCTCGTCGGCGGCGGGCGCCTCGGCAGCGGTCTCCTCGGGGGCGACGGCGACCTCGGCGGCCTCGGCACCCTCGGAGGAGGCACCGGTGCCCTCGGACGCGGCGGCGTCGGGCTCGGCGGAGGTCGCGACCTCGGCGGCGACCTCGGCGTCACCGCCGAGCAGCTCGCGCTCCCACTCGGCCAGCGGCTCCTCGGCACCCGGGGTGGCAGCGCCCTCGGCCTTGACGCCCGAGCGGGCGATGAGGCCGTCGGCGACGGCGTCGGCGATCACGCGGGTCAGCAGGCCGACCGCGCGGATGGCGTCGTCGTTGCCCGGGATCGGGAAGTCGACCTGGTCGGGGTCGCAGTTGGAGTCGAGGATCGCGATGATCGGGATCTTCAGCTTGCGGGCTTCCTCGACGGCCAGGTGCTCCTTGTTCGTGTCGACGATCCACACCGCGGAGGGGGTGCGGGTCATCTCACGGATGCCGCCGAGCGACTTGTTCAGCTTGTCGCGCTCGCGGCGCATCTGGAGCAGCTCCTTCTTCGTGCGGCTGCTGCCGGCAACGTCGCCGAAGTCGACGTCGTCGAGCTCCTTGAGGCGGTTGATCCGCTGGTGCACGGTCTGGAAGTTGGTGAGCATGCCACCGAGCCAGCGCTGGTTGACGTAGGGCATGCCCACGCGGGTCGCCTGCTCGGCGATCGCCTCCTGCGCCTGCTTCTTGGTGCCGACGAACATGATCGTGCCGCCGCGCGCCACGGTCTCCTTGATGAAGGCGTAGGAGCGGTCGATGTAGGCCAGCGACTGCTGCAGGTCGATGATGTAGATGCCGTTGCGCTCGGTCATGATGAAGCGCTTCATCTTCGGGTTCCAGCGACGGGTCTGGTGCCCGAAGTGGACGCCGCTCTCGAGGAGCTGGCGCATGGTGACGACTGCCATGGTGGTTCTCTTCTCCTGTGGTGGACCCACTCCCGTGCGCGCGCCCTTGGACCGCTCCCCCTCGAACGTCGGAGGACTGGCAGGGCACACCGGGTGGTGGATCCGGTTGGTTTTCAGTTGCTGCCGCCGGCGGGTGCCGGCAGCCCTGACGCCTCGCGCGATCCCACCTGCCACGTGCTGCCACGTGTGCAGGACCGAGGATCGACGCCCGCGGGCGGCCGGTCCTTCACAGGAGTGAGGAACCGTCGCGGTCTGAGTGCGTGCGAAGTCGCCACTCCGGAGAGTGACCACGGCAGCCTAGACGAGGCGCACGCCCCCCGGCGAATCCGCATCGGGGCCACGAACCGTCCACCGGGCCGGCAGAGCGCCGGTCGTCCACAGGTGGGACGCCGACCCGCTGCGTCGGTCGGTGGACACCGGCACCGTACCGGCATGAGCCGTCGTCTCGCCCTGCTCGTCACCCTGTCCCTCGCGCTCTCCGCACCGGCCGCCGCGGTGGCCGCCGCATCCCCGGACCCGGTCGGGACGTGGCCCCTCTCACCCGAGCCCGAGGTCGCCGACGGGTTCGACCCTCCGGCCTCCGACTACGGGGCGGGTCACCGCGGGGTCGACCTGCGCGGGTCCGCGGGTCAGGCCGTGCGCTCCGCCCTCACCGGGACGGTGGCCTACGCCGCGCCGATCGCCGGCCGCGGCGTCGTCGTGGTCTCGCACGGGACGACCCGCACCACCTACCAGCCGGTCGCGGCCACGGTCGACGTCGGCGACCCGGTGGCCGCCGGCGAGGTCATCGGGAGGCTGCAGCTGCCGGGGTCGCACTGCTTTCCCGCTGCCTGCCTGCACTGGGGATGGATCGAGGGTGCCTCGACCTACCTCGACCCGCTGCGCCTGGTCGGGAGGGGGCCGGTGCGGTTGCTGCCGCTCGGCGGCCTGCCGCTGCCGTCGGCCGCACGCCGCGCCGGACCCGCTGCCCGACGTCCCGCGATGGTGGCTGGGCTGAGTCTCACGCGCGCGGGTGCGCCTGCTGGTAGGCCCGGCGCAGGCGGTCGGTGGTGACGTGGGTGTACCGCTGGGTCGTCGCCAGCGAGGCGTGCCCGAGCAGCTCCTGGACCGACCGCAGGTCGGCGCCGCCCTCGAGCAGGTGGGTCGCGGCGCTGTGGCGCAGGCCGTGCGGCCCGATGTCGGGGGCGCCCGGCACGTCGGCGATGCGCCGGTGCACCAACGTGCGCACGGCCCGCTGGTCGAGCCGGCGTCCGCGGGCGCCGAGGAAGAGCGCCCCGCCGGCTCCCTCGGCCATGAGCGCCGGGCGGCCGAGGCGGAGCCAGGCGTCGAGGGCGCGCGCCGCCGGGACGCCGTACGGCACCGACCGCTCCTTGCGTCCCTTGCCCAGCACGCGCACCACCCGGCGATCGCGGTCGAGGTCGTCGACGTCGAGACCGACGAGCTCGCCGACCCGGATGCCCGTGGCGTACAGCACCTCGAGCAGGGCCACGTCGCGCAGCCCGACCGGGCTGCCGTCGTCGGCCACCGCGACCGCGGCCGCGATCAGGTCGCTCGCCTCGTCGGCGCGGAGCACCGACGGCAGCGTGCGGTGGGGCTTGGGCGAGCCGAGGCTCGACCCCAGGTCGGCGGCCGTGCGCCCGGTCCGCGCCAGCCACGCGGTGAACACCCGGACGGCGGTCGCCCGGCGGGCCAGGGTGGTCCGCGACCGGCCCAGGCTCTGCTGCTTGGCCAGCCAGCTGCGGAGCGTGCGGAGGTCGAGGTCGCCGGGCTCGCCGAGGCCGAGCCGGCCGGCGTGCTCGAGCAGACCGGCGACGTCGCCGAGGTAGGCGCGCACGGTGTGCGGCGTGAGGTCCCGTTCGGAGACGAGGTGGCGCTCGTAGTCGGCCAGGACCCGCATGAACGGCTCCGGCAGCACCTCCGCGCCGCCGGCGCCGGCGACCTGGTCCTCACCCACCCCTCGAGGGTAGGTGGCCGGGCCCTCACCGGCGGCGAGCCAGGGCGGCGAGCCGCCAGCCGGTGCCGTCGCTCTCGACGAGGCCCCGCTCGTCCGAGCTGGACCAGGGTCCTGGCCACCTCCATCAGCCCGAGTCCCGCCACCCGGGCGATGGAGTCGGAGCTCGACCCGCTGCCCACCGGCACGGCGTCGAGGACCTGGCGCTGCCGCGGCGAGAGCCGGTCGCGCTGCTGGTCGGGCGCGCGGGCCGCGGCGACGAGGTGCTCGCCGGACCCGCCGACGAGCTCGAGCACCTCGGCCCCACAGGTGACCAGCGACATCCCGCCGGCACGCACCGCCTCGTGGACGCCGACCGAGGCGGCACTGGTGACCGGGCCCGGCACGCCCATCACCGAGCGGTTCAGCCTCCCGGCCCAGTTGGCCGTGTTCAGCGAGCCGCTGCGCGACGCCGCCTCGACGACCACGGTGCCTCGGGTCAGCGCCGCGATGAGCCGGTTGCGGGCGAGGAACCGGACGCTCTGCGGTGCCGCGCCGGGCGGCGCCTCGGAGACCACCAGGCCCTCGCGCCCGAGGTGGCGCAGCAGCTCGGCGTGCGCCTGCGGGTAGACGCGGTCGGCACCGCAGGCCAGCACCGCGACGGTGGCACCCCGTGCCAGGGCGCCGCGGTGGGCGGCGACGTCGATCCCGAACGCGCCGCCGGACACCACCGTGTAGCCCTCCGCAGCGACCGCCGACCCGATCTCGGAGGCCACCGTCGTGCCGTACCCGGTGGCGTTCCGGGCACCGACCACCGCGACCGAGCGCTCGAGCTGGTCGAGCCGGAGCGAGCCCCGTACCCAGAGTCCGACCGGCACGCCTCCCCGTTCCTGGAGCGCTCCGGCTCCGGCGAGCGCGTCGAGCTGGACCGGCCACTCCTGGTCGCCGGGCACCACGAAGCGCAGCCCCAGGCGCTCGCCGCGCTCGAGGTCGCGGGCCGGGTCGGTCGCGGCGAGCCGGGCGGCCACGTCGGTCCGGAGCCCGGCGACGTCGGTGTCGGCCAGCAGCATGGCGTGCAGCCGCTCCGCGCCGAGCTCGGCGACCAGCGCCGTCATCCGCACCTCGCCCGGTTCGCCGAGCTGGTTCAGCGCGACGCGCGCCAGCCGCTCGGTCTCGGTGACGCTCACCCCGCCCGCCGCCGTTCGAGTGCTCGCGCCGCCACCGGGTCGCCCGTGCGCAGCGCGAGGGCCAGGTCGAGCTCGTCGGTACCGGGTCGGACGTCGCGTCCCTCGCTCACCGAGGCGAGGTCGGCGATCGTCCAGGCGAGCCGGTGCACCCGTACTCCCCCGCGGCTGCTGAGCCTGCCGGCGTACACCTCGCCGCTCAGGACCTGGGCGGCCGACGGCTCGAGCGGCCACCGGTCGCGGAGCGCCGTGCTCGGGACGTGGGCGTTCAGGCGCCACCCGCAGCCCTCGTAGCGCTCGTGCTGGCGGGTCCGGGCCGCGGCGACGCGGCGACGCACCTCGGCGGAGGACTCCACCGGGCCGCTCAGGTCGTGCCGGCTCAGGGGGCCCACGGTCCGCTGGATGTCGATCCGGTCGGCGACCGGTCCGGTGAGCTTGGCCCGGTAGCTCCGCACGGCGGTGATCGGGCAGGTGCAGGCGTTGTCCTTCATGCTCTGGCTCCAACGACCGCACGGGCACGGGTTCGCCGCGAGGACCACCATGCCGCGCGCCGGGAGGGTCACCGACTCGAAGGTCCGGGCCACGGTGACGTCGCCGTTCTCGAGCGGCTGGCGGAGCGCCTCGATGATGTCGGTGCGGAAGAGCGGGAACTCGTCGAGGAACAGCACGCCCGCGTGGGCCCTGCTGATCTCGCCGGGCCGGACCACGCCGGAGCCGCCGCCGACGATGCTCGCCTTGCTCGCGTCGTGGTGCGGCGCCGAGAACGGGGGCCGCGTGATCATCCCCTCGGCCGGGTCGAGCGTCCCCGTCAGCGAGTGCACGGCCGTCAGCTCGAGCGACTCCTCCGGCGTCAGGTCGGGGAGGATCGAGGGGATCCGCTCGACGATGCTCGTCTTGCCCCCGCCCTTCGGCCCGGTCAGCAGGAGCGCGTGACCGCCTGCGGCCGCCACCTCGACGGCGAGCTTCGCGTCGGACATGCCCTCGAGGTCGGCGAGGTCGACGTCGTCGAGACGCTCCTCGCCGCGCCACGTGAGCAGGCTGCTGCCCGTGAGCGGCACGACCGGCGGAGCCGCCGGGACCTCCTCGCCCCGCAGCTCGGCCACCACCTGGGCGAGGGACCGCAGCCCGAGGACGCTCATGCCGGGGACCATCGCGGCCTCGCGGGCCTGCGGCTCCGGGACGAAGACGTGCCGGACGCCGCGCTCGGCCGCGGCCATCACCATCGGGAGCACGCCCGGGACGCTGCGCAGGCGCCCGTCGAGCGTGAGCTCACCGACGAACGCCGTCCCCCGCAGCGCTCGCAGCGGGACCTGCCCGGTGGCGCCCAGGACGGCGACCGCCACCGCGAGGTCGAAGTGCGGCCCGCGCTTCACCAGGTCGGCCGGCGAGAGCAGGATCGTGGTGCGTCGCGTGGACGGCCACTCGAGGTCGTTGTTGAGGATCGCCATCTTGCAGCGGTCGCCGGCCTCGCGGAGCGACTGGTCGGGCCGTCCGACGATGGTGAAGTGCGCCTGACCCGACGACACGTCGGCCTGGACGTCGATGAGGTGCCCCATCGCGCCGTGGAGGGACACGGTGTGGGCCGTCGCCACCGCCATCAGCCGATGCCCCGGACGTAGTCGATGTCGGCGGCGCCCTTGGGGGGTCGGAGGACGGCGACGAGGTCGATGCGGACCTCGGGCGGGTGGACGTCGTTCGCCTCGGCCCACCGCGACGCCAGCCGGCGCAGCCGGTCGAGCTTGGTGTCGTCGACCGCCTCGTGCGGCGTCCCGAACTCGACGCTCGTCCGGGTCTTGACCTCGCAGATGACCAGGACCGACCCGTCGCGCAGGACGAGGTCGATCTCGCCCTCCTCGCAGCGCCAGTTGCGGTCGAGCACGAGCAGGCCGCGCTCCTCGAGGTGACGGGCGGCCACGCGCTCGCCGTAGGCGCCGAGGGCCTGACGGCCCTGGGCCGTCGTCGCGACGTGGGGCCGGGGCTCTCTCGCCGGCGTCGGCGGGGGTGGGGCGGCGTCCGCGGCGCCCGGGCCCGCGGGGCGGTCCGGGACCTGGGTGCCGTGGGTGCTGTCGGCGCTGTGGGTGCTGTCGGTGCCGTCCGGGGTGTCGGGGGTGACGGGTGTCGTCGTTGCAGTCATGGGCTGACCTCCTGCGGCCAGCCTCGGCGCGGACGGCGACAGCCGCCCGGGCCGGGACGCGCCCCTGTGGAGGACCCGCCGCCCCGGCGGCCTGTGGACGACTCGTGGGCAGGTCGACCGGCCCGCCGCCCGGTCAGCAGTGCGTCGGGTCGTCCTTGAGGTCCTGGACCTGCTGGGTCGCCTTCTGGGTCACGACCACCTTGCCCGCGGAGTTGCGCGGCAGCGGCACGAGCGGCATCACGCCCAGGCTCTCGAAGCTGACGGTCACGGTGAGCGTGGCGCCGATCTTCTTGCTGGGGCTGTAGGCGTAGGAGACCGTCACCGGTCCGAGGGCCGGGCCCCCGGCCGCGGCCTCGGCGATCGCCTTGCAGCGGGCCTCGTCGTTGCCCACGGCGACCTCGCGGGCGAGCTCGCGAGCCGTGGCGGCGGCGGTCTGCAGCGACCAGTAGTGGTAGCCGTACTGGATGGCGCCGAAGACCACCAGGAGCAGCGGCAGCGCGATCAGCGCGAGCTCGAGCGCCGCGGCACCGCGGTCCTCCTCGCGACGCCGCCTCACTTGACCAGCCTGATCAGCTTCGGACCCACCCCGAGGTAGTCGGTCTCGGGGCCGCTGTAGTCGGCCGGCACCGGCGGGAGCGCGTCGGGCGAGATGGTCATGAACCGCGCACCCTTGAGCTTCTTGTCGCGGATCAGCAGGCCCGCGACCTCCTGGCCCGCGTTGAAGTTCGGGTCGAGCAGGCCGAGGGTCGTTGTTCAGCACCGTGAGGATGCTGTTGACGCTGGGGGTCGGGCCGAGCGCGGTGATGGCGGCCGTCAGCGTGGCCGTCGCCGCCTGGCACAGCACCGGGAGCGCCCCCACCTTGCTGCAGACGCCGTTCACGAGGGCGAGCACGGCGGCGGGCGCGTTGTCGGCGATCTGCGACGTGGTGATGCCCGCGGCCGGGAGGTTGTTCGAGATCCCGTTGTCGATGAACATCGGCCGGAACGTGAGGATCGGGTAGAACGCTCCCGGACCCTGCAGGTTGACGTAGGTGAGGACCGGCGACCAGAAGAAGCGCGGCGAGCCGTAGATGGTGGTGCTGATGTTGTTGCTCGGCGTGATGAGCGGGGTGCCGGGCAGCAGGTACGTGTCGAGGCCGTAGGCGAACTGGCTGCTCAGGATCGTGGTGCCCGACGGCACGAAGTTCCGGAAGGAGTCGTTGTTGTAGGTGCCGGTGAAGCCCGGCAGCGCCACCGGTGCGTCGGCCCCCGGGGTGTCGCAGGCCTGGGGGCGCGAGCACCGCAACCTGCCGTAGCCGGGCACGAGGTCGCTGACCGAGTCGGTCTCCTGCAGGAACCCGTCGGTGAACTCCTGCTCGACCTGGGCGTCGTTGCGCGTCAGGCCGCAGTTGGCGATCACGTCGGCGAGGTAGTTCGCCGCCGTGTCGCGGTGGTTCACCGAGGTCTCGGCGCACCCGGTGAGCCCGGCTGCGGGGTTGTTCAGGAGCCCCTGCACGGTGTTGAGGACCTCGGCCGCGGAGTCGTTCTGGCCGGGGGTCAGGTTGAGGTTCGACACGACGGTCGCCAGGTTGGGGTTGGCCCCCAGCTGGTGGTCGCCGCCCTCCTGGATGTTGAGGGTCAGGGTGGGCGTGCCGCCGTCGCGGGGGCGGGGGCTGTCCATCAGCCGCGCGCAGGCGAGGGTCTGGTCGAGGTCGGTGACGCCCTCCAGGAGCGCACCGACCTGGCCGAGGATGCCCGTGCTGCTCGGGTCGATCGTGAAGTTGCCGTACCCGGCGGACCAGCGCGGCGACGGGGTCAGCAGCTGACCGGTGTTGAGGCGGATCTTGAAGTGCCAACCGCCGGTCGAGCCCGTGACGGCCGGCGGGAGCGTCACCGTCACGTTGGTGGGCGTGTTGTTGAGCAGGCTGACGTTCAGCAGCGTCTGCACCGTGGTGATGGTCGCCACCGCCGCGCCGTTCTTCCGCTGGGCGTAGACGATGTCGAAGCTGAGGTTGGTCGCGCGGGTGAGCGCGGGCGTCGAGGTGTTGTTGACGCGGATCGTCGTGCTGAGCACGCCGGTCGACTGGTTGACCGTCGTCGGGCCGTCGACGAAGACGTTGGCCGACTGGTTGGTGCCGATGTAGGGGGCCGTCCAGTCGGCGTTGGTGAAGTTGTCGGTCTCCGCCTGGAACGTCGGGGTCGTCGGGCCCTGCCCCGAGGTGATGTAGTTGAGCGGCAGCACGGTCGTGGTGTTGGCCAGGCCGGCGGTGTTCACCGACTGGGTCAGGCACTGCAGCGACAGCCCGACCGGCAGCAGGTCGCCGGGCGAGGTGACGCGCGCCGTCGCCGACTTGCGCTGGATCGTCCCGGTGACGGGCTCGTCGTCCTCGTCGGTGAGGGCGGGGATGGCGGGCGCGAAGTTGTAGTCGACCCTGGCGGCCGGCGTCTGCACGGCCACCGAGCTGAACCGTGGGAACTCGACGGACCCCCCGTACTGCCCGGCGTTGCCGTCGATCAGCTTGTCGGCGTAGGTGTTGAGCGGCGGGGACGAGCCCGCTGTCGACGGCGAGCGTGGTGCTGCACAGCGCGTTGCTCCGGGCGGGGATGCCGTCCTGGTCGAGATCGTCCTGGCCCGCCACCGGGTGGCAGATGATGTAGTGCGCGACGGCGCGGGCCACCCGCTGCCGGTCGTCGGCGTCGAGCGCCGGCAGGTAGCTCGCGGCGAACATCGCGGCGCGGTCGGCCTGGTCCTGCAGCTGGCCACGGCGGGCCCAGGAGTTGCCGACGTCGACGCAGAGCGCGGCCGTGGCGAACAGGGTGAGCGCCAGCAGGACCGACATGATCGCCGCGGCACCGCGGTCCTCCCGGCGTCGTGCGACGCGGGCGCGGAGCCGGGCGGCGGACACCGGCACGGACGGCCTCAGCACGAGACGATGTTCCCGCTGAGCTGGACGTTGTCGAGCTTGAGCAGCACCGCGTTGACCAGGGCGCCGTCGTCGGGCAGGAAGGTGCTGATCGTGCTCACGATGGGCACGTGGACGCTCAGCTCGACGTCGATCCCGATGCTGTTGGCCGTGCCGCGGACGACGTTGAGCACGATGTCGTCGAGGGTCAGCGGTCGGCCCAGCGAGACACCGGCGTTGTTGAGCGTGCCCTGGAGCAGGGTGAGCACCTGGTTCTTCAGGTCGCCGCAGGTCAGCCGGCCGACGATGCCGGCGCCGCCCTGCGAGAGGTTGACGCCGTTGACCTTCTGGCGCTCCCAGAAGTACTGGCCGAACGCCAGGATGCCGAGCATCAGCGGCACCAGGAAGAACCCCAGGACGAGGGCGGCCTCGACGCCGACGGCGCCGCGGTCAGCGCGGCGTCGGGCGCGCGGGAAGCCACACATCAGACCTGCTCCTCGGGGGGATCGGCGACCCCACGACCGCCACCTTGAAGGGTACGGCGCACGGCGGGTGCCCGGCAGGGACTAACGGAAGAATTGCCTGATCGGACTAGTCACTCCGGGTCAGGCGGTGCAGGGGCCGCGCGCACTACGGCTTGGGCGGGTCCACCTCGGGCTGGACGAGCTCCTCGACGTTGACGTCCTTGAAGGTCAGCACCTTGACGTTCTTGGCGAACCGGGCGGGCCGGTACATGTCCCAGACCCAGGCGTCGGACATCGACACCTCGAAGAACACGTCGTCGGCCTCGGTGCGTGCCTTCACGTCGACCTGGTTGCAGAGGTAGAACCGGCGGTCGGTCTCCACGACGTACTTGAAGATGCCGACCACGTCGCGGTACTCGCGGTAGAGCGTGAGCTCCTGCTCGGTCTCGTACTTCTCGAGCTCCTCAGCACTCATGCGGCGACTCTAGAGGACTGTCCGTGAGAACCGCGGGCACCAGGGCCGCGAGGTCGTCGAGGGCCTCGGGCGACGCCGCGTCGGCCCCCTCGGTGGCGGCGATCAGGCCCGGCAGGTTCCACGACGTCCGGTGGTGCGGCGTCGGGCCGAGGCGCCGCAGCGCGTCGATGTGCTCGCTCGTCGAGTACCCCTTGTTCTCGTGCCAGCCGTACTCGGGGTGGTCGGCGGAGAGCTCGACCATCATCGCGTCGCGCGTGGTCTTGGCCAGGATGCTCGCCGCCGCGACGGCCGCGCAGCGCATGTCGGCCTTGATCGCCGTGACGACCGGCGGGACGACGTCGAGCGAGCCGGCGGGCGGCCCGAACAGGCCGGGCTGCTCGGGCGGCGTCAGGTAGTCGTGGTTGCCGTCGAGCAGCACCAGGTCGGGCTCGACGTCCAGGCCGGTGAGGGCACGGTGGCCGGCGAGCCGGAGCGCGGCGATGATGCCGACCGCGTCGATCTCCTCCGACGAGGCGTGGCCGACGGCGTACGACGTCGCCCAGCGCTGCACCCGCGGGACCAGGCGCCGGCGGGCGTCCGGGGTGAGCAGCTTGCTGTCGCGCACCCCCTTCGGCGCGGTCCGCGTCTCGACGGTGATGACCACCATGCCGATGGTGGCCGGACCGCAGAGCGCCCCGCGGCCGACCTCGTCGGCACAGGCGAGGTGGGTGATGCCCTCGCGCAGGAGGCTGCGCTCGAACCGCAGCGTCGGCCGGGCGGGCACGGTGCCGTCAGTCCCCGGCGGCGGGGACGTCGTCGAACTCGTCGGGGCGGGAGACGAAGCCCCAGTGACCGGCGGGCCAGGCGATCGCGAACACCTTGCCGACGACGAGCCCGACGTCGACGAAGGGGTCACGCGCGCAGTCGACCTCGTCGGGCAGGCACAGGTGCACCGTGGAGTCGGCCGAGTTGGCCCGGTTGTCGCCCATCACGAAGATCTCGCCGTCGGGTACCGGCGGGGTCTTCCACTCGCAACCGACCATCGGGGCGTTGCAGGCGTACCCCTCGGGCAGGTCGGCGATGTAGCCGCCCTCCTCGAGGGGCTTGCCGTTGACGAGCACGCGGCCCTGGTCGTCACAGCACTGGACGACGTCGCCGGCGACGCCGATGACGCGCTTCACGAGGTGACCGCCCGTGGGGTACAGGCCGATCTTGGAGAGCGTGTCCTCGAGCCCGCTGGTGTTGTCGTCGGTGTTGCCGAGCCAGCCGCCCGGGTCCTCGAAGACGACGACGTCACCGCGCGACGGCGTGCCGCCGAACCAGTAGGAGACCTTCTGCACCAGGATCCGGTCGTTCTCGACCAGCCCCGGCTCCATCGAGGCCGACGGGATGTAGAAGGCCTGGACGAAGAACGCCTTCACCAGGATCGCCAGCACCAGCGCGAGCGCCAGCAGGACCAGCGACTCCTGCCAGACGGGGCGGTGCTTGCGAGGTGCGTCGCCGTCGACGACGTCGTCGGGGGTCGCGTCGTCGTCAGGCTTGGTCAGCGACACCGCGCCGTCCCCCGAGGGAGCGGCAGTGTCGTCGAGGTCCTTGCTCACAGCAGGAGTCTAGGAAGCGGCTGGGCGCGGCGTGGGCGGACGCGGCTCAGAGCTCGCGCCGCTCCTTGATCTTCGCTGCCTTGCCGCGCAGGTTGCGCAGGTAGTACAGCTTGGCGCGACGCACGTCACCGCGGGTCACGACCTCGATCTGCTCGAAGATCGGGCTGTTGATCGGGAAGGTCCGCTCGACACCGACGCCGAAGGACACCTTGCGCACCGTGAAGGTGCGGCCGATGCCGGCGCCGTGGATGCGGATGACCACGCCCTGGAAGATCTGGACGCGGGAGCGGTTGCCCTCGACGACCTTGACGTGGACCTTGATGTTGTCGCCGGCGCGGAAGGCCGGGACGTCGTCGCGCTTCTGGACGTTGCCGAGCTCGGCAATCACGTTGCTCATGGTTCTCCTCGCGGTTGCCACAGGTCAGTCGCGGTATCGGATGTGTGCAGATGGGGCGTGCAGGGTGGTGAGCGGCCGACCGTGGTGGCCGGCGGCGTGGGGCGCCCCCTGTGGCAGGCACTCACGCAGTCTCTCCCTGCGGAACGACGAGCGTTCCCCGGAGCAGACCTTCGGCCGGTCGGACCGAGGGTCGAGTCTGCCACAGCGGGGTCGGGCCGGGGTAATCAGTGACCCGGACGCCGCTTCGTCAGCACCACCGCCAGTGGCGGCGCCTCGAGGTCGGGGCGGAGCCGGAAGCCGGCCTTCTTGTACATCCGGATGTTGTCGTGGCTCTGCGCGCCCGTGAACAGCACGTACGAGGTGGCCTCGGGCGGGGCGACGTCCTGGATGTGCTGCAGCAGCAGCCGGCCGAGACCGCGCCCCTGGAGGTCGGGGGCGACCATGATCCGCCCGATGTCCCAGGCGTCGCCCTCGAGCCGGCCCCGGACGGCGCCCACGAGCCGGCCGCCCTCGGCGCGCACCACGAAGGTGACCCAGTCGTCGACCCAGCGCTCGACGTCCGCGAGCCCCTCCCGGAGGGCGGGGATGCCCGAGACGGAGTCGTTGGCGATGGCCTCCTGGACCCAGCACGCACGCTGCAGCGTGAGCAGCTCGCCGAGGTCGGCACGCTGCACCGGCACGACCCGCCACTCGGTGCTCGCGTGGCTCGGCGGCGACGAGGTCGGGGCGGCGCGCCGCCGTGCGCCGCACCCGCTGCTCGTGGCGCCACGCGGCGATGCGCGCGTGGTCGCCCGACAGCAGGACGTCGGGCACGTCGAGGCCGCGCCACGAGGCGGGCTTGGTGTAGACGGGGTACTCGAGCAGGCCGTCCTCGTGCGACTCCTCCACGAGCGACTCGGCGTTGCCCATGAACCCCGGCAGCAGCCGGACGACGGCCTCGGTGACCGCGAGCGCGGCCACCTCTCCCCCGTTGAGCACGTAGTCGCCGAGGCTGACCTCGACGACGTCGGCGACGTCGGTCCGGGTGGCGGCGTGGTCGAGCACCCGCTGGTCGATGCCCTCGTAGCGGCCGCACGCGAAGACCAGGTGCTCGCGGGTGGCGAGGTCGCGCGCGAGCGCCTGCGTGAACGGCGTCCCCGAGGGGGTGGGGACGACCACCGTCGCCCGGCCGGGCGCGGCGGGCAGGACGGCGTCCAGCGCCTCGCCCCAGGGCTCGGGTCGCATCACCATGCCGGCGCCGCCACCGTAGGGCGAGTCGTCGACGGTGCGGTGCCGGTCGTGGGTCCAGGTGCGCAGGTCGTGCACCTCCACGGTCAGCAGCCCGGACGCCGTCGCCCTGCCCGGCAGCGAGAGGCCGAGCGGGGCGAACCAGTCGGGGAAGATCGTCAGGTAGTCGAGTCGCACGGGAGGCTCCTCGGGCTCAGTCGGGCAGCGGAGCGACGAGGCCCGGCCGGTCGGCGACGACCACGCGCCGCGCGTCGAGGTCGACCTCGGGCACCAGCGCGGCCACGAACGGCACGAGCGTGTCGCGGCCGTCGACCGCGCGGATGGCGAGCAGGTCCTGCGCGCCGTGGACGAGGCCGGTCACCTCGCCGAGGAGCGTGCCGTCGAGGTCGTGGACGGCGAGGCCGATCAGCTGGTGGTCGTAGAACTCCTCCGGGTCCTCCGGGCGCTCCTCGAGCGAGACGGTCGCGTGCAGGACGACGCCGCGCGCGGCCTCGGCGGCGTTGCGGTCGGGGATCTCCTCGAAGGTCGCGAGCAGCGTCGACTGGTGCCACCGGGTGCGGGCGACGGTCAGCGAGCGGTGCGCGAACGCGGAGCCGCGGGGCGCCTCGGCGCGGAGCACGGCGCCGTCGGAGTACCGGCGTCCGGGCTCGTCGCTGCGGACGTCGACGGTCACCTCGCCCTTGATGCCGTGCGGCTTGCCGATGCGGCCGACCACGACCTCGATCGTCTCCACGTCTCCCCCTTCGGGACCCACGTCGGTGAAAAGCACGCTGACCCGTCGCACAGGTGCGACGGGTCAGCGTAGAGGTTGCTCAGGAGCGGCGGCGGTCGACGTCGACGAAGTCGATGCGGGCGCCACCCTTGCCGGCCAGGGCCGAGATCACGGTGCGGAAGGCGGACGCCGTCCGGCCACCGCGGCCGATGACCTTGCCGAGGTCGTCGGGGTGCACGCGCACCTCGAGGATCGACCCGTTGCGCAGCTGCTTGTCACGCACGGTGACGTCGTCGGGGTTGTCGACGACACCCCGGACGAGGTGCTCGAGCGCGTCGGCGAGCACGGTGCTCAGGCCCCGGTCTCGTCGGCCACGGTGTCGGCCTGCTTGTCGGCGTCGGCCGTGCCCGGGTCGGTGTCGGGCGCCTGGCCGTCGGCCTCGTCGGCGGCAGCCTCGGCCTCGACGGCCGCGGCCTCGGGCTCGGCGCCCGCGGTCACGACGGGAGCCTCCTCGGCAGGAGCCTCCTCGACCTTCTTCTCGGCCTTCTTGGCGGGAGCCTTCTTCGTGACGGCCTCGCCGGTGGCCTCGCCGCCGGCCTCCTTCAGCGCGTCGTTGAAGATGTCCTGCTTCGCGCGCTTGGGCTCCTTGACCTTGAGGGTGCCCTCGGTGCCCTGGATGCCCTTG
Source organism: uncultured Actinomycetota bacterium (assembly GCA_963830575.1). Classification (GTDB taxonomy): domain Bacteria; phylum Actinomycetota; class Actinomycetes; order Propionibacteriales; family Nocardioidaceae; genus Nocardioides. Next base: position 98,440 of record CAWHNR010000016.1, read on the forward strand.
AAGGTCTGCCAGTCGCCGGTGATCTTGAGGATCTTCTCGACGGCCTCGGTGGGCTGCGCGCCCACGCCGAGCCAGTACTGCGCCCGGTCGGAGACCACGTTGATGTAGCTCGGGTCCTCCTTCGGGTGGTACAGGCCGATCTCCTCGATGACCTTGCCGTCGCGCTTCTTGCGCGCGTCGACGATGACGATGCGGTACTGCGGCACCCGGACCTTGCCCAGGCGCTTCAAACGGATCTTGACGGCCACTGTTGTGGTGTCTCCTCAGAGCTCGTGTTGGTGTGAAGATGGCCGGCACGGGTGGGGAACACCAGGTCGACACCTTCGATGGGCCACGTTGCACCGGAGAGAGGGTCCGGTCGCACGGGACTCAGCGCGCAAGTCTGCCAGACGTCCCGGACCGCCTGAAATCCGCGGGTACCCTCCACAACCGAACCGGTGCCCGCGCCGTCCAACGGGTCGTGAGCACTCTCGAGGAAGCCCCTGCCGCCACCGTCGAGCCGGTCCCGACGACGTCCCGCCTCTCCCAGCGCCACCCGTGGCTGTTCCCCTGGGCGGTGCGCGCCCACCAGGTGCGCCGCCACGTGCAGTGGCTCCGGCCGGGGACGTCGTGGGCGCGCGACCACGTGGACGCCGACCTCCCGGTGCGGGTCAAGCAGCACGGGTCGCTGCTGATGCGTGAGCTGTCGGCCGAGGAGATGGTGCTGCAGCGCGGCAAGGTGGTGAACCTGCGGCTCGCGAGCGCGCGGACCGACGGGCTCCTGGTCCGGCCGGGCGAGACGTTCTCCTTCAACAAGGTCGTGGGCAGCTGCACGCGCCGCCGCGGGTACGTCGAGGGCATGCGGCTCTCGAACGGCGAGGCGGTCTCGGGGGTCGGCGGCGGCATCTGCCAGCTGGCGAACCTCGTGCACTGGATGGTGCTCCACTCCCCGCTGACCGTCGTGGAGCGCAGCGAGCACTCCTTCGACCCCTTCCCCGACAAGGGCCGCGTGCTGCCGTGGGGCGTCGGGTGCTCGATCGTCTACAACTACGTCGACCTCGTCGTGCGCAACGACACCACCGCCACCTTCCAGCTGCGGACCTGGGTCGGCGAGCGGCACCTGCGCGGCGAGCTGCGCAGCGACCGGCCGACCTCCACCTCGTACCGCGTCGAGGCCCGGGACGAGGAGTTCGTCGCCGTCGGGAGAGGACGTGTACCGGCGCAACGAGATCTGGCGGACGTCGATCGACAAGCGCACCGGCGACACCGTCGGCGAGGAGCTGGTCAAGCGCAACTGCGCGCTGGTGAAGTACGCCCCCGACCGCGCGCTCGTGCGCCGCGCGCCCGCCGCCCGCTGACCCGCCCCACATGTCAGGCGGGTCACCGTCGACCCGCCCCACATGTCAGGCGGGTCACCGACCCGTCGCACATGTCAGGCGGGTCACCGACCCGTCGCACATGTGGGGCGGGTCGGTGGGTCAGAGCCGGGACGCGACGACCCGGCCCCGGAGCACGACGCAGGCCGGGCGGCCCAGGGTCGTGAGGTCGGCGCGCGGGTCGGCGTCGAGGACGACGAAGTCGGCGGCGTCCCCCTCGCCGAGCCCGGCGTCGAAGCCGAGCCACTCCCGGCCGCGCCACGACGCGGCGGCCAGGACGTCGGCGGCCGGCAGACCGAGGTCGGCCATCGCCACGATCTCCTCGACCAGGCAGCCGTGGCGCCCGCTGCCCCCGCCGTCGCTGCCGACGAACAGCTCGACGCCGGCCTCGTGGGCGGCGAGCAGCGTCGCGCGGCGGCGCTCGTGGAGGCCGGTCATCGTGGCGGCGTAGGCGGGGAACTTGTCGGCGCCGGAGGCGGCGAACTCGGGGAACTTGTCGGTCTGCAGCACGGTGGGCACGAGCGCGACGCCGCGGGCGGCCATGTGCTCGAGGTGGTGCTCGGCTCAGGCCGGTGCCGTGCTCGATGCAGTCGATGCCGGCGGCGAGCAGCCCGTCGAGGACGTCGGTGCCGAAGCAGTGCGCCGTCACCTTGGCGCCCTCGGCGTGGGCCGCCTCGATCGCCGCGGCGAAGGCGTCGGCGGGGAAGGACGGCGTCAGGTCGCCGTCGTCCCGCGAGATCCAGTCGCCGACGAGCTTGACCCAGCCGTCGCCGGCCCGGGCCTCCTGCGCGACCGTCGCCGCGAGGTCGGCGGGCTCGACCTCGTGCGCGTAGTTGCGGATGTAGCGGCGGGTGCGGGCGACGTGGCGGCCGGCCCTGATCAGCCGCGGCAGGTCCTCGCGCTCCTGGACCCAGCGGGTGTCGGCGGGCGAGCCGCAGTCGCGCAGCAGCAGGACGCCGGTGTCGCGGTCGAGCAGCGCCTGCCGCTCGGTCTCGTCGTCGCCGACGGCTCCCCCGTCGTCCATCCCCAGGTGGTTGTGGGCGTCGACCAGGCCGGGGACGATCCAGCCCGAGGCGACCGTCTCGGCCCCGGGCTGCGGCTCGAGGGTCACCCGGCCGTCGACCACGTAGAGGTCGCGCGGCTCGCCGTCCGGCAGGACGACGCCGCGGAACCGTGCGGGTGCGCGTGCTCACGACGAGCAGAGCTCGAGCAGCCAGGTGGGGCTCATCACCAGCGCACCGTAGCGCTCGACCCTGCCCATGAGGATCCGGTCGGCCGTCACCACGCTGACGCGCTTCCCGGCCTCGGAGGCGGCCTTCGCCTCCGCCACGACGGTGTCGTCGCCGCTGCCCCTGGCGTGCACGGTGCGCACGTGGGCGTCGCGGCCCGCCCGCACCCCGCCCTTGGCGGCGCCCTCGAGCACCAGCACGACGACGTCCTGCGGCACGTCGGCGGTCATCAGCTGCTCGTGCAGCGCGCTGCGCCGCGCCCCGGCGCGGTCCTTCCACCAGCCGTCGGGTCGGCTGCCCGACCACGTTGGCGCCGTCGACGACCGAGCACGCGTCGCCGCTCCCGCGCCCTCACTTCAGGAACTTCGAGAAGTCCTTCGGCAGGTCGAGGTTCGCCGCGGCGGCCTCGTAGTCGATGTCCTCGGCGGGCTTGCCGAAGGGGTTGCTCGCCGCGGCGGCCTTGTCCTTGGCCGCGGCGGCCTCCTGGGCGGCCTTGGCGGGGTTGCCGGAGACGCGGCGGCCCTTGCCCTTCTTCGACTGGCCTGCTGCTTGGCGCTGCCCCTGCTTGCCGCCGCCGGACATGCCCGGCATGCCGGGGACGCCGGGCATGCCGCCGCCGCGCGCGAACTGCATCATCATCTTGCGCGCCTCGAAGAAGCGGTCGACGAGCTGGTTGACGTCGGTGACGGTGCGGCCGGCGCCCTTCGCGATGCGCGAGCGGCGCGAGCCGTCGATCATCTTCGGGTTCGCCCGCTCGGCCGGCGTCATCGACTGGATGATCGCCTGGATCCGGTCGATCTCGCGCTCGTCGAAGTTCTCCAGCTGCTCGCGCACCTGGCCCATGCCGGGGAGCATGCCGAGGATCTTCGACATCGAGCCCAGCTTGCGCACCTGCTGCATCTGGGAGAGGAAGTCGTCGAGGGTGAACTCGCCGCCGTGGCCCGCGAGCTTGGCCGCGGCCTTGGCGGCCTCCTCCTGGTCGAAGGTCTTCTCGGCCTGCTCGATCAGCGTGAGCAGGTCGCCCATGTCGAGGATGCGCGAGGCCATCCGGTCGGGGTGGAAGACGTCGAACTCGGTGAGCTTCTCGCCCGCGGAGGCGAACATCACCGGACGCCCGGTGATCTGGCGGATCGACAGGGCCGCACCACCGCGGGCGTCGCCGTCGAGCTTGGTGAGGACGACGCCGTCGTAGCCGACGCCCTCGAGGAACGCCTGGGCCGTGGTGACGGCGTCCTGGCCGATCATCGCGTCGACGACGAACAGCACCTCGTCGGGCTCGACGGCGTCGCGGATGTCCGAGGCCTGCTGCATCAGCTCGGCGTCGACGCCGAGGCGGCCGGCGGTGTCGACGATGACGACGTCGTAGAGCTTGCGCTTCGCCTCCTCGATCGAGGCCCGCGCGACGGCGACGGGGTCGCCCGTGCCGTTGCCGGCCTCGGGGGCGAACACCGGGACGCCGGCGCGCTCACCGTTGACCTGGAGCTGCTTGACGGCGTTGGGGCGCTGCAGGTCGCAGGCGACGAGCAGCGGGGACTTGCCCTGCTCCTTGAGCCACAGCGCCAGCTTCGCGGCGAGCGTCGTCTTGCCGGCGCCCTGGAGGCCGGCGAGCATGATGACGGTCGGCCCGGACTTGGCGTAGCGCAGCCGGCGGGTCTCGCCGCCGAGGATCGTGACCAGCTCGTCGTGGACGATCTTGATGACCTGCTGGGCCGGGTTCAGCGCCTGGCTGACGTCCTCCTGGCGGGCCCGCTCCTTGACCGCGGCCACGAAGTCCTTGACCACCGGCAGGGCGACGTCGGCCTCGAGCAGCGCGATGCGGATCTCGCGCGCGGTGGCGTCGATGTCGGCCTCGGAGAGCCGGCCCTTGCCCCGCAGGTTCTTGAAGGTGTCGGCGAGACGGTCGGAGAGGGTGGCGAACACAGAAGTCCTCGGGTCGGCGGTCATCGGGTCGTAAAGGACCCAGGGTAGACGGAGCACGCCTAGGGTAGGGACGTGGTCGTCGTCATCGCAGTAGCCCTGGGTCTCGGGCTCATGGTCCTCGCGATCTGGGCGGGGCACCACGGCCTGCGCAACAGCGGCCCCACGTCGGCCGGTGTCGGCAACGCGTTCGGCGGCTTCGACGTCTTCGACCCGGGCCAGGGCCGGATGAAGGAGGAGCTCGACTCCAAGGAGCACACGCGCGAGCAGCTCCCCAGCCCCGAGGACGACGACCGCCCCGTGCGTGTCGACCTGCACACCGGCAAGATCCACATCCGCAAGGCACCGCCCGCTCCGTGACGCCGGTCGCCCGGTCGGTCCTCGGGACCCTCGGAGCGGCTACCCCGTGAGCGCGGCCCGGACGGCGTGAGCGGCCTCGGCCGCGCGGGTCTCCGAGAGCGCACCGGCCGACGGCTCCTGCAGGTAGAAGACGTCGACGGCCTGCGGGCCGAGGGTGTCGACGTGGGCCGAGCGCACGGCGACGTCGAGCGCCGCGAGCGCCGCGCACACCAGGTGGACGACGCCCGGGCGGTCGGCCGCGCGCACCTCGAGCACGGTCGCCTGCTCGCTCGCCTCGGGCCGGACGACGACCGAGGGCGCCAGGTCGCCGGGGCCCGGTGGACGCGCGAAGCGGGTCGAGGGGTCGATCCGGCCGCCGACGATCGCGTCGTACTTGGTGCGCAGGATGGCCGGGTCGACCTGGTCGGAGGCGACCTCCCAGACCGAGACTCCGTGCTCGCCCTGGGCCCAGATCCGGGCGGCGCGGATCGGCAGCCGCTGCAGGGCGAACATCGCGGCGAAGTCGGCGAGGAGCCCGACCCGGTCGACCGCGATGGTGGTCACCCGGCTCCCGTCGCCGGCGGGCTCGACGGCGATCGAGATCGCGCCGGCGGTCAGGCCGGGCGGCACCGCCACCTCGTCGGTGGTGAACGGCGGGAGGGCCACCCCGGAGTCGAGGGAGGTGTGGGCCCGGCGCGCCAGGTCGTGGATCAGCCCGGCCCGCCAGGCCGTCCACGCCTTGGGCGAGGTGGCCTTGGCGTCGGCCTCGGTCAGGGCCGTGAGCAGCGCGAGCGCCTCGGGCGAGCCGAGGCGCGAGGTGAGGTGCTCCACGGTCGCGGGGTCGTCGGGGTCGCGGGTGGTCGCGGTCTCGGCGAGCAGCAGGTGCCAGCGCACCAGCAGCGCCACCAGCTCGGTGCGCTCCTCGTCGAACCCGATCCGCCTCGCCACGGCACGCGCGATCGGCTCCCCCGCCACGCTGTGCTCGGTCAGCCCGCCCTTGCCGATGTCGTGCAGCAGCGCCGCCACCATGAGGACGTCGGGCCGCGCGACGCTGCGGATCAGCGCCGAGGCCTCGATGCAGGTCTCGACCACGTGCCGGTCGACGGTGAACCGGTGGATCACCGAGGCGTGCGGCAGCATCCGCACCCTCTCCCACTCCGGCAGGAACCCCGTCAGGGCACCCGTCTCCTCCAGCGTCTCCCACACCTCGAGCAGTCCGCGCCCGGAGGCGAGGAGCCGCACCAGCAGCTGGCGGGCCTCCTCGGGCCACGGGTCGGGCAGCGGACCGCACTCCCGCGCCAGGCGGGCCGCCGTCGGCGGGGCGAGGACGACGCCGTGCTCGGCGGCCGCGGTGGCCGCGCGGAGCAGCAGCACCGGGTCGCCCGCCGGGTCGGCGTTGCGATCCAGCACGACCTCCCCCGCCGAGAGGGCGACGCCGGGCGCGAGCGGCTCCAGCACCGGGCGCCGGGCGACCTTGGGCGACGACGGTCGGCGCAGGGCCCCGTCGACGCGGCGCCACGCCAGCCGCGAGAGGTGGGTGATCCGGCGTCCGGCCTCGCGGACGTGCACCTGGGCCGCGCGCTCGCCGTCGAGGCCGAGGCTCTCGGCGATGGCCGACCACATCTCGGGGGCGACGCGGTCGGTGGCCCGGCCGGCGACGTCGTGCACGACGTCACGCACGTCGAGCAGCACCTGCCGGCTCCGCTCGAGCTCGGTGTGCGGGACGTCGACCAGCCAGGTCGCGACGAGACCGCGCAGGCTGGTCGCGTCGCGCAGCCCACCCTCGGCCTCCTTGAGGTCGGGCACCGAGAGGTGGGCGAGCTCGCCCATCAGCCGGTGCCGCGTCATCGTCGCCTCGCGGACCTCGGGCAGCCGCTCGCGCGCGCCGCGTCGCCAGTGCGCGAGCATCGTGGTGCGCAGCCGCAGCGTGAGGTTCGGGTCGCCGGCGACGTGCCGCAGGTCGAGCAGCCCCGAGGCGACCCGGTGGTCCGCGGCGGCCGCCGCGACCATCTCCGGGAGCGAGCGCACCGAGTGGTCGAGCTTCGCGCCCGAGTCCCAGATGGGGTACCAGACCAGCTCGGCCAGCTCGCCGAGGTCGACGCCCTCGTCGTGCACCAGCACGACGTCGAGGTCGCTGAAGGGCGCGAGCTCGGCGCGGCCGTAGCCGCCGACCGCGACGAGGGCGACCCCCACCTCGGGCCCGCCGCACTTCTCGTAGGCCGACGCGCACAGCTCGTCGGCCTGCTCGGTGCGCGCGGCGCGCTCGACGGAGGTCACGGCCGGGTCAGCGACCCGGGCGCAGGATCACCCGCGGGGTCGGGGGCGGGCTCGGCGCAGGGTCACAGGGCGTCGGCGTCGCGGTCGCCGGTGCGCACGCGCAGCACGGTGTCGAGCGGCGCCACCCAGACCTTGCCGTCGCCGATGCGGCCCGTGCGGGCGCTGCGCTCGACCGCCTCGACGATGGCGGTGACGTCGTCGTCGTCCACCGCGATCTCGATGCGGATCTTGGGCACCAGGGCGATGTCGTACTCCGCACCGCGGTAGACCTCGGTGTGGCCCTTCTGGCGGCCGTACCCGCTGACCTCGCTGACGGTCATCCCGGTGACGCCGACGGCCTCGAGGGCCTGTCGGACGTCCTCCCACTTGTGCGGCTTGATCACCGCGGTCACGAGCTTCATGCGTCGTCCTTCCTGGAGCCGGTGGTGAGGAGCGAGCCGGTGGACCTGGCACCGGAGGTCGCGTGGAGGTCGTACGCCGACTCGGCGTGGACGACCAGGTCGATGCCGCTGATCTCGTGCTCCTCCTCGATCCGGAACCCCATCAGCTTGGCGACCACGCCGCCGATCATGCCCGACACCACGAACGCGTAGACCAGCACCGCCCCGGCGCCGATCAGCTGCTTGCCGAGCTGGTCGAGGCCGCCGCCGTAGAAGAGTCCGTCGACCGCCGGTGGGGGCGGACGCCGTGGCGAGCAGCCCGATGCCCAGCGTGCCCACCAGGCCGCCGACGAGGTGGACGCCGACGACGTCGAGGGAGTCGTCGTAGCCGAAGCGGTACTTCAGCCCGACGGCGAAGGCGCACACGACGCCGGCCACGGCACCCGTCACGATCGCCCCCACCGGCGACACCGAGCCGCACGACGGGGTGATCGCGACGAGTCCGGACACGAGCCCGGACGCCGCACCGAGCGAGGTGGCGTGGCCGTCGCGGAACCGCTCGACCACCAGCCAGCCCAGCGTGCCCGCGGCTCCCGCCAGCAGGGTCGTGGTGAACACGACGGCGGCCCGGTGGTCGGCCGCGAGGGCGGACCCCGCGTTGAAGCCGAACCAGCCGAACCACAGCAGGCCCGCGCCGAGCATCACGAGCGTCAGGTTGTGCGGCCGCATCGGCTCGCTGCCGAAGCCGTGCCGGCGTCCGAGCACGAGCGCCAGCGCCAGCCCGGAGGCGCCCGAGCAGACCTCGACGGCGGTGCCGCCGGCGAAGTCGACGAGGCCGACCTTGTTCGCCAGCCACCCGCCCTCGTGGTCGCCGGCGGAGAGGTCGAAGACCCAGTGCGCGACGGGTGCGTAGACGAGGACGGTCCACACGGACACGAACACCATCCACGCGCCGAACCGGGCGCGGTCGGCGATGGCGCCCGACACGAGGGCCCCGGTGATGACGCAGAACAGGCCCTGGAACATCGCGAACAGGATCAGCGGGTAGGGCGAGTCGCCGTTGCTGCCGGCCTCGAGGAGCTGGCCGAGCCCGGCGTACTGCGTGGGGTCGCCGAGCAGGCCGAGCCCGACGTCGTCCCCGAACGCGAGGGAGTAGCCGACGAGCGTCCAGATCACCGCGATCGCCGCGAGCGACCCGAAGGTCATCATCATCATGTTCAGCACGCTCTTCGAGCGCACCATGCCGCCGTAGAAGAGCGCCAGCCCCGGCGCCATCAGCAGCACCAGCGCCGACGACGTCAGCAGCCAGGCGGTGGCGCCGGAGTCGATCACCAGCGCGGGCGCGTCGGGCAGGGCGAGCAGGGTCAGGACCGGGAGGGAGGTGGCCATGGCCGACCAGCCTCCAAGCCGAATGTTTCGGGCGTGTAAACGGCCCGGCTGTCTCACGACAGCCGGGCCGCCCACGCTCGCCATCCCTAGAGGGCCGCTTCGTCCTTGTCACCGGTGCGGACGCGGACCACGGTCTCGACCGGGCTCACCCACACCTTGCCGTCACCGATCCGGCCGGTCTGCGCCGTCTTGACGACGATGCCGACGATGTCCTCGGCGTCGCCGTCGTCGACGACGATCTCGATGCGGATCTTGGGCACCAGGGCGATGTCGTACTCCGCGCCCCGGTAGACCTCCGTGTGGCCCTTCTGGCGGCCGTAGCCGCTGACCTCGCTGACGGTCATGCCCGTCACGCCGAAGGTCTCGAGCGCCTCGCGGACGTCCTCCCACTTGTGCGGCTTGATCACCGCGGTCACGAGCTTCATGCCGATGCCCCTTCCGAGACGGGAACGGTGGACTTGGCCAGGACGCCGGTGCTGCCGGAGCCCGCGAAGCTGGCCGGGTGCAGGTCGTAGGCGCTCTCGCCGTGCTCGGCCAGGTCGATGCCGCCGACCTCGTCGTCCTCGTCGAGGCGCAGGCCGATCGTGTACTTGATCGCCAGGCCGATGACGAGCGTGAGGATGCCGGAGTAGGCGACGGCCGTGAGGACCCCGAGCGTCTGGTCGACCAGCGAGTCGACGCCGCCGCCGTAGAGCAGGCCGTCGATGCCGCCGGCGCCCTCGGAGGTCGAGAAGACGCCGATCAGGATGGTGCCGATGATGCCGCCGACGAGGTGGACGCCGACCACGTCGAGCGAGTCGTCGAGGCCGAACTTGAACTTCAGGCCCACGGCGTAGGCGCAGGCCGCGCCGGCGATCGCGCCGATGGCGACCGCGCCGGAGATGTCGACCGCGCCGGCAGCCGGCGTGATGGCGACGAGGCCCGCGACGATGCCGGACGCCGCTCCGAGCGAGGTGGCCTTGCCGTGCAGCAGCCGCTCGATCACGAGCCAGCCGAGGATCGCCGCCATCGTGGCCAGCGTGGTGTTGGTGAAGGTGCGGCCGGTCTCGGAGACGAAGCGCTCGAGCTCGAACGCCGCCGGGTCGGTCGGGTCGTAGCCGATGACGATCGAGCCGACGTTGAAGCCGTACCAGCCGAGCCAGAGCAGGCCGGCGCCGAGCATGGTGAGCGTCAGGTTGTGCGGCCGCATCTTGTCCTTCGGCCACCCGATGCGCTTGCCGAGCAGCAGCGCCAGCACGAGCGCGGCGACACCGGCGTTGATGTGGACGGCCGTGCCGCCGGCGTAGTCCTGCGCGCCGATCTTGCTGCAGATCAGGGCCGACTCCGAGCAGCTGAACACCATGTGCGCGAGCGGGAAGTAGACGATGACCGCCCACACCGGCACGAAGAGCACCCAGGCCGAGAACTTCATCCGGTCGGCGACCGCACCGCTGATGAGCGCGCAGGTGATGATCGCGAAGGTCATCTGGAACATGACGCCGATGTAGAAGGTCGGCTCGACGTCCTTGAGCCACGCCAGGGTGAACGGGTCGGCGAAGAACGTGCCGTCCCCGCTCCAGCCCATCGACCAGCCGACGGCGACGTAGAGGATGCCCACGATCGCCGCGGCGATGTACGACATCATGATCATGTTGAGCACGGACTTCGACCGCGACATGCCGCCGTAGAACAGCGCCAGCGCGGGCACCGTCATCATCAGCACCAGCGCCGTCGCGATGAGCATGAAGGCGTAATAGCCGTCCACAGAACCTCCAGGGAGTCACCAGCGGAGGAATCGCCCGGCGACCTCGGTGTCGGCCAGGGCTCCCCTCCAGATGACGAAACCCTCGCGGGAGGAGGTTTCGATGCCCGCCCTCGCATGTTGCGGACAGGAAACGAGTTCCGCGCCCGTGTTACGCGGACGTTTCGAGCAGGGAGCACGCCAAGCCGACCAGAGCCGTTCGGCGCCCGCGGTCGTCCGGAGGTGCGTCCCGGGTGCGCCCGGAGCGAGGAACGAGCGGAGGGCGTGCGCGGGACGTGCGTCCGGACGACTGCTCAGGGGCGCCGAACACGCGCGAGCGGAGCGAGCGCCATCAAGGGAGCCGCCGAACACAGGCAAGCGGAGCGAGCCTCATCCAGCCGTTCGGCGCCCGCGGTCGTCGAGAGGGCGCCGCGGGTGCGTCCCGGAGCGAGGAACGAGCGGAGGGACGTGCGCGCGGGGTTCTCTCGACGACTGCTCAGGGGCGCCGAACACGCGCGAGCGAAGCGAGCGCCATCAACCCAGCAGAGCGTCGACGAACGCCCCGGCGTCGAAGGGCGCGAGGTCGTCGGGGCCCTCGCCCAGGCCGACCAGCTTCACCGGGACGCCGAGCTCGCGCTGGACGGCGACGACGATGCCGCCCTTGGCCGAGCCGTCGAGCTTGGTGAGCACGATCCCGGTGACGTCGACGACCTCGCGGAAGACGCGGGCCTGGATCAGCCCGTTCTGGCCGGTGGTGGCGTCGAGCACGAGCAGCACCTCGGTGACGGCGGCCTGCTTCTCGATCACGCGCTTGACCTTGCCGAGCTCGTCCATGAGGCCCTGCTTGTTCTGCAGGCGGCCGGCGGTGTCGACGATGACGGTGTCGATGCCCTGCTCGACGCCCTGCCGGACGGCCTCGAAGGCGACGCTGGCGGGGTCGGTGCCCTCGGCGCCGCGCACCACCTCGACGCCCACCCGCTCGCCCCAGGTGGCGAGCTGGTCGACGGCGGCGGCGCGGAAGGTGTCGGCCGCGCCGAGGGTGACGGTGCGGCCGTCGGCGACGAGGATGCGGGCGATCTTGCCGACCGTGGTGGTCTTGCCCGCACCGTTGACGCCGACGACGAGGACCACGCCGGGGGCGCCGTCCGCGCCGCTGACCTGCAGGCGGCGGTCCATGGTCGGGGTCGACGAGGGTGACGAGCTCGTCGCGCAGCACGGCGCGGGGGTCGCCGGCCTCGGCGCCGTCGACCCGCAGCCGGGTGCGCAGGTTGTCGACGACCTGCTGCGTCGGCCCGACGCCGATGTCGGCGGTGAGGAGGATGTCCTCGATCGACTCCCAGGTGTCCTCGTCGAGCCGGTCGCGGCTCAGCAGGGCGAGGAGCCCGCGTCCGAACCCTCCCTGCGACCCCGCGAGGCGCTCGCGCAGCCTGACCAGGCGCGACCTGGTGCTCTCGGGCTTCTCGAGGACCGGCACCTCGAGCTCGGTCGTCGGCGTGAGCACCGGCGCCTCGGGCCCGGCGTCCACGTCGACCTCGGGCGGCGGGGCCAGCACGTCGGTCCCGCCGGCCGACGGCACCTGCGGGCGCCGGCCGCCGGTGCGCACCCGCTTCGTGAGCGTGCCGGCGACCAGCACGACCGCCAGGACGGCGATGCCGATGACGAGAAAGATCCACTCCATGGCGCTATCCAACCAGGGGCGGGGGCACCGTCAGCGGTGGGCGTCCTCGTCCTCGCGGGACGGTGCGCGGTGCTGCCCGAGGAACGGCTCGGACGGGTCGAGGTCGCCGTCCTCGAGCGTGGGGACGGCGTCCGCCGCCCGCTCGAGCGCCTCCCCCAGCCACGGCACGCCGGGGACCGGCTGCCCCCGGCCCGGGAAGGCGGCGTAGGCCAGCGCGAGCAGCGCCACGGCGACGACGACGATCATGACAACGACGATGGGGCCCATCGCGGGGTACTCCTCCGAGTCGGGGTACGCGAGCCCCTCCACCCTGCCAGGACTGACCCCACCAGCCCCAATCGCCCCACCTCGACGCTGACCTGTCCCGTTCGTTGGACAGGTCAGCGTGGAGTGGCCTGCTCGAGGTCGCGGAGGGCCTTGCGGGCCCGCTGGCGCTCGACCCGGGTCTGGGCGAGCTCGGAGACGAGGGCGTCGAGCGTGGTGGTGAGGGGGCTGGACGTCGGGATGGTCCACTTGGTCGCGCTGCCCGCGGGGGCGGCGGGGCGCACCAGCCACACCGACTGGTCCTCCCCCAGCCCGAGCCAGGCGTTCGCCTCCTGGCCGAGGTAGTCGGCCGGGGTGACGCGGACGACGTCGAGCCCGCCGGCGACGAGCCGGTCCTCGAAGTCGTCGCCGTAGTAGCGGACGTGGTCGGCGAGGCCGAACCTCCGGATCCGCTCCTCCTCGGGCGCGTCGGGGTCCTCGTCGGTGACGGTGCCGGGTCGCCAGGGCACCTGCAGGATGCCGACGCCGTCGGCGGCCAGCACCCGGCCGATCTCGTCGATGGCCGCCTGGTCGTCGGGGATGTGCTCGAGGACGTGGTAGCAGACGAACAGGTCGATGCACCGGTCGCGCAGCGGCATCTGGGTCAGGCTGCCCCGGAGGTCGACGCCGCGGGCCGGCTTGAGGTCGAGGCGCAGGTAGCTGCGCGGCTCGAGCTCGAGCAGCCGCTTCTTGGCCTGCGGCGCGGGCGCGACGTCGAGCAGCACGCCGACCTCGCCGAGCTGCGGCCGGATCGCGCCGAGCAGGATCGCGAAGAACCGGTGGCGCTCCAGCGACTCGCACCGGGGGCAGGTGGCGTCGGGCCGGCCGTCGGGTCCGGGCAGGAAGCCGTCGCGCACGTGCTTGTCGCAGCACGGGCAGTAGCGGCCCTTGGTCGCCGAGATCGCGGTGCTCATGCGGTGATCATGCCGAGGGCTCGCGCAGCAGCGGCAGCACGGCCTCGCGGACGACGTCCGGGACCGGGGTCACCGAGCGCTCCTCGCCGGTGTTGTCGACGTACACGTGGACGAACCGGCCCTCGGCGCTCGCCTCCTGGCCGGGCGACGCCGGGCCCTGGAAGAGCCCGATGCGGTAGACGACCGACGACGTGCCGACCTTGTCGACGACCAGCCCCATCTCGACGTCCGCCGGGTAGCCCATCTCGGCGAAGTAGCGGCACGACACCTCGGCCACCACGCCCACGGCGGGGAGCAGCCGGATGTCGGTGCCCGTCGCCTCGGCGAGGTGCACGTTGACGGCGGTGTCGATGAGGTCGAAGTAGCGGGCGTTGTTCATGTGGCCGTAGACGTCGTCGTCGCTCCACCGCGTGGTGGCGGTGCGCCAGGCGACGTAGTCGGCCCGGGTGGGTCGGGGCCGGCTCACGCGGACTCGGTCTCGCGCAGGCGCTGGCTGATCACCGTGCTCACACCGTCGCCGCGCATGGTGACGCCGTAGAGGGCGTCGCCGACCTCCATCGTGCGCTTCTGGTGGGTGATGACGAGGAGCTGGGAGTTCTCGCGCAGCTCCTCGTAGATCTGCAGCAGCCGGCCCAGGTTGGTGTCGTCGAGCGCCGCCTCGACCTCGTCGAGGATGTAGAACGGCGAGGGTCGGGCCTTGAAGAGCGCGACGAGGAAGGCCACCGCCACCAGGGACCGCTCGCCGCCCGACAGCAGCGAGAGGCGCTTCACCTTCTTGCCGGCCGGCCGCGCCTCGACCTCGATGCCGGTGGTGAGCATGTTGTCGGGGTCGGTGAGCACGAGCCGCCCCTCGCCGCCGGGGAACAGTCGGGTGAACGTGGAGTCGAAGGCCTTCTCGACGTCGGCGTAGGCCTCGGTGAAGACCTCCTCGACCCGCGTGTCGACCTCCTTGACGATGTCGAGCAGGTCGCGACGGGTGCGACTTGAGGTCCTCGAGCTGCTCGCTGAGGAACTGGTGGCGCTCCTCCATCGCCGAGAACTCCTCGAGCGCCAGCGGGTTGACACGGCCGAGCTCGCGGAGCTGGCGCTCGGCGGTGCGCAGCCGCTTCTCCTGCTCGGCGCGCACGTACGGCGCCGGCTCGGGCGGCTCCTCGCCCTCGGCCACCTCGACGGTCGCCGAGACGGGCACGAGCTGGTCGGGGCCGAACTCGGTGACCAGCGCGTCGAGGTCGAGCCCGAGCTCCTCGAGGGCACGCTCCTCGAGCTGCTCGATGCGCATCTTCTGCTGGGTGCGGGCCATCTCGTCGCGGTGGACGGAGTTGACCAGCTCGTCGTGCTCCTTGCCGAGGTCGCGCAGCGAGGCGCGGACGTCGATCAGCGCGCGTTCGCGGCCGCTGCGGGCCTGCTCGACCTGCTGCCGGGCCTGGCCGGCCTCGTGGATCGACACCTCGAGCCGCGCGAGCACGTAGGAGACGGCGACGCTGACGGCCTCGGCGGCGGCGCCCTCGCGCAGCAGCCGCTCGCGGCGCTCGGCCGCGCGCGCCCGGGCCTCGCGCTCGGCACGGGCCTGGCGGAGCAGCGCCGTCGGCCCGGCCGTGCAGGGCGCGGGCGCGCTCCTCGCGCGGTGCGCAGGGCCAGCCGGGCGTCCATCTCGCCCTGCCGCGCGGCCCGGGCCGCCTCGACCAGGCGCTCGCGCTCGGCCGTGTCGGGCTCGGCGCCGTCGGTCTCCGAGACGCTCTCGGCGGCGGCCAGCCGCTGCTCGAGCTCGGCCAGGCCCGCGAGCGCGTCGTCGCGGGCGGCCTCGGCCTTCTCGATGGCCTGGGTGAGGCGCTCGGCCTCGCCCTTGGCCGAGCGCGCCTGGGAGCCGTACTGGCCCAGCTCCTCGGCCACGGCCGCGAGGGTCGCGTCGGACTCGTGCAGCTTGGCGAGGGCGACGTCGACCCGCTTGAGCGCCTCGAGCCGCTCGGCCTCCAGGCGGCTGAGGTCGAACCCGAGCCGCTCCCCGCCGCGGTGGCCTCGAGCAGCTGCTCGGCGGCCTCGTCGACGGCGGACTGGATCTCGATGAGGCTCTGCTGGGTGTGCGACGCCGCCCGCGGCGATGTGCGCCGAGCAGGTCGCCGTCGCGGGTGACGGCGGTGAGCTCGGCGTGCGCCTCGACCAGCCGGCGGGCGGCGTCGAGGTCGGCGACCACGGCGCGCCCGGTCGAGCAGGCGCGTCGAGGGCCGGGCGCAGCTTGTCGGGGCACTCGATGAGGTCGACGGCGTAGGTCGCGTCGTCGGGCAGCGCCGGCCAGTCGGCACGGGCGTCGCCGCCCGTGGCGGGGGCCGCCAGCAGCAGCCCGGCCCGGCCGAGGTCGCCGTCCCTGAGGTGGCGCGAGCGCGGCGACGGCCGGCGCGGCGTCGGTGACCGCGACGGCGTCCGCGCCGAGCCGAGCGCCGAGGCGACGGCCGTCTCGTACCCGCTGCGGACGCCGAGCAGCGCGGCGACCGAGCCCATGAGCCCGGTGACCACCTCGTCGGCCGCGAGCAGGGCGCCGGCACCGTCCTTGCGGGCCAGGCCCATCTCGAGCGCGTCCTTGCGGGCCGCGAGCGTCGAGCGGTCGCGATCGGCCTGCAGGGCCTCGTCGCGGGTCTTGGCGAGGCGCTCCTCGAGGTCGTCGAGCAGCCCGACGGCGGCCTCGTGCTCGGCGTCGAGCCCCTCCTCGCCGGCGTCCAGCCCGGCGACCCTGGTCTCGAGGGCGGTGAAGTCGTGCTGGGCGCGCTCGGCGCGCGCCAGCGCCTCCTGCGCGGGCGAGCGTCACCCGGCCCACCTCGTCGTCGGCGGCCGCGGCCCGCGACTTCAGGGCGTTGACCTGGCCCACGAGCCGCGCGAGGCCCTCCCGCCTGTCGGCGGCGGCGCGCTGGAGCGCGGCGATGCGACGGTCCTCCTCGGCCGCGGCGTCCTCGGCCGCGCGACGGGCGGCGACACATTCTCCCCAGCCACACGGCGCGCCGTGCGGGCCCGGCTCGGCCGGTGAGGCGGTCAGAGACCGCCCCCCGACCACGGACTCATGGCGCCCTGCAGATTGGCAGCTTGAAGGTGCTGGCTGTCTCCAGCCCCTTCTCCACCGCGCCGGAGTAGTCTTGCACTATTACCTTCACCACGGTCTCGATTGGCTTCAGCACCTGATCGGTC
>CAWHNR010000017.1:0-64467 GCA_963830575.1 uncultured Actinomycetota bacterium
TCGTGCGCGGGACGTCGGGCTTCATGTCGGGGATGCAGGTGGTGCAGACGCCGTCGCCGTGGGCGATCGTCGCCAGGCGCTGCACGTGCCGGCCGAGCACGCGGCTGATGGCCGCGGTCTCCTCCTCGCACAGCTGCGGGAACTCGTGGGCCACGTGCGAGACGGGGCAGTGCTGCTGGCAGAGCTGGTCGCCGACCGGCGAGCTGCGCACCGAGGCGGCGTAGCCCTCGTCGGACAGCACGCTCGCCAGCACCTCGGCCGGGGTGAGGTCGGGGTGGGCGAGCGCGACGGGGCCGAAGCGCTCCTCGACGAAGGAGGCCCGGCGACGGGCGAACTCGCGGACGGCGTCGTCGCCGCCGGTCTCGGCGAGGAAGCGCAGCGCGGCGGCGGCCAGGTCGTCGTACTGCTGGTCGAAGCCGTCGCGACCCGCCTCGGTGAGCGCGAAGACCTTGGCGGGGCGACCGCGGCCGCGGCCGGCGGCGGGCCGGGCGTCGCGGGCCAGCACGTGGCCCTCCTCGAGCAGCTGGTCGAGGTGCCGGCGGACCGCGGCGGGCGTCAGGTCGAGCCGGGCGGCCAGGGCGGCTGCGGTGGAGGGGCCGTCGACCAGGATCGAGCGGGCGACGCGCTGCCGCGTCGTCTCGTCGCTCTGCCCGGGGGCCTGACCGCTGAATTCCACAACACCAGTGTGCCGTTAATGGTCGGGGCCGTTCAAGCAAGGCCACCCTTAGTGACGTGGCCCACCGGAGCGGGTCAGGACTGGTGATTAGATGCGCTCGTGCCCGACCCCATCGTGCCTGCTCCCCCGGCGGCCTCCCACGGCCTCCCCTGGCACGCCGAGGTCGAGGACGCCGTCGCCGAGATCGCCGCGGCCCGCGCCGAGCACGGGGACACGTTCGCGCTCTCCCACGGCCGCGACCACTACCTGTTCACCTTCTCCCCCGACGGCGTGGAGTCGTTCTACGCGCTGAAGGAGGAGGTCGCCAGCAAGGGCGTCGCCGACTACCTGATGCTGCGGCGCAAGCTGCCCGACGGCATCTTCGACGGCCGACGCGTCCTCCCCGGCACGTTGTTCCGCAAGGGCGACGTGGCGGTCTACCTCACCAACCTCGAGGCCGCCCTCGACGCGAGCATCGCCGAGCTCGGCGAGTCCGGTGAGGCCGACGTCTTCGACCTGACCCGGCGACTCGGGCACCGTCTCGGCCTGGCCTCGTGGGCCGGCACCGCGGCCGCCACCGGCGACGGCTTCGAGCGCCTCGTCGCGGCGTTCGACGTGCTGGACGGCTCGGACGCGTTCGTGCACCCCGACACCATGGCCGCCGTGGCGGCGTCCGGGAAGGTCGCCGAGTCCGCCGCGCTCGCCGAGGTGGTCGACGTGGTCGGTCCGCTGCCCACGGACGACGGCCTCTTCGGCCGGGTCCACGACGCGTGGGCCGACGAGCCCGACGAGGAGGCGCGGCGCCGCGGCATCGCCCTCGACGTGGCCCTGCTCCACATCGCCTCGATGTCGAACCTGCACGCGGCCCTGGGCTGGGCCCTGGTCGACCTGCTCGCCCACCCCGAGGCCGTCACGCGGCTGCGCGCGGGCGACGGCGAGTACGCCGGACGCTGCGCGCTGGAGTCCACCCGCCTCGCCCAACGCTCGATCATGGCGCGCTCGGTGCTGGCCCCCGTCTCGTTCTCCGACGGCGACGACGACCTACCAGGTGCCGCCCGGGTGGACCATCGCGACGCTGCTCCCCCTGCTCAACACCTCCGCCGCCCCCGGCCTCGACACCTGGGACCCCGACCGCTGGGACCGCCACCGCCTGCACCCCGTCGCCGGCCTCGCCTCCCCCCAGCTCGTGACGGCGTTCGGCCACGGCCGCCACACCTGCCCCGCCCAGCCGTTCTCGCTCGCCGCGATGTCGACGGCGATGCTGCGGCTCGTCGACGCCTACGACCTGACGCCCCTCTGGGAGCAGCACCCCACGCCCGTGCCGGCCCAGATCGGCGGGGTGGCCCGCGCGTCCGGGCCCGTGCGGGTCGGCTACGCGCCACGGCGCGGTGGTTGACGAGCTCGCCCGGACGGTGGCCGAGAACGGTGGTTGAGGAGCTCCCGCTAGGGAGCGTCTCGAAACCGGGTGACGTCCACGGCTTCGCAAGGGAAGCCTTCCGCCGGCTCAGCGGTGGTTCGAGGACGGTCCCGCTAGGGAGCCTCTCAAACCTGGTGAGGTCCATGGCTTCGCAAGGGAAGCCTTCCGGCTCAGCGGTTTCGAGACGGTCGCAGAGCGACCTCCTCAACCACCGTGTGGTGACGTGCACCCGGCCACCTGTGAGGCCCGCCCCAACGGTGGTTGAGGAGCTCCCGCTAGGGAGCGTCTCGAAACCCGGTGACGTCCATGGCTTCGCGAGGGAACTCTTCCGGCTCAGCGGTTTCGAGACGGTCGCAGAGCGACCTCCTCAACCACCGTGGGGTGAGGTGCACCCGGCCACCTGTGATCGGCCCGCCCCAACGGTGGTTGAGGAGCTCCCGCTAGGGAGCGTCTCGAAACCCGGTGAGGTCCATGGCTTCGCGAGGGAACCTTCCGGCTCGGCGGTTTCGAGACGGTCGCAGAGCGACCTCCTCAACCACCGTGTGGTGAGGTCCATGGCTTCGCGAGGGAAGCCTTCCGGCTCAGCGGTTTCGAGACGGTCGCAGAGCGACCTCCTCAACCACCGTCTGGTGACGTCCATGGCTTCGCGAGGGAAGCCTTCCGGCTCAGCGGTTTCGAGACGGTCGCAGAGCGACCTCCTCAACCACCAGGGTGAAGCGCGACCTCCTCAACCACCGTGGTGAAGCGCGACCTCCTCAACCAGCGTGGTGAAGCGCACCCGCCTCAACCAGCGTCGGGTCGGGTCGCGCGCAGCCACGCCAGCCCGAGGAACGGCAGCACGAGCGGCAGGAAGCCGTACCCCTGGCCGAAGTGCGACCACACGGTCTTGTCGGGGAACAGGTCGGTCGCTGCGTACGAGAGCGCGCCGACGGAGAGCACGCCGAGCAGCTCGACCGTGCACGCGACGCAGGCGGCGGCCCAGGCCCGCCGTCCGCCGAGGAGGAGGCAGGTGGTCGCGGCCAGGTAGATCAGCGCCGCGAGGAGCGAGAGGGAGTAGGCCAGCGGGGCGCGGTCGGCGTGGGTGCCGAGCTGCACGAGCGAGCGGCCGGTCGCGGCGACCGCGAACACGCCGTAGACGAAGACGAGGACCCGGCCGGGGCCCGAGGAGAGCTCACGCACCGGCGCCGTCCCAGATGGTCCCGAGGCGCAGCTGCAGCGCGACGACCGTCAGCGCCGCGACGAGCAGGACGCCGGTGCCGGCGCGGGTCCGCTCGGCCAGCGACCAGAAGACACCGATCGGCAGCGCGAGCACGACCCCGACGAGGTAGCTCACGAACAGCACCCCGTCGACGTCCCGCTCGGTGCGGGCGAGGGCGATGCTCCCGACCACCAGCTGCACGACCAGCAGCAGCTCGATCGAGGCGAGCAGGCCGAAGGTGCGGTCCTGCGCGACCTCGTCGCGGACGAGCATCACGAGCAGCAGCACGGTGGCGAGCAGGCTCGTCGCCATCACCGCACCCGCCACCCATTGGTTCACGGCGCAAACCCTAGACTCCACGCGTGTCCGACCAGCCAGCCGTCCTCGTCGACGGCCTGGTGATGAGGTACGGCGACAAGGTCGCGGTCGACCACCTGGGGCTCCGGGTCGAGCCTCACACGATCACCGCCGTGCTCGGGCCGAACGGTGCCGGGAAGACCACCACGCTGGAGACCTGCGAGGGGTACCGCAAGCCGCAGCAGGGCTCGGTCCGGGTCCTCGGGCTCGACCCGGTGCGCGACCGCAAGGCCCTCCTCCCCCGGATCGGCGTCATGCTGCAGAACGGCGGCGCGTGGGGCGGCGTCCGGGCGGTCGAGATGCTGCGTCACGTCTCGCGGCTGCACGCCCACCCGGTGCCGGTCGACGTGCTGGTCGAGCGGCTCGGCCTCGGCGACTGCGGCCGGACGCCGTACCGCCGGCTCTCCGGCGGCCAGCAGCAGCGCCTCGGGCTCGCCATGGCGATCGTCGGTCGCCCCGAGCTCGTCTTCGTCGACGAGCCGACCGCCGGGCTCGACCCTGCGGTCAGGCGCACGGTCTGGGAGCTGCTCGAGGAGCTGCGAACCGACGGCGTGACGGTGGTCCTCACCACGCACTACATGGACGAGGCCGAGCGGCTCGCCGACCGCGTGCACATCGTCGACAAGGGCTCCCTCGTGGCCTCGGGCACCCCGCTCGAGCTGACCCGCGGCGGCACCGTGGCGACGATCCGCCTGGTCGTCACCGAGCCGTTCCCGCCCGGCTCGCCCGCCTCCCTCGCGGCCGAGCTCGGCCCGGCCACCGAGGTCACCCAGCTCGACGCGGTGAGCCTGGTCATCAGCGGCCCGGCCGACGCCTCCACGCTCGGCAAGGTCTCGCGCTGGTGCGAGACGCACGGGGTGCTGCCCGAGTCGCTGACGCTCGGTCAGCGCAACCTCGAGGACGTGTTCCTCGAGCTCACCGGGCACAGGGCACCATGACCAGCCCGACAGGCTCGACCAGCCCGGCGGCGAGCGCCTTCGCTCCCGCGCCCGGCGCGGCCCCCGCCGTCCGGCAGGTGCTGGCCCAGGCCTCGATGGAGGCGCGGCTGATGCTCCGCAACGGTGAGCAGCTGCTGCTCGCCGTGGTGATCCCGGTGATCGTGCTGGTGGGCGGCGTCCGCGGTGCCGACAAGGTCGACCTCTCCTACGGCGTCGACACCTTCGCTCCCGGCGTCCTCGCGCTGGCGGTGATGTCGACGTCGTTCACCGCGCTCGCCATCGCCACCGGGTTCGAGCGCCGGTACGGGGTCATCAAGCGCCTCGGCACCTCGCCGCTGTCGCGCACCGGCCTGCTGGTCGGCAAGGTGCTGGCCCTGCTCGCGGTCGAGGCCCTGCAGGTCGTCGTGATCGGCGCGGTGGCGTTCGGCCTCGGGTGGGAGCCCGACGCGAACGTGCTGGGCGCGCTCGCCACCGTCGTCCTCGGCACCTCGGCCTTCGCGTCCCTCGGGCTGCTCGTCGCGGGCTCGCTGCGCCCGGAGGCGACCCTCGCCGCCGCCAACCTCGTCTACCTGCTGCTGATGGCAGGTGGGGCGGTGGTGCTGCCCGCGTCGGCCTACGGCTCCTTCGGCGACGTCGTCCAGTGGCTGCCGTCGGGAGCCCTCGGCGAGGCCGTGCGCACCGCGTTGATGCACGGCGGCTTCCCGGGGCGCGACCTGCTCGTGCTCGCCGGCTGGACCGCCGTCGGTGCGGTCGCGACCGCCAGGACGTTCCAGTGGGAGTGAGCGCCCTGCTCGCCTGGCTCGGCCGCCACGTGAGGGTGTTCGGCTGGGCGAGCCTCGTGGCCAACATCGGGATCGTCGTCACCGGCGGCGCGGTGCGGCTGACCGGCTCGGGCCTCGGCTGCCCGACCTGGCCGCGCTGCACCGAGGAGTCCCTGACGCCGCACGGCGACCTCGACCTCCACTCCGCCATCGAGTTCGGCAACCGGATGCTGACGTTCGTGCTCACCGCCGTCGCGGTGGCGACGTTGGTCGCCGCCTGGCGGACCGGACGCCGTGAGCTGCGGAGGCTGGCGCTGGTGCTGGCGCTCGGCGTCCCGGCCCAGGCCGTGCTCGGCGGGATCACCGTGCTCACCGACCTGAACTCGTGGTTGGTCGCGCTCCACCTGCTGCTGTCGATGGCGATGATCGGGGTCGCGGTCCTGTTCCTGCGGCGCATCGACGACCCACCCGGGTCGCCCGCGGCCTGGACCCGCGGCCGCGTCCAGACGCTCGCCTGGCTCACCTTCGCCGCCGCCTGGGTGGTGCTCTACCTCGGGACCGTCGTCACCGGCGCCGGCCCCCACGCCGGCGACGCCGAGACCGAGCGCAACGGCCTCGACCCCCTGCAGGTCAGCCAGCTCCACGCCGACGCGGTCTTCCTGCTCGTCGGCCTCACCGTCGGCCTGCTCCTCGCCGCCGGGACGGCGCGCCGCGCGGTCGCCGTCCTGCTCGCGGTCGAGCTCGGCCAGGGCACCATCGGCTTCGTCCAGTACTTCACCGACCTCCCCGAGGTCCTCGTCGGCTTCCACCTGCTCGGCGCCGCCCTCACCTCGGCCGCGGTCACCCACGCGGTGCTCTCGGTCACTCTGCCGCTCAGGTCGGCGATCCCCCAGGCGGACTAGGACGGCCGCGCGGAGCCGCGGCCGTCAGAACAGCAGCGGGTCGAGGGCCACGGCCACGAACAGCAGCGACAGGTAGAGGTTGCTGTGGTGGAACAGCCGCATCGGCTGGATCACGCGAGAGGTCCTCGGTGTCGCGCGCCCGGCGCCCACATGCGGTGCGCCTCGACGAGGAAAACGACGCCGAGCACGAGCGCCGCGACCGGGTAGACGAAGCCGGTGCCGGCGACCGGCCACAGCAGCAACGACGTCGCGACCATCACGTAGCTGTAGAGCACGATCTGGCGGCCGACCTCGGCGGCGGGGCGCACCACGGGCAGCATCGGGACGTCGACGTTGGCGTAGTCCTCGCGGTACCGCAGGGCGAGCGCCCAGGTGTGCGGCGGCGTCCAGAAGAACACGACCATGAACAGCACGACGGGCACCCAGGACAGCTCGCCGGTGACGGCGGTCCAGCCGATGAGGGCCGGGAAGCAGCCGGCGATCCCGCCCCAGACGATGTTCTGGGTGGTGCGGCGCTTCAGCAGCATCGTGTAGCCGAAGACGTAGAAGGCGTTGGCGGTGACCGAGAGCAGCGCCGAGAGCGGGTTGACCCACACGTACAGCACCACGGTGGAGAGCACGGCGAGCACGGTCGCGAACACCAGTGCGGCACGGGGGGTGACGACGTGACGGGGCAGGGCACGGCGTCGGGTGCGGCGCATCTGCTCGTCGATGTCGCGGTCGTAGACGCAGTTGTAGGTCGAGGCCGACCCGGCCGAGAGGGCGCCGCCGACGACGGTGGCGACCACCAGCCCGAGGGCGGGCACGCCGCGCTCGGCGAAGAACATGACCGGCACCGTGGTGAGGAGCAGCAGCTCGATGACGCGCGGCTTGGTGAGGCCGACGTAGGCGGCCAGCACGTCCTTCAGGCTCGCGGACGGTCCGGAGTCGGGCGTCTGCACAGCCGGTCGCGACTCACCGACGTACGTCACAGGTGTCCTCACGGGGTACTGGAGGGGCGGGCCACGAGGTTACGGCTCGCTCAGGCGGGTGTGAGTCTATCCGTCATCGTGAGTAGGCTCGTCATTGCCCGAGAGCACGTCTCGAACGCCGTACCGAGGAGCCCTGTGAGCACCACCCCCGCACTCGACTGGACCGACATCGACAAGCTGGCGGTCGACACCTGTCGGGTGCTGGCGATGGACGCCGTGCAGAAGGTCGGCAACGGCCACCCCGGCACCGCGATGAGCCTCGCGCCGGTGGCGTACCTGCTCTTCCAGAAGGTCATGCGCCACGACCCCGCCGACCCGGAGTGGGTCGCGCGCGACCGCTTCGTGCTCTCGTGCGGCCACAGCTCGATCACGCTCTACACCCAGCTGTACCTCGGTGGCTTCGGGCTCGAGCTCGAGGACCTCAAGGCGCTGCGCACGTGGGGCTCGAAGACCCCCGGCCACCCCGAGCTCGGCCACACCGCCGGCGTCGAGGTGACCACCGGCCCGCTGGGGCAGGGCGTCGCCAACGGCGTCGGCATGGCCATGTCGGCCCGCCGCGTCCACGGCCTGCTGGACGCCGACGCCGCCCCCGGCGAGAGCCTGTTCGACCACCACGTCTACGTGCTGTGCTCCGACGGCGACCTGCAGGAGGGCGTGAGCAGCGAGGCCAGCTCGATCGCCGGCACGCAGGAGCTCGGCAACCTCACGATGATCTACGACCGCAACCGGATCTCGATCGAGGGCGACACCGACATCGCCTTCACCGAGGACGTCGCCGCGAGCGTACGAGGCCTACGGCTGGCACGTGCAGGTCGTCGACTGGACCAACGGCGGCACCGAGTACGTCGAGGACGTGCCGGCGCTGCACGCGGCCGTGGTCGCGGCGGGCGAGGTCACCGACCAGCCGTCGCTGATCGTGCTCGACACGGTGATCGCGTGGCCCGCCCCGAACGCCCAGGGCACCGAGGCGGCGCACGGCAGCGCCCTCGGGGACGACGAGGTCGCGGCCACCAAGGAGATCCTCGGCTGGGACCCGGCCCAGACCTTCGAGGTGCCCGCCGAGGTCCTCGCAGCACACCCGCTCGCTGCGCGAGCGCGGCGCGGCGTGGGGCGCGGAGTGGGACGAGAAGTACGCCGCGTGGTCCTCGGCCCACCCCGAGGCCGCCGCGCTGCTGCACCGCCTCAAGGAGCGCAAGGTCCCCGAGGAGGTCGGCGCCGCCCTGCCGACCTGGGAGCCCGACGCGAAGGGCGTGGCCACGCGGGCGGCGTCCGGCAAGGTCATCAACGCGGTCGCCCCGCTGATGCCCGAGCTGTGGGGCGGCTCGGCCGACCTCGCCGGGTCGAACAACACCACCATCACCGACGCACCGTCGTTCGTGCCGGAGAGCCGCAGCACCCACGACTGGACCGCCGACCCCTACCAGGGCCGGGTGCTGCACTTCGGCATCCGCGAGCACGGCATGGGCGCGATCATGAACGGCATCGCGGCCGACCGCCTGACCCGCGTCTTCGGCGGCACGTTCCTCACGTTCTCCGACTACATGCGCGGCTCGGTGCGCGTCGCGGCGCTCAGCAGGCTGCCCGTCACCTACGTGTGGACCCACGACTCCATCGGCCTCGGCGAGGACGGCCCGACCCACCAGCCCATCGAGCACCTCGCGGCGCTGCGGGCGATGCCCGGCCTCGACGTCGTCCGCCCCGCCGACGCCAACGAGACCGCGGCCGCCTGGGCCGCCGATCCTCGCCCGGACCGACACCCCCGCCGCGCTGGCGCTCACGCGGCAGAACGTCCCGGTGTTCCCACGCGGCGAGCAGGGCTACGGCACCACCGACGGCGTCGCCCGCGGCGCCTACGTGCTGGTCGACGCCGAGGGAGGCGTCCCCGACGTCGTCCTGATGGGCACGGGCTCCGAGGTGCAGATCGCCGTCGCCGCCCGCGACCTGCTCGCCGCCGACGACATCAAGGCGCGCGTCGTCTCGATGCCGTGCCTGGAGTGGTTCGAGGAGCAGGACGAGGCCTACCGCACCACGGTGCTGCCGCCCACGGTCAAGGCCCGCGTCTCGGTCGAGGCCGGCGTCAAGCAGGGCTGGCGCGAGTACGTCGGCGACCACGGCCGCATCGTCTCGATCGACCGGTTCGGCGCAGTCGGCCGACTACCAACGCATCTACACCGAGTACGGCCTGACCGCCGAGGCGGTCGCCGACGCGGCCCGGGACAGCCTGCGCACCGTCACCGGCTGACCGGGCCGACAAGGCCGACCGGCCCACCGTCCACCGAACCCTGGGAGGGGAGCACCATGAGTGATCGTTTGAAGGCACTGGCGGACGCCGGGGTGTCGATCTGGCTCGACGACCTGTCGCGCGAGCGGATCGAGACCGGCAACCTCGCCGACCTCGTGAAGGACAGCTCCGTCGTGGGGGTCACCACCAACCCCACGATCTTCGCCTCGGCCATCGCCAACGGCGAGCGGTACGACGAGCAGGTGCGCGAGCTCGTCGCGGCCGACAAGCCGGTCGACGAGGTGATCTTCGAGCTCACCACCGAGGACGTCCGCAACGCCTGCGACGTGCTGGCCCCGGTCGCGACGTCCACCAAGGACGACGGTCGCGTCTCGATCGAGGTCGAGCCCGACCTGGCCAACGACACCGACGCCACGATCGCCTCGGCGAAGGCGCTGTGGTCGGCGGTCGACCGCCCCAACGTCCTGATCAAGGTCCCCGCCACCCTCGAGGGGCTGCCGGCCATCACCGCGGTCGTCGCCGAGGGCATCAGCGTCAACGTCACCCTGATCTTCAGCGTCGAGCGCTACCGGGCCGTCATGGACGCCTACCTCAGCGGCCTCGAGCAGGCGCGCGACGCCGGCATCGACCTCTCGGGCATCCGCTCGGTGGCGTCGTTCTTCGTCTCGCGGGTCGACAGCGAGGTCGACACGCGACTGGACGACATCGGCAGCGACGAGGCGAAGGCCCTCAAGGGCAAGGCCGCCGTCGCCAACGCGGTGGTCGCCTACGGGGCCTTCGAGGAGGTCGTCGCGAGCGACCGCTGGAAGGCGCTGGCAGCCGACGGCGCGAACGCGCAGCGGCCGCTCTGGGCCTCGACCGGCGTCAAGAACCCCGACTACCCCGACACGCTCTACGTGACCGACCTGGTGGTGGCCGACACGGTGAACACGATGCCCGAGAAGACGATGCAGGCCTTCGCCGACCACGGCGAGGTCGAGGGCGACAAGGTGAGCGGCCGCAGCGCCGACGCCCAGGCCGTGCTCGACCAGCTCGAGGCCGTCGGCATCGACTGGGACGACGTGATGCTGACCCTCGAGACCGAGGGCGTCGACAAGTTCAAGAAGTCGTGGGACGAGCTCGTCGAGACCGTGGAGGGCCAGATGGAGAAGGCCGCGCAGTGACGGCACCGGTCGACGCCACGACCACCGAGGCGTGGCGCCGGCTCCAGGAGCGCGCCGCCGGGTTCGCGCCCGACCTGCGCGCCTGGTTCGACGCCGACCCCGGGCGCGTCGAGCGCCTGACCCTCGGCGCGGCCGACCTCCACGTCGACCTCTCCAAGGGTCTGGTCGACGACGACCTCCTGGCGACGCTCGTCGAGCTGGCCTCGAGCCGTGGGCCTGGAGGAGCGGCGGTCCGCGATGTTCGCCGGTGAGCACGTCAACGTGACCGAGGACCGCGCGGTGCTCCACACCGCGCTCCGGCTCCCCCGCGACGCCTCGCTCACCGTCGACGGGCAGGACGTCGTCGCCGACGTCCACGAGGTGCTCGACCGCGTCTACGCGTTCGCCGACGACGTCCGCAGCGGGGCCTGGACCGGCGTCACCGGCGAACGGATCCGCACGGTGGTCAACATCGGGATCGGCGGCTCCGACCTCGGGCCCGTCATGGCCTACGAGGCGCTCGCGCCCTACCGCCACGAGCTGATCGAGTGCCGCTTCATCAGCAACATCGACCCGACCGACGCCGCGACGACGCTCGCGGGCCTCGACCCCGCCTCGACGCTGTTCATCGTCTCGAGCAAGACCTTCGGCACCCTCGAGACCCTCACCAACGCCCGCCTGTGCCGGGCGTGGCTGCTCGACGGGCTCGGTGACGGCGCCGACCCGGAGGAGGCGGTGGCCAAGCACTTCGTGGCCGTCTCGACCGCACTCGACAAGGTGGCCGACTTCGGCATCGACCCCGCCAACGCCTTCGGGTTCTGGGACTGGGTGGGCGGCCGCTACTCGATGGACTCCGCCATCGGTGCCTCGCTCGCCGTGGCCATCGGACCGGAGCACTTCGCCGACCTGCTCGCCGGCATGCACGCCCTCGACGAGCACTTCCGCACCGCACCGACGTCGCGCAACGTGCCGGCGCTGATGGGCCTGCTCAACGTCTGGTACACCGACTTCCTCGACGCCCAGACCCACGCCGTGCTCCCCTACGCCCAGCTCCTGCACCGGTTCCCGGCCTACCTGCAACAGCTGACGATGGAGTCCAACGGCAAGGGCGTGCGGTGGGACGGCACGCCGGTCACCAGCGGCACGGGCGAGGTGTTCTGGGGCGAGCCCGGCACCAACGGCCAGCACGCGTTCTACCAGCTCATCCACCAGGGCACCCGGCTCGTGCCCGCCGACTTCATCGCCTTCGCCGACCCCTCCTACCCGCTGAGGGACTCCGTCGACGGGCACGACGTCGACGTCCACGAGCTGTTCCTGGCGAACTTCTTCGCCCAGACCCAGGCGCTGGCGTTCGGCAAGACCGCCGAGGAGGTCCGGGCCGAGGGCACCGCCGAGGAGCTGGTGCCGGCCCGGGTCTTCACCGGCAACCGGCCGACCACCTCGATCATGGCGCCCAGGCTGACGCCGTCCGTGCTGGGTCAGCTGATCGCGCTCTACGAGCACATCACGTTCACGCAGGGCGTCGTGTGGGGGATCGACAGCTTCGACCAGTGGGGGGTAGAACTCGGCAAGCAGCTCGCGCAGCGGCTGAGCCCCGCGGTCGCCGGCGACCAGGACGTCCTCGACGACCAGGACGCCTCGACCCGGGGGCTGATCGACTACTACCGGCAGCACAGGAGCTGATGGCCTGATGGCCTACGTGAACCCCCTCAGGCAGGAGCAGGACCGCCGGCTCCCCCGCATCGCCGGCCCGTGCGGCATGGTGCTGTTCGGGGTCACGGGTGACCTGTCGCGCAAGAAGGTCATGCCGGCCATCTACGACCTGGCCAACCGGGGGCTGCTGCCGCCGGGGTTCAGCCTCGTCGGCTTCGCCCGCCGCGACTGGGCCGACCAGGACTTCGCCCAGATCGTGCACGACTCGGTGAAGGCGCACGCGCGCACCGAGTTCCGCGAGGAGGTCTGGAACCAGCTCGCCGAGGGCTTCCGGTTCGTCCCGGGCTCCTACGACGACCCGGAGGCCTTCGCCCAGCTCCGTCGCGTCATCGAGGAGCTCGACGAGGTGCGCGGCACCGGCGGCAACCACGCGTTCTACCTGGCCATCCCGCCGTCCGGCTTCGGCGTGGTCGCCCAGCAGCTCAAGGAGTCGGGCCTCGCGACGTCCACCGACGGCGCCTGGCGCCGCGTGGTGATCGAGAAGCCGTTCGGCCACGACCTCGAGTCGGCGCGCGAGCTCAACGCCCACCTCGACGCGGTCTTCCCGCCCGAGGCCATCTTCAGGATCGACCACTACCTGGGCAAGGAGACGGTGCAGAACGTGCTGGCGACGCGGTTCGCCAACACCATGTTCGAGCCGCTGTGGAACAGCCACTACGTCGACCACGTGCAGATCACCATGGCCGAGGACGGCGGCATCGGCGGTCGGGCCGGCTACTACGACGGCATCGGCGCGGCCCGCGACGTCATCCAGAACCACCTGCTGCAGCTGATGGCGCTGGTCGCCATGGAGGAGCCCACCTCGTTCGACGCCGAGGCGCTGCGGCTGGAGAAGCAGAAGCTGCTGGCCTCGGTGCGCCTGCCCCGCCGGCTCGACCGGGCGACCGCGCGCGGCCAGTACGCGGCCGGGTGGGCGGGCGGCGTCAAGGTGCCCGGCTTCCACGACGAGGAGGGCATCGGCAAGCAGTCGCGCACCGAGACCTACGCCGCGATCACGCTCGAGGTCGACAACCGCCGCTGGGCCGGCGTCCCGTTCTACCTCCGCACGGGCAAGCGCCTCGGTCGCCGCGTCTCCGAGGTGGCGCTGGTGTTCAAGCGGGCGCCGCACCAGCCGTTCAGCGCGACGTCCGTGGAGGACCTCACGCAGAACGCGCTCGTCATCCGCGTGCAGCCCGACGAGGGCATGACGCTCCGCTTCGGCTCCAAGGTGCCCGGCACCCAGATGGAGATCCGCGACGTCAACATGGACTTCGCCTACGGCGGCTCCTTCACCGAGGCCTCGCCCGAGGCCTACGAGCGCCTCATCCTCGACGTCCTGCTGGGCGACCCGCCGCTCTTCCCCCGGCACGAGGAGGTCGAGCTGTCGTGGCAGATCCTCGACCCGATCCTGGAGCGGTGGGAGGAGCACGGCGAGCCCGAGCCCTATCCCGTGGGTACCTGGGGGCCGGCGTCGGCCGACGCCATGCTCGCCCGTGACGGCCGCGTCTGGAGGCGACCCTGAGATGATCGAGCTCACCGACACGAACTCCGCGCGGATCGCGGCCGAGTTCGTCCGCGCCCGCACCAAGGCCGGCTCGCCGGCCATGGGCATGGTGATGACGCTGATCGTGGTCGTCGACGAGGAGTCGTCCGACGAGGCCATGAGCAACGCGCGCAAGGCGACGCACGAGCACCCGGCGCGGGTGCTGGGCGTCGTGCTGGGCTCGCCACGGGGCACCGCCGTCGTCAACGCCCAGGTGGGCACCGGCGCGGGCTGGGGCGGCGAGGCCGCCGTCATCCGGCTCGAGGGCGAGGTGGTCAAGCACCCCGACTCCGTCGTGCTGCCGCTGCTCCTGCCCGACTCCCCCGTCGCCATCTGGTGGCCGCACGAGCCGCCGGCCGACCCGGCGTCCGACCCGCTGGGCAAGCTCGCGAAGCGTCGGATCACCGACGCCGCCGAGGTGCACCGCGGCAAGACCAAGGCGCTCGAGGTGCAGTGCGAGTCGTACGTCGCGGGCAACACCGACCTCGCCTGGACGCGCCTCACCCCGTGGCGGGCGCTGCTGGCGGCCTCGCTCGACCAGCACCCCCTCAAGGTCACCTCGGCGACGGTGACGTCGGAGCGGATCAGCCCGAGCGCCGACCTGCTGGCGGCGTGGCTGCGGAGCCGGCTCAAGGTCCAGGTCACGCGCACCGGCTCCTCGGGGCCGGGCATCACCGACGTCGTGATGGAGACCAAGGAGGGTCCGATCCGGATCCACCGGACCGACGGCCGGCTGGCGACCTTCACCTCGCCCGGACGGCCCGACCGGCCGATCGCGCTCAAGCGACGTCACCTGCCCGAGCTGCTCGCCGAGGAGCTGCGGCGCCTCGACGAGGACGACGTCTACGCCGCCACGATCCGCACCGTCGCCAAGCAGAGCGGGACGGCGAAGCGGTGACCCCGCGCATCGAGGTGCAGCCGACCGCGGAGGACCTGGCGACCGCCGTCGCCGGCGAGCTGCTGTCGCGCCTGGCCGACCTGCAGGCCGCGGGCCACGACCCCACGATCGGCCTCACCGGCGGCAGCATCGCGGACGCCGTCCACCGCGAGCTGGCGAGGCTCTCGCCCGGCTCGGAGGTCGACTGGACCCGCGTCTCCGTCTGGTTCGGCGACGAGCGCTTCGTGGCCCCCGACTCGACCGACCGCAACGCGCTCCAGGCACGCGCGGCCTTCCTCGACGCCGTGGGTGCCACCCAGGTGCACGAGGTGCCGTCGACCGCCGACGTCGCCACCGCCGAGGAGGCGGCCGACGCCTACTCCGCCGACCTGCGCGCCCACGGCGCCGGCGGGTTCGACGTCCTGATGCTCGGCATCGGGCCCGACGGCCACGTCGCCTCGCTGTTCCCCCACCACCCGGCCGCCGCGACCACCGGCCGGATCGCGGTCGCCGTCCACGACTCGCCGAAGCCGCCGCCCGACCGCGTGTCGCTCACCTTCGAGGCGATGGAGCGCTCGAGCCAGGTCTGGTTCATGGCCTCGGGCGACGGCAAGGCCGAGGCCGTGGCCCGCGCCCTCGCCGAGGACGGCTCGCTGACCGACACCCCCGCCCGTGGTGTCGTCGGGCGTCGACGAGACCACGTGGTGGCTCGACCGCGAGGCCGCCTCGCGCCTGTGAGGCGCCGCGTCGGCGTGGTTCAGCGGGCGACGACGACCGCGAGGGTCATGAACGCGGTGGCGAACGATCCGCTCACCAGGGCGGTGACGACGTCGATCGGAGCAAAGGTCGTGCGGCGCATCTCGTTCTCCTGACTACTAACCCGAGTGATTCACTCATGTTAGTAGAAGAGTGACGCGTGCGTCCAGCCCGACCGCGGCCGTCCTAGAAGATGATCTCGCCCGACTTGCGGCGGGTGCGCAGCAGCTGGATCGCCTCGTCGAGGATGACCTCGGCCTCCTGGTCGGAGCGGCGCTCCTTCACGTAGGCCAGGTGGGTCTTGTACGGCTCGATCTTGGGAGCCGGCGGCGGGTTGTCGCAGTCGAGCGAGGCGGGCAGCCCGCACTTGGGGCAGTCCCAGTGGTCGGGCACGTTGGCCTCGACCGAGAACGTGATCACCGACCGGTGCTCGTGGGAACAGAAGTAGGTGACGGCCTGACGGGGTGCGGCCTCGCCGCGCTCCGCCTCGCCCATCGGTCCGGCGCCGACGCGGCTACCGCGGATGGCGTTTCCTGCACCAGCCATGGGGGGTGACTCCTGTATCTCGGGTGTCGAACGGGACGGGAGGGTCAGTAAGCCTTGAGCAGGCCGAGGGCGATCACGCAGGTGAACCACACGATGCCCGTGCCGATGGTGAAGCGGTCGAGGTTGCGCTCGGCCACCGAGGAGCCGCCGAGGCTGCTCGAGACACCGCCGCCGAACATGTCGGAGAGCCCGCCGCCGCGCCCCTTGTGGAGCAGCACGAGCAGGATCATCAGGGCGCTCGCGAGCAGCAGGAAGACGGTCAGGATCAGTTCCACATTCACGATCGGGAATCCTACGTCATGGGCCTCCGTGCGGGTGAGCCGGATCAGAGGGTCGGCATGTCGTAGAAGCGGCAGATTCCGCCGAACTCGTCGACCTGGAGGCTCGCGCCGCCCACGAGGCAGCCGTCGACGTCGGCCTTCGCCATGATGCCCGCGACGTTCGCGGCCTTCACCGAACCGCCGTAGAGGATGCGGACGGCGTCCGCCGCCTCGTCACCGTGGGTCTCGCGCACCTGGCCGCGGATCGCCTGGCAGACCTCCTGCGCGTCCTCCGGCGTGGCGACCTCGCCGGTGCCGATCGCCCAGACGGGCTCGTAGGCGACCACGAGGCCGGCGACCTGCTCGGCGGTGAACCCGGCGAGCGAGCCGGCCACCTGGGCCATCGTGTGGGGCACGTGCTCGCCCGCCTGGCGGACGTCGAGCCCCTCGCCCACGCACACCAGCGGCACCATGCCGGCGGCGTGCGCGGCGTGCGCCTTGGCGTTGACCACCTCGTCGGTCTCGCCGTGGTGCTCGCGGCGCTCGGAGTGCCCGACGATCGACGTAGGAGCAGCCGAGCTTGCTCAGCATCGCCGCCGAGATCTCACCGGTGTAGGCGCCGTTCTCGTGCGTGGAGACGTCCTGGGCCGCGTAGCCGATCGAGAGGCGGTCGCCGTCCACGAGCGTCTGGACCGAGCGGAGGTCGGTGAACGGCGGTGCCACGACCACCTCGACCTTGCCGTAGTCGTGGCGCTTGTCGCTCAGCGTCCAGGCGAGCTTCTGGACCAGCACCACCGCTTCCTGGTGGTTGAGGTTCATCTTCCAGTTGCCCGCCATGAGCGGGGTTCGCTGTGCCTTCATGATCCAACTTTCGCGCAGGTCGGGGGTCTGGGGGCGGAGCCCCCAGTGGGGGTTCCCGGGGGCGGAGCCCCCGGGCGTCAGTCCTCCAGGACCGTGATGCCGGGGAGCTCTTTGCCCTCGAGGTACTCCAGCGACGCGCCGCCGCCGGTGGAGATGTGGCCGAACGCCGCCTCGTCGAACCCCAGGGCGCGGACGGCGGCCGCGGAGTCGCCGCCGCCGACCACCGAGAGCCCGTCGATCCTGGTGAGGGCCTCGGCGACCGCCCGGGTGCCGTCGGCGAACTGCGGCACCTCGAAGACGCCCATGGGGCCGTTCCAGAACACGGTGCGGGCGTCGGCGAGGGCCGCCGCGAAGTCGGCACCGGACGCCGGCCCGATGTCGAGGCCCAGCGCGTCGGCCGGGATCTGGTCGGCCGGGACGACGCGCGGATCGGGCGTGCGGTCGCCGCCCGGGAACGCCGTGTCGACGACGATGTCGCCGGGCAGCAGGATCTGGACGCCGGTCTCGGCCGCGCGCTTGAGGTAGGCCGAAGCAGGTGTCGAGCTGGTCCTCCTCGAGCAGGCTCTTGCCGACCTCGTGGCCCTGGGCCTTGAGGAAGGTGAAGACCATCCCGCCGCCGATGAGGATCTTGTCGGCCTTGCCGAGCAGGTTGTCGATGACGCCGAGCTTGTCGGAGACCTTCGAGCCGCCGAGGACGACGACGTAGGGGCGCTCGGGCTCCTCGGTGAGGCGGCGCAGCACCGTCGATCTCGGTGGCGACGAGGCCGCCCATCGCGTGCGGCAGCCGCTGGGCGACGTCGTAGACGCTGGCCTGCTTGCGGTGCACGACCCCGAAGCCGTCGCTGACGAACGCGTCGGCGAGCGCGGCGAGCTGGTCGGCGAAGGCGCCGCGCTCGGCGTCGTCCTTGCTCGTCTCGCCGGCGTTGAAGCGCACGTTCTCGAGCAGCGCGACCTGGCCGTCGGCGAGGCCGGCGACCGTCGCCGGCGCCGACTCGCCGACCGTGTCGGTGGCGAACGCGACCTCGGCGCCGAGCAGCTCGCCGAGCCGCGCCGCGACGGGCGCCAGCGAGTAGCGGTCCTCGGGCGCGCCCTTCGGGCGGCCGAGGTGCGCCGTCACGACCACCCGCGCGCCGGCGTCGGCCAGCGCCTTGATGGTCGGCACGCTGGCGCGGATCCGGCCGTCGTCGGTGATCGTGCGTGCCGTCGAGCGGCACGTTGAGGTCGCTGCGGACGAGGACGCGCTTGCCGGCGACGTCGCCGAGCGGCGGAGTAGTCCCCCACCGTCAGAGGGTCTCGCCGATGTAGTCGATCAGGTCGGCGAGGCGGTTGGAGTAGCCCCACTCGTTGTCGTACCAGCCGACGACCTTGACCTGGTTGCCGATCACCTTGGTGAGCGGCGCGTCGAAGATGCAGGACGCCGGGTCGGTGACGATGTCGCTGGAGACGATCGGGTCGGTGGAGTACTTGAGGAAGCGGCCGTCGGCGGCCTTCTCGACGATCGCGTTGACCTCCTCGACCGTGGTCTCGCGGCCGGCCTCGAAGGTGAGGTCGGTGGCCGAGCCGGTCGGGCACGGGCACGCGCAGCGCGTAGCCGTCGAGCTTGCCCTTGAGCTCGGGCAGCACCAGGCCGATCGCCTTGGCGGCACCGGTCGACGTCGGGACGACGTTGAGCGCGGCGGCGCGGGCGCGACGCAGGTCCTTGTGGATGTTGTCCTGCAGGTTCTGGTCGGCGGTGTAGGCGTGGATGGTCGTCATCAGGCCCTTGACGATGCCGAGGTCGTCGTTGAGCGCCTTGGCCATCGGGCCGAGGCAGTTGGTCGTGCAGGAGGCGTTGGAGATGACCGTGTGGGCCGCGCCGTCGTACTGCTCGTGGTTGACGCCCATCACGACGGTGATGTCCTCGTTGGACGCGGGCGCCGAGATGATGACCTTCTTGGCCCCGCCGGCGTCGACGTGGGCCCGCGCCTTGGTGGCGTCGGTGAAGAAGCCGGTGGACTCGACCACGACGTCGACGCCGAGGTCGCCCCACTCAGGGCGGCGGGGTCGCGCTCGGCGAACGCCTTGATCTCCGGCCGCCGACGACGATCGCGTCGTCGGTCGAGGACACGTCGGCGTCGAGGCGGCCGAGGATCGAGTCGTACTTGAGCAGGTGGGCCAGCACGGCGTTGTCGGTGAGGTCGTTGACCCCCACGATCTCGATGTCGAGACCCGAGGCGCGCACGGCCCGGAAGAAGTTGCGGCCGATGCGGCCGA
This sequence comes from uncultured Actinomycetota bacterium, assembly GCA_963830575.1. Taxonomy (GTDB): domain Bacteria; phylum Actinomycetota; class Actinomycetes; order Propionibacteriales; family Nocardioidaceae; genus Nocardioides. The sequence goes on from CAWHNR010000017.1 coordinate 19,372, forward strand.
AGCCGTTGATGCCGACGCGAACAGTCACTGCGATGCTCCTGGAAGCTCGGGGTCTGAGGCCGTGTCCGACCCTACCGCCCGCCGTCCCGCACGCGATCCGAGCGTCCGGTGTCGGCGTGATGGCGACGCGCTCGGTGACCTGTCCCGTTCTTGGGACAGGTCAGCGCCAACTCCGGTGACCCGTCCCGTTCATGGGACAGGTCAGCGCCAACGCCCGGTGACCCGTCCCGTTCATGGGACAGGTCAGCGCGAACTCCGGTGACCCGTCCCGTTCTTGGGACAGGTCTCAGTCGTCGTCGGCGAGCATCTCGGGCGTGAGGGACGCCTCGGTGTCGGGGATGCCGAGCTCCTCGGCGCGCTTGTCGGCCATGGCGAGCAGGCGGCGGATCCGGCCGGCGATGGCGTCCTTGGTGAGCACGGGCTCGTGCAGCTGGCCGAGCTCCTCGAGGGAGGCCTGCTTGTGCTCGAGGCGCAGGGTGCCGGCGAGCCGGAGGTGGTCGGGCACCTCCTCGCCGAGGATCTCCATCGCGCGCTCGACGCGGGCGCCGGCGGCGACGGCGGCGCGGGCGGAGCGGCGCAGGTTGGCGTCGTCGAAGTTGGCGAGCCGGTTGGCGGTGGCGCGGACCTCGCGGCGCATCCGGCGCTCCTCCCAGGCCATCAGCGTCTCGTGGGCGCCGAGGCGGGTGAGCAGCTCGCCGATGGCGTCGCCGTCGCGGATGACGACCCGGTCGACGCCCGCGCACCTCGCGCGCCTTGGCCTGGATGCCGAGCCGGCGGGCGACGCCGACGAGGGCGAGCGCGGCCTCGGGGCCGGGGCAGGTGACCTCGAGGGACGACGAGCGGCCGGGCTCGGTGAGCGAGCCGTGGGCGAGGAACGCGCCGCGCCACGCCGCGACGGCGTCGCAGCCGCCGCCGGACACGACGGCCGGCGGCAGGCCGCGGACCGGGCGGCCGCGCTGGTCGAGCAGGCCGGTCTGCCGGGCGAGGGACTCGCCGTCCTTGACGACGCGCACGATGTAGCGGCTGCCCTTGCGCAGGCCGTTGCCCTGCACCATCACGACGTCGGACTTGTGGCCGTAGACCTCGTCGATGTCGCGACGCAGCCGACGGGCGGCGGCGCCGGTGTCGAGCTCGGCCTCCACGACGATCTTGCCGCTCACGATGTGGAGCCCGCCGGCGAAGCGGAGCATGGTCGCGACCTCGGCCTTGCGGCAGCAGGTCTTGGTGATCTGGGTGTTGGCCAGCTCGGCCTTCACCTGTGCCGTCATCGCCATGGAGCGCATCCTGTCACGCCCGTCAACAACCCTCGACGGCGCACGACACGCCTGTGGCACAAGGGGTTCGGGCCCCGGGCGCCGTCGCGTGCGGACGTCAGCCGTCGATGATCCGGCGCGTAGGCGGCGGCCAGCTTCACGGGGTCGTGGCGCGGTGAGCCGTCGTCGTGCGCGACGTCGGCCAGCGACGAGCCGTGCCCCGGCCGCGTCGACCACCTGGCGCAGCTCGTCGAGCTGCTCGGCGCGCACGTTGGCGGCGTCGGCCAGCACGGTGTGGACCCGCAGGCTGCGGCGCGTGCTCGAACAGCACCGCGAGGTGGTCGGCCGGGCCGAAGCCACCGGTCTCGCCGGCCTGCTCCTCGAGGTTGAGGACGACGACCACGCGCGCCGACGTCGCGGCGAGCGCCTCGCGCAGCGCCGGCACCCGCACGTGCGGGATGACCGAGGAGAACCACGACCCGGGCCCGATGAACGCCCAGTCGGCCTCGGCGATGCGCTCCAGCGCCACCGGGCTGACGGGCGGGTCGGGCGGCTCGAGGTCGATCGAGGTGATGACGCCCTCGGTGGTGGCGACCTCGACCTGTCCGCGCACCGTGGTCAGCTGCTCGGGGTCGTCGGCCAGGCCGCGCACCTCGGCGGTGATGTCCATCGGGACCAGCGCCATGGGGAGCACGCGGCCCTTGGCGCCCAGCAGCCTGCCGACCCAGTCGAGGGCGTCGACGTGGTCGCCGAGCAGCTCCCACAGCCCGACGATGAGCAGGTTGCCGACGACGTGGCCGCGCATCTCGCCGTTGCCCGCGAACCGGTGCTGGAGCACCTTCGCCCAGGTGTCGCCCCAGGTGTCGCTGCCGCACAGCGCGGCCAGCGCCATGCGCAGGTCGCCGGGGGGCAGGCACGCCGAACTCGCCGCGCAGCCGCCCGGACGAGCCGCCGTTGTCGGCGACGGTGACGATGGCGGTGAGGTCGTCGACCGTGAGGTCGTCGACGAGGATGCGCAGGGCCGTCAGGGAGGCGTGCAGGCCGTGACCGCCGCCGAAGGCGACCGACCGCCTGGGCCCGGGCCGGGTCGATGGCGGGCTCATTCGCGCCCCAGGTCGCGGTGGACGGGCCTGCGCCTCGAGACCGGCCGCGACGAGCCGGCGCGCGATCTCCTCGGTCATCGCGACGCTGCGGTGCTTGCCGCCCGTGCAGCCGATGGCGACGCGCATGAAGCGCTTGCCCTCGCGCAGGTAGCCCTCGGCCACGCCGGTGAGCACCGGCACGTAGGCGTCGAGGAACTCCTGCGGCCCCGGGCTGGGAGTTGACGTAGTCGGCGACCTCGGCGTCGCGGCCGGTGCTGCCGCGCAGCTCGGGCACCCAGAACGGGTTGGGCAGGAACCGCATGTCGGCCACGAAGTCGGCGTCGACGGGGATGCCGTACTTGAAGCCGAAGCTGAGACGACCGCGACCTTCAGCGCCGTCGTCTCGGGGGTGCCGAACGCCTCCGGCGACCCGGTCGGTGAGCTGGTGCACGTTGAGGGCGGTGGTGTCGATCACCAGGTCGGCGTCGCCGCGCAGGTCGGCCAGCACCCGCCGCTCGCGGTGGAGGCCGTCGAGCAGGCGGCCGGAGGCCTGCAGCGGGTGCGGGCGCCGGGCGGCCTCCTGGCGGCGCACGAGGACCTCGTCGGCGGCGTCGAGGAACAGCAGCGTGGTGCGGCGGTCGCCCGACGCCCTGGGCGAGCAGGCTGCGCAGCGCCGGCGAAGAACGACCCCGACCGGACGTCGACCACGACGGCCACGCGCTGCCGCGTGCCGTGGCTCTGGTCGACGAGCCGCACCACCTCGGGCAGCAGGCTCGGCGGCAGGTTGTCGACGACGAAGTAGCCGAGGTCCTCGAGCTCCTTGGCTGCGGTGCTGCGACCGGCACCGGTCATGCCGGTGACGACGACCAGCTCGCCCTGCTCGTCGGCGAGCAGGTCGCCGGCGTCACTCGTCTGCGTCGACTCATCGGGTCACTCATCGACGACCTCGCCCGTAGCGGTGTTCACGGAGACAGTCTTGCGGGTCGGGTCGCCGCTCGCCTGCGCCACCGCGTCCTTGATCGACGCGGCGGTGCGGGGGCCGATGCCGGGCACGAGCGCGATCTCGGCGACGTCGGCCTCGCGCAGCTTCTTGAGCGAGCCGAAGTGCTTGAGCAGCGTCTTGCGCCGGACCTCGCCGAGGCCGGGCACCTCGTCGAGCATGCTCTCGACCATCGTCTTGGAGCGTCGCGAGCGGTGGTGGGTGATGGCGAACCGGTGCGCCTCGTCGCGGATGCGCTGCAGCAGGTAGAGGCCCTCGGAGGAGCGCGGCCAGGATCACGGGGTCCTCCTCCCCCGGCACCCACACCTCCTCGAGCCGCTTGGCCAGCCCGCAGACCGGGATGTCGTTGATGCCGAGCTCGGCCATGGCCTGCTGGGCCGCCGCCACCTGCGGCGGGCCGCCGTCGACGACGACGAGACCCGGCGCGTAGGCGAACTTGCGCGGCCGGCCGGTCTCGGGGTCGACGAGCATCGGCCCCTGGTCGGTCTGGCGGGTCTCGGACCGGGCCTGCTCGTCGAGCAGCCGTCGGAACCGCCGCGTGATCACCTCGTCCATCGACGCGACGTCGTTCTGGCCGTCGACGCCCTTGATGACGAAGCGGCGGTACTCGCTCTTGCGGGCCAGCCCGTCCTCGAAGACGACCATCGAGGCGACGACCTCGGTGCCCTGGAGGTTGGAGACGTCGTAGCACTCGATCCGCAGCGGCGCCTCGTCGAGGTCGAGGGCGTCGCGGATCTCCTCCAGCGCCCGGTTGCGCGTGGTGAGGTCGCTCGCGCGCTTGGTCTTGTGCAGCGCCAGCGACTGGGCGGCGTTCTTGGCGACCGTCTCCTGGAGGGTCTTCTTGTCGCCGCGCTGCGGCACCCGGATCTGGACCCTGCTGCCGCGCAGGTCGGAGAGCAGCGTCTCGAAGGTCGGCGACGTCGGGCGGCAGCTCGGGCACGAGGATCTCGCGCGGCACGCGACTCCGGGTCGCCCGCGTAGAGCTGCAGCAGGAAGTCCTCGACGAGCTCGGGGGTGCCGCCGTCGGTGACCCGGTCGGCCACCCAGCCGCGCTGGCCGCGGATCCGGCCGCCGCGCACGTAGAAGATCTGCACCGCGACCTCGAGCGGGTCCTCGGCGAGGGCGATCACGTCGGCGTCGGCACCGTCGCCGAGCACGACCGCCTGCTTCTCGAGCGCGCGGTTGAGCGCCCCGAGGTCGTCGCGCAGGCGGGCCGCCCTCTCGAACTCCATGGCGTCGGAGGCGGCGTACATCTCGCGCTCGATGCGCTTGACGAACGGGCCGGGTCTGGCCGGCCATGAAGTCGCAGAAGTCGTCGACGATCGCCCGGTGCTCCTCGGCGCTGACCTGGCCGACGCACGGGGCGGCGCACTTGCCGATGTAGCCGAGCAGGCACGGCCGGCCGATCTGCGAGGACCGCTTGAACACCCCGTTGCTGCACGAGCGCATGGGGAAGACGCGCAGCAGGATGTCGACGGTCTCGCGGATCGCCCACGCGTGGCTGTACGGGCCGAAGTAGCGCGTGCCCTTGCGCTTGGCGCCGCGCCCGACCATGACCCGCGGGAACTCGTCGCCGACGGTGACCGCGAGCCAGGGGTAGGACTTGTCGTCGCGGTACTTCACGTTGAAACGCGGGTCGAACTCCTTGATCCAGGAGTACTCGAGCTGGAGCGCCTCGACCTCGGTGTTGACGACGGTCCACTCGACCCTGGCCGCGGTGGTGACCATCGTCGCCGTGCGCTGGTGCAGGTTGGCGACGTCCTGGAAGTAGGAGGAGAGCCGCGAGCGCAGGTTGTTGGCCTTGCCGACGTAGATCACCCGGTCGCGGGCGTCGCGGAACCGGTAGACGCCCGGCTGGGTCGGGATCGAGCCCGGCTCGGGCCGGTACGCCAGCGGCCCGCGGGTCGAGCGCGTGGGTCGGGTGGGAGGCACGGGTCAACCCTACGGAGGGCCGCTGACAGCGCCCACGGCGTGTCGGACTCGGTTGTCTATTGTCGAGTGAATTACTCTACTTCAATGACCTCCTCGCGACCGCTACGGCCTGGCGCTCTCGACCAGCGACGAGGCGGCGGCCGCCTACGTCCGCGGCCTCGACGACGTCCTGTGCCTGCGGCGGGGTGCCGCGCAGGCGTTCGCGACCTCGATCGCGCTCGACCCCACCTTCGCGCATGGGGCACGCCGCCCTCGCCCTCCTCGGTCACGACCTCTGCGTGCAGGTCGACCTCGCCGCCCGCATGCGCGACGCCGAGAAGCACGCCCCGCGGGCGACCGCCCGCGAGCGCAGCCACGTGACCGCGGTGCTCGCCCACCTGCGCGGCGACCCGGGCCCGCTCGTCGGGCACCTGGCGCACTACCCCGTCGACGCCCTGCTGCTCTCCGCGGCCGTGCCCACGATCGCGTTCGCCGGCGTGACCGAGGTGCCCGAACAGGCCTGGGCGATCGTCGAGCAGGCGGCGCCGGCGTACGGCGACGACTGGTGGTACGCGGGCCTGCTGGCCTTCACCCGCCAGGAGCAGCGCCGCTGGGACGACGCCATGGACCTGGCCTGCCGGTCCCTCGCCGAGGTGCCCGACGCGGGTCACGCGGCCCACGCCCGCGCGCACGTGCACTACGAGACCGGCGACCACGTGGCCGGTCTCGCCTGGATGGACGGCTGGGTCACCGGCGAGGGCGCCGGACTCGACAGCCTGACCCACTTCTCCTGGCACGCCGCGCTGCACGAGCTCTCGCTCGGCGACCTCGACGCGGTCCGGACCCGGTACGACTCCCAGCTGCGCCCCGAGCACGGGGTCGGCTGCCGCTCCCTCGTCGACACCGGGTCGTTGCTCGTGCGCTGGGCCCTCACGCCCGGTGCCACCGACGTCCCCGGGCTGGGACGTCGTCGCCGCGTCGGTCGGCCGGGACGTGCTGGTGCGGCCCGCGACCCCGTTCCTCGGCATGCACGCCGCCGTGGTGCTGCTCGCGCTCGGCGACGGCGCCGGCCTGGCCTCGTTGGCCGCCTAGGCCGCCGGCCACGCGAACCCCACCCACCGCGAGGTCGTCGCCCCGCTCGCGCGTGCCATGGGCCTGCTGCAGTCCGGACGGTCCTCGAGCGCCGCGTCGGCGCTGGCCGCGCTGCAGTCGTCGGTGCCGCGCCTCGGCGGGTCCGACGCGCAGCGCGAGCTCGTCGAGGAGGTGCGCATCGCGGCGCTGCTCCGCGACGGCCGCTACGACGAGGCGACCGCGCTGCTCGACGACCGCCTCGACCGGCGTCCCTCGGCCCGCGACCGCGCCTGGCGCCGCTACTCCGGCGACGAGCGGCGCCGGATGAGCTTCTCGACGCCGTTGGTGGGCTTGACCGCGTAGAGCCCGAGGCGCCGTCGGTGTACCAGATCATCCGGTTCCGGCGACGTCCCACGCGGGCTGCGACGAGCGACCGAGGCCCGTCGGGCGTGGGCTTGTTGAAGTAGGCCGCCTCCCGCGGGTGCCGAGGTCGGTGATGTCGAAGATCCGCAGGCCCGAGCCGATCATCGAGCACGCGACGATCCGGGGCTCCTCGCGGTAGGGCAGCGAGCAGTAGTGCGCCGTGTAGCCGCCCAGCGGCGAGCTCGCGCCGGGGTCGCCGCTCGCGGCGAGGCGGGCCCCGGCTGCTGGACGCCGAGCCGGAGGTTCGAGACCACCACCGGCCGCCGGAGGTTGGTCACGTCGATGATGCGCGCCGCGCCGACGACCGCCTTCGAGGCGTCGACGCTGCCGTCGCCCTGGATGCCGTACTTCGAGAACTCGTCGACCTCGAGCAGGTAGTCGCGGCCGTCACGCGTGAACGGCTGGGCGACCTGCGGGATCGAGCCCTCGCGCCAGGTGAGGTTCGACAGCACGCGGACCTGCGGGTTCGGCTTGCGGTCGCTGGATCTCGCTGACGTCGAGGATCCGCAGCCCCTCGCCGGGCAGCGTGCCCCCGGACAGGTCGTTGCCGATGTTGGCCACGAACAGGGTGCGACCGTCGTCGGAGACCCGGAGCCCGTGGTAGTTCACGTTGAGCTGCTGGAAGATCCGCTTCGGGGCCGTCGGGTCGGTGGTGTCGATGGCGACGAAGGTCTGGGCGCCCGAGCTCGTGGCGTACAGCGTCCTGCCGTCGAGGGACCAGCCCGCACTCGTGGCCGAGGATCGCCACCGGGCTGCTCGAGAGCAGCCTCGGGCTGGCGGCAGTCGGTGCCGACGTCGTAGATCTCGAGGATGCCGGGCCCGGCGAACGCGTCCCCATGACGGCGGCGAGCAGGCCGCGGCTTCTTGTTGAGCACCAGCGACTCGTGCGGGCTGAGCATCGCCGGCGTCGTCAGCTGGGCGGTCCGGCGCGGGTGGCGCGGGTCGTCCACGTCGAGGACGATGACCCCGAGCCCGTTGCGGGACTGCTCGAAGATGTCGGTCGGGAACGTGCGCGTCGAGTCGTAGTAGGCGCACTGGTGGCCCTGGCGGTCGACGTGCCGGTGCACCTTGAAGCCGCCGGTGCGGCCCTGGTGCCCCACCTGCCGGGCGTTGCAGCGGTAGCCCTTGGCGGCACGCCCGGAGTCGTAGTCGGACGCCGGCACCCGTCCCTGGACCCCGTCTCGGGCATCGAGCCGGGCCCGCAGCGCGCCCGCGGCGTCGCCGACGGGAAGCCGGCACCCTCGGCGCTGACCAGGCCGCTGGAGACCATGGCGAGCCCGCTGCAGGGCACCGCGGCGAGGACGAGAGCCAGGTGCCGTCGGGCGCCGGCGCGCCGCGTGACGGTCGATGTCCACGCCCCTACAACGAGGGCACGTGACCGAGGTCACGCTGCGGCTCGCCCGGTCAGGCGGCCATGATGTCGTCGCCGTCGACCGTGACCTCGACGGCGGTCGAGCGGCGGGCGTGGCCGGGCCCCGCGTGGCCGAGCCGTCGTCGATCGAGAAGCGGCTGCCGTGCAGCGGGCACACGATGCGTCGGTGCCGTCGACCGCGTTGACGGCGTGCCCTGGTGGGTGCAGACGGCCGTGAACGCCTTGAACTCGCCCTCGGTCGGCTGGGTGACCACGAGCTGCCGTCGGCAGGACGACGCCGCCGCCGACCGGGCACCTCGGACGTCGCGACGCGAGGCGGCGCCGGCCTCGGGTGCGGCTCCCCCGCCGCCGCCGTCGCCGTCGCCGCCGCCGCAGCCGGCCAGCACGGCGGCGACGCCCGAGGGCGCCGAGGCCCTGGAAGACGATGCGGCGGCGTGCGGCCGCAAGTCGCCGTCACGCCAGGACGACCTGGTCGCCCTCGACGCTGAAGCCGACCCGGGCAGCGGCGGCCGGCGCCGGGCCGCCGAGCACGTCGCCGGTCGCGAGGTCGAAGGTGCTGCCGTGGCAGGGGCAGGTGATCTTGTCGGTGATGCCGGTGACCGGTGCAGCCGGTGTGGGTGCAGACGTGCTCGAGAAGACCTTGAACTCGCCCTCGGTCGGCTGGGTCACCACGACGCTGTCGTCGGCGAGGATGACGCCGCTGCCGACCGGCACGTCGGCGGTGGCGACGACGCCCTCGGCCGGCGGCCCGCCGCCGGGCGCCGTCGTCGGCTCGCGCCGGGTCGGCGGTCGCCGGGCGCGCTGCTGGACGGTCGCGGTGGACGTCGGCGCCGTCGGTCGGCGGTCGGCGCCGCTCGTCGTCGCCGCAGGCGGCCAGGAGGGGCAGCGAGCCAGGCCGACGCGTGGCCGCGCCCGAGAGGGCGCGTCGGCGGCTGAGGGGCGATGACGTCACGGTGACTCCTCGGTGCGGGGGTGATGGGTCCGAAGTAGTTGAAGACGAACACTAGACAGCCTGATGAGACGAGCATGAGAGCGCGCCGCCAGCGCGCGCCGCCGTCTCCGTCACCGGGTGGTCGGGGTCTTCCTGGCCGTCGTCGCCGCCTTCGTCGGTCTTCGTGGCGGCTCGGCCGTCTTCGTGGCCGTCTTCTTGGCGGCTTCGTCGCCGCCTCGTCGTGGTCTGCGCTGGGCCGCCGCCTTCGCGGCGGCGGCCTGGTGGCCGCGGCCGGGTGCCCGGCGTGCGCTTCGCCGCGGGGGCGGTGGCCGCCGGCCTGCGTCGGGTCGGCTGCTTGGCGGCGCGCCCCTCGAGCAACGGGGCCAGGAACTGGCCGGTGTAGCTCTCGGGTACGGCGGCGACGTCCTCGGGGGTGCCCTCGGCCACGCACCATGCCGCCGCGCGAGCCGCCCTCGGGACCCATGTCGATCAGCCAGTCGGCGGTCTTGATCACGTCGAGGTTGTGCTCGATCACCAGCACGCGTGTTGCCGGCGTCGACCAGGCGGCCGAGCACCAGCAGCAGCTTGCGGATGTCCTCGAAGTGCAGGCCGGTGGTCGGCTCGTCGAGCACGTAGACGGTGCGGCCGGTGGAGCGCTTCTGCAGCTCGGAGGAGAGCTTGACCCGCTGCGCCTCGCCGCCGGACAGCGTCGTGGCGGGCTGGCCGAGCCGGACGTAGCCGAGGCCGACCTCGACGAGGGTCTTCATGTGCCGCGCGATCGCGGGCACGGCCGCGAAGAAGTCGAGCGCCTCCTCGATCGGCATGTCGAGCACCTCGGCGATGGTCTTGCCCTTGTAGTGCACCTCGAGCGTCTCGCGGTTGTAGCGGGCGCCGTGGCAGACCTCGCACGGCACGTAGACGTCGGGCAGGAAGTTCATCTCGATCTTGATCGTGCCGTCGCCGGCGCACGCCTCGCAGCGCCCGCCCTTGACGTTGAAGGAGAACCGGCCCTGCAGGTAGCCGCGCATCTTGGCCTCGGGGGTCGAGGCGAAGAGCTTGCGGACGTGGTCGAAGACGCCGGTGTAGGTGGCCGGGTTGGAGCGCGGGGTGCGGCCGATCGGCGACTGGTCGACGTGGATCACCTTGTCGACGTGCTCGAGGCCGGTGATCTTCTGGTGGCGGCCCGGGCACGGCGCGGGCGTGGTAGATCTGCTTGGCCAGCGAGGTGTAGAGGATGTCGTTGACCAGCGTCGACTTGCCCGAGCCGGAGACGCCGGTGACGGCGACGAACAGGCCGAGCGGGAACGACGACGTCGACGTCGCGCAGGTTGTGCTCCTTGGCGCCGACCACGGTGAGCTCGCGACCGACCGTGCGCGGGCGGCGCACCTCGGGCACCGGGATCTCGCGGCGGCCGGAGAGGTACTGCCCGGTCATCGAGTCGGGGTGGTCGAGCAGGTCCTGCGACCGTGCCGGAGTGGACGACCTGGCCGCCGTGCTCGCCGGCCCCGGGGCCGATGTCGACGACCCAGTCGGCGGTGCGGATGGTGTCCTCGTCGTGCTCGACGACGATGAGGGTGTTGCCGAGGTCCTTGAGCCGGACCAGCGTCTCGATCAGGCGCTGGTTGTCGCGCTGGTGCAGCCCGATCGACGGCTCGTCGAGCACGTAGAGGACGCCGACCAGGCCGGCGCCGATCTGGGTGGCCAGCCGGATGCGCTGGGCCTCGCCGCCCGACAGCGACCCGGAGGGCCGGTCGAGGGAGAGGTAGTCGAGCCCGACGTCGAGCAGGAAGCGGAGCCGCTCCTGGATCTCCTTGAGGACCCGCTCGCCGATCTGGCGCTCCCGCGCGGTGAGGTCGAGGTCGCGCAGGAAGTCGGCGGTCTCGTTGATCGGCAGGGCGCAGATCTCGGCGATGTTCTTGCCGCCGAGGAGCACCGCCATCGAGACCGGCTTGAGCCGGCTGCCGCGGCAGGTGGGGCACGGCACCTCGCGCATGTAGCCCTCGAAGCGCTCGCGGCTCGTGTCGGACTCGGCCTCGCGGTGGCGGCGCTCGACGTAGGTGCGCACGCCCTCGAACTGGGCGTAGTAGGAGCGCTCGCGGCCGTAGCGGTTGCGGGTGACCACGTGGACCTTGGTCTTGTGCCCGTCGAGGATCGACTTCTGCGCCACGGCGGGCAGGTCCTGCCACGGGGTGTCGAGGTCGAAGCCGAGCTCGCCGCCGAGGGCCTCCATCAGCTTGAGGAAGTAGTCGGCGACGTGCGCCTGGCTCCACGGCTGGATCGCGCCCTCGGCGAGGGTCGCGGTGACGTCGGGGACCACGAGCTCGGGGTCGACCTCCATCCGCGTGCCGAGGCCGCAGCAGACCGGGCAGGCGCCGAACGGGCGAGTTGAAGGAGAACGAGCGGGGCTCGAGGTCGTCGGTGTCGATGGGGTGGTCGTTGGGGCACGACATCTTCTCGCTGAACTTCAGCTCGCGCTCGGGGTCCTTGGCGTCGCGGTCGACGAAGTCGAACACCACCAGCCCGCCGGCGAGGTTGAGCGCCGTCTCGACCGAGTCGGTGAGGCGCCGCTTGGAGGACTCCTTGACCGCGAGCCGGTCGACGACGACCTCGATCGTGTGCTTCTTCTGCTTGTCGAGCTTGGGCGGCTCGTCAGAGCGTGTGAGGGTGTGGATGTCGCCGTTGACGCGGACCCGGGAGAAGCCCTGGGTCTGCAGCTGCTTGAACAGCTCGACGTACTCGCCCTTGCGGCCCCGGATCACGGGCGCCAGCACCTGGAAGCGCGCGCCCTCCTCGAGGGAGAGCATGCGGTCGACGATCTGCTGCGGCGTCTGCCGCTCGATGGGGGCGCCGCAGGTGGGGCAGTGCGGGCGCCCGGCGCGCGCGAACAGCAGCCGGAGGTAGTCGTAGACCTCGGTGATGGTGCCGACCGTCGAGCGCGGGTTCTTCGAGGTGGACTTCTGGTCGATCGAGACCGCCGGTGACAGCCCCTCGATGAAGTCGACGTCGGGCTTGTCCATCTGGCCCAGGAACTGGCGCGCGTAGGCCGACAGCGACTCGACGTAGCGACGCTGGCCCTCGGCGAAGATCGTGTCGAAGGCCAGCGACGACTTGCCCGACCCCGACAGGCCCGTGAAGACGATGAGCGAGTCGCGGGGCAGGTCGAGCGAGACGTCCTTGAGGTTGTGCTCGCGTGCGCCACGGATGATGAGCTGGTCGATCACAGAAGTCCCTCGGCAGGCCGGTTCGGTTCGAACAAGTGTTCGTCAGAGGTGGGGGACGGCGCAACGTCGCCGCGCCGCGGGACCAAGCCTAGGTGGCCCCACCGACAACCTTCGGGTCGCTCGCCTGTTGGTGTGACTGGTGGGACCGCCCGTGCGCGAGGATGCTCCCGTGACCGAGACCCTGGCTGCCGCGCTGCACCACTCCCACCAGCGCCTGGTGCGCGCCGTCGACGCCCTGACCGACGAGGACCACGGCCGGCCGTCGCTGCTGCCGGGGTGGACCCGCGGCCACGTCGTCGCCCACCTCGCGCTCAACGCCGAGGCCCTGGCCGCGTCGCTGCAGCGGCGTGCTCGCCGGCGAGCGGGTGCCGATGTACGCCTCGCCCGAGGCCCGGGACGCCGACATCGCGACCCTCGCGGCGGCGGGCCCGCGGGAGCGCCGCGACCGGCTGCTCGCGAGCGTGACCACCTTCACCGACGTCGTCGGCCTCCTCGGGGCCGAGCACCACGACGTGGTCATCGAGCGCACCCCCGGCAGCGACCGGACGTTCCTCGCCGGCGAGGTGGCGGCCATGCGGTGGCGCGAGGTCGAGATCCACCACGCCGACCTCGGTGGCGGCCTACTCCCCCGCGGACTGGCCCACCGAGTTCGCCACCATGGTGGTCGACCAGCTGGCCGACCGTGCCGGGCGCGACCCTGGTCGCCGTCGACCTCGGCCGCACCTGGCCGGGTCCGGACGGCTCGGACAGCCCGGGCGGCGCGGGCGTCGTCACCGGCTCGGGCGCCGCCCTCGGCGTGGTGGCTGACCGGGCGTGGTGCGGGCGAGGGCCTCACCACCGACGGCGGCGCGCTGCCGGCCATCGCGCCCTGGTGACGCGGGCGGGGTGGACCCCGCCCGGTCGCCACCGCACGAGCCGCCCTCCCCGAGGGGTGGCAGGCTGAACCCCATGTCGTACACCGGTGACGTCCAGGTCGGCGGGGACGCCGACGTCCGAGAGCTCCCGCACCTGAGCATCACGAAGGTCGCGGTCGACGAGAAGATGAGCAACAACTGCTACCTGCTGCGGTGCACCGCCACCGGCGAGCCAGGTGCTGATCGACGCGGCAGCCGAGCCCGCGACGCTGCTGCCGCTCGTCGCCGGCGGCCTCGACGCCGTCGTCACCACCCACCAGCACTGGGACCACCACCGCGCCCTCGCCGACGTGGTGGGGGCCACCGGCGCGGCCGTCGTCGCGGGCGCGCCGGACGCCGCGGCGATCACGGAGCAGACCGGCGTGCCGGTCACCCGCGAGGTCGTCCAGGGCGACACCGTCGCGGTCGGCGAGTGCACCCTCGAGGTGATCGCCGTCGCGGGCCACACGCCCGGCTCCGTCGCGCTGCTCTACCTCGACCCGAGCGAGGGGGGCCACCCGCACCTGTTCACCGGGGACTCGCTGTTCCCGGGCGGGGTGGGCGGCACCTTCGGCGACGACGCGGCGTTCGCCCAGCTCATCGCCGACGTCGAGACCAAGATCTTCCAGCGGCTCCCCGACGACACCTGGTTCTACCCCGGTCACGGCGGCGACTCGACCCTCGGCGCCGAGCGCCCCCACGTCCCGGAGTGGCGCGCCCGAGGGTGGTGATCGCTGCTGAGGGACGAAGCAGCGATCGTCGGTGGTCGAGCAGCGCGCACGGCCGAGGAACGAGGCCGTGACCGCGCGTGCCGAGACCTCCGCAGCCGGGAGTCCGACCGGTCCCGCGAGCACCGGTCTGCACGAGGTGGCGGAGGTCTCGAGACGGTCGTGACCGACCCCTCGACGCCACGAGGTGCAGGCCGGCCTCCTCGACCACCACGGCAAAACGACCAGACCCGCGCCCTTGCGGGCGCGGGTGCGGTCGTGGGGGGTCCTTCCGGCACCTGGGGCGCAGGGCCGGTCGAAGGGAGCGGGTCTAGGCGGCGTCCGCGCGTCCGGCACCGGGGTAGGTGCCCGGCTCGAAGACCGGGGGGACGGGGTGGCGGCCGCGGGCCGAGCCCACGAGCACGGTGCGGGCCCGGGGGCCGGCCGGACGGGCGGCGAGGTGGAGGCCGTTGGCCGAGGCGAAGAGCTGCAGCTCCTGGAGGTTCGGCACGGTGCCCTCGCTGAGGTGCGTGAGCAGCTCGGTGTGGGTCAGGTCGGCGGCGACGACGACGCTGAGCGACCAGGCGTCGAACTGCTCGGCCCAGAGCCACATGGTGAAGGGCTTGATGCCCTGCTCGGCGGCCTTGTCGACGACGAGCTCGGCCTGGTCGGGGGCGATGCCCGCCTCGACCATGGCGCAGAGCATGTCGTGGGAGGTCACGTGGATCGGGTTCTGCTGCACGAACCGGCGGCGGCGCGCGGCGGCCTTCTCACGGGTACGTCCGTCGGCGGGGCCGGTGACGACGCAGGCGAGGAGCACCGCGGTGCTGACGAGGCCGATGACGACGTAGGTGATCATGGCCGTCCTTTCGTGCGGGGCCCGGTCCCGCGAGGCGGGACCGGTGGGGGGCGTGGGGGGTGCTGCCCGAGCTGCTGTCCCTAGTAGAGCGTCCACAGCTCGGTAAGTCTGGCGTTACCGAATTTTGGATGATCTGGTCTGGACCGCTGGCGTCTGTTACCCGCCTGTTGCTCTCGGGCGCACGCTGGTGTCGCCCTGTGACAGAGTCCTCGACACCCCCGGGACCGGACTTGAGGATTCCTGAGGGGAAACCTGAGCTGTCCGGACCAGTCGCCGGCGCCCGCGTCAGGAGTAGGTGACCCGGACGACGTCCGTGGTCGGGGTCGCCTGGCAGCCGAGGCGGATGCCCTCGGCCAGGTCCTCGGCGTCGAGCACGTCGTTGTGGGCCATGCGCACGTCGCCCTCGAGCAGGCGGATCGCGCAGGCCGAGCACTCCCCCTCGCGGCAGGAGTAGGGCGCCTTGACGCCCTTGCTCTCCAGGAAGTCGAGCAGGCGGGTCCGCGGGTCCCAGTCGTCGAAGGCGTGCACCTCGCCGTCGAGCTCGGCCTCGAGCCGCACGGGCCCCTCGACGGCCGGCGCGTCGCCGTCGCTGCTGCTGTTGCCCGTCTCCCCCGTGTCGCCGGCGTCGTCGGGGTCGGACTCGGCGTCCGCGACCTCCTGGGCGGCCCTCGCGACCTCGGGCAGGTCGCCGAACGGGTTGCCGCCGAGCGAGACGAACTTCTCCTGGTGGCGGCGCTCGCGGGGGAAGTCGAGCTCCTTGAGCGCCGCGATCACCAGCTTCATGAACGGTGCGGGGCCGCAGCAGAACGCGTCGTAGGTCAGGCGGTCGGCCGCGAAGGCCTTCATCTGCTCGAGCGTCGGGAGCCCCTGCACGGACTCGAGCCAGTGCACGACCTGCAGCCGGTCGGGGTGGGCGGCGGCCAACGCGGAGAGCTCCTTGGCGAAGATCACCGACGACTCGTCGCGGTTGGCGTAGAGGACGACGACCCGGCCCGTCCCGCGGGCCAGCGCGGTCCGGGTGATCGACATGATCGGCGTGACCCCGCTGCCGCCCGCGAACAGCAGGAGGTCGGCGTCGAGGGAGGCGGGGGTGAAGATGCCGCTCGGCGGCAGCACCCGCAGCGTGTCGCCCTCGCGCAGGTTGTCGCAGATCCAGTTCGAGGCGTACCCGTCGACGGTGCGCTTGACGGTGACCGTCAGGGTCCCGGACTCCTCGGCGGGGGTGCTGCACAGCGAGTAGCACCGCGCGGCCACGCCGGTCTGGTCGCTCGGTACGGCGACGGTCAGGAACTGTCCGGGCTTGTAGCTGAACTCCGCCTCGGCCCCGGCCGGGACCCCGAAGGTGATCGAGTGCGCGTCGGCCGTCTCCTCGACGACGTCGACGACCTCGAGCTCGAAGGACTGCGTGGTCAACGGTTCTTCTCTCGTGTCGGGGTCTGGGGAACGGGGTCTCGAGACGGTCCCTGGCGGGACCTCCTCGACCACCGTGCGCTCAGTAGCCGTCCTCGGCGCCGATCGGGATTCTGCCCTCGCGGGCGGCGTTCTCGATGCTCGCGACGAGGCGCGGACAGGCCGGGTGGACCGATCGGCCGTCGAGCCGCTCACGACGCGCCATGGCCGGACAGTGGCGCTTCGCCTCCTCGTCCCACTGCACCGAGGTGTGGTGGTCGCTGTTCTTCTTCACGCCCACGGTGGCCAGGCAGTCGAGGCACGCGACCTCGGTCTGGCGCGCCGTGGTGTACAGCCGCTGGTCCTCGACGGTGTCGGCGCTCGTGGGGACGAAGCCGGCCACGGTCAGGTACCCGTCATGATCGCCGGGTCGCCCTCGGCGGTGGCGGCCGACTCGGCGGCGGCGTCCTGCTCGGCCTTGACCCGCAGGTTCTCCGCGACCTCGTCCTGCCAGTACTCGTTGGCCTTGGTGGTGTCGACCTCGAACTCGAACCGGTCGACCATCTCGGGCGCGACGTCGGCCCGGTCGACGTAGAACTGCTCGTACCAGCGGCGGAGCTGGTAGACGGGGCCGTCCTCCTCGCACAGGAGCGGGTTCTGCACCGGCACCTTGTTCTTCCAGATGTGCACGTCCTGGAGGAAGCCGCCGCCGAACATCTCGGCGTACTTGTCGGCGATGAACGTGGTCGTCGCCTCGTCCATGCCCTCGGGCTTCTTCACCGTGAGGCCGTACTGGAGGATGAAGGAGTCCGGCCCGGTGGGGATGTGGCAGTTGACCAGGATGACCTCGGTCCGGAAGCCCTTGTAGTCGGTGTCGAGCCAGTTGATCATGTACGACGGCCCGTAGTAGGTGGCCTCGGACTTGAGGAACAGCTCCTTGTCGCCGTAGCCGCCGGCCATGTCGGGGCGGCCCTTCGACTCCATGAACTGGGTGGCGACGTGGCCCTCGAAGACGTTGCGGAAGCTCGTCGGGAAGGCGAAGTGCACGTAGTAGAAGTGCGCCATGTCGACGACGTTGTCGATGAGCTCGCGGCAGTTCGAGCCCTCGATCTTCTCCGAGTTCCAGATCCAGTCGGTGTAGAGCCCCTCGGCCACACCGGGGAGCTGCGGCGGCAGGATGTCGCGGTCGGCGGCGGAGTTCTCGACGTCGTGCCACACCAGCAGCTGGTCGTTGACGATCGCCGTCTCGTAGCGCTGGGTGCGCGCCCGCAGCGGGACGCGGCGCGCGTACGGGATCGACTTGCACTTGCCGTCGCCTCCCCACCGCCAGTCGTGGAACGGGCAGGCGACCTCGTCGCCCTTCACGCTCCCCTGGGTGAGGTCGCCGCCCATGTGGCGGCAGTAGCCGTCGAGCACGTTCAGCCCGCCCTGGGAGTCGGCCCAGACGACGAGCTTGGTGCCGAAGGCCTCGATGCCGTGCGGCTTGCCGTCGGCGAAGGTGCTGGCGAGACCGAGGCAGTGCCACCCGCGCGCGAAGCGCGTCGGCGCCGTGCCCTGGTCGAGAGTGCGGACGTCGCTCATACCGTGGAGGCTAGCCGAAAACGAGAACACGTTCTAGTCTGGCGCCATGCGACTCGCCCTCGAACCCGAGCACCACGCCCTGCGTGCGGAGCTCGCTGAGTACTTCGGTCAGCTCGTCACCCCGGAGGTGAGGGCCGGCCTGTCGTCGGCCACCGGGGAGTTCGGCGAGGCCGGGGTCTACAAGGACGTCATCCGGCAGATCGGGCACGACGGCTGGCTCGGCATCGGCTGGCCGAAGGAGTACGGCGGCCAGGCGCGCTCGATGGTCGAGCAGCTCGATCTTCACCGACGCCGCAGCGGTGGCCGGGGTCCCGATCCCGTACCTGACGCTGAACACCGTCGGCCCGACGATCATGCGCTACGGCACCGACGAGCAGAAGGAGCAGTTCCTCCCCGCGATCCTCAAGGGCGAGCTCCACTTCTCCATCGGCTACTCCGAGCCGGGCTCGGGCACCGACCTCGCCTCGCTGAAGACCAAGGCCGTCCGCGAGGGCGACGAGTGGGTGATCAACGGCCAGAAGATGTGGACCTCGCTCATCCAGTACGCCGACTGGATCTGGCTGGCCTGCCGCACCGACGCCGACCTCCCCCGCCACAAGGGCCTGTCGATGATCCTGGTCCCGGCGCAGGCGCCGGGCGTGTCGTTCACGCCGGTGCACACGGTCGCCGGGGTCCACACGAGCGCCACCTACTACGAGGACGTCCGCGTGCCGGCGTCCAACGTGGTGGGCGAGGTCAACAGCGGCTGGTCGCTCATGACCAACCAGCTCAACCACGAGCGGGTCTCGCTCACCTCGAGCGCCAACACCGTGCAGTCGCTGCAGCTCGTGCGCGAGTGGGCGCAGCAGACCAAGAACCCCGACGGCCAGCGGGTCATCGACACCGAGTGGGTGCAGATCGCGCTCGGTCGCGTGCACGCCCGCGTCGAGGCGCTCACGCTCCTCAACTGGAAGCTCGCCGCGGACGCCGACGCCGGCATCCCGCTGTCCCCCGCCGAGGCCTCGGCCATCAAGATCTTCGGCTCCGAGCTCAACACCGAGGTGTACCGCTCGCTCATGGAGGTGGTCGGCCCGCTGTCGGGGCTGACCGGCGACTCCGAGGGGGCAGCCCTCGCCGGGCGGCTGGAGCGGATGCACCGCGCCTCCCTGGTGATGACCTTCGGCGGCGGCACCAACGAGATCCAGCGCGACATCATCGGCTACGTGGGCCTCGGCCTGCCCGCAGCGAAGCGATAGGCGATCACATGGACTTCAGCTTCACCCCCGAGCAGGACGAGGCCGCCGAGCTGGCCGCCAAGATCCTGGGCGACCGCGCGACCAACGAGCGCCAGAAGGCGGTCGAGGCCGGCGGCAGCCGCTTCGACGCCGAGCTGTGGCGCGAGCTCGACGAGGCCGGCCTGCTGTCGCTGGCCGTCCCCGAGGAGCACGGCGGCGCCGGCCTGGGCCTGATCGAGCTGGCCCGCGTGCTCGTCGAGGTCGGCCGCACGCTGGCCCCCGTCCCGCTCGCGGTGCACGGACCCAGCGCGCTGCTGCTCGCCGAGCTCGGCACCGACGAGCAGAAGCAGCAGTGGCTCGCCGGCGGCGTGGTGCTGACCTCCGCCGTCGCCGAGGACCGCTCGCACCTGCCGTCGCGCCCGACCGTCCTGGCCCGCGACGGCCGGCTGACGGGCACCAAGGTGATCGTGCGCGCGGGCTCGGTCGCCGGCGCGTTCCTCGTGACCGCGACCGACGACGACGGCGCCGGGGTGTACCTCGTCGACGCCGGCGCGGAGGGCCTCACGACCACCGAGGGCCACAGCAGCGACCGCGACCTCGTCGTCCGGCTCGACCTCGACGGCACCCCTGGCGCGCGGCTCGGTGGCGCGGACGCCGCGGCCCGCCTGGGCCAGCTCCTCATCGTGTGTGCCGCCGCCGAGCAGCTCGGCGTCACCGACGGCGCCCTCGCGCTGACGGCCGCGTACTCGAAGACCCGCGAGCAGTTCGGCCGCCCGATCGGCACCTTCCAGGCCGTCTCGCAGCGCCTGGCCGACGGGTTCATCGACATCCTCGGGCAGCGCCTGACCCTGTGGCAGGCGGTGTGGCGCCTCAGCGAGGGTCTGGCCGCCGAGGTCGAGGTCGCGACCGCCAAGCTCTGGGCCGCGGACGCCGGCCACCGGCTCGCGCACACCACGGTCCACGTGCACGGCGGGGTCGGGATCGACCTCGACGGCGAGGCCCACCGGTACTTCACGACCGCCAAGCGCTTCGAGTTCCTCTTCGGCGGCGCCACCGAGCAGGCCCTCGCGATCGGGCGCGTGCTCGCCGACCGACCCGGTCTGACCCCGTCTGGCCCGGACGGGCTATTGCCCGGCGTCGCGCCGGAGGGGTGAATGTCCCCCATGACCCGGGGGCAAGTTCAGTCAACCTCGACCGCGAGGGTCGCGAGGGGGTCGGCCGCGCCGTCCCCACCGGCCCCCATGAGCACGCTCCGCCACCCGGAGGCCGTGCGCCTGCTCGCCTTCGTGCTGTCGGTGATGTCGCTGTTCTTCGTGGCTCGGCAGGGCCAGACCCAGGTCGTCATGTACCCGGTCTTCGCGGTCTTCCTCGTCACCGCGACGTTGTGGGTCCGGGGACTCGACGCCAACTGGGTCGAGGGGCGGCCGGACAACCGGGGCCCGCTCCTGGTGGCCCTCGCCCTGGGCGTGCCGGCCGTTCTCACGGTCGTGTTCTACGTGTTCGTCGAGACCTCGACGTCGACCTTCGTGCTCGGCTTCCTGATCACGCTCTACGTCGCCGCCGGGCTCGGCGTCCGCAGGCTGCGCTGGCAGGTCATCCAGGGAACACCCCCCGGCACCACGGCCCTGGACAGGGTCCTGGCCCGGGTCTGGCCGTCGCGCTGCCGGTGGCAGATCCTCGCCGCCCTGTTCGCCGTCGCCTACCTGGCGCCTGTGGCTGCTGGGGCGGGCGCCGATGGGCTGGCCGGCATGCTGTTCCTGCTGGCCGTGGTGCCGGTGCCGGCCCTCGTCCACGTGCTGTCGGAGCGGGCCGTGATGGCGCTGGCGGCGCGGGGCGCGGACGCGCAGCGCAGGTGGATCGTCGCCGGCGGCGCGGCCACCGCCCTCGGCCTGGCGATCGGCGCGGGCTTCCTCGGCGCAGACCCGCTACGTGCTGATCATCGTCGTGGTGGTCGCCCTCCTCACCTGGGCCTTCACGGTGGGGAGCCTCGCCGACATCGCCGTCGTGCTGGCGGTGCTCGCCCTCATGGGCGTGACCCCCGCCTCGCAGGACGTGAAGCCGGCGATCCTGTCGGCCTCGGCGTCGGCCCCGAAGTCCGGGAGGTCCCGAGGCGGTCGTGGTCGCACTGGGCGACTCCTACAGCTCCGGCGAGGGCGCCGCCCGGTACCTCGACGAGACCAACGTGGCGGGCGGCAACCAGTGCCGCCGGGCCGCGACCGCCTGGCCGGTCCTCGTCGCGCAGTCCGTCGGGGCGCACCGGCTGGTGTTCCGCGCGTGCTCGGGCGCCCGTGCGCGCAACATCGTCGGTGCGGACACCGAGGACGCGGCGACCGACGACGAGCAGTACGAGGGCGAGGGCGTCCAGGTCGAGAGCGCCCTGGCCGAGCTCCGGTCGGCCGACCCCGAGCTCGACCCGGCCCTCGTCGTGCTCAGCATCGGCGGCAACGACTCGGGGTTCCGGCAGATCGGGTCGTCGTGCCTGTCGATGGGCAGCTGCGACGACCCCGACGTCTCGCGGTACTTCGACGGCAACCTGCCCGACGTCGAGTCGGCGCTCCGGGCGACCTACGTGGCGATCGCGCAGGCCTTCCCCGACTCCCCCGTGGCCGTCGTCCCCTACCCCGACGCGTTCGCGACCGACGACGGCTGCGTCCGGGCACCGGTCGAGGCGGGCGACATCGCGTTCGTGCGCCGGTTCACCGACGACCTCGACGCCACCATCGAGAAGGTCGCGGCCGAGACCGGCGCTCTACTTCGTCGCGCCCGTGCGCTCGGCGCTGACCGACTCCCACCTCGGTCTCTGCGACGAGTCCGGCACCCCGGGCCTCAACTTCCTCGACCTGCGCGGCGTCGGCGGGGTCGCGCTCGACCGGTTCAACCCCGGGAACTGGATCCACAACAGCCTGCACCCGAACGAGCGCGGGCACGCCGCGATGGCCGCCGCCTTCACCGGCTGGCTCAGCGCCCAGACGCGGACGGGCGACGACGGCACCGAGCTGACCGGCCTGCCGGCGCTGGTGCCGCCCGCGGCCAAGAGGGCGGCGGACGGCGTCGCGGAGCCCGCGACGGACCTCCCGGTCCCGACCAAGGCGAGCACCACGCTGTGCTTCGAGAAGGACGGCGGCGACTGCGGCCCGCAGGCCGACGCCTGGGCCCTGAGCAGGCTGGCGCCGGGCCTGACGCCCCTGCTCCTGCTGGCCGCGCTCGTGGCCGGAGGCTCCTGGGTGCTGTCGGTCGGGGTCAGCGCCGCCCGGTTCCGGCGCCGGGTGCTCAGCCTGCGTGGCTGACCTCGGACCGCCACCCGTCCTCGGCCTGGCGCACGGCGCCGAGGAGCGCCTCGGCGACCCGGTCGGGGTGGAACGGGCTGTCGGCCTCGCGGGAGAGCGTGCCGCGCACGGTGACCGAGACCGCCCGGATGCCGTCGCCCTCCAGGGTCGCGTCGAGGCTGTGCACGAGGTTGCGGACGCCGGCCTTCTGGACTCCGAGCGAGGCCGCCCGGTGCCACGGCTCGTCGGCGGCCATGCTGCCGGTGACCGAGATGCGGCTGCCCGCCCGCAGGAACGGACGCGCCGCCTGCACCACGGTGAGCAGCGCCCCGACGCCGAGGGCGACGTCGGCGAGCAGCTCGTCGACGCCGAGCTCGAGCGGGTCCTTCTCGCGGTAGGCACTCGGGTTGAAGTGCAGGACGTCGACCGGGCCGAGGGCACCCGCCAGCGCCGCGACCGCGGTGCGGGTGGCGTCGACGTCGGTGAGGTCGGCCAGGGCGCTCTCGACCCGCCCCTCGATCGTCGCGGCGAGGTCGTCCAGGGCCTGCTGCTCGGCCCCGAGCAGCCCGACCGCGTACCCCTCGGCCGCGAGCAGCCGGGCGAAGGAGCCGCTGACGCCGGGTCCGGCGCCGGTGATGATCGCGCTGCCAGTCATGGCGCCAACCTAGTCCCGCTCACACGGTGGTCGAGGAGGTCCGGTCACCGATGGTGGTCGAGGAGGTCGGTCACCCACGGTGGTCGAGGAGGTCGGTCACCCACGGTGGTCGAGGAGGTCGGTCACGACCGTCTCGAGACCCCCGCACCCCACGGTGGTCGAGGAGGTCGGTCACGACCGTGTCGAGACCCCCGCAGCGCTCATGGCGTCGCGAGGGAAGACGTCCGGCTCGGCGGTCTCGAGACGGTCGCCGCAGCGCTCATGGCGTCGCGAGGGAAGACGTCCGGCTCGGGGGTTTCGAGACGGTCTAGCGCGACCTCCTCAACCAGCGAGTGGGCGGCCCCCTCAACCAGCGTGCGGAGGCGGTCGTCAGCCGGCGTGGATCTTCTCGCAGCTTGCGCACCGTCTCCTCGAACTCGGCCACCAGGTCGGCGACCACGTCGGCGACGGGGCGGACGTCGTTCATGCGGCCGACGATCTGGCCGATCGGCATCGAGATGACGTCGGGGTCGTTGCTGGCGCTGATCCGGTTGTGGGCGTCGGCGACGAGCAGGTTCTGCAGCGGCATCGGGAGCGGCGCCGGGGCGCCGTCCTCGGCCCAGGCCTCGGTCCACTTGGTCTTGAGCAGGCGGGCCGGCTTGCCGGTGTAGACCCTCGTGCGGACGGTGTCGCTCGAGGTGGCCCGGGTGAACGCGGTCTCCCAGGCCTCGCTGTTCGAGGCGCCCATCCCGCGGTACTCCTCGGTGCCGAGCCAGAGCGAGCCCATCCAGACGCCGGAGGCGCCCAGTGCGAGGGACGCCGCGATCTGGCGGCCCGAGCCGATGCCGCCGGCGCCGAGCACCGGGACGTCGGGGCCCACCGCGTCGACCACGTCGGGGGTCAGCACCATGCTGGCGACCTCGCCGGTGTGGCCGCCGGCCTCGTAGCCCTGGGCGATGATGATGTCGACGCCGTTCGCGACGTGCGACAGCGCGTGCTTGGCGGCCCCGGCGAGCGCGCCCACCTTGATGCCGTGCTCGTGGCACTTCTCGATGACGTCGACCGGCGGCGAGCCGAGGGCGTTGGCGATGAAGACGGGCCGGTGCTGCAGGGCCACGTCGAGGTGCGAGCGGGCGACCGAGTGGAGCCAGCCCAGCACGCCCTCGCGGCCCTCGCCCTCGGGCAGCGGCGGCACGCCGAGCTTGAGGAGCGTCTCGTCGACGAACTTGCGGTGCTCGTCGGGGATGTACGCCGAGAGGTCGGTCGAGGTGCCCTCGGTGGGGATCTTCATCGGCATCACGATGTCGACGCCGTAGGGCTTGCCGTCGGTGTTGTCGTCGAGCCAGGTGAGGACCCGCTCGAGCTCCTCGGTGTCGTTGAACCGGACGCAGCCGAGGACGCCGAGCCCGCCGGCCCGCGAGACAGCGGCGGCGACGTGCTCGGAGGGGGTGAAGGCGAAGATCGGGTACTCGATGCCGAACTCGTCGCAGAGTGCAGTGCGCATCAGACGGACGCCTCCTCGGTGATGTCGACGGCAGCGTCGTCGGCGGGGTCGGGGGTGGACGCGGCCAGGGCCATCTCCTTGGCGGCGGGGTACTGGGCCTTGCCGGTCGCGTTCCGCGGGATCTCGGGCACGATCGTCAGCGCCCGCGGCAGCTTGTAGCCCGACAGGTGGGCGCGCAGGAAGTCGCGCAGCTCGTCGAGCTCGACGCCCATGCCCTCGCGGGTCTGGACGACGGCGGCGACGGTCTGGCCGTACTTCTCGTCGGGCAGGCCGACGACCAGGCAGTCGTAGACGGCCGGGTGGCCCTTGATGGCCATCTCGACCTCCTCGGGGTACACCTTCTCGCCGCCGGTGTTGACGCAGTTGGAGCCGCGGCCGAGCATCGTGACCCGGCCGTCGGCCTCGATCCGGGCGAAGTCGCCCGGCACCGACCAGCGCTCGCCGTCGACCTCGAGGAAGGTCGCCGCGGACTTCTCGGGGTCCTTGTAGTAGCCGACCGGCACCGAGCCGCCGCGCCCGAGCCGGCCGATCTTGCCGACGTTCGTGGCGGGGTCGAGCACCCGGTTGTCCTCGTCGAGCACGACCGAGTTCGGGCCGAGGGCGACGAGCGGACCGTCGGTGCTGAGGGCGTTCTTGTCCTGCATGCCCATGCCGCTGAACCCGGTCTCCGTGGCGCCGATCGAGTCGGTGAACACGGCGTTGGTGAACACGTCCATCCAGCGCTTCTTGACCGAGGCGCTGAAGATGGCCGCGCTGCTCGAGATGGCGAACAGGCTCGACCCGTCGTGCGGTGAGTCGGTGGCCGCCGCGCGCTCGTACTCCTCGATGAGCGGGCGGGCCATGGCGTCACCGGTCATGAAGATCAGCTGCACCTTGTCGGCGTCGATGATCTCCCAGGTGCGCTTGGGGTCGAACTTCGGCTCGAGGATCGTCAGGTGCCCGGCGAACAGGTGCATCAGCAGGCCCGCCTGGGCGCCGCCGTGCATCAGGGGGCTGAGCGGGAACGTCGTCATCCGCGGCTCGGTGGCCTGCGTGGACTGGTCGTACTCCTCCAGCGGCTGGCCGGTGTAGAAGTCGATGCCGCCGCCGAGCACGCGCCAGAAGTCCTCGTGGCGCCACATGACGCCCTTGGGGAAGCCCGTGGTGCCGCCGGTGTAGATGATGTGGATGTCGTCGGCGCTGCGCGGTCCGAAGTCGCGCTCGGCGCTCTGGCCGGCGACCGCGTCGGCGAGCGTGACGCCGCCGAACGACGACAGGTCGGCGTCGTTGTCGGGGTCGAGGACGTCGGGCAGCGAGACGAAGGTCTTGAGCTTGGCGTGGTTGGGCGCGGTGGCGGCGACCAGGTCGCTGTAGGTCCGCTCGTGCAGCAGCGCGACCACGTCGGCGTTGTCGAAGAGGTAGTTGAGCTCGCCCTCGACGTAGCGGTAGTTGACGTTGATCGTGACGGCACGGATCTTGACCGTGGCCAGCACGGCGATCACGTGCTCGATGCTGTTCTTGGCGTAGATGGCGACGTGGTCGCCGGGTCCGACGCCCTGGGAGGCGAGGTAGTGCGCCAGCTTGTTCGACTCGGACTCGAGGTCGGCGTAGGTAGCGACGCGGTCGCCCACCTTGACGGCGGGGTTCTCGGGAACGGCGTCCACGGCGTGCTCGAAGAGGTCAGCGATGTTCAAGGCCACGCGGCCGAGACTAGAACACGTTCCACTTTTTCGCTACCGTCCGCGCCATGAGCGACACGGCCCCGACCAGCACCGAACGCACCACCCCCGACTGCCTCGTGGAGCAGGACGGGCACAAGCTCGTCGTGACCATGAACCGGCCCGAACGGCGCAACGCGCTGTCGAGCGAGATGCTGCGGATCATGGAGGAGGCCTGGGACCGGGTGAACTCCGACCCCGAGATCCGGGTCTGCATCCTCACCGGTGCCGGCGGCTACTTCTGCGCCGGCATGGACCTCAAGACGGCCGACGCCAAGCCGCCCTCGGAGAGCTTCGAGTCGGGCGAGTTCGACCCGAGCGTGATCAAGGGCCTGCTCAAGGGCTTCCGCCTCACCAAGCCGCTGATCGCCGCGGTCGAGGGTCCGGCGATCGCGGGCGGCACCGAGATCCTCCAGGGCACCGACATCCGCGTGGCCGGCGAGTCGGCGAAGTTCGGGGTCGCCGAGGCCAAGTGGTCGCTCTACCCGATGGGCGGGTCCGCGGTGCGGCTCCCCCGGCAGATCCCGTACACCGTCGCCGCCGAGCTGCTGCTGACCGGCCGCCTCGTGCTCGCGCCCGAGGCGAAGGAGCTCGGCCTGATCGGGCACGTCGTCCCCGACGGCGGGGCGCTCGCGAAGGCGCACGAGATCGCGGACCTCATCGCCGCCAACGGCCCGCTCGCGGTGCAGGCGATCCTCCGGACGATGCGCGAGTCCGAGGGCAAGCACGAGGACGACTGCTGGGCGGACGACGCCCGCATCGGTGCCGCCGTGTTCTCCTCGGCCGACGCCAAGGAGGGGCCCAAGGCGTTCCTGGAGAAGCGCAAGCCAGAGTTCACCGGGCGCTGAGACCATGAGGGTCGAGGAGGGCCGGTAGGCCCGTCACGAGACCACTTGGGAGACTCTGCGGCTATGGGTTCGCGCAACGTCGTCATCGGCCTGGTGGCCTCCGTGCTCACCGTGGCCGCCGCGGTCGGGCTGCTCCTGCTGGTGGAGCCTGCAGGCGGGCGTGACGTCGACCTCCCCGACCGGATCGGCAGCCTCGAGGCGGTCACCGAGCCCGCGTCGGTCACCGACCGGCTCGCGTACAGCTCCGAGCAGTGGGCCCGGGCGTTCGACGCCGACGCCGACTCGGCGCTCTACCGCGACGGCGACGGCGCGACGGACACCCAGGTGTCCGTGACGGCGGTGGCCGAGGGCAGCGGACCGCTCGTCCCGGAGCAGGGGTTCGTCGACGGCCCGTCGCTCGGCTTCGCACTGCCGAGGGTCGAGCGCGTCGTGCGCGGCGACGTCCAGTGCCTGCTGTTCCGCTCGCTGCCGCCTCGGCTCGGGACGGCGTACGAGCCCGCCGAGGCGGAGCCCGACTCGGTCCTGTGCCAGCGCACGACCTCCGACCTCACCGTGCGGGTCAGCTCCTCGGGCGACCTCGACACGACCGTCGACCAGGTCGACGTGGTGTGGGACGAGCTGGACTGAGCGGTGGAGCTGGTCCTCGGCAGCTTCTGCCTGATCATCCCGATCGCGTTCGTCGTCGCCGCCGGCCTGCTCGTCTACGTGGGGTTCCGGTCGGCCGCGAAGCGTCGCGAGCAGCTGGCCGGCCACGCCCACCAGCGCGAGTGGCAGTACCACCAGGACGGCTCGGCGCTGGTCGGCCGCTTCGCCGGTGACCCGTTCGGCCGCGGGAGCTCCCGCTCGGCGAGCAACGTCGTCGAGGGCAGCTACGAGGGACGGCCCTTCGTCGCCTTCGACTACCGCTACCGCACCGGCAGCGGCGACGACGCGACGACCCACAGCTGCTCCGTCGTCGCGGTGCACCTCGGCGTCCTGGCCGGCCCGGTGCCCGCGCTCCAGGTGAGCCCGCAGGGCGCCATCGGCCGGTTCTTCTCCTCGCTGTTCGGCACCGACCTCGAGCTGGGGGACCCCGTCTTCGACCAGCGCTTCCACGTGCGCGCAGCGAGTCCCGAGCTCGCCCGCGACGTCCTGCACCCCGACCTGCGCGCGTTGCTCCTCGCCCACCAGGACCGCGCCTGGCGACTCGAGGGCGACTCGCTCCTGCTCTTCCGCACCGGCGCCCACTCCCCTGCCGAGCTCGACGCCGTCCTCGGCCTGTCGAAGGCGATCCTCGACCGGATCCCTGCCCCGGTCTGGGGACGGCTGCGGGGCGAGCCGCCGCCCTAGGACCGGGGCGTCAGCAGGCAGAACTCGTGCCCGTCGGGGTCGGCGAGCACGACCCACGGGACGTCGCCCTGTCCGATGTCGGCGTGGGACGCACCCAGCGTCAGCAGCCGGTCGACCTCGTCCTGCTGCTCGGTGCCGGCACCGGGCGCGACGTCGAGGTGCCAGCGGTACTTGCCCGCCTTCGGGCTGTACGGCGGACCGCCCCACGTGATCTTCGTGCCGCCGAGCGGCGACTGGACGGCGGTCTCCTCGTCCTGGTCCCAGACCAGCGGCCACCCGAGGGCGGCGCTCCAGAACCGGCCGCAGGCGGGCGACCCCTCGCCCGACAGCGCGCCGATCCGGCCGGTGCCGGCGAGGAACCTGTTCCAGTGCTCGATCACGCAGAACTCGTTGCCCTCGGGGTCGGCCAGGACGACGTGGTCGGCGTCCGGGCCCTGCCCGACGTCGAGGTGGCTGCCGCCCAGGTCGAGCGCCCTGGTCACCGTCGCCTGCTGGTCCGCGAGCGAGCTGCTGGTGAGGTCGAAGTGGTAGTTGTTCGGGCCCCGCTTCGGCTCCGAGGTCTGCTCGAACAGGATCGGGAACGCGAGGTCGTCGTCCGGCAGCAGCACCGGGCCGTCCACGGGGTCGTGAACGAGCTCGCGCTGCAGGACGCCGGCCCAGAAGCCCGCGAGGAGCGCGGGGTCGTGGGCGTCGATCACGAGGGACACGAGACGGCTGCCGAGGTGCGTCACGGGTCCGACCCTAGGACGCCGGCCGACTGATCGCCTCTGGTTTCCCGGCTCCGTCAACGGCGGAACGTAGGCTCGGTTCCTCCGGCGACTCCGCGCTCGCCGGCTGAGGAGGCTCGTGTGTCCAGCCCGACAACCCGACTGCGGACGATGCTGCCCGGCTCGGGTCGTGCCGCCCTGGGCGCAACCGTCGCTGGCGGCGTCCTGACCGGGCTGGCGTCCGCCCCCGAGCGGATGAGCCGACTGTTCCGACGGCGCTTCCCCACCGTGGCGGTGACGGGGATGACCGGGGTCGGGAAGACGCTGCTCGCCGACCGGTTGGCGCGGCGCATCTCCGGCGACGGGACGGCCGAGGTGGGCTCGGCCGTGATGGAGCGCCGCACCCGTCGTTCACCCCGGCTCCACGGGTTCCGCTTCCTCGTGGTGCCGGGCGACAACGCAGCCACACGACTCGGCGCGCTCGACGAGGTCTTCCACGACGAGCCGGTCGACGGAGTCGTCCACGTGGTCGCCAACGGCTACGCCACCCCGCGGCGCACGGCTGGCACCACTGGCGCGGCCACCGCGACCCGCGAGGAGCAGCTCGCCGCCGAGCTCGAGGACTGGGCCATCACCTCGCACCGCATCGCCTCGATGGCCGTGCGCCGCGACAAGCCGGTGTGGCTCGTCATCGCCGTGACCAAGACCGACCTCTACGCCGACAGCGTCGAGGAGGTCCTGCGCTACTACTCACCTGGGAGCGGCTCGCCGTTCGGCGACAAGGTCGACGCGCTGCGAGCCCTCGCTGGCGGCGCGAAGCTCTCGGTCGATGTGCTCCCCGTGTCCAGCCAGGGCGGCGACCGCAAGTCGGAGGTCTCGGCCAAGAAGGCAGGAGCGATGGTCGACGCCCTCGCCGACCGGCTGGCGCAGCTCAGCGGTCACGTCTGAGCAGACGGCCACCAGTCGAGCGCCTGTGCGCGGGCCGGCCCCTGCCACGTGGGCCGACGGCGCCTTGGTGGCGCGTCAGCCGCGAAGGCGGGCGACGGCGTCCACGTGGTGCGCCACGAGGGCGCGTGCCGCGAGCGCGGCGAGCTCCTCACGACTCATCGGCCGGTCGGCCACCTCGGCTCCCGTCTGCTGCCGATCCGGGACGCCACGAGGACGCTCCGTCGTTGACGCCGCGCGACGGACCAGCCCGATGACGGCCAGGCTCACGACCCCGTAGGTCACGAGGATCACCCCGACGCCGAAACACCCGGAGTGGTCCTCGCTGTGGATGACGAGCAGTGCGAGCCCGGCGCCCATCGAGGCCAGACGTGCCGGCACACTGCGGGCCCACTCCATGGCGAACCTCAGCCGACCGAGCGCTCGCCCGTCCAGTACTGGGCGCGCAGCGCCTTCTTGTCGGGCTTGCCCAGCCCGGTCAGCGGCAGGGCGTCGGTCGCGATGATCGACTTCGGGACCTGCACCGAGCCCTTGCGCTCCTTGACCATGTCCTGGATCTCGTGGACGACGTCGTCGCTCAGCTCGAACCCCGGGCGCAGCACGACGATGGCGGTGACGGCCTCGCCGAACTTCTCGTGCGGCGTCCCGATGACGCCGACCTGCGCGATCGCCGGGTGCTCGGCGACGACGTCCTCGACCTCGCGGGGGAACACGTTGAACCCGCCGGTGACGATCATGTCCTTGGTGCGGTCGACGATGTACCAGAAGCCGTCCTCGTCCTCGCGGGCGATGTCACCGGTGTGCATCCAGCCGTCGCGGAAGGTCTCGGCGGTCACGTCCGGGAGCTTCCAGTAGCCGCCGGAGAGCAGCGGGCCCGCGACGCAGATCTCCCCCGGCTCGCCCTGCGGGACCGGCTGGCCGTCCTCGCCGAGGAGCGCGCTGCGGATGAAGGCCGACGGCCGCCCGCACGACGACAGCCGGCTGTCGTCACCACCCACGTGGTCCTGCTTGCTCAGGTAGGTGATCACCATCGGCGCCTCGGACTGGCCGTAGTACTGGGCGAAGATCGGGCCGAACCGGTCGATGGCCTCCTTGAGCCGCACCGGGTTGATGGCGGAGGCGCCGTAGTAGACGGTCTCGAGCGAGCTGAGGTCGCGCGTGTGCGAGTCGGGGTGGTCCATGAGCGCGTAGAGCATCGAGGGCACGAGCATCGTGGCCTGGATCTTCTTCTCCTCGATGAAGGCCAGGACCTCACCCGGGTCGAACTTCGACATCACGTAGAGCGACCCGCCCTTGATCACGGTGGGGGCGAAGAACGCGGCGCCCGCGTGCGAGAGCGGGGTACACATGAGGAAGCGCGGGTTCTCCGGCCACTCCCACTCGGCGAGCTGGATCTGCGTCATCGTCGAGAACGACTCGAGCCGGCCGATGACGCCCTTGGGGTTGCCGGTCGTGCCGCCGGTGTAGGTGATCGAGGTCATGTGGTCGCGCGGGAGCAGCTTGGCCTCGACCGGCTGGGGCTCGAACTCGGCGGCTGCGGCGACCAGGTCGGTGCCGACGTGCGCGAGCGCCTCCGGAACCGGCCCGATCGTCAGCACCTGGGTCAGGTTCGGGCACTTCTCGAGCAGGCCGAGGGCCCGCTCGGTGAACACGGGGTCGACCACGAGCACGGTGATCTCGGCGTCGTTGATCACGTAGGCGTGGTCGTCGAGGCTGCCGAGTGGGTGCAGCGACGTGCGGCGGTAGCCCTGGGTCTGGCTGGCGCCCAGGATGAAGAGCACCTCGGGGCGGTTGAGCGCGAGCAGCGCGCCCGCCGACCCCTCACCGGCCCCGAGCTTCTCGAAGGCCTGGATGTACTGGCTCATCCGGGCCGTCACCTCGGCCCCGGTCAGGGTGATGTCGCCCAGGTGGATCACGGGCTTGTCGTGGTGCCGCCGCAGGGCGGCCACCATGAGGTGGCCGTTGTGGGTGCCGGTCCGCAGGTCGTCGTTCGAAGCCATGCCGCCGAGAGTAGAACGTGTTCCAGTTCCTGTCACGGAGGGGGCCGTAGGATCGCGCCATGGACAGGGTGTCGGCGCTGCTGGCCGCGGTGCTCGCGGCGGCCGTCGCGCTCCTCGAGCCCCTGACAGCCGTCGCCCCCGACACGACGACGACGCTGACCGCGGCCGTCGTCGCGGTGGCCCTCGCCGCCGTCGTCCACGCCGGCCACGTGCTGGGCCTCCCGGCACCGCGGCTGGCGCTCACCGCCACCGCCACCCGGCGCCGGGCCACCCCGGTGACCACCGACCGCGTCACCGACCCGGTCCACCACCCGCTGCGACCACGGGCTCCCGGGAGCTGCTGACCGCCCGCGCCCCGAGCAGCCGCTCGGGCGCGGGCAGAAGGCCCACCCGTCCCTCCTCCGCCGCGGAGCACCCATGTCCCTGCTCGACCCCCTCAAGGACGCCCTGGCAGCCGTCGTCGCCGGTGCGCACAGCGCCCTCACCTCCCTCGGCGCCGACCCGGCGTCGGGCCTGACCTGGACGCTCGCGATCGCCGCGGTGGTCGTGGTCGTCCGCGGCGCGATGCTGCCGATCGTCGTCCACACCGTCCGCAACGCCCACGCCGCGGCACGGGCCCGGCCGCACCTCCAGGAGATCGCGCAGCGGTACCGCGGCCGGTCCGACGCCGAGGCCGTGCGCGCCCAGATGGCCGAGCGCCGCGCGGTCTCCGCCGAGCACGGCGTCTCCCGCCTGGGGTGCCTGCCCGTGCTGCTCCAGATCCCGATCTGGATCGCGCTCTACCACCTGCTCCGCGACGCCGCCCGCGGTCACGCGGTGGGCCTGCTGGACGCCGGTCAGGTCGACTCGCTCGGCCGGGCGAGCCTCGCCGGGGTCGGTCTCACCGACCACGGCTACGGCGGCGCGGGCGCCACCCACGTGCTCGTCGTCGCCGGCCTCGCCGGCACCGCGGCCCTGCTCGGCTTCGTCACCCAGCGGTTCCTGGTGCGCGACAACAGCAGCTTCCACGAGCTGCCCGACGCCATGGCGGGCGCGCAGCAGGTCGTGCCGTTCGTCTCGGCCGGGGGGATGCTCCTCGCCGGCGGCGTGGTGCCGGTCGCGCTGCTCGTCTACTGGGTCTGCGGCGCGGTGTGGACGACCTGCCAGACCGCCGTCATCTGGCGGTGGTTCCCGACACCGGGCACCCCCGCCGCGGCGCGGTCGTGGGGGTCGTGGGGGTCGAGGAGGTTGCGCTAGCAACCGTCACGAGACCACCGCAGCACCCCAGGCCTCGTGGGCGTCGAGGAGGTTGCGCCAGCAACCGTCACGAGACCCCCGCAGCAGACGGTGGTCGAGCCGCGCGAGCCCCTGGGCGAGCGCGAGTCGAGACCTGAGGAGAATCCGTGAGGACGCTCGCCAGGTCTCGACTCGCCCCGGCCACTCCGTGTCCGGGGCGGCTCGACCACCGTCACGTCGGGAGCGTCGTGAAGTCCGCCTGACCCGTGGTGAGCGCGGCGGTGAAGCCGCCGTCGGCGACGACGTTCGACCCGTTGAGGTAGATCGACCCCGGCGAGCCGAGGAAGCGCAGCACGTGGGCGATCTCGTCGGGCTGGGCCTTGCGGCCGGGGCCCTGGTCGACCATCCACTGCATGATCGGGGCGCCCATCGTGTCCTCGAAGTCCGGGATCAGCGGCGTCTCGATGATGCCGGGGCAGACGCTGTTGATGCGGACCCCGTGCTTGGCCACGGCGGGCGAGGCGAGCATCGTGAAGACCTGCGCGCACTCCTTGGAGAACGAGTACGGGTCGGTCGTGAGCTCGGGCTTGGTGGCGAGGTACGCGAGCGCCTCGGTCCAGTCGTCGATGCCGAGCAGCTCGGTGATCTCGGCCTGGTGCTGGGCGTACTGCAGGCCGGCGATCGAGGCGGTGCCGACGATCGCGCTGCCGGCCTTCATCGTCGGCGCCAGCCCGTGGACCAGCAGCCGCGGGGCGAACACGTTGACGCCCATGACCACCTCGAGCGGCAGGTTGGCCGCGACGCCGGCGTTGTTGAAGAGGACGTCGACCTTGCCGGCCAGCGCCGTGACGAGGTCCTCGACCGCGGACCGGTCCGACAGGTCGACCTCGTGGAAGGCGTCGACCCCCTCGACCGGCTTGCGGTCGACCGCGGTGACGCTGGCCGCGCCGGCCTCGCGCAGCAGCGGCACCAGGGCGGCACCGACGCCGGTGGCGGCGCCGGTGACGACGACGTCCAGGCCCTCGTAGCCGCCGGTCACGGGCGCGCTCATGCGAGCAGCTCCGCGACGCGCTTGAGCTCGTCGGCGCCCCGGAAGCTGAGCATCAGCGTGGTCACGCCGGTCTCCTCCCAGGCGGCGACCTTCTCCTTGATCTCGGCCTCCGAGCCGATGATGTGCATGTCCTCGACCAGCTCGTCGGGGATGATCGCCGTCGCCTTGTCCTTCTCGCCGTTCAGGTAGAGCTTCTGCACCTCGGTGGCGAGGTCCTCGTAGCCCATCCGGACGAACACCTGGTTGTGGAAGTTCGCCTCGGCGGCACCCATCCCGCCCATGTAGAGCGACACCGAGGGCTTGATGGCGTCGATGACCATCTGCTTGATCTCGGGGGTGTCGCAGATCTGCAGGTGGCACGTCGCGGCGATCTCGAACGTCTCCCGCGTGCGGCGCGCGCCGGGACGGGCGAAGCCCTCGTCGAGCCACGGCTGGTACATGCCGGCCGACTTGGGCGTGTAGAAGATCGGGATCCAGCCGTCGGCGATCTCGGCCGTCTGGGCCACGTTCTTCGGCCCCTCGGCGCCGAGCCAGATCGGGATGTCGGCGCGGAGCGGGTGCACGATCGGCTTCAGCGGCTTGCCGAGGCCCATTGCGCCCTCACCGGTGAAGGGCAGCGGGTAGTGCGGGCCGTCGTTGGTCACCGGCGCCTCGCGCGCGAGCACCTGGCGGATGATGTCGACGACCTCGCGGGTGCGGGCGAGGGGCTTGCTGAACGGCTGGCCGTACCAGCCCTCGACGACCTGCGGGCCCGAGACGCCCATGCCGAGGATCACGCGGCCGCCGCTGAGGTGGTCGAGCGTGAGGGCGTGCATGGCGATCGAGGTCGGGGCACGACCCGACATCTGGACGATCGAGGTGCCGAGCCGGACCTTCGAGGTCTCGCGCCCCCACCACGCCAGCGGGGTGAAGGCGTCGGAGCCCCACGCCTCGGCGGTGAAGATCGCGTCGAAGCCGGCCTCCTCGGCCGCGATGACGAGCTCGTGGTGGTTGGTCGGCGGCTGCGCGCCCCAGTAGCCCAGCTGAAGTCCCAATTTCATGGGCGCCACTCTGACAGAACAGTTGTCACGAAGATAGAACGTGTTCTAGTTTCATACCCATGTCGCGAACCCTGTCGGCGCCGGTCACCGTCGCCTTCGACTACACACGTTCGACCGGTCCGGTCATCGGCCGATTCCTCACGGGACTGCGTGACGGGGTCGTGGTCGGTGGCCGCACCTCCGAGGGCAAGGTCGTGGTGCCGCCCCACGAGTTCGACCCGGTGACCCACCAGGCCACCACCGACTTCGTCGAGGTCGCCAGCACGGGGACGGTCACCACCTGGGTGTGGGTGCCGGAGCCGGTCAAGGGGCAGCCCCTCGACCGACCCTTCGCCTGGGCGCTGGTCACCCTCGACGGCGCCGACGTCCCGCTGCTGCACGCCCTCGACGTCTCCTCGCCGGACGACGTCAGCACCGGCATGCGGGTGCAGGTGCGGTGGGCCGAGGAGCGGGTCGGGGCGATCACCGACATCGCGTGCTTCGAGCCGCTGTCGGAGGAGGGTGGTCTCGTGACGGTTCCTGGCGGAACCTCCTCGAACTCCACGGACGACGTCACCGGCGTCATCACGCCGGTCGAGCTCGACTACATCTACGCCGCCTCGCCCGAGGAGACGCTGTTCTACAAGAGCCTCGAGCAGGGCAAGCTCGTCGGCCAGCGCTGCCCCACCTGCGAGAAGGTGTACATCCCGCCGCGCAGCGCCTGCCCGGCCGACGGGACCCCGACGGCCGAGGAGGTCGAGCTCTCCGAGACCGGCACGGTGACGACCTTCTGCATCGTCAACGTCCCGTTCCTGGGGCAGCGGATCACGCCCCCGTACGTGTCGGCCTACGTGCTCCTCGACGGCGCCGACATCGCCTTCCTCCACCTGATCCTCGACTGCCCGGCCGAGGACGTGCACATGGGCATGCGGGTCAAGGCCGTGTGGAAGCCCCGCGAGGAGTGGGGCACCACCATCGAGAACATCAGCCACTTCGCGCCGACCGGTGAGCCGGACGCGGACTTCGAGACCTACAGGAACCAGCTGTGACCACCCCACGAAAGACCACCAACCGGCGCTCCGCGCGAGCGGGCGCCCTTCCGCAGGGACCCCGAGAAGCATGAGAGACGTCGCCGTCGTCGGTTTCGCCCAGCGACAGATGCCCGAGTTCGACGGGTCGCCCACCTGCGTGGAGCTCCTCGTGCCCCTGTTCGCCGAGTGCTACGAGCAGACCGGCTGGACCCGCAAGGACGTCGGTTTCTGGTGCTCCGGCTCCTCCGACTACCTCGCCGGCCGCTCGTTCTCCTTCGTCCAGGCGGTCGACGCGATCGGGGTCATCCCTCCCGTCAACGAGTCGCACGTCGAGATGGACCTGGCGTGGGCGATGTACGAGGCGTGGATCAAGATCCAGACCGGCGAGGTCGACACCGCGCTGGTCTACGCCTTCGGCAAGAGCTCGGCCGGCGTGCTCCGCCGCACGCTGTCGCTGCAGCTCGAGCCGTACACGATGACGCCGATCTGGCCCGACACCGTGTCGCTCGCCGGGCTCCAGGCGCGGGCGGGGATCGACGCCGGGCTCTGGGACGAGCAGGCGATGGCCGAGGTGGCCCAGCGCTCGCTCACCGACGCCGAGCAGAACGAGTACGCCGTCCGCAAGGGCGGGTCGTCGGTCGAGGAGCTGCTCGCCCGGCCGATGTACGCCGACCCGCTGCGCAAGCACGACTGCGCGCCGGTCACCGACGGTGCGGCCGCGATCGTGCTGGCCGCCGGCGACAAGGCCCGCGAGGTCCGCGACACCCCGGCGTGGATCACCGGCATCTCGCACTACGTCGACCCCATCAGCATGGGCACGCGCGACCTGACGCGCTCCCCCTCCGCCGGGCGGGCCGCCGCCGCGCTCGACCTCGGCGGGGTCGAGGTCGCCGAGCTGCACGCACCGTTCAGCCACCAGGAGCTCATCCTGCGCACCGAGCTCGGCCTCGCCGACGACGTCCGCGTCAACCCGTCGGGCGGTGCGCTGACCAGCAACCCGATGTTCTCCGCCGGCGGCATCCGCGTCGGCGAGGCTGCCAAGCAGATCTGGTCCGGTGGCGCGTCGAAGGTGCTCGCCCACGCCACCTCGGGCCCGGCGCTCCAGCAGAACCTCGTCTGCACCCTCGCTTCGGAAGGCAACGACTGATGGCCAAGCAGCCAGCCGCCGTGATCGGGATCGGCCAGACCCACCACCGCGCCAAGAGGCTCGACGTGTCGATGGCCGGCCTGTGCCGGGAGGCCATGGACCGGGCCCTCGAGGACGCCGGCCTGACCCTCGACGAGATCGACGCGATCGTCGTCGGCAAGGCCCCCGACCTGTTCGAGGGCGTGATGATGCCCGAGCTGTTCCTGGCCGAGGCGCTGGGCGCCGCGGGCAAGCCGCTGCTCCGCGTCCACACGGCGGGCTCCGTGGGCGGGTCGACCGCGATCGTGGCGGCGTCCCTGGTGCAGGCGGGCATCCACCGCAAGGTGCTGACGGTCGCCTACGAGAAGCAGTCGGAGTCGAACGCGATGTGGGCGCTCTCGGTGCCCATCCCGTTCAACATGCCGGTGCACGCCGGCGCCGGCGGCTACTTCGCCCCGCACGTCCGCTCCTACATCCGCCGCTCGGGCGCGCCGAACCACATCGGCGCGATCGTGGCCGCCAAGGACCGCAACAACGCGCTCAAGAACCCCTACGCCCACCTGCACAACGAGGGCACCACGGTCGAGTCGGTCATGGCCTCCCAGATGCTGTGGGACCCGATCCGCTACGACGAGACCTGCCCGTCCTCCGACGGCGCCTGCGCCCTCGTCATCGCGAGCGAGGACGTCGCCGCCTCCTCCCCCAACCCGGCGTGGATCCACGGGACCGTGATGCGCTCGGAGGCCACCTCGGCCGCCGAGCGCGACCAGGTCAACCCGCAGGCCTCCCGCGACGCCGCGGCCGCCCTGTGGAAGCAGGCCGGCATCACCTCGCCGATCGACGAGATCGACATGGCCGAGATCTACGTGCCCTTCTCGTGGTTCGAGCCGATGTGGCTGGAGTCCCTCGGCTTCGCCGCCGAGGGCGAGGGCTGGAAGCTCACCGAGTCGGGTGCGACCGCGATCGGCGGCAAGCTGCCGGTCAACTGCTCCGGCGGCGTCCTGTCGTCGAACCCCATCGGCGCCTCCGGCATGCTGCGCTTCGGCGAGGCAGCGCTCCAGGTCCGGGGTCTCGCGGGTGAGCACCAGGTCGAGGGGGCCAAGAAGGCCCTGGGCCACGCCTACGGCGGCGGGTCGCAGTTCTTCGCGATGTGGGTCGTCGGGTCGGAGAAGCCGGGCAGCTGAGGTCGACCGGCCCACGGTGGTTGAGGAGGTCGCTCGCGACCGTCTCGAAACCGCCGAGGCCGGAAGGGTTCCTCGCGAGGCCTTGACCTTAGCGAGGTTTCGAGACGGCGCTGGAGAGCCTCGAGAGCTCCGGGCATATGGCTCACTCGTCGGCAGCGACTTCACCCGGTCGAGGCCGCTCCCTCGTTCCTCAGTCGCGGCACCTCGACCACCGTCGTGGTTCAGCCGGGCCGCCTGACGGTTCAGGTGGTCGCGCTCGGCGAGGTTGCTCGCCCGGACCGCCGCCTCGGCGTAGAGGCGAGCCGCGCGGACGACGTCGCCGTCGCGCTCGTGCAGGTAGGCCGCCGCGGCGGTGCGGCGCGGCAGCGACTCCTCGAGACCGTCCAGGGCGGCCAGGCCGGCGCGCGGGCCGTCGGCCTCGCCGACGGCCACGGCGCGGTTGAGCCTGACGACGGGGCTGTCGTTGAGCCGCAGCAGCTCGTCGTACCACTCGACGACCTGCACCCAGTCGGTCTCGGCCGCGGTGGCGGCGTCGGCGTGCAGCGCGGCGATGGCGGCCTGGGCCTGGTACTCCCCCAGCCGGTCGCGCGCCAGCGCCGACTGCAGGACGACGACCCCGTCGGCGATCGCGTCGGTGTCCCAGCGTGAGCGGTCCTGCTCGGCGAGGGGCACGAGGCTCCCGTCCGGGGTCGTGCGTGCGGCCCGGCGGGCGTGGTGCAGCAGCATCAGGGCGAGCAGCCCCCCGACCTCGGGCTCGTCGACGAGCCGGCCAGCTGACGGGTGAGCCGGATCGCCTCGACGGCGAGGTCGACGTCGCCCGAGTACCCCTCGTTGAAGACGAGGTACAGCACGCGCAGCACGGTCGCCACGTCACCTGGCTGGTCGAGCGCGACCTGCGCGACGGTGCGCTTGGCGCGGCTGATCCGCTGAGCCATCGTCGCCTCCGGCACGAGGTGGGCGGCCGCGACCTGGCGCGTCGTCAGGCCGCCCACGGCACGCAGCGTCAGCGCCACGGCCGACGACGGCGTCAGCGACGGGTGGGCGCAGAGGAAGTACAGCCAGAGCGTGTCGTCGGTGTCCGGCACCGGACCCGGCGGCGGCTCCTCCTCGACCCTGTCCTCACGACGCCTGCGCGAGACGGTCGAGCGGCTGGCGTCGAGGAACCGGCGCCAGGCCACCGTGACCAGCCACGCCTGGGGGTCGCGGGGCGGGTCGTCAGGCCAGGTGCGCACGGCCTCGACGAGGGCGTCCTGGACGGCGTCCTCGGCCGCCGCGAAGTCGGCTCCGCGACGGACGAGGATCGCCAGGACGACGGGGGTCAGGCTCCGCAGCAGCCCCTCGTCGAGCACGCCGTCGGACACCGTCCTCTCACTCGGTGATCGTCTCGAGGGCGTGCAGGAAGGGCCGCACCTCGAGCCACTCGTGGATCGGCCGGCCACCCGCGCCGGGGGCGGCCGAGAGCTCGCCGGCGACCTCGACCGCACGCTCGTGGCTGTCGACGTCGATGACCATCCAGCCCGCGATGAGGTCCTTGGTCTCCGCGAACGGGCCGTCGGTGACGGGCGGCTTGCCCTCGCCGCCGTACTGCACCCACGAGCCCTCCGGCGCGAGCGCCTGCCCCTCGACGAACTCGCCGGTGCCCTCGAGGCGGGCGGCGAAGTCGTGCATGAACCGGAAGTGGGCCGCGACCTCCTCAGGGGTCCACTGGTCCATCGGCACGTCGTTGACGGGGGCCGGGGCGCCCCGGTAGTGCTTCAGCAGCAGGTACTTGGCCATGGTGCATCTCCTCGGGTCCGGAGCGTCCCGGGCGGGTCGCTCTCACACCAGGGACGGAGCCGACGGACGGTTCTCGACATCAGTAGCCGGGAAAGACCCCGCGCAGGTCGGCCAGCGTCACGTTGCCGGTGACCTCGACCCCGTCGGGCGTGTGCCCGGGGGCGAGCCGGCCCGACATCAGCCGGACGGCGGCCTCGGCGTCGCCCACGAACGTCGCGGTCGGCGCCACGGGCGGCTCGGCGACGAGCGAGACCGACTCGCCGATGGCGAGGCCGTGACCCAGGATCGCCACCACGGCGGGCTCCGGCGCAGCCTCCGGCTTGGTCGACCACGTCATCATCATCGACAGCGGACCGCTGAAGAGCTCGAGGAGCACCTCGGCCGCCTCGGCGTCGACGGTGGCGTCGGGGTCGAAAGCCACCTCGACGTCCCAGCTGTGGAGGGCCACCTCGTTGAGCCGCATCCCGGCGGCCATGACCAGCGGCACCGGGGCGGGCAGGAAGCCCAGGTCGACCGACGAGCGACTCGCGCTCCTCGGAGCTCAGCCCCTCGAGGGTCTCTACGACGCGGGCGTCGTGCTCGACCATGTTGACGGCCTGGTCGCGGGGGCTGCTGGCGTTCCAGCGGTCCCACACAGCCTGGTTGTCGGGCTCGGGGACGGGCGTGCCCGTGGCGGCCGCCGCCAGCGGGCGCAGCGTGATCTCGGCGCCGCTGCCCAGGTGCGACAGCACGTCGCAGACCCGCCACTCCGCGGAGCCGCTCGGCGCGACGAGCGCGTCGTCGTCGAGGCTCGGCACCAGGGCGGCGAGCCGGTCGTGGTGGTGACGCAGGGAGCTGATGACGCGATCGGCGAGGGTCATGACCCCGACCCTACGGCGCTCGGCGACGTGCGGACCACGGGCTGGCGACGCGGGTTCAGCGGAGGTGCGAGAACAGCTCGTACTTCGCCACCGCGATGCCGAGCGGTCCGCCGAGGGCGACGCAGACGCCGGCGAGGTTGCGCAGCTTGCGCGCGAACGAAGCGCCGCGCGCGTCGCTGTAGAACGCGATCTGGTCGGTGGTCCGGACGCCGACGACCGTGGGCACGGGCACCGGCCCGGCGACCTGCGTCTCCTGGGCACCCGGGAGCGGGGCCTGGCCGAACGAGCCGTCGCCGCGCGCGACCATCGTCGTCCAGCCGGCCCGTCCCAGAACCGCTTCTCGCCGTCGGGGTCGGTGAACCAGCCCGACTCCCCGGCCGGGGGCCGCGCCGCGACAGGCGCCTGCGCTGCAGCGGGCGCCGGTGGCGACTCCGGGGCAGGGGCGAACGACAGGGGTGTGTGGGGGGTCACCGTTCGAGGTTAGGCGCGTCGGGTCGCACCTGTCCGTGGTTTGGCCGGCAACCACCCGGATGGGTCACCGGTCACGGCGTCGTGGATAGCCTTGTCCCCGTGATCGAGCTGCGCACGCCCACCCAGATCGAGGAGATGAAGCCCGCCGGACGCTTCGTCGCCTCGGTGATCTCGGCCCTCGAGGCGAAGGTGGACGTCGGCGTCAACCTCCTCGAGCTCGACGAGCTGGCCCACCAGATGATCCGCGACGCGGGGGCGACCTCCTGCTACGTCGACTACCACCCGTCGTTCGGCGCCTCGCCGTTCGGGAAGGTCCTCTGCACCTCGGTCAACGACGCCGTCCTGCACGGGCTCCCCCACGACTACGTGCTCCAGGACGGCGACCTCGTCTCGGTCGACTTCGCGGCCTCGGTCGACGGCTGGGTCTCGGACTCGGCGCTCTCGGTGGTCGTCGGCACCCCGCGCGAGGAGGACCTGCAGCTGATCGAGATCACCGGCCGCGCCCTCGACGCCGCCATCACGTGGGCCCAGCCGGGCAACCGGATGGGCGACATCTCCTACGCGATCGGCCAGGTAGCCCGCTCGGCCGACCTCCGCATCAACCTGCAGTTCGGTGGTCACGGCGTCGGCCGCACCATGCACGGCGACCCCCACGTACCCAACGACGGCCGCCCCGGTCGCGGGTTCCGGCTGAAGCCGGGCCTGGTGATCGCCATCGAGCCGTGGTTCATGCACACCACCGACCGGATCTACACCGACCCCGACGGCTGGACCCTGCGCAGCGAGGACGGCTCCCGGGGCGCGCACATGGAGCACACGGTCGCCATCACCGAGGACGGGCCGATCGTCCTCACCGCCCGCGACTGACCCGCCCCGACGCTGGTCGAGGTGCCGCGGCCGAGGCACGAGGGAGCGGCCTCGAGACCTCCGCAGCCTGCATGGCACCCTGAGGGCCGACAGGGGTCCTCACCTGGTCTCGAGGCTCGTCGCTCGTACCTCGCTCCTCA
The DNA here is from genome assembly GCA_963830575.1 of uncultured Actinomycetota bacterium. Lineage (GTDB taxonomy): Bacteria > Actinomycetota > Actinomycetes > Propionibacteriales > Nocardioidaceae > Nocardioides. The sequence goes on from CAWHNR010000017.1 coordinate 61,950, forward strand.
CACCTCGACCATCGTGCCGGCGACGTCGAACCCGTGGGTCACCTGATGACCCGTGGATTCGAGCGTGGGCTGCGGAGGTCTCGAGGCTCCTCGCTCGTGCCTCGGTCGTCGACCCCGACCACCGTCAGGGGCGCTCGACCCGGTTCCCGGCGACCCAGGTCGCTGCGACGTCGGCCGGACCGGCCAGGGCGAACGCCTTCGCCAAGGCGTCCTCCTCCGAGGTCGCGTGGCGCAGGGCGACGTCGAGGGTGCAGCCGGGCTCGGGGCGGAGCCAGAGGGCGTCGAACTCCTTGCCGACCTCGAAGTCGCCGATGACGTCGGCCAGGCCCAGGGCCTCGGCGCCGGACGCCGTGGCGAGGTGAAGCAGGTGGCGGGCGGCGAGGCGGTGGCCCTCGACGCCGAGCAGCTGCTGCATGAAGTAGGCCTGCAGCCCCTCCTTGAAGAGCGAGAAGCCGGTGCCGGCGCCGACGTCGGAGCCGAGAGCGACCTTGACGCCGTAGGAGAGGTGGAGGCCGAGGGAGAACAGGCCGCTGCCGAGCGCGGCGTTGGAGCTCGGGCAGTGGGCCACGGCGGTGCCGGTGGCAGCCAGCTGCTTCCAGCTCGCTCACCGTGGGGTGGACGTTGTGCGCGAGCACGCTGCGGGGGCCGAGCAGTCCGGCTCGGTCGTACGAGGTGGGGTAGTCGCAGCCGAACAGCTGCCGGACCCCGGCGATCTCCTCGGCGTTCTCGTTGAGGTGCGAGGTGAACCAGAGGTCCGGGCCGTCGGCGAGCAGGGCGCCGCCCGACTCCATGAGCAGCGTCGTGCACGACAGCGAGAACCGCGGCGTCACGGCGTACCGCAGGTGGCCCTGGCCGTGCCACCGCTTGGCCAGCTCCAGGCCCTCGTCGTAGGCGCGCTCCGGGGTGGTGAACAGGTCGGGGCGCAGGATCCGGTCGCTCAGCACCAGGCCCGACGTCACGCGGAGGCCGGTGCGCTCGGCCTCGGTGAACAGCGCGTCGACGGCGCCGGCGAAGTGCGAGCCGAAGACGAGCGCGGTCGTCGTCCCGGCGCGGGCGAGACCGGCGACGAAGTCCGTGGCGACGCCGGCGGCGTAGACGTCGTCGGCGAGCCGCGCCTCCTCGGGCAGCGCGCACCGCTCGAGCCAGTCGAGCAGGGGCATGCCGAGCCCGCCGATGGCGCGGACCTGCGGGAAGTGCACGTGGGTGTCGACGAACCCGGCAGCACCAGGCCCTCGGAGAGGTCGACGACCTCCTCGTCGCGGTGGGCGGCCGACACCTCGGCGAACGGACCGCGCTCGAGGATGACGCCGTCGCGGACGAGCAGGCCCAGGTCGGCGCCGGTGCGCAGGGAGCCGCCGGTGAAGGGGCTGTCGGGGGTGTCGAGGAAGGGGCCGCGGAAGATCGTCACCGGGCGTCCGCGCTCTCGCGCTCGAACGCCGTGAGCAGGGCGGCCGCGACCGACACCGCGATCGCGGCGGGGTCCTTGCTCGAGGTGACGCCCGGCAGGCCGATGGGCGTCTCGACGGTGTCGACGACCTCGGGGGCGATGCCGGCGGCGGTGAGCTTGGCGCGGAACCGCACCCACTTGGCCGAGGAGCCGATGACCCCGATCGGTCCGAGGTGGTCGCTGCGGAGGGCGGCGTCGAGGATCGCGAGGTCCTCGTGGTGGTCGTGGGTCAGCACCAGCACGCGGGTGCCGGCGGGCAGCTCGGCGAGCACCAGCTCGGGCAGCACGGGCACCGCGTGGGCGTGCACCGCCGCGACGGCGTCGTCGAGCGGCGCGAGCACCGCGGGCGACAGCTGCTCGGGGCGCGAGTCGACCAGGTAGAGGTCGAGGTCGTGGCGGGCGAGGATGCGGGCCAGCTCGAGCCCCACGTGGCCCAGGCCGAACATGGCCACGGCCGGGACGACGGCCAGCGGCTCGAGCAGCACCGTCACCTCGCCGCCGCAGCACTGGACGCCGTGCTGCAGCGGCGCCTTGTCGGAGAGCTCGGCGGTGAAGCTCTCCGGCGTGTCGGCACCGGAGGAGATCAGCTCACGCGCACGACGGGTCGCCTCCTCCTCGAGGTTGCCGCCACCGATCGAGCACCACGCCCCGGTCGCCGACACCACCATCTTGGCGCCGGCCTCCCGCGGAGCGTGGCCGCGCACCTCGGTGACCGTCACCAGGACGCCGGCCTCGCGCGCCCTGCGCAGGGCGGCGACGGCCGAGAACCAGGTCGTCACCCCTCGCTCCGCGCCGAGTCGCGGGCCGAGGTGAGCGCCCAGTAGACCGCCTCGGGGGTCGCCGGCGAGGCGAGCCGACGACGCCGTCGTGGCCGTCGGGAGCGAACGCCGCGCACGCCGTCCGGAGTGCCTCACGGACGCTGAAGGCCAGCATCAGCGGAGGCTCACCGACGGCCTTCGACCCGTAGATGGCGCCGTCCTCGTGGGCGCGGTCGAGCAGCGCCACGTTGAACTCGACCGGCATCTCGGAGAACGACGAGCAGCTTGTACGTCGAGGCGGCCTGGGTGGTGA
>CAWHNR010000018.1:0-48991 GCA_963830575.1 uncultured Actinomycetota bacterium
GGCGTCACCATCGAGCAGCACGAGCGCGTGCGCCACGAGGACACCCACAGCCGGCGCATCGAGCTGGGCGGCTGGTCGCGCTCGAAGGCCGACGCGCGGGCGTGACGCTCCCGGTGACGCAGCAGCTGTTCGCCTGGGAGGAGGGCGCGCCCGTCCGGCGACGGGTCATCCAGTGCGCCCTCTCCCGGGTCTGCGGCGCCTGCAAGGAGTCGCTCGGCAGGCCGATCGCGTTCGTGGGCGACCCCGACGAGGTCGTCCGCAACGCCTTCCACGGCGCGCCGCTGCACACGACCTGCGCGGACGACGTCCGCCGGCAGCTGGGCGGTGACCTCGAGGTGGTGCTGACGTCGGGGTTCGAGCTCGTGCGTCCGGCCTCGCACGACCTCGACCAGCGGGTCAGGTGCGTGCCGAACTCGCTGCTCTGAGGTCGGTCCGGCCCCACCGCGCCGCGAGCGCCTCCGATAGCCTCGCGGCGTGAAGAGGCTCCTCCTCGTCACCGGCTCGGGCCGCAGTGGCACCAGCAGCGTGGCGGGCACCCTGAAGCGGCTTCGGGCTCCACGTCCCGCAGCCCGAGGTCGAGACCGACGAGCAGAACCCGCTGCGGCTACTACGAGCCGCTGTGGGTGCGCGGAGTTCCACAAGCACTGGCTCGAACGGCATCACGTGCGCACCATCGACAGCCGGCCGCACGCCGGCGACGTCGCGATGGCCGACGTGACCCCCGAGCGCGAGGACGAGCTCCGCGACTGGGTGGCCGGCGAGCTCGCCGCCCGGCCCGACGGCGACGTCGTGATGATCAAGGAGACCCGCGCCTACTGGGTCTACCCGCTGTGGCAGCGGGTCGTCGCCGCGACGCCGGCGCCGAGCTGGCCAGCCTGACGATGCTGCGGCACCCGACCCAGGTGGTGCGCTCGCGCGACTCGGCCTACCTCAGCGGCCGCAGCCGACGAGCTCCGGCTGCAGCGCGAGACCACCAACGTGGCCGCCTGGATGAACTCGGTGTTCGTCACCGAGCGGGCGACCCGCGACAACCCGCGGGCGTTCGTGCCCTACTACGACCTGCGTCGAGCGACTGGCGGGCCGCGATGACCCGGGCGTGCGAGCAGCTCGGCATCGACCCCGGCGACCTCACCGCGCCGCACCCGGTCGACGACTTCATGACCCCTAGCTCAACCGGTCCTCCGACGCCTGGGACGGGCTGACCGTGCCCGACGTGCTCGGTCGACCTGGCGGAGCAGACCTGGGCCGCGGCCAACGTGCTGGTCGAGAAGCCCGCGCGACGCCGACGCGATGGCCGAGCTCGACCGGCTCCAGGCGGCGTACGCCGAGCTCTACCGCGGCGTCCGCCGCCATCGCCTCCGACGAGACGACCTCGCAGGTGCTCGCTGCGAGCACCGAGCTCGAGGCCCGGCTGGCCGCGAAGAACCAGCGCCTCGAGAAGCTGCGCAAGCAGGCTGCGCGAGCTCGGGGCCGACAGCGAGGAGGGAGCGTCGTGAGCGGCGCCAGCAAGGTCGTCATCGTCGCCGGCGCCGGCCGCAGCGGCACCAGCACGGTGGCCGGCGCGCTCACCATGCTCGGGCTGCACCTGCCCGAGCCCGAGGTGCCCGCCGACGAGACCAACCCGCGCGGCTTCTACGAGTCGCAGTGGGTCGTCGACTTCCACAAGGAGCTGCTCAACCGCTCGCCCGTCGTCCGCACCCTCGACTCGCGGCCCGAGGCGCCGCAGCTCGCGCAGGCGCTGCCCACGCCGGCCGACCGGGCCCGGCTCGACGCGTGGCTCGGCGAGGCCGCTCGCGCACCCGCAGGTGCTGGTCAAGGACCCGCGCGCGTTCTGGTTCCACGACCTGTGGCGCGGCGTGGTCACCGCGCGCGGCGCCGAGCTCGGGTTCCTCACGATGCTGCGCCACCCGGTCGAGGTCGCGAAGTCGCGCGACACCCACTACACGCCGACCAATCGGGGCGAGAGCTTCCGCCGCCAGCGGGCCACCGCCAACATCGCCGGCTGGGTGCACGCCTGCCTCGTCACCGAGCAGGTGACCCGCGCCGACCCGCGGGTCTTCGTCCGCTACGCCGACCTGCTCGCCGACTGGCGCGGCGCGCTCTCGGCCGTCGTCGACCGGCCTCGGGCTCGACGTCGACCTCGACCGCGACGGCCACCTCGTCGACGACTTCATCGAGCCGACGCTGCGGCGCTCGGAGACCACCTGGGACTCCGTCGACGTCCCCGACACCCTGCGTGCCGTCGCCGAGGGCACCTGGGAGCAGATGAACGCCCTCGTCGACGACCCGGCCGACGCCACGGCCGGCCTCGGCGCTCGAGGCGCTGCGCCGCGACTACGAGCGCATCTTCGACCACGCCGTCGGCGTCGCGCTCGACCACACCCAGACCCGCGAGGTGCACGTGCGGCGCAACGCGAAGGCCAACACCCGCGCGGAGTACGAGGCGCGGATCGCCGAGCTCGAGCAGCAGCTCGAGGAGGCGCTCATCGGCACCGACGACGGTGAGCAGGAGGACGGCGGCTGGTTCCGCCGACGTCGCAGCTAGACGGTGGTCGAGGTGCCGCGACCGAGGGACGAGGGAGCGGCCTCGAGACCCTGGTGAGGTGAAATGCCGCGTGGTGCGGACGCCGTGTCGCTGCGGGGGTCTCGTGACGGTCCCTAGCGGGACCTCCTCGACCTCCACCGGGCGTGGAGTCGGGTGCGACCTGGACGGTGGTCGAGGTGCCGTGACCGAGGGACGAGGGAGCGGCCTCGAGACCTGGTGAGGTGCAGGTGCCGACGTGGTGCCGACGCCGTGTCGCTGCGGGGGACTCGTGACGGTCCCTAGCGGGACCTTCTCGACCTCCACCGGGCGTGGGGTCAGGTGCCCCCTGGACGGTGGTCGAGGTGCCGTGACCGAGGGACGAGGGAGCGGCCTCGAGACCGGGTGAGGTGAGATGCCGCGTGGTGCCGACGCCGTGTCGCTGCGGGGACTCGTGACGGTCCCTAGCGGGACCTCCTCGACCTTCACCGGGCGTGGGGTCAGGTGCCGCCTGGACGGTGGTCGAGGTGCCGTGACCGAGGGACGAGGGAGCGGCCTCGAGACCTGGTGAGGTGAGATGCCGCGTGGTGCCGACGCCGTCGTCGCTGCGGGGTCTCGTGACGGTCCCTAGCGGGACCTCCTCGACCACCGCCTTGGGGTGCGGACGCCGTGTCGCTGCGGGGGTCTCGTGACGGTCCCTTGCGGGACCTCCTCGACCTCCACCGGGCGTGGGGTCGGGTGCCCCCTGGACGGTGGTCGAGGTGCCGTGACCGAGGGACGAGGGAGCGGCCTCGAGACCTGGTGAGGTGAGATGCCGCGTGGTGCCGACGCCGTGCCGCTGCGGGGGTCTCGTGACGGTCCCTAGCGGGACCTCCTCGACCTCCACCGGGCGTGAGGTCAGGTGTCACCTGGACGGTGGTCGAGGTGCCGTGACCGAGGGACGAGGGAGCGGCCTCGCCTGGTGAGGTGAGGTGCCGCGTGGTGCCGACGCCGTGACGCTGCGGGGGTCTCGTGACGGTCCCTAGCGGGACCTCCTCGACCGTCGCCGGGCGTGGGTCAGGTGCGCTCCCAGGGGGCGGCGATCGGGAAGTAGGTCTCGAGGAAGGTCGCCACCATCGCGGCGACCTGCTCGGGGTCGCGGGCGAAGTCGTGCTGGTCGGCGAGGCAGAAGCCGTCGCGGTCGCGGCGGAGCGAGGTCCTTGAGGCGGCGGCGGACGACGGTCTCGGTGATGTCGACGAAGGCGTAGTCGGCCTCGCCGACGTGGGCGGCGCCGGTGAGCAGGCCGTAGTGCTGGGCGAGCGAGGAGAGCATCGAGACGTCGGTGGCGGAGCGGAACGGGGCGCGGGTCGTGGCGTCGACCTCGTCGGCGAAGCGGGTCGCGATCTCGCTGCAGCACCGAGACGCGGTGGGCGTACGGCGCGTGGACGAGGGTGTTGACCGTCGTCGCGCCGAAGGCGTCGTGGAGCAGGCGGCGGTTGTTGGCGGCGGCGCGGGCCCAGGGCAGCGTGCTCCTGGCCCGGCAGCCCGACCACCGTCGAGGACGGGAAGACCGCGGCCGAGCCCGACGGGGCGAAGAACTGCTCGGGCCGGGCCGGGGCGCCGACGAAGAAGTCGTCGTTGAGGTAGACGAAGTGCTCGGCCAGGCCGTCGATGCGGTGCAGCACCGACTCGATGGCGTGGGAGTTGAAGGTCGGCAGCGCGTCGGCCGGGAGCAGGTCGCGGTGGTCGACCAGGTTGATCCGCGGGTGCGAGGGGTCGAGCCACGACGGCACCTGGCCGGCGGTCACGAGGTGGATCGTGCGCACCCAGGGCGCGAACAGGTGCAGCGACCGCAGCGAGTAGCGCAGCTCGCCGCGGTCGACGTAGCGCGCGCGCCCGCTGGAGGCACGGGTCTGCATCGTCGGGTCGCCCGACCGCGGCCAGCCGCGCCGCGCGGGCGGCCTCCCAGGCCTCGTCGGAGCCGTCGACCCAGGTGTAGACCACGTCGATGGGGAACCGGACGTCGTAGACCGTCGGCCCGGCCATCACGGCCAGCGTGGGCACCTCGACGTCGTGCACCCGCGTCGTCGTGGTCGCGGCATCACGCGGCACGGACGTCGTCCAGGCGGGCCGGCCGGGGGCGTGCAGGTCGCCGTCGGCGCCCGTCTCCCAGAACTCCACCGCGACCTCGCAGCCGCGGCCGAGCAGCGTGCCGGCCAGGCCCTCGACGGCCTCGGCGTGGTCGACCAGCGGCCAGGGCTCGAGCAGCAGCCGGCCGGTGCGGCCGCGCAGCAGCGGCGCGACCATCTCCGTCGGCAGTGCCGCGCCGGCTGGGCCAGCCGCGGTGCTCGGGGTCGTGGACCGAGACGTAGTCGGGCAGGGCGGCCGGCGCCGCGAGCGCCGCGGACGAAGGCCGCGCGGTCGGCCATCGGCAGCACGACGGTGGCCGGCAGGTCGCGCAGCGGCGGCACCACGAACCAGCCGCCGCCGCGACCGTCGTGGCGACGGCCGGTGGCGGCCGCGAGGAGCGCGGTGCGCGCCTGCTCGGGGGTGACGCCGACGCCCTCGTGACCCGGGGGCGCGACGTCCGGGCGGATCGGCGGGGTCGTCGCCACGGCCCGGGGCGAGGATCGCGCTCCGACCCGGTCCGGGACCGTGGCGCCGCACGGCGTCCTCGAAGATCTCGAGCCAGCGCTCGGTGATCGACGCGCTGTCCCAGGTGGCGGCCTTGGCGCGGGCGGCGGCGCCCATGCGGCGCCGCTCGTCGGGGTCGGTGGCCAGCCGCAGGATCGCGGCCGGCCAGCCCGGCCTCGGAGCCCTGGGTGACCAGCAGGCCGTCGACGCCGTGGTCGATCTGGTCGCGCGGCCCGGTGGGCATGTCGTAGGCGATCACCGGCACGCCGGCCGCCATGGCCTCCTGGATCACCAGCGGGAAGCCCTCGCCGGGCTGCGAGGTGAGCGCCGAGATGCTGGCGCGGGCCCACTCCGCACGCCATGTCGGACGTCGGGCCCGGGCAGCTCGACGCGGTCCCACAGGCCGAGCTCGCGGACCGCGCCCATGGCCTCGAAGCGGCCCTGGCCCTCGCCGAAGATGCGGATCCGCCACTCGGGGATCCGGTCGGCGACGCGGCCGAACGCGCTGATCAGGTTGGGCCACTGCTTCTCGGTGGCCAGCCGGCCGGCGCCGAGGATGACCGGCTCGGTCAGCAGCGACCGCGGCCGGTAGCCGGGAGCGAGCGCGTTGGGCACCACCACGACCTCGGGCGCAGGCGGCGCCGAGCTCGGCGCGCAGCCAGTGCGCCATCGGCTCGGTGAGCATCGCCACCACGTCGGCGCGGCGGGCGAGGTCGAGCAGCAGCTCGCGGCTGTTGGGCCGGGTGTGCGAGGACCGGTGCTCCTGGTGGACGACGGCGGTGCGCGCCGGGGCCAGCTGGACGGCGTACGACAGCATCGCGGGGGTCACCGTGACCAGCACGTCGGCCTGCAGCGCCGGGCAGGAGCGCCCTCGAGCGCGGCGTCGACGCGGGCGTCGAGACCGGGGTCGGCGTTGTGCGGGGATCAGCAGCGGCCGCTGCCGGCCGCGCGAGGCGGGCCTCGAGGCTGGCGTCGACGAGGTCGCGGACGACGACGCCGGGGTCGAGCGGGAAGTGGGTGCCGCCGCTCGGGCGGCGAAGACGCTGAGGATCTCGACCCGTCGATGCCGCGGGCCGCGGCCAGGGCGTTGGCCTGGGTGACCACGGCGCCGGCGGTGCCGCCGATGTCGTGGACGGTGGCGATCAGGAAGGCGATCTTCATGCGTCGCCCGCCGCCGGAGAGCGCGAGCCGGCCGTCGCGCAGCCAGCGCAGCTCGAGCGTCCGCCGGCGAGCGGCGGGCAGGGAACGACGTCGCGAAGTGCGGCTTGTCCATCACGTTGCGTGCGCGCACGACGGGGCACGCCGCACTCGAGCGGCAGGTTGGTGCCACCGGCAGCTCGGGCAGGTCGCCGACCAGCACCGACGGCCGTCGGTGACCGGCAGGCTCGCCCGCCGACGGTGACGGCGCGACGGCGCGTCGCCAGGCGACGGCGACGCCGTCGTCACGGCCGTCGACGCGCCGGACGACGGCGCCGGCGGGGGCGCGGCGCACGACGACGCGCGCCCTCGACGTCCGTGCACCGACAGCTGCCAGCGCCGTCGGCGGTGGCGGGGCGCCTCGAGCGTCGGGCCGGCCGGCCGTCGGGGCCCAGGCGGCGGCGACCGGCGCCGCTTGCGGCCGTGGCACGAGGCGCAGCTCGAGTCGACGCTCGTCGCGGCCAGCGCGGCGGCCAGCGGGACGACCGCCGTGAGCAGGTCGCCGTCGGTCTCGGTCGGCGACGGCGACCTCGACTGTCGCAGCACCGTCGCGCGACCAGCGCCAGCGGCAGTCGGCGCCGCGGACGGCGAGCCACAGGTGCTCGCCGTCGGCTGACCCGGGCGTGCACGGCCTCGGCGGCCGCCGAGGACGACGGGAGAACAGGCCCATCAGTCACGCTCCCACGGTGCGGCGACGGGTAAGTACGCGCTCGAAGAACTCCGTGAGGACTCGTCGAGCCGCTCGCGCGTCGAGCGCGTGGTCGTGGTGGTCGCCCAGGCAGAGGAAGTCCTGCTGGCGGCGCAGCGCCCGCCGCAGCTGCCAGTCGACGTCGGCGTTGCTGAGGTTGACGTAGGTGAGGGGGTGCTCGTCGAGGTCGCCGACGTACGCGGTGCCGGTGAGCAGGCCGTAGTGCTGGGCCAGCGAGCTGAGCGTCGGCGACGTCGGCGCTCGCTGCGGAACGGCGATGCGCGACGGTCGCGGCGAACTCCTCGCGGGAACCGCTCCTCGAGCTCGGCGCAGCACCGAGACGCGGTGGGCGTACGGCGCGTGCGCGAGGTTGCGTGGTCGTGACGGCGCCGAACGCGTCGTGCAGCAGGTGGCGGTTGTTCCACGCGGCCTGGAGGAACGGCGCCGCGTCCGGCGCGTCGGTGAGCCCGATCGTCAGCTGGGAGAAGAACACCGACGTCAGGCCGGCCGGGCTGAACAGCGCCTCGGGCCGGATGCGGCCGGCCGACGCAGGAAGTCGTCGTTGAGGTAGACGAAGTGCTCGGCCAGGCCCTCGATGCGGTGCAGCGACGGTCTCGATGGCGTGGGAGTTGAACGTCGGCAGCGCGTCGGCCGGGAGGATGTCGCGGTGGTCGACGACGTTGACCATCGGGTGGTCGGTGTCGAGCCAGGCGGGCACCTGGCCGGCCGTGACGAGGTGGATGCGCCGCACCCACGGGGCGAACAGGTGCAGGCTGCGGAAGCGAGTAGCGCAGCTCGCCGCGGTCGAGGAACCGCGCCCGCCCGCTCGACTCGCGGGTCTGCGCGGTGCCGCTGGTCCGCTGGTCGAGGCCCGCCAGCCGGGCCTCGCGGGCGTCGTCCCAGGCTCGGGTCGCTGCCGTCGACCCAGGTGTAGACGACGTCGACCGGGAACCGCACCTCGGTCACGGTGGCGCGAGCATCAGCGGCAGGGAGCGGACGGCGACGCCGTCGACCTCGGCGTCGACGGTCGCGGCCAGGCCGCGGACGGGATCCGGTCGGCGTAGGGGTTGCGGCGCGGGGCGACCAGGTCGCCGTCGACGTCGGTCTCCCAGAACTCGATCTCGACGGTGCAGCCCGTCGACAGCAGGCCCGGGCCTCGCCGTCGATCTCGCGGCCACGGCTCGAGGCACACGACCGACGTCCGGCCGCGACGCAGGTCGGCGGCCAGCTCGGCGACGGGGCCGCGGCGCTCGGGCCAGCCGTCCTCGGCGGGGTCGCGCAGCGCAGAGGTAGGCCGGGCGCGCCGGTCGCGGCGAGCGCCTCGAGCACGGCGGACCGTGCCTCGACATCGGCACGACACGGTGGGCGCCGGGTGCTCGTGGGCCGGCACGACGAGCCAGGTGTCGGTCGCCGCGCGCGCGGCCTCGACCGCCCAGGCCGAGCGCCGCGTGCGCGGGCCGCGGCCGGGGTGATGCCGGTGACGTCGGCGACCTCGGCGGTGGGGTCGGGCAGGCGCCCGGGGGAGCGGCGACATCGCCCGCGACTCGAGGCGGCCGCGGTCGGCCGCGGCGCGCCCGGCGTCGGCGAAGATGCCGACCCAGCGCTCGGCGAGGGCGTGCGGCGTCCCAGCGCGCGGGCGGTGTGCAGGGCGCCCCGCGCCGAGGCGCGTGGCGCAGGTCGTCGTCGGGGGCCAGAGCGCGAGCAGGGCGGTGGCCATGCCCGCTGGTCGACCTGCGGCGCGACCAGCAGGCCGTTGACCTCGTGGTCGACGATCTCGCGCGGGCCCGAGGGGCAGTCGAAGCTGGCGACCGGGCACGCCGGCCGCCATCGCCTCCTGCAGCACGAGCGGGTAGCCCTCGGTGCGCGAGGTGAGCGCGACCACCGAGGCCTTGGCCCACTCCGCCGACATGTCGGTGACGGCACCGGGCAGCTCGACGCGGTCCCACAGGTCCGTGCTTGCGGACCTGGCGCACGAGCTCGGTGCGCTGCGGGCCCTCGCCGCAGATCCGCAGCCGCCACCCGGGCAGCCGGTCGGCGACCTCGGCGAACGCGTCGACCAGCCGGGGGAACTGCTTCTCGCCCGCCAGCCGCCCGGCGGTCACGATCAGCGGTTGCTCCAGGGTCGAGCGCGGCGTGAACGCCGAGCGGCAGCGGGTTGGGCACGACGACGGTCGTCGGGGCTAGGGCGCCGAGCTGCTCGCGCAGCCACGCCTCGATGCCGGGCGTGAGCAGGGCGACGACGTCGGCGCGCGGGCGCCATGGCCAGCAGCGGCTCGAGCCCGCTCGTGCGGTCGTTGGACGAGCGGTGCTCCTGGTGGACGACGACCACGCGGTCGGGCACCAGCGCGACCGCGGCGGCGAGCAGGCCGGGGGTGACCGTCACCAGCACGTCGACGTCGAGCGCCGGGCAGCGCCGACTCCATCGCCACGTCGCACAGCGCCGGTGAACTGGGCGTCCCAGCGCGCCGGCACCAGCGCCGACTCGCGGGCGTGCAGGGCGGACGCGATGCGCGACGGCAGCTCGCCGTGCCCCGGCTTCTCGGGGTCGCGGACGTCGACCAGGTAGGTCGACCGTGATCCGCGGGTCGATCGCGTAGTGCGGGGCGTCGGCCGAGCGGGTGATGCTGACCAGCGTCACGTCGTGGTCGGCGCGGCGACGAGGGCGTTGGCCTGGGTGATCGCCGAGCGGCTGGTGCCGCCCATGCCGTCGAGGTTGAAGACCAGGTAAGCCGATCCTCATGCGCGGCGTCCACCGACCCGGGCCTGCGAGCAGCCCGCTCGGGCGACCAGCGCAGGCGCATCCGCTGGGCGTCGGAGTCCTCGGCTAGAGCGGTGGCATCAGCGCGCCCCGGGGTCGAGCAGGTCGTCGCGGCGGCGGCGGACGCCGAGCCGGTCCGGGCCGACGGCGACCCTCGCCAGCCCGGGAGCCACGCCGTCGAGGGCGCCGGCGTCGAGCGTGACGGCGACGGTGCCCGCTGCGTCGTCACTCGTCCCGGCCGGCCAGGAGGCCACGACCTCGCCCTCGACCACGAGCGCGAGGGGGCCGGTGCCGCCGGCGATGCGCAGCTCGATGCTCGTGCGACTCGTGCCGACGTCCACCAGCTCGGCGGCCGCCTGGCGGTCTCGCGACGCAGCCGCAGCAGGCCGGCGTCGCCGCGGTGGAGCACGTACCGGGTGCGACCGTCGGCCGCCAGCGGGGCGCGGCGCTCGGGCAGGGGCGGCGTCCACACCGCCTGCGCCGGGCCGCCGCCGAGCGGGACGACCACGACCTCGTACAGGCGCGGTGCGGCGCCAGGCCGTCGAGGTCGAGCCGGGCCGCCAGGTAGGCCGGCTGGTCGTCCGCCGCGTCGTCGGGCAGGTCGAGCGACGTCGCCCGACGTGACGTCGCGCAGGCCGAGTCGAGCCGGGCCGGGCGTCGACGGCCACCCAGAGCCGGCGTCCGTCGAGCACGCCGGCGAACGCGGCGACCGGCGAGCCGGCGGGGAGCGTCGGGCGGGGGTGCCTGCTCGTCGTCGACGGGTGCGACCTCGGCGTCGCGACGGCGGAACCTCACCCGCCAGACCCTAAGGTGACGGGCTGGGCAGTCGCGCGTCACATGCCTGATGCCGTCGGGACCCGCGGCCTGCTCGTCGAAGGTCTCGTGCTCGAGCAGGTGCAGCACCGGGCACGCCGAGCTTGCGGCGCGCCTTGGAGGTCCAGTCGAGGTGGAAGAGCTCGGCCACGACGTGCGGCCGGGTGAGCACGATCGCCTCGCGGCCGTCGACCGCGCGTGACCTTGGCGGCCAGCTCGTCGACCGGGGGACCGGTGACCAGGGCGCTGGTCGCGACCGTCGCGCCGGCGCTCTCCAGGGCGGCGACGGTGGCGGTGAGGTCTGGCGTGCGACCGGTCCCGGCAGTCCTCCGCACGGCGTCGAGGTCGACTCGCTCCAGCGGCAGCGTCGGCGCGGCCAGCAGCTCGCTGCCCGACAGCGAGCCGAGCGAGGCCTCGACCCGGGCCGCGGCGTCGTCGAGCGGCAGCAGCACGTGGTAGGTCACCGGGTCGTCGAGCCCCTCGTGCAGCGAGCGCACCTGCGGGCGTCGTGGTCGGTCAGCGCCTGCTCCACGAGCAGCACCACGTCGTAGTCGGCCATCAGCTGATCCTTCCTCAGCTACGGACAGACCTCGGCGAGGTCGTAGCTCACGCGGTTGCTCGAGCTGGTCGTACCCGCAGCGACTCGGGGTCGCGGTCCTCGCGCCACCGCTTGAAGTGCGCGGTGTGCCGGAAGCGGCGGCCCTCCATCGCGTCGTACTTCACCTCGAGCACGCGCTCGGGCCGCAGCGGCGTGAAGGAGAGGTCCTTGCCCTGGCTCCACCGGCTCTGGGTGCCGGGCACGCGGTCGGGGTTGGCGGTGAGGAACTCCTGCCAGCGGCCCCACGGGTGGTCCGGCGATCGGGCACGACCAGCGGCTGCAGCTCCTCGATCAGCTCGGCGCGGCGCTTCTCGGTGAAGCTGGCGCTGACGCCGACGTGCTGCAGCTCGCCGTCGGCGTAGAGGCCGAGCAGCAGGCTGCCGAGCAGCGGCCGCTCGGGGGTGCTGGTCTTGTGCTCGCGGTAGCCGGCCACGACGACGTCGGCGGTGCGCTCGTGCTTGATCTTCATCATCGTGCGCCCGTTGGGGGTGTACGGCGCCCCGAGCGGCTTGGCGATCACGCCGTCGAGCCCGGCGCCCTCGAACTGGTGGAACCACTCCTCGGCGACGGCGGGGTCGTCGGTGGTGCGGGTCAGGTAGCAGGGCCCGTCCAGCCCCGTCGAGCGCGCCGACGAGCGCCGCGCGCCGCTCGGCGAACGGGCGGTCGAGGTAGGACTCGTCGCCCAGCGCGAGCAGGTCGAAGGCCACGAAGCTGGCCGGCGTCTTCTCGCTCAGCATCGTCGACCCGCGACGCGGCCGGGTGGATGCGCTCCTGCAGCACCTCGAACTCCAGCCGGCGTCGCCCGACGGCGACGAACACCTCGCCGTCGAGCACGCACCGCTCGGGCAGCTGCTCGCGCGCGGCGACCACGAGCTCGGGGAAGTAGCGGGTCAGCGGCTTGGTGTTGCGGCTGGTCAGCTCGACCTCGTCGCCGTCCTTGAACACCAGGCAGCGGAAGCCGTCCCACTTCGGCTCGAAGCTCAGCCGGTGACGCCGCCGACGGTGTGCTTGGCCGGGATCGGGCACGCCCTTGACGGCCTTGGCGAGCATCGGCTGCACGGGTGGCATCACGGGCAGGTCCACGGTCCCAACCTAGACCCCCGTTCTGCCCTGACCGGGGATGGCCCGATCGGTGCCGCTGATCGAGGTGGCTCCGAGCGAGGAGCCTCGAGACCTGGTGGCGGCCGCTGCCAGGGCTCGCGAAGGCGTGGTGCTGCGGAGGTCTCGTCGCTCGCTCCTCGCACCTCGCACCTCGGCCACCGTCGGCTTCCGGCTGCGGGTCGGACGTCTGCACGCGGCTGAGTTCGTCGCGGCAGCCGGAGGCTCTAGCCTTGGCCTCACATTCCCCGGTTGGTCTGCCGGCAGGGCCCGCCTGACTTTGAATCAGGACTAGCGACGATGGTTCGACTCCATCCCGGGGAGCCACCACCGGCTTCTGCGCGGATCGACGTCGCCAGCCCGACGGGCGACCTACGCTGAGGCCGTGACCCGGTCCCGCGCCTTGGGCGCTGCACTCGTCCTCCTGTTCCTGACCGCGGGGACGGCGGTCACGTCGATGCCCGGGTCCGGTGCGGCCACGGCGCGCGCGAAGTCGTCACTGTCGGCGCCGAGGCTCGCCCCGGCTGCGCCGATCGTGCGGGAGAAGGTGGCCGTGTCAGGCACCCTGGCGCCGGCTGCTCGGCGGCGGATCCAGCTGCAGGCGAAGAGCGGCTCGACGTGGCGCACCCTGGCGGCGGCCACGAGTGACGCCCGTGGCCGGGTGTCGGTGGTGGTGCCGTTCAAGGTCGCCAGCACGATCCGGTGGTACGCCGCGCCCTCGGGCGGCAAGCCCGCCGTGACGGGACCGACGAAGCGCGTCGCGCCTCTCGCCCAGACCCTCTCGGTCTCGGCCCCTGCTCGCGTGAGGCCGGGCACGAGCGTGACCGTGACGGTCACCGCCGCCCCGGCACGTCCGGGCCGCCCGATCACGGTCGACGCCGTCCTGCTCGCCGAGGGAGAGGTCATCTCGGTCGGCTCGGCGACCCAGGACGCCCAGGGCAAGGCGTCCTTCCCGCTGCTACCCGAGTTCCACGGCGTCGACGCCGGGTGCAGCTGTGCGCCCTTCCAGCTGCGCGCCACGACGCCGAGCAGCAACGGTGCCCCCGCGGTCAAGGCCCAGCGGCTGCTCGCCGTCGGCCAGCTCCTCGGCACCGCCGCCGGCGCGGTCGGCGTGGTGGGACGGGCACCTGACGGGACCCGGCCCTCCGGGCACGCCGCCGAGGTCTCGGCCGACGGCGGCTCGGTGCTGATGATGGCGCGTCCGAGCGGGTTCGGGTCGAGCGACCTCACCTCGCGTGCCGGACTCTGGCGGGTGGACCTGGGCACCGGGTCCGGCACTCCCGTCACCCTGCCCCTCAACGAGAACAAGCTCGCGCTGTGGCCGCTGGTGACCGAAGGCGGCTACCACCGCGTCTACCGGCCGTGGAACGCCTCGGCCGACCTCGGGGTCGTGGCCCTCGACATGAACCGCCACGACGCCGAGGGCACGCCCTGCGTCGAGAACGAGTACTGCTACGCCCAGGAGTTCGACGACGGCTACGTGCTCCGCGACGGAACGATGACGCGGCTCACCGATGCCTACGTCGAGGCCAGCGGCATCGGTTCGTGGAGCGGCGGCACCGGCCAGCTGGGCGTCTTCCCGGGCGGTGACCGGGTCGTCATCCGCGACACCCGTGTGTCCGGCGACACCCAGACGCAGGTGCTGGCGGTGGCGGCGCAGGGCGGCGGCGAGACAGACTTCTCCGAGGACGTGTCCCAGGGCGTCCTGGCGGACCCGGCGGTCCCGGCGGACGGCTCGTTCCTCGCCTACGGGCTCTACGCGCAGCCGTCGCAGATCACCGGCACCGGCTTCGCCACCGAGCTCGACCTCGTCCCGGCATCCGGCGGCACGCCCCAGGTGGTGTGCGACGACCCGGCGATCGACCACTTCGGCGCCCCCGTCGTGTCCGCCGACGGCGGCACGCTGGTCTTCGCAGGCGAGAGCGACTTCATCGAGTCGCTCTACTCCTGCGACCTCGCGACCGACGACGTCACGTGGATCGACTTCTACGGTTCCGGCGCCGACGTCTCCGACACGGGTCGCTACATCGCCTACCAGTCGCCGTCCGGCAACGGCTCCCAGGTCAAGCGCTACGACCGCTCGACGGGGACGACGGCGGTGCTCGCGGTGAGCGACCCCATCGACCCCGACGAGGACTACCTCTACTCGCCGGTGAGCATGAGCGGGAGCGGCGGCACCGTCGTCTTCCTGGCCGACAACACCGGCCTGCTCGGGGCGGCCCAGCCCTCGCAGTACTCCTTCAACACCTTCGCTTGGACCGCGAGCTGAGCAGCCGGCTCCTAGGAGCAGGCGAGGTAGGACCGCGCCACGACCGCGCGTCCGCCTGAGGCCAGTCGTATCCGGACGAGGAGCCTGGCCGGCGCGTCCGGACGTAGCCGGCGCAGCGTCGTGACGTCGCGCGGACGTGGCCTCACGTCAGTGGTAGAAGTACGGGTCGAGCACCGAGACCTCGGTGACGCGGTCGACGGGCAGCCCGTTGGTGCGGGCTGCCTGGGTGATCGCCTCCGGGCTGGGTCCGTCGTAGATGCAGTACGTGACGGACTTGTCGGCGCTCACGAAC
Source organism: uncultured Actinomycetota bacterium (assembly GCA_963830575.1). Taxonomy (GTDB): domain Bacteria; phylum Actinomycetota; class Actinomycetes; order Propionibacteriales; family Nocardioidaceae; genus Nocardioides. The sequence continues at coordinate 14,849 of CAWHNR010000018.1, forward strand.
GACTGGACCCACGTCACGTCGTGGGTGAGGTTGCCGGCCACGACGCCGGCGCACACGGCTGCTCCCTCCGTCGTGGTCGGGATGAGAAGGCCGTCGGTGAAGGTCCGCTGGACGAGGTAGCGAGGCACGGTGACTCCTGTGGTGGAGGTCGGGCTGGTCCCGACCGGTGCCTCGAGCCTCGCCGCGCGGGCAGGCACCCGCATCGGGAGCGACTCCCTACCTCTCGAGCTGCCTGCCGGGCTGCTGGTCGAGGCCGAGCGAGCGCGCGGACGCCGCGGCCTCCCGGCGTGAGCCGACGCCCAGCTTGGCCAGCACGGCCGACACGTGGTGGCCCGCCGTCTTGGTCGAGATGAAGAGCCGGGCACCGATCTCGGCGTCACTGAGCCCGTCGGCGACCAGCGCGAGGACCTCGACCTGCCGGTCGGTGAGACCGGCGGGATTGGCGACGGTCGAACGGCGGGGCCGACGTGGCCGGACGCCGCCGAGCTCGCGCAGGCGTTCCGCCGCCCGGTCCGCCGCGGGCCCGGCTCCCAGGGCGTCGAGGGCGCGCACGGCCTCGGCCACCTCGTCGGCCTCGTGGCTCTCGGCGCGTGCGAGCGCTGCCTCGTACGGGCAGCCGAGGCGGAGCCAGGTCGCCGCGGCACCGGCCCAGTCGCCTCGCAGCTGCGCGGCGAACGGCGCCGCCGCGCGCGCCGGGTCCGGGCGCACTGCTCCGACCCGGTGCAGCCAGGAGCCGAGCTCACCGACCGACCACGCGTGGTCGAGGGCGAGCGCCCGTCGGTACACCGGCTCCGCGGCCGCCACCAGCTCGTCGTGGTCGCCGCTCATCCACGCCGCCTCGGCGCGGGCGGCCGCTGCCGGCCACAGTCGCTGGACGTCGTCGGTACGCGTCGCGAGCTCCCAGGCCGCGGCGAGCAGCCTCGGTGCGTCCGGGGTGCCACGCCGGACGGCGAGGTGGCCGGCGGTCGTCACGGCGACGGTGCGGGCGATCAGGACCGGGTCGTCGAGGAGGGTGCCCGTCGCGGCGGCTGCCTCGTCCCAGTGCCCCTGCTCGAACGCGACCCGTGCCAGCCAGGCCCGCGCGTAGGCGTGGTTGACCTCGAGGTCCCGCTGCCCGCACCAGTCCCGGCACTCCTGCAAGGCAGAGCTCGCCACCGCGTAGTCGCGGCTCTCCCCGGCACTCGACCCCAGGTTGACCAGCGCGGCACCCACGCGCTCGTCGTCGCCCGCCTCCTCCGCGACCTGCCGCGACTCGCGCAGCTGCGCCTCGCCGCGCGCCGTGTCGCCCGCGAGCCACGCCGCGCTCCCCACGGCGTTGAGGGCACGTGCGAGGAGGTGCGCGTCGCCCAGGGCGCGTGCCTGCGCCACCGCCTGCTCTCCCACCTCGAGCGCGCCGGTCAGGTCGCGCGCGAGCATGCGCAGGTACGCGCTCCAGGTGCGGGCGGTCGCCTCGGCCAGCGACCCGGGGAGCTCCTCGGCGAGCTCGAGCGACCTCGCGACGGCGTCCCGTGCCTCTCCGGGCCGACCCGCGGACCAGAGCAGGTGGGCGTGCCGCGCGAGCTGGACGGCCCGGCGCTCGACCGACCCGGCGTCGGCGTAGGCCGCGAGGGCCTCGTGCGACGCGGCGATCGCCGCGGGGCTGAGAGCGAGCAGGTCGAGCTCGCGTGCGGTCTCGGCGTGGAGGTCGCCGCGCTCGGCGTCCGGCAGCCGCTCGGCGTACGCCGCCGCCCGGCGCAGGTGCACCACCGCCTCGCGGTGCGCCCCCACGTGTGCGGCCTGCGTCGCGGCGCGGCGGGCGAACACCAGCACGCCGTCGCCGTCGGCGGCCTCGCTCGCGTGGAACGACAGGCGCGCCGGGTGGGTGCCGGGCCGGCGGGCGAGCTCGTCGAGCAGGAGCCGGTGGATCTCGAGGCGTCGTGGACCCGGGATCGTCTCGGCGATCGCCCGCCGGGCGATCTCGTGCCTGAACTGCACCCGTCCTCCGGACGACGACAGCAGGTCGGCGGACTCGCACTCGGCCAGCGCCGCCGCGTCGGCGCCGCTCGCTGCCAGGAGCAGGTCGACCTCGGCCGCCTCCGGCAGCAGCGACGCCACGCGCAGGACCGACTGTGCCTCCGGCCCGAGGGTGGCGACGCGGCTCCGTACCGCGTCGCGGACCCGGACGGGCAGGCTCCCGGGGTGGCGCAGCACCTCGGTGGCGAAGAAAGGGTTGCCCCCGGTGACCCGGTGCACCGCCGCGGCGTCGCAACCCGCCGACAGCCGGGCCACGCCGGCGACCGTGAGCGGCTCCAGGGTGAGGCGGTCGACGCGGTCGAGGCTGCTCAGGTGGCCCACCACCTCGGCCAGCCGGTCCTGGGTGGCGAGGGCGTCCGGGCGGAGGGTGCCGACGACCAGCGACCCGTGCTCGGTGGCGCTGCGGGCGAGGAACAGCAGGAGGTCGAGCGTCGCCTCGTCGGCCCAGTGGAGGTCCTCCACGACGAGCACGTGCGGTGCGCCGAGGGTCTCCAGCGCCGTCGAGAGCACGTCGAAGCGGTCGTGCCGGCTCGCCATGACGGCCGCCAGCCGCCCGCCGAGCACCCGGGCGGCGTCGTGCAGCGGGCCGAAGGGGCGGCCGGCGCCCAGCGGCTCGCAGTGACCCCAGGCCACGACCGGCGCGGTGTTCGCCGCTCCCGTGCGTCCGGCCGGTAGTGACGCGGTGAACGCGCGCAGCAGCGAGGTCTTGCCGATGCCCGCCTCGCCCTCGACGAGCAGGGTCCGACCCGCTCCGGTCCCGGTGCCCGCCCAGCTCTGCTCCAGCGCCCCGAGCGCCGTCTCGCGCTCCACGAGCTGCATGAGCGCACCCTACGGTGACGGGACCCTGCGCGGACCCGGTCCCGAGGGCCAGTCAGCGGGCGGACGACCGACCCTCGCGCGGACGACGTCCCGGGACGGGGCGCAGAGGCCGTCGCCGACCGTGGACGGTCTGGGGTTGGATGGAGACCGTGAGGTCCAGGGACCTCCGACCGGCGTCGAGGGCCGGCACGACCCACGACCTCGCGGACGCCGAGGCGGAGGCGATCGAGGGGAGCAGCTGACATGGCGGTGGTGGAGCAGAGCGCCGAGATCGCGGCGCCGGCGGCGGTCGTCTTCGACTACGTCGACGACTTCAGCAAGACCAGGGACTGGATGTACGGGCTGGACCGGATCGAGCCCGTCACCGACCGGACCCGGTGCGTCGGTGCCGAGTACGACGGGGTGATGAAGGTCGGCGTGGCGCTGAGGGCGCGGATCCGCTGCACGGCGCGCGAGCCGCACCGGCTGCTCGAGCTGACCTCGGTCAAGGGCATCAGGAACACCCAGCGCTGGACGTTCACCGACCTCGGTGGCGGGCGGTCGCGCGTCGACGCCCGGATCAGCTACACGTTGCCCGGTGGACCGGCCGGGGCGGCGATGGCCGCGGCCATGAAGCCGTTCATCGGCGTCGCGATCAGGCACACGAGCGAGACCCTGGTGCGCAACGTCGAGGCGCTCGCCGCCTAGGAGTCGATCGGCGGGATCTTCTCCAGCGCGGCGAGGCAGGCATCGATGATCTCGCGACGCAGGCCCTCGCCCTTGGCCTGCCGCAGCAGCCTCATCGCCTGGTCGATCTTGGGGCCGCGGGTCTCGCGTGGCGGCATCAGGTGGCGGGTCGACTCCTGCTTCGGGATCGGCAGGCCGCTGATGGTCTCCGACCACCCCACCCAGGTCACCCCCATCGCCCGCTCGATCTGGTCGATGGTCACCGTCCCGACGTGCCCCGGCGAGTAGGTCCCGTCGTCGCTCATGTCGGTCGAGCGGAACTTCCCTCCGCCGAGACCGACCACGCGGTGGCCGTTGTCGTGGCTGCCGCCGAAGAAGGCGCCCGGGAAACCGCGGGGGCAGCTGCGATCGGTGTGGCGGGTCGCCGCCGGCTCGGACTTCCAGCCGTCCTCGGCGTCGGGGTCGCCGTCGGCGTCGACGTCCCCGACGGCGTGGGCGTCGAAGATGGTGCGGGTCCAGGTCTGGCAGGAGCCCGCGACGCAGGTGAAGGTGCGCTCGGCCAGCTCGGCGGCCTCTTCGGTGGTGCGGACCATGAGAACCTCGCTCGCGTCGGTGCCTGATGACCCCGCCAGGATTTCAGGTGTCGAGCGCCTGCACACGACCCGATGTAGTCATGTGGGCGCCCCGGCGGTTCGTGGCACGATCCCCGCCGTGGCGCCCGCTGCCGCCCGTCCGTCCTGCGGCCCTCGCGCACCGGCCCGCCTCCGGCTGGCATCCTGCGGCCATGCCACTCGAGCCGAGCACGTTCCAGGGCCGCACCGTCCTCGTCACCGGGGCGTCCTCCGGCCTGGGGGCGGCGTGCGTGCGCCGGTTCGCCGCGGGCGGGGCCCGCGTCTACGCGGCCGCCCGCAACCAGGAGCTGCTCGCCGAGGTGGCGGCGTCGTGCGGCGACCTCCCGGGCGAGGTGGCGTTCGGGCACCTCGACGTCTCCCGGCCGCAGAGCTGCCGGGACGCCGTGGGGGCCGCGGTCGCGCGCTTCGGCGGGCTCGACGTCCTGGTGAACAACGCGGGCCGTCACGACTTCCGCATCACCACCGAGACCACCGACGACGAGTGGGCGTACGACGTCGCCCTCAACCTGGGCGGGGCGTTCTTCTGCAGCCAGGCGGCGATCCCGCACCTGCTCGCGGCCGAGGGCGGCGGGGGCAACATCGTGAACGTGGCCTCGGTGGCCGGCGTGATGGGGGAGGCGTACTCCGCGGCCTACACCGCGGCCAAGCACGGTGTGGTGGGGCTGACCAAGGCGCTCGCCGTGGAGTACCTCCGGGCGCCGCTGCGGGTCAACTGCGTGTGCCCCGGCGGCATGGACACCCCGCAGGTGCACACCATCGACGTGCCCGACGGGGTCGACTTCGACCTCGTCATGCGGGTCTCGGCGGCGCGGGGGTTCATGACGGCCGACAGCGTGGCCGCCGTCGTCGCGTTCCTCGCCTCCGACGACGCCGTCGCCGTGCACGGCAGCATCCAGCTGGTCGACCAGGGCCACCTCGCCGGTTGAGCACGGCGACAGGGGATGAACCCGGGGCCGAGCACAACTACAGTGACCCGGTGCCCCTGCAGCTGACCGTCATCGTCCTCGCTGCCGGTGGCGGCACCCGCATGAAGTCGAAGACGATGAAGGTGCTGCACGAGGTCGGTGGCCGCAGCATGATCGGGCACGTCCTGAGAGCCGTCCAGGCGATGGAGCCCCGGCGCGTGGTGGCCGTCGTCGGTCACCAGCGCGACCAGGTCGGGCCCCACATCCACGGGTACCTCCCCGACGCGCTGCTCGCCGTGCAGGAGGAGCAGCACGGGACCGGTCACGCCGTGAGGGTGGCGGTCGACTCGCTCGTCGAGCACGACGGCGGCGCCGAGGGCACCGTGGTCGTGGCCTACGGCGACACCCCGCTCCTCGAGGGCGAGTCGCTCCGGGCCTTCGTGGCCGAGCACGAGGCCGCCGAGCGTGCGGTCAGCATCCTCTCCGGCGTGAGCCCCGACCCGTTCGGCTACGGCCGGGTGGTGCGCGACGAGGACGGCGACGTGATCGCCATCGTGGAGGAGAAGGACGCCACCCGCGACCAGCGCGAGATCAACGAGATCAACTCCGGGATCCTCGCCTTCGACGCCGGCTTCCTGCTCGACGCGCTGCCGCGCATCGGCAACGACAACGCCAAGGGCGAGTACTACCTCACCGACACCGTGCACATCGCGCGCGACGCCGGGCTGACCGTGGGTGCGTGGGCGATCGACGACGTCCGGCAGATCGACGGCGCCAACGACCGGGTGCAGCTCGGCGCAGCTCGGGCGCAGGCTCAACGACCGGATCGTGACCCGGTGGATGCGGGAGGGCGTCACGGTCGTGGACCCCGCCACCACGTGGATCGACGCCGACGTCGTGCTCGCAGCCGACGTCACGATCCTGCCCGGCACCCAGCTGCTGGGGGCGACCGTCGTCGCCGAGGACGCCGTCGTCGGGCCCGACACCACGCTCAAGGACTGCGAGGTCGGCCCCGGGGCGCGCGTCGTGCGGGCCCACGGCGAGCTCGCCGTCATCGGCGGGGGAGCGACCGTGGGGCCGTTCGCCTACCTGCGGCCCGGCACCGACCTGGGCGACGCGCGGCAAGATCGGCGCCTTCGTGGAGACCAAGAACTCCGTCATCGGCGCCGGCGCCAAGGTGCCGCACCTCTCCTACGTGGGCGACGCCGACATCGGCGAGGGCAGCAACATCGGCGCCGGGACGATCTTCGCCAACTACGACGGGGTCGCCAAGCACCGCACGCGGGTCGGGCGGCACGCACGCACCGGCTCGAACAACACGTTCGTCGCACCGGTCGAGATCGGCGACGGCGCGGGCACGGGCGGCGGCACCGTCGTGCGCCGCGACGTGCCGCCGGGAGCCCTCGCCGTCAGCGGCGGACCCCAGCGCAACCTGGAGGAGTGGGCGCAGAAACGGCGCCCGGGCACCGCGCAGGCGGCCGCCGCCGAGGCGGCGTCTCACGAGGGCCCCCCCGGGATTGGGGACGACGACGGTGGTCGGCAAGAATCAGGGTCGTAGCTCGGGCCGACACCACCAGATGGGGAGCGACGCGTGACCGGGATCTTGAAGGCCACCGAGAAGAACCTGATGGTCTTCAGCGGTGGGGCGCACCCCGAGCTGGCAGCCGAGGTGGCCGAGATCCTCGAGATCTCGCTCGTGCCGACCTCGGCGTACAAGTTCGCCAACTCCGAGATCTACGTCCGCTACGAGGAGTCGGTGCGCGGGTGCGACGCGTTCGTGCTGCAGAGCCACACCGCTCCGATCAACGAGTGGATCATGGAGCACCTGATCATGGTCGACGCCCTCAAGCGGGCCTCGGCGAAGCGGATCACGGTGGTCATGCCGTTCTACGGCTACGCCCGGCAGGACAAGAAGCACCGCGGCCGCGAGCCGATCTCGGCCCGGCTCGTCGCCGACCTCTTCAAGACCGCCGGGGCCGACCGGCTCATCGGCGTCGACCTGCACTCCGACCAGATCCAGGGCTTCTTCGACGGACCCGTCGACCACCTCATGGCCATGCCGCTGCTCGCCGACTACGTCAAGGGCAAGTACGGCGACCAGCAGCTGGCCATCGTCTCGCCCGACGCCGGCCGGATCAAGGTCGCCGAGCGCTGGTCCGCCCGTCTGGGCGGCGCACCCCTGGCGTTCATCCACAAGTCCCGCCGCACCGACCGCCCCAACGAGACGGTCGCCAACCGGGTCGTGGGTGACGTCAAGGGCCGGATGTGCGTGCTGGTCGACGACATGATCGACACCGGTGGCACGATCGTGAACGCCGCCGAGGCCCTGGTCGCCGACGGCGCCGCCGGGGTGGTCATCGCCGCGACCCACGCGATCCTCTCCGACCCCGCGGTCGACCGGCTCAAGAACTCCTCTGCTGTCGAGGTGGTCGTCACCAACACCCTGCCGAGCACGCCGGAGCGCGAGTTCGACAAGCTGACGACGCTCTCGATCGCGCCCCTGGTCGCCCGGGCCATCCGCGAGGTGTTCGAGGACGGCTCGGTCACCTCGATGTTCGACGGCCACGCCTGAGGCTGGATTCCGCTGATCCGGCCCGCGCCGCGTGATCCGGGTGCATGATGCGCTACGGACGGCGTGGACCCGGTGCGGCACTCAAGTGCCTCCTCGACCGCGCCGACCAGGAACTCAGGTGAACGCACAGGACGACTCCTCACGAGCGGAGGGTCCTCGCCCGGCGTGACCGGTCTCGGGGCTGGCCATCACGTCCGGGTCAGCCAAGACGAGCGAAGGCGGAACGTGGCCAGCACGGGGGACGGTGGCTCGGAGCGCGCCCTGTGTCCCCTGGTCACGGTGGCCATCCCCACCTACCGGCGCCCCGACCTGCTCCGCGTCGCGGTCGAGAGCGCGCTCGCCCAGACCTATCGGCACCTGGAGATCCTGGTCTCCGACAGCGACGCCTCCGACGACGTCGCCGCCCTGGTGGCCGGCTACGGCGACGCCCGGCTGCGCTACCGGCGCAACGAGGCCCCGACCGACGGGTTGGAGAACGCGCTGGCGATGTACCGGGACGCACGGGGCGAAGCTGATCGCCACGCTGCACGACGACGACGAGTGGGACCCGGCCTTCGTCGAGACGATGATCCGTCCCCTGGTGGACGACCCGACCGTGGTGCTGACGTTCGCGGACCACTGGATGATGGACGCCGACGGGCACGTGCTGGCCGACCGGACCGAGCGCTACTCCCATGAGCGGGGTCGGGCGGACCTGGCCCCCGGTCGCTACGAGCCGTTCACGAGGCTGGCCCTGGTCGACCGCGCCGTGTTCTTCGTCGCAGCCACGGTCTTCCGCAACGGCCTCATCGACTGGGACGAGGTGCCGCCCGACGTGGCCCCGCCCTACGAAGTGTGGATGACCTACCTGGCGAGCCGCGACGGCGCGGCGGCCTACTACGTCCCGGACCGGCTCATGCGCTACCGCGTCCACGGGGCGGCCGAGAGCGAGAGACGGTTCGAGCGGCCGGCGGTCTGGACCTACGACCACATCCTGCTCGACGAGCGGGTGGCCGACCTGCGCAAGGACCTCGAGCGGGCGAGTGCGCCGTTCCGGGCGAGCCTCGGGGTCAGCCTGCTCGCCGAGGGCGATCCCGCCGCGGCGCGCCGTCACCTCTGGCGGGGGATGCGCGCGGGGGCCCGGCTGCACGCCGGGGCCGGGCTGCTCATCTCGGTGATGCCCCGGCCCTGGCGGGCCGCCGCCATCGAACGCCTGAGATCAGCCACCCGCCGCCGGCGGGCCAAGAAGTCCGCGACAGGGGCACTGGTATGAGCAACACCTCCCACGAGGGCGACCTCTCCGGACCGGGGCTCGACCTCATCGCGCAAGGGGGCGGGGAGTGCCGCTCGTGCGGTCGCCCGCTCACCGACGTGTTCGTCGACCTCGGCATGTCCCCGCCCTGCGAGAGCTACGTCAGCCCCGATCGGCTCGAGTCGCCGGAGGTCTTCTACCCGCTCCGGGTCTGGATCTGCGCCGGCTGCCTGCTGGTGCAGCTCCCGCCGCACATCCCGGCCGAGGACATCTTCAGCGACTACGCGTACTTCTCCTCCTACTCCTCCTCCTGGGTGCAGCACGCCAAGACCTTCACCGACCGGGCGGTGACCCGGTTCGGGCTCGGCCCCGACAGCCTCGTGGTGGAGGTGGCCAGCAACGACGGCTACCTGCTCCAGCACCTCGCGGCGCAGCGGATCCCCGTCCTCGGCATCGAGCCGGCGGCCAACATCGCCGTCGTCGCCGAGGAGCGCGGAGTGCCGACCAGGGTCGCCTTCCTCGGGAAGGACGAGGGCGAGAAGGTGCGTGCCGAGCACGGCGCGGCCGACCTGGTCGTCGCCAACAACGTGTTCGCGCACGTGCCCGACGTGCGCGACTTCAGCCAGGGGCTCGCCGCGCTGCTCGCCGACGACGGGTGGCTGTCGATCGAGGTGCCCCACCTGATGCGCCTGATCGAGCACGCGCAGTACGACACGATCTACCACGAGCACTTTTCCTACTACACGCTGCTCACGGCCCAGCGCGTCCTCGCCCTCGCCGGCCTGGTCGTCGTGGACGTCGAGGAGCTCGCCTCGCACGGCGGCTCGCTGCGGATCTGGGCCCGTCACGGGCAGCACGCGGGTAGCGAGTCCCCGGCGGTCGCGGCGCTGCTCGCGGAGGAGGAGCGGCGAGGTCTGCACACGCTGGAGGGGCACCGCGGGTTCGCCGAGCGCGTGGCCCAGGTCAAGCGGGACCTCGTGACGTTCCTGGCCCAGGCCTCGGCCGAGGGCAAGAAGGTCGCGGGCTACGGCGCCCCCGGCAAGGGCAACACGCTGCTCAACCACTGCGGGATCCGGTCCGACCTCCTGCGCTACACGGTCGACCGCAACCCGCACAAGCAGGGCCTCTTCCTGCCCGGCACGCACATCCCGATCCTCGCGCCCGAGGCGATCGACCAGGACCGCCCCGACTACATCGTCCTGCTGCCCTGGAACCTCCGGACCGAGATCACCGCCCAGCTGTCGCACGTGCGCGACTGGGGCGCCCGGTTCGTCGTCCCGATCCCCTCACTCGAGATCTACTAGGAGTTCCTCATGAAGGTGGTGCTCTTCTGCGGCGGCCACGGCATGCGCATGCGCGACGGCTCGTCGGCCGCACCCAAGCCGATGGTGATGATCGGGGACCGGCCGCTGCTCTGGCACGTGATGCGGTATTACGCCCACCACGGCCACACCGACTTCGTCCTCGCGCTCGGGTACGGAGGCAGGGAGATCAAGGAGTACTTCCTGCACTACGACGAGACCGCCACCAACGACTTCGTCCTGAGCGGGGGCACCGACGTCGAGCTGCTCGGCAGCGACCTCGCCCAGTGGCGTATCACGTTCGTCGACACCGGGCTGCACAGCAGCATCGGCGAGCGGCTGCGCCGGCTGCGCCCCCACCTGGACGACGACGAGTACTTCCTGGCGAACTACGCCGACGTGCTGAGCGACCTCCCGCTCCACGAGGTGGTCGACCGGTTCAAGACGAGCGGCGCGACCGCGTTGCTCACCGCAGTGCCGCCGCAGTCCTCCTTCCACGTGCTCGAGATCGACGACGAGGAACGCGTCTCGGGCCTGCGGCCGGTGAGCCAGTTCCCCCTGTGGGAGAACGGGGGCTTCTTCGTGTTCCGGCGCGAGCTCTTCGACGCCCTCGTCCCGGGCGAGGACCTCGTCGACGGCGCGCTCGTGCGCCTGGCGGAGAAGGGCGAGCTCATCGCCTACCGCCACGCGGGCTTCTGGATGCCGGCCGACACGGTCAAGGAGCGCGCGCACCTCGAGGCGCTGCACCAGTCCGGTACCCGGCCGTGGGCGGTGTGGGAGCAGGACGGCGCCGCCCTGCCGTCCGTCCCCGTCGCGGCCGTGACGGCGCCCGCCGTCGTCGCGACCGGGGCGTGAGGATGCTCCACCTCCTTCCGCAGGACCTCGGCCGACCCCTGCGGGTGCTCGCGCTCGGCGCGCACCCCGACGACGTCGAGATCGGCGCGGGCGGCACGCTGCTCGAGCTGGTCAGGCTCAGGCCCGACGTGCGGGTCGACGTCGTCGTCCTCTCCGGGACGCCCGAACGGGCCGAGGAGGCGCGCGCGAGTGCCGCGGCGTTCCTGGCCGGCGCCGACTTCACCGTCGAGGTGCACGACCTGCCCGACGGGCGGCTGCCCGCCGTCTGGGGGCAGGCCAAGGAGCTCCTCGAGGCTGTCGCCTCCGAGCGGGAGCGCCCCGATCTCGTCCTCGGGCCGACCCGTGACGAGTCCCACCAGGACCACCGCACCCTGGCCGAGCTCGTCCCGACCGTCTTCCGCGGCGTCCTGACGCTGGGGTACGAGATCGGCAAGTGGGACGGCGACCTCATCCGCCGGCCCGTGTACGTGCCGCTGCCTGTCGAGACGGCCGCGCGCAAGGCGGACCTCCTGCTCGAGCACTTCCCGTCCCAGCACGGCCGGGCCTGGTACGACCGCGAGGCCTTCCTGGGCCTGGCGCGGATCCGCGGCGTCGAGTGCCAGTCCCGCTACGCCGAAGCCTTCTCCTGCGCCAAGCTGGTGCTGGACCTCGCACAGGAGCTGAGCGCATGAGCGCGACCCCCGAGCACGTCCCCGTCGCCGTCCTCGGCTCGGGCATGGCGGCGATGGGCGCCGCACACGTGCTGCGGGACGCCGGGCTGCCACCGGTGTGCTTCGAGGCCCACGACTACGCGGGTGGGCACACCGCCACCTTCGACGCGGGCGGCGGGTTCCTCTTCGACGACGGTCCGCACCTGTCCTTCACCTCCGACGAGCGGATCGCGGCGCTGCTGGCCGAGGCCGTCGACGGTCGCTACCGCACCGTCGAGGCCATGATCGACAACCTCTGGCGCGGTCACCGGATCCGCCACCCCGTGCAGCTCAACCTGCACGGCCTGCCGCCCGAGCTCGTCGTCGACGTCATCGCCGACTTCGTCGCCGAGTCGAACGCCGAGCCCCGGGAGATCAGGCACTACGCCGACTGGCTGGTCGCCTCCTACGGCCGGACCTTCGCCGAGACCTTCCCCATGGCCTACGGACGCAAGTACCACACCAGCGAGCCCGAGAACGTGACGACCGAGTGGCTCGGGCCCCGCATGTACCGGCCGAACCTGCACGAGGTGCTGCAGGGCGCGCTCGACGCCCCGCGCGAGCACAAGCACTACGTCACCGAGTTCCGCTACCCCGAGCACGGTGGCTTCGGCGCGTACCTCACGGGCCTGCGGCGCGGGCTCGACGTGAGGCTCGGCCACGAGCTCGTCGGGTTCGACCCGGCGAGCCGGGTCCTCCGGTTCGGCGACGGGTCCCAGGTCGGCGCCGACGCGGTGGTCTCCTCGATCCCGCTGCCCGCCCTGGTGCGCCTCGTCGACGGCGTCCCGGACGAGGTGCTCGCGGCGGCCGAGGCCCTCTCGTTCAGCTCCGCGATGGTCGTCAACGTGGGCGTGGACCGCGAGGACCTCTCGCCGGCCCACATCACCTACTTCTACGACGAGGACGTCGTCTTCTCGCGGCTGAACTTCCCGCACATGCTGTCGCCCCACGTGGTGCCGCCGGGCGCGGGCGCGATCCAGGCCGAGGTCTACTACTCCGACCGCTACCGCCCGCTGGGCATGACGCCGGAGCAGACGATCGACCGGGTGGTCGCCGACCTGCGCCGGCTCGGCGTCCTGCACGAGGACGACGACCTCCTGGTCGCCGAGGCCCGCGACATCACGTACGCCAACGTCATCTGGGACCCCGCGAGGGCGGCCGCCGTGAGCACGGTCCACGACTACCTCGACGAGATCGGCGTCGTGCGCTGCGGCCGGTACGGCGACTGGGACCACGCCTGGACCGACGAGGCGTTCCTCAGCGGCGAGCGGGCGGGGCGGCAGGTGCTGGCCGCGCGGTGAGGCTCAGGTGCCGGCGAGCCGCGCCACCAGCGGGGCCACCGCCTCGAGGTCGGCACCCAGGCTGAGGTAGCTGAAGCCGTAGCGCTCGCGCCGCTCCTGGAGCAGGTCGACGCATCGCTCGACGTCGCCGACGAGCACCGCCGGCGAGTCGGCGAGCAGCTCGGCGTGGGCGTCCATGAGCGCGGCGAAGCTCGAGCGCGGTGCCGCCGCCGACCGGTCCGCGGGCCCGACCCGGCAGTGGTAGACGCTGAGCTGCAGCTCGAGGTCGTCGGGAGCCCGCCCCGCGGCGGCGGCCGCCTCGCGGACCCAGCCGACCTTCTCGGCGACGCGCTCGGCCGACAGGTCGGCGACGGACTCGCTGTCCTGGACCCCCGACCGCAGGGTGCAGTGGACGCCGACGATGTCGGCCACGCGCGCGGCGAGGGAGAGCACGCGTCGGCCACCACCGCCGACCAGTAGCGGAGGCCGGGGCTGCTGGACCGGCTTGGGCAGGCCCTCGAGCCCGTCCACCCGGTAGTGCTCTCCCGAGAACGTGACCGGTCCGGGCGCGAACAGGCCCGACAGCACCGCGAGCGACTCCTCGAGCCGGTCGATCCGGCGTCCCGGGGCCTCCAGGGGGATCCCCGCGGCCTCGTAGTCGCTGGCCATCCAGCCGGCCCCGATGCCCACCTCGACCCGGCCGCCGCTGAAGACGTCGAGGGTGGCCAGCGCCTTGTGCAGCAGCACCGGGTGGCGGTAGTCGTTCGCCAGCGCGAGCGAGAGCACCCGGAGGTTCTCGGTGGCCTCCGCCGCGACGGTCATCGCCGTCAGGGGCTCGAGCACCCAGCCCTGGCTGAGGTGGTCGCCGACCGAGACCGTGGCGAACCCCAGCTCCTCGATCCGCCGGACCTCGGCCCGCCAGGCGCGGGGGTCCCCGGTGAGCCGGGGGGCGGGGGCGATGAAGCGGAACGGCCGGGTCACCCCACCTCCTCCAGCTCGGGGAGGGGGAGGAGGAACCTCGTCCCGGCGGCGCGGAGGTGGTCGAGCTGGGCGAGCACCTCGTCGCGCAGCGGCCAGACGAGGACGACGAGCACGTCGGGCGGGTCGGCCGCGAGGTCGTCGGGGGAGCAGATCGTGGTGGCGGCGCCGGGCAGGCACCGGCCCTGCTTGGCGGCCGAGCGGTCGGCGGTGCGGGGCACCTCGTCGGCGCCGAGCCCGCAGTAGTTGAGCAGCGTCGTCCCGCGGCTGGGTGCGCCGTAGCCGGCGACGGTGCGCCCGGCCGACCGGTGGGCGAGGACGGCGTCGCGCAGGCGTTCCCTCGTCGTCGCCGCCTGCTGCGCCACGGCCGTCCAGGCGCCGGGGTCACCCAGCCCCGCGGCCCGCTCCTGCTCGAGCAGGGCGGCCACGCCGTCGTCCACGACGTGCTCGGAGCCCACCGGGCGGGCCAGGAGGCGCACGACCCCGCCGTGCAGGGGCAGCGAGGTGGCCCGGGTGACGACCAGGTCGTGACGCCGCAGGCCCTGGGCCAGCGCGCCCAGGGACAGGTAGCTGCGGTGGGCGTGGCAGACCACGTCGAACTGTCCTCCGGTGAGGATCCCCAGCGCCGAGTGGAACTCGACGGCGAGCGTCCCTCCCGGGGCGAGCGACGCGGCGAGGATCCCCACGGCGGTGTCGAGGTCGTCGGCGTGGCTGAGCGTGTGGTTGACGATCACGAGGTCGAACCGGCCCGGCTCGCCCTCGTGGTTGCCGTCGAGGTGCGCCGTCGGGATGCCGGCCTCGCGGGCGCTCGCCGCGTGCGCCTCGTCCCGCTCCCACCCCCGGACCTCGTGCCCGGCGTCCCGGAAGGGCCGCAGCAGGCCGCCGGCGCCGCTCCCCGTGTCGAGCACCGTGGCTCGCTCCGGCAGGGACGCGAGGGCCATGAGCTCCTCGGCCCACTGGCTCTCGTGCGCCAGCACCGTGCCGGAGAAGCCGCCACCGTGCCCGTGCGCCGCGCTGGCGAGCACCGGGGTCGCGGGGTCGAGCTGCACGAGGCCGCACTCCGTGCACAGGCCGATCGCGAGGCGGTGCCGCGGGGCGCGTCGGGCCGAGGGCGCGTCGTCGCAGAGGTCGTCGGCGACGGGCATGTCCCCGAGGTCGAGCACGCCGACGACGGCGTCGGCGCGGCAGGACCGGCAGCTGCTCTGGGCAGGGGGAGTCATCGGCCACCTCCGGGCCTCGGGCGCCCTATCATCGCAGGGTGCCCCGGACCGTACGTCGATGACCGACCTGCTCGCCGGCACCTTCTCGGGGCGCTCGGTGCTCGTGACCGGCCACACCGGCTTCAAGGGCTCCTGGCTCGCGCTCTGGCTGCACGAGCTCGGCGCCCGGGTGACCGGCTACGCGCTGGCGCCCGAGACCAGCCCTGCCCTCTTCGAGGCGGCCGGCGTGAAGCAGGTGCTCGACCGCCACGTCGTCGGCGACGTGCGCGACCGGGAGGCCGTCGCCGCCGTGGTGGCCGCAGCCGCACCCGACGTCGTGCTCCACCTCGCCGCGCGGACCGTGGTGCGCGAGGGCTACGCCCGGCCCGCCGAGCACTTCTCGGTCAACGTCGACGGGACGACGGCGGTCCTCGACGCCGTCCGCGCGATGGAGCGCCCGTGCGTCGTCGTGGTGGTGACCAGCGACAAGTGCTACCGCAACGACGAGTCCGGCCGGCCGTTCACCGAGGACGACCCGCTCGGCGGCCACGACCCGTACAGCGCGAGCAAGGCCGCCCAGGAGCTGGTGGCCCAGTCGTACCGGCTCTCCTACTTCGACCCCGCCGCCCAGCTGGCGGCCGGCAGACCCGTCGTCCGGCTCGCCACAGCGCGCGCGGGCAACGTGATCGGCGGCGGCGACTGGACCCCCGACGGGCTCGTGGCCGACCTCGCCCGCGCCCGCGCCGCCGACGAGGTGACCGTCCTGCGCAGCCCCGGCGCCGTGCGCCCGTGGCAGCACGTGCTCGAACCGCTCTCCGGCTACCTCACCCTGGCGGCGCTCCTGTCCGGCAGCACCGCCGACACCGTCGGCCCGGCCTACAACTTCGGCCCCGACCCCCGGGACGACGCCCCGGTGGCGGAGCTGGTGGGCCGGCTGGTGTCGGCCTGGGGCCCGCGACCCGACGGGACGACGGCGTCGTGGCGCAGCGAGCCGCAGGAGGGCGACGCCCACGAGGCAGGCGTGCTGCGGCTGGCGAACGACCGGGCACGGACCGAGCTCGGCTGGCTCCCGCGGTGGAGGCTGGAGGAGTCCCTCCAGCGCACGGCCCGCTGGTACCGCGACGTCGAGCGGAACCCCGGCTCGGCGCGCGACGAGTGCCTCACCGACATCCGGGCCTACCCGCTGCCCTGAACCCGCTGCCCTGAACCCGCCGCCCTGGCCCGGGGGCCGGACTCGGCCGATGACCTGCGGCGGCCCGGCCGACGGGGGCATGATGCCGGTATGCGTGCGCTGTCCATGGGCGTGGTGGCCGCCCTCGTCCTGACCTGCCTGCCGGCCGGGCCCGCCTCGGCCGCGCCGGCCCCGACGGCTGCGACGGTGGCGGCCGGGGTCGCCGCCTCGTCCGGTTCCTCGCGGGCCGACGTCGACGGGGACCACCGCGGCGTCACCCTGGCCGCGGACGGCGGACCGACGAGCCGGCGTCCGGCGAACGTGGCGTGGCCGCGGGGCGACATCCGGTACTTCGAGACCATCCCGGCCAAGTGGCAGTGGGGCCTCGAGCGCGCCATCGAGCAGTGGAACACCTCGGGGGCCAAGGTGCGGTTCGTCAAGGTGGCCACCAAGGCGAAGGCGCAGGTGACCATCGGCTACGGCGAGACCTACGGCGCCGACGGGTACGGCGGGTGGACGGCGCGCGGCAGGAAGATCTTCAAGGGCTTCGTGCACGTCAACGAGTCGTACAAGAAGGTCGACGAGAAGGACGACGAGCAGCGGGTCTGGATGGCCCGGCTCATCGCCCACGAGCTCGGCCACGTGCTGAGCTACGACCACACCAGCGGCCAGTGCACGCTGATGGCGCCCATCTTCTACTTCGGCACCTGCGGACCGCTCTCGGTCGGCAGGCCCGGCTACTACCAGTGCCGCTTCATCGACACCGCGCTGCTCAAGGCGCACATCAAGAAGTACGGGGGAACGGCCAAGCGGCCGGCGAAGGACTGCCTGACGTACCCGCTGCCCGCCCAGCTGAAGGGCGTCTCCTTCACCGGTGGTGCCGACGAGGTCGGCACCGGGGGGAGCCCGGTCCGGATCTCGTGGACGAAGATCAGCGGCGCGCGCCCGCTCGAGAAGGTGCGGATCACGCGGTGGCCCGCCACCGGCAGCTGTGCCTCCGAGCCCGACAACGTGTTCCAGGTCTTCCAGCCGGTGAGCACCACGACGTGGGTCGATCCCGAGCCCGGTGAGGGGACGGCGTGCTACCGCGTGCAGGCCGCCAACCACTCGGGCATCGGCCCGGCCGGGACCAGCCGGCTCATGCGCCGGTTCGCCCCCACGCCCGCGGCTCCCGTGCTCGGGGCTCCGGCCTGGGGCACGGTGCGGCAGCAGTGGTACGTCACCTGGGACGCGCCTGCCTCGATGTCGCTGCGGGTGCAGCGCGGGCCGGCCGGCTCCTGTCCCGCGACCTTCGACGACGGCGCGGCCGACTACCTCTACGAGGAGGGTGCCAACCGCTACTACGTGGACGCCTACGCGGTCTCGGAGTGCTTCTCGTTCTTCGCCGTCGACGGCCTCGGGAAGAGCAGCGCCCCGACCCAGCTCGAGGTGACGGTCCCGCCGCCGCCCGGTCCGCCGACCGTCGGCACCCCGGTCTACGACCCCGACCAGCTCGCGTGGGTCGTCGCGGCGTCGGTGCCCAGCGACGTCGACGTCTCCTTCAACGTGCTCGCCGGGACCTGCCCCGCCGCGGTCGCCGCCGACACCTCCTTCGACGACTCCTACCGCCTCGACCCCGAGGCCGACGACTACCTCGTCTACCAGCCCTACCCGTGGGAGCCTGGCCAGTTCTGCCTGCAGGCAGCCGTGGTCGACTACCTCGGCGACACCGAGCGGCACGGCGCCGTCACCATGGTGCAGGCCACCGCGCCCGCCCCCTGAGTCAGCGCCGGTCGTCGAGCGCGTCCTCCCAGTCGCGCCGCAGGATCACGTTCTCGACGCCGGCCGCCGCGGCCTCGACCGCGGCGAGCTGGCCGGCGTCCAGCGCGATGGCGGGGAACGCGCTGCCGACGCGCTGGGCGAACGCCTGGCCGCGGGCGGCGAGCCCGGGCGCCGCGGCGAGGTAGCGGTCGACGAACGGGGCGAGGAGGGCGGCCTGCTCGACCTGCCACAGCCCGCCCAGGAGGCTCTCGAACCGGCGGTTCGAGACGCCGTCCTCGAGGGCCGCGGCCCAGGCCGCCGTCTTGGCCTCGAGGCTCGGGCGGGCGGCCAGCGCGTGGGCGGCCCCCAGCTCGCCGTCGACGGTGCCGTCGCGCCGTCGCTCGGCCTCGATGAGCGCCGGGTCGGCCGCACCGATCGCGGCCAGGCGGGAGACGACCCGCCACCGGAGGGCCGGGAACCAGGCGAGGCCGTCGACGGCGTCCTCGTCGAGCCAGCGGTTGAGGAGGTCGGCGTCGCGGGTGGTGGCGCGCACGCCCTCCGCGAAGGTGAGCCGCAGCTCGTCGTCGCCGGCGCGGGCGAGCCCGTCGGTGAACGCCGCAGCCAGTGCGGCCATCGCCTCGGGCACCTCGTCGGCCGTCACGCGCTCGGGCAGCACCACGCCGGTGGTGCGGGCGAGCACCGAGGTCACGATGCTCGGGTCGGTCTCGACGGGGGAGGTGCCGGGCGACGAGGTCGACGTAGCCGAGTCGCGTCGAGGCGCCGGGTGCGGACCGCCTCGAACCACTGGCCCCACACCACGGCGCGGGCGAGCGGGTCGGCGAGCCGGTGGAGCCGGTCGGACAGCGCGGCGAGCGAGGTGGGGTCGAGCGCCACCTGGGCGTAGGTCTCGCTCCGGGCGTTCGGCAGCACGACCCGGCCCCGCAGCCCGGGGAGGGCGACGGGCTCGTCGCCGAGGTCGACGAGCGTCCCGCCGCTGGGCGCCAGGTCGTCGTCGTAGCCGGCGACCCACAACCGGTGCGGCCGGGTCCCGTCGCGGTGCAGGACCGGGGTCCCGTCGCCGTCGCGCTCGACCCGGATCGTGTCGAAGCCCGTCGTGCGCAGCCACGCGTCGGCCCACGCCACGGCGTCCCGCTCGGACGCCGCGTCGAGCGCGGCCACGAAGTCGGCGAGCGTCGTGTTGCCCAGCCGGTGCCGGGACAGGTAGGCGTTGACGCCGGCGAGGAAGACGTCGTCGCCGAGCCACGTGACGAGCTGGCGAGGCGCGGCGTTGCCCTTGGCGTAGCTGATCATGTCGAAGTTGCCGGCCGCCGAGTCGACGTCCGGGACGTCCTCCGGCGACGGCGCGACCGGGTGGGTCGAGCGCCGCGCGTCGGCGCGGTAGGCGTTGACCTTGCGACCGGTCTCGAAGGTGACGAGCAGGTCGGCGAACCCGGCGCCACCCTCGGCGACGCGGTACCCCATGTAGTCGGCGAACGACTCCTGCAGCCAGGTGTCCTCCCACCAGGTCATGGTCACGAGGTCGCCGAACCACATGTGCGCCATCTCGTGGGCGATCGTCGTGGCGCGGGAGGCGCGCATCCGGTCGGTGGTGAGGCCGCGCGGCAGGTACTCGTCGCGGTACGTCACGCACCCCGGCGACTCGAGCGCGCCCCAGTTCTGGCCCGGCACGAACGCCTGGTCGTAGGAGTCGAACGGCATCGGCTCGGTGAAGAGGGTCGCGTAGTGGTCGAAGCAGCCCTCGGTGGTGGCGCGCAGCTCGTCGAAGTCGCGGTCGAGCTCGTCGCGCGAGGGAGGCCCGGCAGTGCCAGCCGAACGGGAGCCCGGCGTGCTCCCAGCGTGCGGGAGTACCAGGGTCCGGCGCACACGACGAACATCGCCACCGGGATGGGCAGCGTGGTGGCGAACGTCCAGCGGCCGTCGCCGTCGTGCCCCGACGTCGTCGCGCGCCCGTTCGACACCACCGTCCAGCGTCGGGTCGGCGGTCACCGCCAGCGTGATCGGGGCCTTCAGGTCGTTCTGGTCGAAGCAGGGGTAGACCGCTGGGCGACGTCCATCCCGAGGTAGGCCGAGACGTAGGTCTCGTCGTCGGCGGGGTCGGTGAAGGTGTGCATGCCGTCGCCGTCGGTGACGTACGGGACCCGCGCCCGGACGACGACCTCGTGGCGGCCGCCGAGGCCCTCCAGCTGGAGCCGACGGCCGTCGTAGGCCGGGTCGACGGGTGCGCCGTCGAGGGTGACCACCACGTCGGTCGCCCCGGTGAGCTCGAGGAACGTCGAGGCCGCCGTGCTGGTGAAACCGATCGTCGGCGTGGCAGCCGAAGGTCCCCTGCGCAGGGTCCCGGAGGTCGAGGTCGAGGTCGTAGGAGACCTCGGACAGGGCGGCGGCCCGGGCCCGGGCTTCGGCGAGGGTCAGGCTCACGATGACATCACCGGGTCACCCTACGAAGCGTCCGGACCCGCGGAGCAGCGGGGCGAACCGTCGATTGGCCGCGCGCGGGCGGCGTCCCGTAAGGTTCTGGGGTTGCCTCGGCGAGGGAGTGGACGCTCCGTGATCGACAGGGCCGGCTGATCCTCACGCCGCGCTGTCGCGCGGCGTTCGTCGTCTCCGCGGGCCCGACCACGACCACGTCCGATCGAACCGCGATCGATCCGAGAACCAGGGAGCCCAGCATGTCCGAGACCGAGAAGATCAAGGCCGAGACCCGCACCGAGTTCGGCAAGGGCGCCGCGCGCCGCATCCGCCGCGACAACAAGGTGCCCGCCGTCGTCTACGGCCACGGCAACGACCCGATCCACGTGACCCTGCCGGGTCACGCCACGATGATGGCGCTCAAGCACGGTGGCGCCAACGCGCTCCTCGAGCTCGACATCGAGGGCACAGCCCCAGCTCGCGCTGACCAAGCAGGTGCAGGTCGACCCGATCCGCCGCGTGCTCGAGCACATCGACTTCGTCGCCGTCCGCAAGGGCGAGAAGGTCACCGTCGACATCCCCGTGCACGTGGTCGGCGACGCCGGCCCCGACACCCTGGTCGTCAACGAGAACTCGACCGTCCAGGTCGAGGCCGAGGCCACCAACATCCCCGAGCTTCGTCGAGGTCAGCGTCGAGGGCCTGCCCGCGGGCACCCAGATCCTCGCCTCGCAGCTCGACGTTCCCCGCCGGCACGACGCTCCTGGTCGACGGCGACACCCTCGTCGTCAACATCACCGAGCAGATCAGCGCCGAGGCCCTCGAGGCCGAGCTGGAGGAGGCCGAGGCCGAGGCCGGCATCGAGCGCGACGAGTCCGACGCCGAGGCCGCCGAGGCCGCGGCCGAGGGCGACGCCGCGGCCGAGGAGGCCCCGGCCAGCGAGGAGTGATGCTCCGCGCGGCTCAGGTGGTACCTGGGCCGGCTGATCTCACCTGCTGACCGGCGCGACCGCTGAGGCGAGAGGACGACGACGTGAGCGACGTGTGGCTCGTCGTCGGCCTCGGCAACCCCGGCGAGAAGTACGCCGGGCACCGGCACAACATCGGCTACCTCGTCGTCGACGAGCTGGTCCGGCGGCTGGGCGGCTCGCTGCGCGCCCACAAGTCGGGCCGGGCCGACGTGCCTCGAGGGCCGCCGTGGGCGACGTCCGCGTGGTGCTGGCGCGCCCGCGCTCCTTCATGAACGAGGTCGGCGGGCCGGTCAAGGCCCTCGCCACGTTCTACAAGGTGCCGTACGAGCGGGTGGTCGCCGTCCACGACGAGCTCGACCTCGCCGTTCGACACGATGCGGGTCAAGCTCGGCGGCGGCGACAACGGCCACAACGGCCTCAAGTCGATGCGGGGGTCGTTCGGCACCGGCGACTTCTACCGGGTGCGCGTCGGCATCGGGCGCCCTCCCGGCCGGCAGGAGGTCGCGGACTTCGTGCTGTCCAACTACTCCTCGACCGAGCGCAAGGAGCTGCCGTTCCAGGTCGACACGGCGGCCGACGCCGTCGAGTCGCTCGTCACCGAGGGCCTCGAGCGGACGCAGCAGCGGTTCAACTCCTGAGTCAGCGGGCGAGGTACTCCTCGACGGGCACCGGGGCGGGCTCGCTGTACCCGACGGGCAGGTGGACGTCGCCGCGAGAGGTCAGGTAGTAGACCTCCCAGTGGTAGTAGCCGAGGAAGGCCCGCGGACGTCGCTCCATCACCCGGGCGAGCAGCGTGACGCCGTCGACGTAGGCGGACGAGTTGTTGTACCGGTAGAGCGCCCCGGCCTCGCCGCCCGGCTCGGCGAAGCCGTTGGCCGCGAGGTAGCGGGCCGCGCCGAGCACGGCGTCGTGCGGGTCGTCGATGTCGCCCTCGCCGTAGGCCGCCCAGGTCGACGGCAGGAACTGCATCGGCCCCTGCGCCCCCGCGGTCGACGTGCCGCGGATCCGGCCCATCGCGGTCTCGACCAGGTTGACCGCCGCGAGGTACTCCCAGCCGACGCCGAACCTGCGCTCGCCCTCGCGGTAGTAGCGCAGCAGGTCGCGCGCCGGCGCCGGCTCGACGATCCGCCAGGCCGGCAGCTCGTCGCCCGGGTCGGGATGCATCGAGCGGAACAGCCGGCGCGAGGCCAGGTTGTCGACGACCACGTCGTGCAGGGCCGCCGGCGTGCCGGCGAGCACGGCGTCGTCCCACTCGGGGTGCACGCCGAGCACGCGGTACGCCAGCTGCTGCGTGCGGCCGGCGACGGCGAGCCGGCGGCTGCTCGTCGCCGGGTCGCCGATCGCGCCCTCGGCCGCGCGCAGCTGCCGCGCCACCTGCGCCGCCGTCCGCGCCGGCCTCGGCTCCCGCTCCAGCACCCCCGCCGACCCGCCTGACATGTGGGGCGGGTCGGTGGTGGGCGACGGTGACCCGCCTGACATGTGGGGCGGGTCGGTGGTGGGCGACGGTGACCCGCCTGACATGTGGGGCGGGTCGGTGGGGGGGGAGGGTGACCCGCCTGACATGTGGGGCGGGTCGGCGGAGCAGGCGGTGAGCACGGCGGCGACGACCACGCCCACGACCACCGAGGCGATCGTCGTCGGTACGCGGCCGGGCACGTCGCGAGCGTACGGGCTCCCCGCCCTAGGCTGGCGCCCGTGACCTACACCCCGAGCACGCCGCCCGACACCGCCGCCACCGACGACCACGTGCTGGCCGCCTGGCTCGCCGAGGAGGCGGGACGGCGTCTGCTCGAGGTGCGGCTCGAGGGGCTCGAGGGCCGCGAGCTGAAGGACGCCGGCGACCGCGCCGCCCACGAGCTCCTGATGGAGCTGCTCGCCGAGCACCGCCCCGGCGACAGCGTGCTCTCGGAGGAGGGCAAGGACGACAAGGCCCGGCTCGCGGCCGAGCGCGTGTGGATCGTGGACCCGCTCGACGGCACCCGTGAGTTCTCCGAGCCGCCGCGCGACGACTGGGCCGTGCACGTCGCCCTCTGGGAGCGGTCGGCGGACGACCTCACCGCCGGCGCGGTGGCCCAGCCCGGGCTGGGGGAGACGTTCGACACCGGGACGCCGCCGGTCGTGCCGCCGTCGACGAGCGAGTCGCCGCGGATCGCCGTCAGCCGCAGCCGCCCTCCGGAGTTCGTGCACGGCCTCGCCCGCGAGCTCGACGCGCAGCTGGTCGCCATGGGGTCCGCCGGGGTCAAGGTGCTCTCGGTCGCGCGCGACCTCACCGACGCCTACGTCCACGCGGGCGGGCAGTACGAGTGGGACAGCGCCGCGCCCGTCGCGGTCGCGCGGGCGGCCGGGCTGTTCACGAGCCGCATCGACGGCTCGCCCCTGCGGTACAACCAGGACGACGTGTACCTGCCCGACCTGGTCGTGTGCCGTCCCGAGCTGGCCGAGCGGATCCTGGCCTGGATCGCCGCCAACGGCGTCGAGTGAGGGCCACGGTCTAGTCATTTCCTCCTGTTTCGAGTGATCTGGTCGACATAGCGCGTTGCGACTTGTGCCGAGCGCGTATTTGTAGATCAATAAGACTTGTTCACTCGACATTCGGGTGACTCTGGACCCGTCGGGTGCACCCCCCGGCGGCACCGGCGGTCCTCTCGGACCCACGCCCGGGGGGACCGCCACCCAGGGTCCGCCGGCGCACCCCCGGGGTTAACGGGTTGCCCGGTCCCGGGCGCCGCGGGTTGGGTGGCGCCATGACCTCACGGATCTTCCAGACGACGTTCGACTGCCACGACGCCTATGCGCTCTCGGAGTGGTGGAAGCCGGTGATCGGCTACGTCGACCTCGAGGGCGACCCGAACCTGCCGGGCCACGAGGAGTGCGTGATCGTCGACCCCGACACCGGTCACCGGCTGCTGTTCATCGAGGTGCCCGACGAGGAGCTGCCCGGCAAGCGGGTGCACCTCGACCTGTGCGCGCGCGAGGGGACGAGGGACGACGAGGTGGTGCGCCTGCTCGCGCACGGCGCGACGCAGGTCGCCGACCACCGGGGCCAGTACGGCCCGGGGACGGGCTGGGTCGTGCTCGCCGACCCCGAGGGCAACCAGCTGTGCGTCATCCGCAACGAGGAGGAGCGGGCTGCGGCAACGTGACCCGCGAGGCCGGTTGCACCTAGAGTCGGTGGCCGACTCAGGAGGTCAACCCCGATGCGCCGTACCACCATGCTCTTCGTCTCACTCGTGCTCGCCCTCGCGGCGGTCGTCTCGCCGGCCTTCGCAGGCGGTCCGCGGCACCCCGACATGATGCTCGGCCCCGGCGAGGCCGGCGTCCACGGCATCGGCAAGGAGGCCGTGATGCGCCTCGACAAGCGGTTCGGGTACGTCTACATCTCCGGCAAGCACAACCAGCACCTCACGATCACCTACCTCGAGGAGCAGCACAGCCTGCGGTTCCGCGACACCCGCACGCCCCACCTGAAGTCGGCTCCGAAGCACTGCCACAAGGAGAAGGTCAAGAAGGGCATCTCGGTGCGCTGCTGGATCCCGAAGAAGTTCCAGGACACGACCTCCTTCATCCAGGTCTGGCCGCGCCTGGGCAACGACTACACCGACGCCCGCACGCTGCCGCACAGGTTCCGCGTCTGGGCGCTGCTCGACGACGGCGCCGACATCTTCTACGGCGGAGCCGGCAACGACTTCACCAACGGCGCCATGGGCAACGACCGCATCTTCGGCGGCAGGGGCAACGACTTCCTGCGGTCGGGCCCCGGTCGCGACTTCGTGCGGGGCGGCCCGGGCAAGGACAAGATCGGCCGCGAGTGAGGGCGGCGTGAGCCCGGCCCTGCTCGACGTCGACTACCTGGTCGTCGGCGCCGGTGCCATGGGCATGGCGTTCACCGACGCCCTCGTCGACCACGCCGACGTCAGCGTCGCCCTGGTCGACCGCCGGCACGCCCCGGGCGGGCACTGGCTCGACGCGTACCCGTTCGTGCGGCTGCACCAGTCCTCGGCGTTCTACGGCGTGCCGTCGACGCTGCTCGGCGGCGGCCGCGTGCAGCAGCGCGGCCCCGAGGCGGGGCTGCACGAGCGCGCCACCGCGGTCGAGGTGTGCGCCTACTACCAGCGGGTGCTCGAGGACCGGATGACCGCCTCCGGCCGGGTCGACTTCCGCCCCGGGTTCGACTACCTGGGCGACCGGCAGCTGGTCTCGCTCGTCTCCGGGCAGCGCGCTACGAGGTGCCCGAGCGGACCCGCATCGTCGACGCGACCTACCTGGCGCCGACGATCCCGTCGCGGACGCCGGCGCCCTTCGCCGTGGCCGACGGCGTCACCGTGCTGCCGGTCAACGACCTCGTGCGGCTGGGTGGCGCGGCGTCGCAGCTGGTCGTGGTCGGTTCGGGCAAGACCGCGACCGACGCCATCGTGTGGCTGCTCGGTCAGGGCGTCGACCCCGGCGCCATCCGCTGGGTGCGCCCGCGCGAGCCCTGGATGCTCGACCGCGCCCGGATCCAGCCCGACCCCGCCGTCTTCGTGGGCATGGCCGCCGACCTCTTCGGCGCCGCGGCCGAGGCCGAGACACCCGACGACTTCTTCCTCCGGCTCGAGGACGCCGGCGTGGTGCTGCGCATCGACCCGTCGCTCACGCCGACGATGGCGAAGGCGCCCACCCTCGGCCGGTGGGAGCTCGACCTGCTGCGCACCGTGGACGACGTCGTCCGCCTCGGCCACGTGCGGGCGGTGGAGCGGGGTCGGCTCGTGCTCGCGGAGGGGGAGACCCCCATCGACCGCGACGCGGTCGTCGTCCACTGCGCCGCCTCCGGGCTGCAGTACCCGCCGGTCGTGCCGATCTGGACGCCCGACGTGATCACCCTCCAGACGGTGAGGGCCGGCTTCCCGTGCCTGGGCGCGGGGCTCGCCGGCTTCGTCGAGGCGACGTTCTACGCGGGCGACCTCGCCACCAAGAACGCCGTGTGCCCGCCGTCGACCTACGCCGACACCCCGGCCGGCTGGGCACGCCAGCAGCTCCTCGGCGCCCGCGGCGCCGCCGCCTACACCGGCCACCCCGAGGTGAAGGCCTGGGCCGAGACCCTGGCGATGCACCCCACACGGACGCCGCCCGGCGGCGACCCGCCCGAGCTCACCGCCGCCCGCGAGCGGCTGGCGCTCAACGCCGAGGCGGGGATGGCCGGCCTGGAGCGCCTCGCGGCTCCGACCCAACGGTGGTTGGAGCTGTAGCTCCCGCTAGGGAGCGTCTCGAAACCTGGTGAGGTCCATGGCGTCGCGAGGGAAACCTTCCGGCTGCGGGGGTTTCGAGACGGTCGCTAGCGCGACCTCCTCAACCACCGTGTGGTTAGAGAGGTAGGTAGCGCGGACCTCCTCCCCGGAACTGCTGAACGCTCGAGCGTCAAACGGTAGTTGAGGAGCTCCCGCTAGGGAGCGTCTCGAAACCTGGTGAGGTCCATGGCGTCGCGAGGGAAACCTTCCGGCTGCGGGGGTTTCGAGACGGTCGCTAGCGCGACCTCCTCAACCACCGTTGCGACCGCCTCGAGCGCGACCTGCTCAACCACCGTTGGCAGCGCGACCTGCTCAACCACCGTGACGTCCTCAACCAGCGTCGATGCGCAGGATCTGGTCGTCGTCGGGACCCGGCTCGCCGCGCCCGTCGCGGTTCGAGGTCATCAGCCACAGCGAGCCGTCGGGGGCGAAGGCGACGGTGCGCATCCGGCCGTACTCGCCGACGAAGAACGGCGTGCGGGTCGCGGACTCCGTGCCGTCGACGGTGACCCGCCAGAGCCGCTCGCCCTTGAGCGAGGCCATCCACAGCGAGCCGTCGCGGTAGGCGAGGCCGGACGGCGACGCGTCGGCCGGGTCCCACGTCTGCTGCGGGTCGACGTACGTCGGGCGCGCCGCCGGTGCCCTCGACCTCGGGCCAGCCGTAGTTCTCGCCGGCCTCGATCCAGGTTGAGCTCGTCGAAGGAGTCCTGGCCGAACTCCGAGGCCCACAGGTTGCCGTCGTCGTCGAAGGCCAGGCCCTGGATGTTGCGGTGGCCGTAGGAGTACACGGGGGTGCCGAACGGGTTGCCGGGCGCGGGGTCGCCGTCGGGCGTCAGGCGCAGCACCTTGCCGCCGAGCGAGTCGCGGTCCTGGGCGAGCGGGCGGCTCGCCGGACTCGCCGGTGGAGACGTAGAGCAGGCCGTCGGGGCCGAACTCGAGACGGCCGCCGTCGTGGATGAAGCCGTTGGGGATGCCGTCGAGCAGCACCTCGGGCGTCGCCGAGGGTGTCGCCGTCGAGCTCGGCGCGCACCACGCGGTTGTCGGAGGCCGTGGTCAGGTACAGGTAGACCAGCGCGTCGTCGTCGAACGTCGGGCGAGAGCGCGACGCCCAGCAGGCCGCCCTCGCCCTCGGGCGCGGCGGCGTCGACGACGCCGAGCTCGGTGACGTCGCCGTCGGGCGTGACCCGCAGCACGCGGCGGGTGTCGCGCTCGGTGACGATCGCGTCGCCGTTGGCGAAGAAGTCGAGGCCCCAGGGCGCCTCGAGGCCGGTCGCGACCGTCGCGACGACCTCGGGCGCCGGCCGGCCGGGCGCGCTGGTGGTCGGCGGGACGGTCGGCTCGGTCCGGCTCGGTCGTCGCGGTCGGTGGGCTGCTCGGACGGCGGCGGCGTCGTCCCGCTGATGTCGACGACGGTCTCGTTGCCGCCCTGGCCGCAGCCCGGCGAGCAGGAGCGCGGCGGCGAGCCGCGGCCGCGAGCAGGGGGCGCCGCACGCCGATCAGCCGACCCGCTCGAGGAACTCGAGCAGCAGCTCGTGCACGCGCTCGGGCTTCTCCATCTGGAGGAAGTGCGAGCCGCGCAGCTCGACGTACTCGGCGTCGTCCATGCGCGCCGCCGCCGTGGCCATGTCGCGGGCGCCGGCGAGGACGTCGCACGGTCGCCGCGACGAACAGGTCGGGACGTCGATCGCGCTCAGCGAGACGCGCGCGTGGCGCGAGGTGCTGAGCGCGAGGTGGAAGTACCAGTCGAGCGGCGTGGTGAGGAACTCCTTGACGCACGACGGCGGCGTGCTCGGGGTCGCGCACCGGGAGCATGAAGCCGGAGTGGGAGATCAGCGCGATCGCGCGCGGGCCGATCGGCAGCGCGCCGGGCGATCGGCGTCAGCGGCCTTGCCGGCCACCGACATCACCCGCGAGAGGTTGACGGTGATCGCGCGCGCGACGAGCGTGCGGCAGCCGGAGCGGCGCCAGCATCGTCGCGAAGGTGTCGCCGGGCACGCCGGCGACGGCGAACAGGCCGGCGACCCGCTCGGGGTGCCGCGCGGCGAGCTCGAACATCGTGTTGACGCCCATCGACCAGCCCATCAGCACGGCCCGGTCGATGCCGAAGTGGTCCATCACCGAGAGGCCGTCCTGCGACGAAGTGCTCGATCTCGACGTGGCTCGGGTCGACCGGCCGCTCGGAGCCGCCGACGCCGCGGTGGTTCCACGACACGATGCGCACGCCGCAGTCGGGGTCGAGCAGGGCGGGCCAGCACCAGGCGTTGGTGCCGAGGCCGTTGCACAGCACCACGGTGGGGCCGTCGATGAGCCCGTCGGGGTCGTTGGTCCAGGCCCGCAGGTGGGTGCCGTCGTCGGAGCAGGATGTCGCGGAAGGCGGGCGTGGCGGCCGTCGACGGTGCGCGCGGCGGAGGTCGGCATGCGGCCGATTCTGCCGTACCGACGCTCGGTCAGCGCGTGGACCGCTCGCCGTGACGCGTGACGGCGCTCGTCGGCGGTGGTCGCGGTCCGGCGGTCGGGCGACGGGGGCGGCCTCGAGGGCGGCGAGGTAGTCGGCGACGTCCTGCTCGCTCGACGCGCCGCTGGGCGCAGGCGGTGGAGGCGACCATGGCGTTGCGGCGGGCCTGCTGCTGGGAGGCGACGGGCCAGTCCTGGAGACGCTGCACCAGGCCCCGCAGCGGGCTGGTCAGGGAGGCGTTCCGAGCATGCGCCCGAACCTACGCCGGTGCCGGTCGCGGGCGGTCATCACCGTGGCGTGACAACTGGGTGAACTCAGCCGATTCTTCAGGCGTCACTCTCAGTCGGGCACGGGCTCGGCCAGCGTCGGCGCGCTGCCGGGTCGCGCCGATGCTGGCGGCGACCACGCACGCCGACGGCCAGCCACTGCAGCGGCGCTCAGCGTCTCGCCGACGACGAGGATCCCGGCCAGCGCGGCGGCGGCCGGCTCGAGGCGACATCAGGATGCCGAACACGGCGGGCGCAGCGTGCGCAGCGCGACGAGCTCGCAGCTGTAGGGGACCACCGAGCGACAGCAGGCCGACGGCGGCGCCGAGCAGCAGGATCCGGCCGTCGAGCATCCCGTCGGTGGCGCCGCCGGCGAGCAGGAACGGCGAGACCAGCAGCGGTCGCGACGACGCTGGCCGAGGGCGAGCCCGTCGAAGCCGCCGAAGCGTGCGCCCGGTCGCGCCGGACGAGCAGGATGTAGGACGCCCAGCACGCCCCGGCCAGCAGCGCGAACAGGACGCCGACCGAGGTCGAGGTCGGCGCGCTCGAGCCCGAGCAGGACGACGCCGACGCGCGGCCAGGCCGACCCACACCAGGTCGCGGGCGCGGCGCGAGCCGACGCACCGCCAGCGTCAGCGGTCCGATGAACTCGATCGTCACCGCGATGCCGAGCGGGATCCGCGGCGAACGACTGGTAGATCGACAGGTTCATCAGCGCCCAGGCTCGCGCCGAACGCCGAGCAGCACCAGCAGGTCGCTGCGGCGTGCGCCCGCGCAGCCGGGGGCGGGCGACCAGACCAGCAGGACCAGCGAGCTGGTCACCAGCCGCAGGAACACCAGGGCCGTCGGGGACACCTCGTCGAACAGCGACTTGGCGACGCCCGCGCCGAGCTGCACCGACGCGATCCCGACCAGCACCAGGACGATCGGGGAGCGGGCGCGGCACCGGCTCACTGTAGCCACGATCGCGGCTCTCCGCGATGGGCACGGCTGTGCCACGATGCGCGGATGGGGAACTACCGCGTGAGCCGGTCCGACCTCCATCGCCGCGGACCCGGCGCTGGTGCACCGCCTCGTCAACGACCTCCACGAGTGGCCGGCCTGGTCGCCGTGGGAGGGCGCTCGACCCCGACGCTGGAGCGCACCTACAGCGGCGCCGACGCCGGCGTCGGCGCCCACTACGCCTGGTCGGGCAACCGCAAGGCCGGCCAGGGCTCGATGGAGATCACCGCGCTCCACCCCCGAGCAGGTCGACCTCGCGCTGAGCTTCGTCAAGCCGTTCCGGTCCACCAGCGACGTCATCGCTTCGAGCTCGCCTCGGCGGACGGCGGCACCGACGTGACCTGGGTGATGACCGGCGAGCAGAAGGGCGTTCATGGCGCTCGTCGGCAGGCTCGTGCCGATGGACAGGCTCGTCGGCAAGGACTTCGAGAAGGGCCTCGCCCGGCTGAAGGCCGCCGCCGAGCCAGCCCCTGAGGTCGGGCGCCGCGGCAGCCGCTGCTGTTCGACCGCCGAGGTGGTGACGCCGCGAGCGCCCGCGCCGACGGCCTAGCGATTTCGACGTGACCGACTCCCGAGCAG
This sequence comes from uncultured Actinomycetota bacterium, assembly GCA_963830575.1. Lineage (GTDB taxonomy): Bacteria > Actinomycetota > Actinomycetes > Propionibacteriales > Nocardioidaceae > Nocardioides. The sequence goes on from CAWHNR010000018.1 coordinate 45,864, forward strand.
CCCGACATCAAGCCCCGTTCGCGCGACGTCACCGACGGCCTGGAGCAGGCGGCCGCCCGCGGCATGCTGCGCGCGGTGGGCATGGGCGACGACGACTTCGCCAAGCCGCAGATCGGCGTCGCGTCGTCGTGGAACGAGATCACGCCGTGCAACCTCTCGCTCGACCGGCTCGCCAAGGCCGTGAAGAACGGCGTCCACGCCGCCGGCGGCTACCCGCTCGAGTTCGGCACGATCTCGGTCTCCGACGGCATCTCGATGGGCCACGAGGGCATGCACTTCTCGCTGGTCTCGCGCGAGGTCATCGCCGACTCGGTCGAGACCGTGATGATGGCCGAGCGCCTCGACGGCTCGGTGCTGCTGGCCGGCTGCGACAAGTCGCTGCCCGGCATGATGATGGCCGCCGCGCGGCTCGACCTCGTCGTCGGTGTTCCTCTACGCCGGCTCGACGATGCCCGGGCAGGTCGACGGCCAGGACGTCACGATCATCGACGCCTTCGAGGCCGTCGGCGCCTGCCTGGCGGGCAAGATCACCCGCGAGGAGGTCGACAAGATCGAGCGGGCGATCTGCCCCGGTGAGGGTGCCTGCGGCGGCATGTACACCGCCAACACGATGGCCGCCGTCGCCGAGGCGATCGGCATGTCGCTGCCCGGCTCGGCCGCGCCGCCCGCGGTCGACCGCCGCCGCGACGGGTTCGCCCACACGCTCCGGCGAGGCCGTCGTCAACCTGCTCCGCAAGGGCATCACCGCCCGCCAGATCATGACCAAGGAGGCGTTCGAGAACGCCATCACCGTGGTCATGGCGCTCGGCGGCTCGACCAACGCCGTGCTGCACCTGCTCGCCATGGCCCGCGAGGCCGAGGTCGACCTGACCCTCGACGACTTCAACCGGGTCGGCGACAAGGTGCCGCACCTGGCCGACCTCAAGCCGTTCGGCAAGTACGTGATGTACGACGTCGACAAGCGTCGGCGGCATCCCCGTGGTGATGAAGGCGCTGCTCGACGCCGGCCTGATGCACGGCGACTGCCTCACCGTGACCGGCAGGACGATGGCCGAGAACCTCGCCGACCTCGCCCCGCCGCCGCTCGACGACGACGTCCTGCGCTCCCTCGACCGGCCGATCCACGCCACGCGGCGGCCTGACCATCCTCAAGGGCTCGCTGGCCCCCGAGGGCGCCGTGGTCAAGAGCGCCGGCTTCGACGAGTCGGTCTTCACCGGCACCGCCCGGGTCTTCGACGGCGAGCGGGCCGCGATGGACGCGCTCACCGCCGGCAAGATCGTGGCCAACGACGTCGTCGTCATCCGCTACGAGGGGCCCAAGGGCGGCCCCGGCATGCGCGAGATGCTCGCCATCACCGGCGCCATCAAGGGCGCCGGCCTCGGCAAGGACGTGCTGCTGCTCACCGACGGCCGGTTCTCCGGCGGCACCACCGGCCTCTGCGTCGGCCACGTCGCGCCCGAGGCCGTCGGACGGCGGCCCGATCGCCTTCGTGCGCGACGGCGACAGGATCACCCTCGACGTCCTCAACCGGACGCTCGAGGTCGAGCTGGTCGGCGACGACGACGACAGCTGGAGGCCCGCAAGGTCGGCTGGGAGCCGCTGCCGCCCAAGTACACCCGCGGCGTGCTCGGCAAGTACGCGCGCACCGTCGCCTCGGCGGCGCACGGCGCCGTCACCGGCTGAGGTGGTCGTCGACAGGGACCGACGCGGGCTCGTCCTGGCGGTCCTGGCCACGGTGCTGCTGCTCGCCGCTCGGCGCTGGTGCTGCGCATCGTCGAGGACGACGGCCCGGCGGCGGCCGCGCCGACGTCCCCGGTCGTCGCCGGACGTCGACCCCGTGGCGACCGACGCCGGCGTCCGACCCCGGGCGACGGGGCCGACGCCGACGCACCCCGCCGGCCAGGATCGCGCGGATCTTCGGCGAGGGCCGGTTCCTGGTCGCCTACTACGGGACCGGCGGCACCGGCTCGCTCGGCGTGCTCGGCGAGACCGACCCCGACACGATGCACCGCCGGCTGGCGCGGGCGGCCGCGCCGTTCGCGCGACCGGGCCGCCCGGTCGCAGCTCGGTCTACGAGCTCATCGTCACCGTCGCCGACCGCGTCGCCCGGCAAGGACCGCGACTACAGCCACGACATCGCCGCGCGCGATCGTCGAGGACTACGTCGAGGCCGCGCGCCGCCACGGCGCGCTGCTGCTGCTCGACCTGCAGCCCGGGCCGGTCGCGCTTCGTCGACGTCGCCCGGCGCTGGGAGTGGGCCCTGCGCGAGCCGCACGTCGGCCTCGCCCTCGACCCCGAGTGGCGGATGGGGCAGGGCGAGGTGCCCGGCACGGTCATCGGCTCGGTCGGCGGCCGGCGGAGGTCAACCGGACCTCCGCGTGGCTCGCCGGCGTCCAGCAGCGCCACGACCTGCCCGAGAAGCTCTTCGTGCTCCACCAGTTCCGCTCCGACATGGTCCGCGACCTCCGCCGCGTCGAGGACCGCGCCGCGGCTCGCGATGGTCCAGCACGTCGACGGCTTCGGGACGCCGTCCCAGAAGCTGGCGACCTACCTGCGCCGTCGAGCGGGCCGCAGCGGTTCAACATGGGGTTCAAGCTGTTCTACGACGAGGACGTCCGCCGGATGTCGGCACGCGAGGTGCACCGGCTGCGGCCGGCCGTCCGGTTCGTCAGCTTCCAGTGACCGCACCCCACGGTGGTTGAGGAGGTCGCGCTAGCGACCGTCACCGACGGTGGTTAGGAGGTCGCGCTACCGATCGCCTCCACCGACGGTGGTTGAGGAGGTCGCGCTAGCGACCGTCTCGAAGCCACGCACGGTTCATGGGGGCTCTTCTCCTCGCGAAGCCCTCGACCTCACCACACGGTGGTTGAGGAGGTCGCGCTAGCGACCGTCTCGAAACCACGCACGGTTCATGGCTTCTCTCACGGAGCCGTAGACGTCACCAGGTTTCGAGACGCTCCCTAGCGGATGCTCCTCAACCACCGTTGGACAGGTTTCTGAGACGCTCCCTAGCGGGCTTCTCCCCTCAACCACCGTTGGACAGGTTTCGAAGACGCTCCCTAGTGGCTTCTCCTCTCAACCACCGTTGGACCGGTTTCGAAGACGCTCCCTAGCGGGAGCTCCTCAA
>CAWHNR010000019.1:0-101808 GCA_963830575.1 uncultured Actinomycetota bacterium
GCGATTCCTCACGCTTGAGTTGATGGGGATCCGGGGTGGTGGGCTGCCCGCGACGGACGACGCCGTCCCCGCACGATCATTTCTCGCGGGAGGAGGCGCCTCAGCTGGCACCGGTCCGGTGGCACTCTCGTGTCGAGAGTGCCAGCATCATGTTTAGCACTCGACCCCCGAGAGTGACAAGGCGGGGTCGGCGTCCGGTTCAGGAGAAGGCAGCGAACGACGCCGCGTCGTACTGGGCGTCGCCCGACCCGCCGGTGATGGTCGTGACCCGCCGGAACTCGTGGGTGCCCACGGTCCAGGCGACCAGCGTGTGCTCGGCCTGGCGACTGAGGTAGACGACGGTCTGGTCGTCGAGCCAGCCGACCACGGGGCAGCAGTCCTTGTAGCGGGAGTCGGAGCCGTCGGTGCGCACGTCGGTCATCGCCAGGACCCCGCTCAGGTCCGGGGTCTCGACCGAGATCAGCTCGGGGTCGCTCACGCTGTCGCCGCGGTGGGGCAGGTCGATCCCGCCCATGCCCCAGGACCGCGCAGCCGTGTAGTCGGTCATCTCGGTGTCGCCGTACGGCACCGCCTGCCGCGTCGCGAACGACGGTGGCACGGCGTACGAGGCGAACCCCCCGGAGCGGCGTCCGCCCAGCGTGTAGCGAGGCCCGTCCCCGCCGTCCACGCGCGGGAGGACGCCGATGTGGAAGTCGTCGACCCACACCGCGTAGGCGTTGCTGTCGCCCTCGCCCTCGCCGTCGGTCTCGATGGTCGACCAGGCCCCCGTCGCGATCGTGTAGACCTCGATCGACCGGTCCTGCGGGAACAGCAGGCGGGTGCCGCCCGGGCTCAACATCCGTGAGGACGTCGGCGCCACCCGGTAGCCGTGCGGCAGCGCGACGTCGTCGAGGCGCGAGACGTCGATGCTGACGATGCTGTTCTGCTCGCCCACCAGCAGCACCGTGTCGCCGGTCGCGAAGGCGGCCCTGGCTGGACCGACGAGCGCCTTGGTGCGGACGGCGAGGTCGAGCGTGTGCGGGAACGGACCGTCGTCCACGTAGGGCAGCTCGCGCTCCTCGGTCTGGTCCGGGCTCCACCAGACGTCGACGCCCTGGTGCGTGGCGTCGGGGCCCGCTCCTGTCGCCGCCGGTGACGCCGAGGTGGAGGCCTGGGCCGACGGCGTCCCCGTCGGACGCGGCGAGGTGTCGATCCAGGCGAACGCGCCGGAGACCGCGAGGGCCCCGGCGACCACACCCCCGCCGACGGCGAGCGACCGGCGACGTCGGTGCTGCCGCCCGGCACGCCACGCGCCGCGCGTGAGGTCGACGGTGGTCTCGTCGGCGACGCGCTCGTGGAGCAGGTCGCGGAGCTGGTGCTGGGTCATGACGGGTCTCCGATCAGCTCGGCGAGCTCGGGGGCGGCCTCGCGCAGCCGGCGCAGCGCGAGGTGGGTCTGGCTCTTGACGGTGCCGACACCGACGCCGAGCGTGTCGGCGGTGTCGCGCTCGGTGAGGTCGGCGTAGTAGCGGAGCACGACGACGGCGCGCTGCTTCGGCGTCAGCGTCGCGAGCGCCTGGTCGAGCAGGAGCCGGCGGTCGGTGACGTCGACCCTCGCGTGCCCGGCGTCGACCACCTCGAGCACGACCTCGCGGCGGTGCTTGCGCCACCACGAGATGTTGCCGCGGACGACGACCTGGCGCGCGTAGGCGTCGGGGTTCTCCCCCGCCAGCCGGCGCCAGCGGGCGGCGACGGCGGCCAGCGCGTCCTGGACGAGGTCCTCGGCCCGCCCGCGGTCGCCGGTGAGCAGGACGGCGGTCCGCAGCAGGGTCAGCTGAGCTCCAGCCGCCCACCGCGTGAACCCTGCCTCGTCCGCCTCCACACCTCTCCCAACGCCCGACCCACCCTGGAGGTTGGAGGGGCCGGAGGGATAGTCCCGGCCGATTCGGCCCTGGATCGGGCCCGACAGGGGCCAAATCGGCCGGGACTACCCCAGCCGGCGCGCCAGGGCCTCGGCGAACGGACGCGCGGGAGTGGGGTCGACGTCGAGGTAGAGGCCGGGCTCGGTGAGCTCGACCTCACCGACGGCGAGGGTGCCGTCGTCGAGGGCCAGCAGGTCGGCCCGGACGTAGGCGAGGTCGACGCCGAGGACCGACGCCGTCGCCCGGAACGCCGCCACCGCCAGCTCGGCGGCCGCGGGATCGAGCGGCACGGCGTACGACGCGCCGCCGTGGTACTCGTGCACGCGGACGTCGCCGGGCCCGGCGACCTTGCGCACCTGGCTGACCGCCACGCCGTCGACGACGTACACCGACTGCTCGCCGGTGGTGTGCACCGAGCCCAGGACGGGCTGCACGATCCAGGGCCCGTCGCCCGCGGGGGTGCCGGCGGCGTCCATCACGACCAGGCCGTGGCCGCTCGCGCCGACGCGTGGCTTGACGACGGCCTCGCCGAGGGCCGCGACCGCGCCGCGCACCTCGGCCGGGGAGCCGGCGAGGACCGTCGGCACGACCGGTACGAGCGGGGCGAGGTCGAGCAGGTAGCGCTTGTCGGTGTTCCAGCGGATCGCGCCGGCCCCGTGCAGGAGGGCCGGCCCCACCGCGTCGGCCCAGGCGAGGAACTCCGCGAGCCGGTGCTGGTAGTCCCAGGTCGAGCGCACGCAGACGAGCCGGGCAGCGGCCCAGTCGACCGCCTCGTCGTCCCACCGGGCCCAGGCGGCGTCCACCCCGGCCTCGGCCAGTGCCGCGTCGAGGACCTCGGCGGCCGGCTCGCCGCGCGGCCAGGCCGACGACGTGGCCAGCAGGACGTCGACCACAGGCGCAGCCTCAGCCCTTGCGGCGCTTGAGCCTGCCCGGGACGGCGGTGACGGCGCGCCCGGCCTTCCAGGTGGTGCTGGCCTTGATCTCGGCGAGCTCGGCCTCGGCCCTCTTCGCCCGCTTGCGGGCGGCGGCGAGCTGCTTCTCGGCCTCGGCGGCGCGGGCCTCGGCCGCGGCCGCCCGCTGCTGGGCCTTCTTCACGTCCTTCAGCAGCACCCGGTGCAGCTGTCGGGTCGACCTCACCGCGAACTTCCGCTCGTCGGCGAGGGTCCGCTCGAGCCGCCCCACCTTGACCAGCGGGCTCTCCTCGAAGTCGGCCGCCTTGGCCTTGTCGAGCGGCGGCCGGCCCGGCAGCGCAGCGCTCACGACTTCCGCCAGTAGACGCCGGCCCAGTCGATCTCGTGCAGCTCGTCGGTGATGCCGCGCGACTCACGGAAGTCGTGGATGGCCTGGGCGCAGCCCTTGACGGCGCCGTAGTCGTCGACGATCACGTAGCCGCCGGCCGGCACCTTGTCGTAGAGGGGCTCGAGGGCGTCGATGGTCGAGGCGTACATGTCGCCGTCCAGGCGCAGCACGGCGATCTGCTCGATCGGGGCGGTGGGCAGCGTGTCGGCGAACCACCCCTGGAGGAACTCGACCTGGTCGTCGAGGAGGTCGTACCGGGCGAAGTTCTCCTTGACCTTCTCCACCGAGATCGCGAGCTCGATCTTGGTGTGGTGCTGGTCGCCGGCGTCGGCCTCGAACCGGCCGTCGGGCGGCGGCAGGCCCTCGAAGGAGTCGGCGACCCACACCTTGCGGTCGGTGATGCCGTAGGCCTTGAAGATCGCCCGGGCGAAGATGCAGGTACCACCGCGCCAGGCGCCGGTCTCGATGAAGTCGCCGGGGATGCCGTCGGCGATCACCGACTCGAGGCACGTGCGCACGTTGAGGAGGCGCTTCAGGCCGATCATCGTCTCGGCGTCGGCGGGCCAGTCGCGACCGATCTCGCGCTGCGACGCGTCGAACCCACCCGACTCGACCACGCGGATGTCGCGGTCGCGCGTCGCGATGCGCACCAGGTTCCAGAGGTAGCCCTCGTAGCTGCGGGGCTTGAACCTCACGGTGACGTTGCGGCCCTCGAACCCGTAGCGGGTGATCATCTTGGCCATGATGTCGAGGTACAGGTCGACGGCGGGACTCTCGGGAGCGGCATTCGTCACGGCCGCACGATAACGGACGCCGGCGCCCCGCCCGCAGCGCGGTCCGGCACCTCGTGCCCGGTCGGGACGCCGTCGGGGCGGCCGGGCGCAGCCGGCAGAAGTTCGCTCGAGAACGCTGTCGATCTCGTCGTTCCCCGCCCGTCATCGCGGTGACAGACTCACCACCGAGAACGAAACGAGGAGCCCATGTCGACCACCTACGTCGTGCTGCTACCCGGCAACGAGGACGCCTGGGAGGCGTCCTCGGAGGAGGAGAGGGCGGCGGTGTTCGCCAGGCACGAGGCGTTCTCGCGGGCGCTCGCCGAGCGTGGCCACACCGTCACCGGGGGTGCCGAGCTGACGCACTCGCGCACCACCAGGCAGGTGCGGCGCGTCGACGGCGAGCTGGTCGTCACCGACGGCCCGTACGCCGAGACCGTCGAGCAGCTCAGCGGGTTCTACGTCGTCGCCTCCGACGACCTCGACGACCTCGTGCAGGTGGCGGGCATGCTCGCCGACGGGGCCGGCGCCGTCGAGGTCCGCGCCTGCACCGACAACACGGTCGACTGAGGGCGACATGACCACCTACCTCGTGATGATTCCCGGCGACGAGCGCGCCTGGGAGGCCGCTCCCGAGACGGAGCGTCAGCGCGTCTACGGCAAGCACCGGGCCTTCGCCGAGGCCCTCGAGGCGCGCGGGCACACCAAGACCGGCGGCGCCGAGCTGGTCCCGTCGTGGGAGGCGCGCTCGGTCCGGACCGTCGACGGCCGGACGTCGGTGACCGACGGCCCGTACGCCGAGAGCGTCGAGCAGCTCACCGGCTTCTACCTGGTGGAGTCCGACGACCCCGACGACCTGGCCCGGTGCTGCGGGCTGCTCACCGACGACGGTGAGCCGGTCGTCGAGATCCGCGCCCTCGCGGGAGGTGGCGGGTGACGCGCTTCCTCGTCCTGCTGGCCGAGCAGGACCACTACGAGAGGTGGGACGCCGCCGCGCCCGACCACGTCGATCGCGTGATGGCCGACTTCAGGGCGTTCTCGCAGGCCGTCAAGCAGCGCGGGAGCGTGGTCGGCGGTCAGGCCCTCCTGGCCCCGGAGACGGCCCGGACCCTGCGGGCCGGCGAGCCCGGCCGGCGACCCGTCACCGAAGGACCCTTCGCCGAGACCGTCGAGCAGCTCAACGGCTTCTACCTGATCGACGTCGACGACCTCGCCACCGCCGTCGAGCTCGCGGCGCTGCTGCCACGCGAGTACGACGTCGAGGTCCGGCCGTGCCTCGACGTCGAGGTCTCCTGACCGGGTGACGACGCTCGAGCGGGCGCTGCGGGAGGAGTGGGGCCGGTTGCTGGCCCTGCTCGTCGCGCGCTACCGCCGTCTCGACCTCGCCGAGGACGCGCTGGCCGACGCGTTCGAGGCGGCGGCACGCACCTGGCCGAGCGACGGCGTCCCGGCCAACCCGGCCGCCTGGCTGCTGACGGCGGCGCGGCGCCGGGCCGTCGACCGGCTGCGCTCCGAGGCCGTCGCCGCCACCAGGCGGCCGTTGCTCACCGTCGAGTCCGAGCTCACCGAGGAGGCGACCCGCGTCATGGCCGACGGCAGCCCCTCCGGCGACGTCGGAGCGACGGACGAGCGGCTCCGGCTGGTCCTGCTCTGCGCCCACCCCTCGCTCCCGCCGGAGCACGCGGCCGCCCTCACGCTGCGGCTCGTGCTCGGCGTCCCGACCGCCGACATCGCGCGGCTGTTCCTCGTGCCGACCGCCACGATGGCCGCGCGGCTGACGCGCGCCCGCAAGCGGCTCGCGGGCGAGTCCTTCGCGGTGCCGACCGGGGACGCCCTGCGCGAGCGGGTCGCCACCGTCGCGGACGTCGCCTACCTGGCGTTCACCGCCGCGTACGCGCCGGGTCGGGCGGCGACGTCGTCCGGGCCGAGGAGGCGGACGAGGCGGTGCGTCTCGTGCGCGTGGTCCGCGAGGTCGCCCCGGCCGGCGTCCAGGCCGACCTCGACGCCCTCCTCGCCCTGGTGCTGCTGCAGCACGCGCGCCGCGACGCCCGGGTGTCCGACGGCCGGCTGGTGCTGCTGCCCGACCAGGACCGCACGCTGTGGCGCCACGACGAGATCGTCGAGGCCATCGGCCTGCTGCAACCGCTGCTCGCGGCCCCCTCGACGTCCTACCTGCTCCAGGCCCTGATCGCCGCCGAGCACGCCATCGCGCCGCGCGCGGCCGACACCGACTGGCAGCGCATCGCGGGCTGGTACGCCGAGCTCGAGCAGCTCACGGGCTCGCCGGTGGTCCGGCTCAACCGCGCGGTCGCCGTCGCGGAGGCCGACGGGCCCGAGGCGGGGCTGGGACTGCTCGACGACCTCGACCTGCCCGGCCACCGGCTGCCCGCCGTCCGGGCCGAGCTGCTGCTGCGAGCCGGCCGGCCGAGCGAGGCGGTGGCGGAGTACGACGTCGCGATCGAGCGGTGCGAGAACGACGCCGAGCGCGCGCACCTCGTCGGACGACGGGCCGAGGGCCGCTCGCGCGGCACGACCGGGTAGCCGGTGGCGTCAGCCTCCGGCGACGGCCGGGATCACCGAGACCTGGCTGCCCTCGGGCGTCGGGGTGGCCAGGTCGTCGAGGAAGCGGACGTCGTCGTTGCCCACGTAGACGTTGACGAACCGCCGCAGCTTGCCCTCGTCGTCGAGGATCCGGGCGCGGATGCCGGCGTAGCTGGCCTCGAGGTCGTCGAGCACCTCGGCGAGCGTGGCGCCCGAGGCGGTCACCTCGGAGGCACCGTCGGTGTAGGTGCGCAGGATGGTCGGGACGCGGACGGAGACGCTCAACGGAGTCCTTCTGGTCGGTGCTTGCTCGTGGGCGGGTGCGACTACTCGGCGGCGCCGAGCCCGGTGGCCCGGAACGCGTCGTAGTTCGGCTCGATGGTCGCGGCGGCGCCCACGGAGCCGGAGACGGCGTCCAGGGTCTTCAGGCCGTGGCCGGTGTTGATGACCACGGTCTCGGCCGTGGGGTCGAGCTGGCCGGTCTCGACGAGCTTCTTGAGGACCGCGACCGTGGTGCCGCCGGCGGTCTCGGTGAAGATGCCCTCGGTGCGGGCGAGCAGGACGATCCCGGCCCGGACCTCGTCGTCGGTCACGTCCTCGACGGCGCCGCCGGTCTCGCGGCAGATGTCGAGCACGTAGACGCCGTCGGCCGGGTTGCCGATCGCGAGGCTCTTGGCGATGGTGTCGGGCTTGACCGGCCGGATCGCGTCGGTGCCGGCCTTGTAGGCGACCGAGACGGGCGAGCAGCCGGTGGCCTGGGCGCCGAAGACCTTGTAGGGCTTGTCCTCGACGAGCCCGAGCTGGATCAGCTCCTGGAAGGACTTGTGCACCTTGGTCAGCTGCGACCCGGAGGCGACCGGGATGACGATCTGGTCGGGCAGGCGCCAGCCGAGCTGCTCGGCGATCTCGTAGCCCAGGGTCTTGGAGCCCTCGGCGTAGAAGGGGCGCACGTTGACGTTCACGAACGCCCAGCCGTCCTCCTCCCCGGCGATCTCGGAGGCGAGCTTGTTGACGTCGTCGTAGTTGCCGTTCACCGCGACCAGCTGGTCGGTGAAGATCGCGGAGTTGACCTGCTTGGGCTGCTCGAGGTTGCTCGGGATGAACACCACCGTGCGGATGCCGGCCCGGGCGCCCGCCGCCGCCACGGCGTTGGCGAGGTTGCCGGTGCTCGGACAGGCGAACGTCGTGGCGCCCAGCTCGCGGGCCGCACTGAGGGCGCAGGCCACGACGCGGTCCTTGAAGGAGTTGGTCGGGTTGGTCGAGTCGTCCTTGACCCACAGGTTGGTCAGGCCCAGCTCGCCGGCGAGGTTGTCGGCCTTGAGGAGGCGGGTGAACCCCGGCTCGGTGTTGGGGCTCTGCTCGATGTCGGTGGGCACCGGCAGCAGCGCCTTGTAGCGCCAGATGTTGCGCGGACCGGCCTCGATCTCCTCGCGGGTGACCGCCGGGAAGTCGTAGGCGATCTCGAGGGGACCGAAGCACTCGGGGCAGGCGTAGTGCGGGCCGAGGGCGACCTCGTGCCGGCACTCGCGGCACACCAGGGTGCGGGCGTTGCCGAACGCGCCCTCGCGGAGCGTGGTGCCGGTGGCGGTGCCCGTGGTGGGCTCGATTCGGTGACTGCGGCGCTCATGAAGTCCTCCTTCTCATCTTCCCCGGGGCGACGATCGCGTCCGGGCGGAATTGGCACCACTTCCCCGATCCGTTCCGGGTCTGTCCGGAGGCGGAGGTTCGAGGCGGTTGCCGGGACTTCACTGGGCCGTTCCCTCAGTCCCTCATGATGAGCAGGACCTACGGTACGACAGGTCGTCTCACGATGCGTCACCGAGTCCCGCGATACGGACACGGTGGTGGTCGAGGAGGCCGGCTGCGGGTCACGCGCCGCCACCTGTGGTGGTCGAGGAGGCCGGTCACGGCCGTCTCGAGACCTGGTGAGTCCACGGCTTCTCTCGCGAAGCCATAAGTTGCGTGGTCTCGTGACGCTCGCTAGCGCGAGCTCCTCGACCCCCACCTGTGGAGGTCGAGGAGGCCGGTCACGGCCGTCACGAGACCCGGTGGGTCGAGCAGGCCCTCGCGCGAAGCCGTCAGACGTTGCGTGGTCTCGTGACGCTCGCCAGCGCGAGCTCCGACCCCCACCGTTGCGTGGTCTCGTGACGCTCGCTAGCGCGAGCTCCTCGACCCCCACCTGTGGAGGTCGAGGAGGCCGGTCACGGCCGTCACGAGACCTGGTGAGGTCGCATGCGTTCTCTCGCGAAGCCATGAACGTTGCGTGGTCTCGAGACGCTCGCTAGCGCGAGCTCCTCGACCCCCACCGTTGCGTGGTCTCGTGACGCTCGCCAGCGCGAGCTCCTCGACCCCCACCCCGGGACCCCGCAGGCTCAGGCCCTCAGCGCAGCAGCGTCGTCCGTCAGCTGCTCGAGGAACGCCAGGACGCCGTCCGGCCCGTCGACCACGACGTCGGCCCGCTCGGCCAGGGCGCTCTCCTCCTCCGAGGAGGAGCACACCAGCAGCGTCGCGAGGCCGTCCTCGCGCAGGGAGTCGACGGCGTCGAAGGCCTCGAGGTCGCCGAGGTCGTCGCCGGCGAACAGGAACCCGCGGGCGTCGAGCTCCTCGACGAGCGTCCGCACCGCCATCCCCTTGTGCATGCCGGGCGAGCGCACCTCGATGACGCTGCGTCCGGGCTCGACGACGAGGTCGTGGCTCGCGGCGAGGTCGCGCAGCTCGGGCAGCAGCCGGTCGAACGCGGCGTCCGGGTCGGGCAGCCGACGGGTGTGGACGGCGACCGCGAGGCCCTTGTCCTCCACGAACGCCTCGGAGGCGCCGAGCCTGCGCAGCGTGCGGGTCAGCTCGCGCTCGAACGTCGCCAGCCCGTGCGGCGGGCGGGGGCCGACCACCCGGCGATCGGTCGACGTCCACCGCTCGTTGCCGTACTGGCCGAGCACGTAGAGGTCCTTGCCCGTGTCGCCGACGGCGTTGCCGACCTCGTCGAGCCCGCCGAGGGCCAGCGCCTGGCGGGCGGGGCGTCCGGTGATCACCGCGACGGCCCGCACCTGAGCCGCCAGGGCCACCAGCACGTCACCGGCACCGGGGTGGATGTGGGCGCTGGCCGGGTCCTCGACGATCGGGCGAGAGCGTCCCGTCGAAGTCGAGGCCGACGATGGTCTCGGCTGCGGCGCGCACCAGGGCGGCGTAGCGCTGCTCGCCCACGACCGACGTGTACTCCACGGCTCCCACCCCATCACATCCGCCGCAGGCCGGCGGCGTCGGGCGGTCGGCCGGGGGCACGGGACGGCCCGATTCACCGGTCGGCCGGTGAATCGGTCGCCTGGACGATGAAACAACGTCGTCCCAGTGGCGCGTTCACCGGTCGGCCGGTGAATGCGCCTGCCACTCAGCCCAGCTCGCCCGTCAGCACCACGGTCAGGCGGTCGCGCTTCATGCCGCCGTCGGCCGGGGCGGTCCGCTCGATGCCGAGGTCGAGCGCCAGGAGCTTCGCGGCGCGCTTGAGGCGGTCGGGGTAGTAGACGGTGTTGGTGGGGATCGTGCCGATCCAGTTGTCGGTGCCGACGACCTGCCAGCCGACACCGGTGGCCTGCTCGCCCACGCGCCCGGCCAGGCCCGTGATGCCGGAGTTGTTGTAGACCTCGACGTACACCTTGGCGCGCTTGACCGGCTTCTTCGTCGGCTTCTCGACCGGCTCGACGGTGGGGTCCGACGTGGGCGTCGCGGTCGAGCGCGCGGGCGCCACGACCTTCGTCTCGGTCGGGGCCTCGTGGCGGGTGGCGACGAAGGCGATGGCCGCCATGGCGACGGCGATGATGCTGAGGATGACGACCGGGCTGGGGAAGACCATCCCGCGCTGGACGGGCTGGCGGCCGCTCACGGCGTCAGACCTCGAAACCGAGGCGGCGGGCCGAGCGCTGGCGCTGGCGCTCGGAGCGCAGGCGGCGCAGGCGGCGCACCAGGAGCGGGTCGACCTCGAGGGCCTCGGGCCGGTCGATCAGCGCGTTGAGGACCTGGTAGTACCGCGTGGAGCTCATGTCGAACTTCTCGCGGACGGCGGTCTCCTTGGCGCCGGCGTACTTCCACCACTGCCGCTCGAACTCGAGGATCTCGCGGTCGCGGTCGCTCAGGCTCGCGCCGGCCTGCTGGCCGTCGGGGGCGTTGTCGTGCCGCTGGGCTTCCATCGCTCTGCTCCCGGAGTCGGGTCGGTCGGGGTGGTCGGGCACCACTGTAGACGCCTAATCACACCGATGTCATTCGAGTCCCGCGACACGCCGGGCGCGTGTCGTGACGACCTCCCTAGGGTGGGGTGGTGGAGAGCATCGGGTGGGGCGTCCTGGCGACCGGCAAGATCGCGAACAAGGTGGCGGCCGACCTGGCCCGGACTCCGGGGGCTCGGCTCGCAGCGGTCGGTTCGCGGTCGATGGCCTCGGCCAAGGCGTTCGCCGCGACCCACGGCGACGACGCCACGACGCCGTACGGGAGCTACGAGGGCCTGGTCGCCGACCCGGCGGTCGACGTCGTCTACGTCGCGACGCCGCACGCCCTGCACCTCGAGCACGCCCGGCTGGCCTTCGAGGCCGGCAAGCACGTGCTGTGCGAGAAGCCGCTCGCGGTCTCGGTGGCCGACGCCGAGGAGATGGTCGGGCTCGCGCGCCAGCACGACCGGTTCCTCATGGAGGCGATGTGGACGGCGTGCCACCCGGTCGTGCGGCACCTCGCCGCTGGTCTGCGCGAGGGCCGGTTCGGGTCGCCCCGCCACCTGCACGCCGAGCTGGGGTTCGTCGTCGACGCCGCACCCGACGACCGGCTGCTCGACCCGGCGCTCGGCGCCGGCGCCCTGCTCGACATGGGCATCTACCCCCTGACGCTGGCCCACCTCCTGCTCGGCGAGGCCGACGAGCTCGCGGCGACGGCGTCGCTGGCGGGCTCGGGCATCGACCTCGACATCGCCGTCACCGGCCGCTACCCCGGCGGGGCCCTCGCCACGATGAACGCCTCGATGACGTCGTGGAGCTCGCGGGCGGCGTCCGTCGCGACCCACCTCGGCCGGATCGACCTCGCCGACTTCCACCACCCGACGTCCGCGACGTTCACCCCGTTCGCCGCCGGCGGCACCAACGACGAGGTCGCGCTCGAGGCGGTCGTCGACCTGTACGCCGAGGCCACCGACCCGGCGTCCGGCGGGGAGCCCGTCATCGGCGTCGGCTACGGCAACGAGCTGGCCGAGGTGGGTCGCTGCGTCCGCCTCGACCTGCGCGAGAGCCCCCTCGTCCCCCACGCCCAGACCCTCACCGTGATGCGCCAGATGGAGGCGCTGCTCGCTCAGGTGGGAGCGGGCAGGCCGGGATAGCTGGATACCAGGTCAGGCTCGCAGACGCGTCTTAGCCTGACCTGGTATCCAGGTATCCCCCCCGATCACCCCCGCAGGTACCGGACCACGGCCTGGACGCGGCGGTGGGCGGTGTCGTCGTCGGGGCTGAGGCCGAGCTTGGCGAAGATCCGCTGGGTGTGCTTCTCGACGCCGCCGAGCGTCACCGTCAGCGCGGTGGCGATGGCGGCGTTGGAGCGGCCCTCGGCCATCAGCGCCAGCACCTCGCCCTCGCGCGGGGTGAGCGAGTCGAGCGGGTCGCGACGGCGGCCCATGAGCTGGCGGACGACGAGCGGGTCGAGCACGGTGCCGCCGGCGGCGACCGTCGCGAGCGCGGTCACGAACTCGTCGACGTCGCCGACGCGGTCCTTGAGCAGGTACCCGGTGCCGCCACCGTCGCCGCCCGGCGGCCCGCTGGCGAGCAGGTCGTCGGCGTAGGAGACCTCCACGTACTGCGAGAGCACCATCACCTTGGCCTCCGGCCACGTCCGGCGCACCTCCACCGCGGCGCGCAGGCCCTCGTCGGTGTGGGACGGCGGCATCCTCACGTCGACCACCGCGAGGTCGGGCCGCAGCTCGAGGACGGCGGCCACGAACGCCGGTCCGTCGCCCACCGCGGCGACGACGTCGTGGCCCGCCTCGACCAGGAGCAGCTGGAGACCCTCGCGCAGCAGCACCGAGTCGTCCGCGAGCACGATCCTCATGCGGCCCCCCTCATGCGGCCCCGACCGGGACCTCGGCGCGCAGCACCGTCGGCCCGCCGACGGGCGAGTCGACCACGAGGGTGCCCTCGACGCCGGCCAGGCGCTGCTGCAGCCCGGCGAGCCCGAGGCCCTTGCTCGCGTGGGCTCCGCCGATGCCGTCGTCCTGCACGACGACCGCGATCCAGCCGTCGGCGTGGGTCACCGCCATCGCGGCCCTCGTCGCGGCGCTGTGCTTGGCGATGTTCGTCAGGGCCTCGGCGGCGACGAAGTACACGGCCGACTCGACGTGCGGCGGCAACCGGTCCGGCACGTCGACGTGGACGGCGAGGGGCAGCGTCGCGCGCTGGGCCAGCTCGTCGAGGGCGACGCGCAGGCCGCGGTCGACCAGGCAGCGGCGGCGCGATGCCACGCGAGAGGGAGCGGAGCTCGCCGACGGTCTCGCGGGCCTGCACCATGGCCTCGTCGATGATCGCCGCCGCCCGCTCGCGTCCCGCGACGTCGTCGTCTGCGAGCTGCTTGCGGGCGCGGCCGAGGTCCATCGTCAGCCGCACCAGGCGCTGCTGGGGACCGTCGTGGATGTCGCGCTCGAGGCGGCGCAGCGAGTCGGCCTCGGCCCCGCGGGCAGCGGCACGGCTGTCGACGACGCGCCTGACCTCGCTCTGCAGCCGGCCCCGGCTGCAGAGCAGCGTGTCGGCCACCCCGGCGTGGGCGGCGGCCGCGCCGCGCACGGCGAGCGGCAGGGTCGCCAGCGCCACCAGGCCGATGCCCAGCTGCAGCAGGCTCTCGGCGCCGCGGCCCTCGCCCCAGCCGAGGATCGAGACGAGCGACTCGTCCTGGTCGGGCAGCCACTGCTGCCAGAACCAGTAGGTCACCCCGCCGAGCGCCGTCGCCCACCAGGCGACAACGACGGCGAAGCCCACCGTGCCGGTGACGAAGGAGACCAGCGCCCACAGCACGTCGAGCCACGACTGGGGGTCGCGCAGCGGCGTGAGCACCCGGCGCACCACACCGGCGTCCGCCGGGGCGCCGAGGTACGCCGGCGACGGGACGTCGCGGCCCTGCATCGTGCGCAGCCGCGTGCGCTCGACGTGGGCGAGCCCCCGCGAGAGCAGCACGGTCGCCGTCCACACGACGAGGCCGACGCCCAGCACCAGGAGGCCCGCACCCAGCGACAGCCCGGTCACCACCACGACGAACCCGACGACGCCCAGCACGAAGGCCGACAGCAGGTAGCCGGTGTCGAGCACCAGCCGTCGCAGCAGGCCGGGTCGCGCCCGCACGGCGGCAGGCGACACGGGTGCGGCAGGGGCTTGGGTCACGGGCAACGTCATCGTCTCGGTCATGCGTCCAGGGTCGTCCGGCGCCGGCCCGTCCGCGATCCTGCCATCACCACAACGGGTGTCGGGCTGGCCCGACGGACAGCCTAGGGTTGGACGGTGCCCGCTGACCTCGTGATCGTTGCCAACCGCCTGCCGGTCGACCGCATCACGAACCCCGACGGCTCGACCGGGTGGCGTCGCTCCCCCGGCGGGCTGGTGACCGCGATCGAGCCCGTGATGCGGGCCAACGACGGCACCTGGATCGGGTGGCCGGGCGGCACCGCCGACGACGGCGCCGAGGAGCTCGAGCCGTTCGAGGCCGACGGCATGAACCTGGTGCCGATGTCGCTGACGGCCGACGAGGTCGAGCACTTCTACGAGGGCTTCGCCAACGCCACGATCTGGCCGATCTACCACGACCTCGTCGCGAAGCCCGAGTTCCACCGGGAGTGGTGGGACTCCTACGTCCAGGTCAACCGCAAGTTCGCCGCCCGCGCCGCCGAGATGGCCGCCGAGGGCGGCACGGTGTGGGTGCACGACTACCAGCTGCAGCTGGTGCCGCAGATGCTGCGCGAGCTGCGCCCCGACCTGCGCATCGGCTTCTACCTCCACATCCCGTTCCCGCCCGCCGAGCTCTTCCAGCAGCTGCCGTGGCGCCGGCAGATCCTCGAGGGCCTGCTCGGCGCCGACCTCGTCGGCTTCCAGCTCCCCGGGGGCGCCGCCAACTTCGTGCGCCTCGTGCGCCAGCGCGTCGGGCACAAGACCCACCGCGACACCGTGTACCTCGACGACGGCCGCGCGGTCCGCGCCGAGGCCTTCCCGATCTCCATCGACGCCGCGGGCTTCGAGAAGCTCGCGCAGACCGACGCCGTGGTCGACCGGGCTAAGGCGATCCGCGAGGCCCTGGGCAACCCGCGCAAGATCTTCCTGGGCATCGACCGCCTCGACTACACCAAGGGCATCTACGCCCGGCTCCGCGCCTACGCCGAGCTCATCGAGGACGGCCACGTCGACGTGGAGGACGCCGTCTTCGTGCAGGTCGCCGTGCCCTCGCGCGAGCAGGTCGAGCAGTACCGGATCCTCCGCGACGAGATCGACCGGCTCGTCGGACGCATCAACGGCGACCTCGGCCGCATCGGCCGCCCCGCCATCAGCTACCTCCACTCCTCCTACCCCCGCGAGGAGATGGCCGCCCTCTACACGGCCGCCGACGTCATGGTCGTCACGCCCTACCGCGACGGCATGAACCTCGTGGCCAAGGAGTACGTCGCCTGCCGCCACCAGGACGACGGCGCCCTCGTCCTCTCGGAGTTCGCCGGCGCCGCCGACGAGCTGCGCCAGGCCTGGCTGGTCAACCCGTACGACATCAACGGCATGAAGTCGGCCCTCCTGGAGGCCTACCGGGCCGGCGACCGCGAGCTCTCGCGCCGCATGAAGGCGATGCGCAAGACGATCCGCCAGCACGACGTCGCCGCCTGGGCGGACGCCTTCATGGGCGAGCTCGGCGCCGTCGACCACCACGGCACCCACACCAAGTCGGTCCGGCCGGCCAAACGGTCCTAGCCCAGGGGCCTCTGGTTGGTGGGCCGGTAGCCGGGACCCTGCGGTCCGGTCTGCGCGCCTGCGGCGCGGGATCCGCCTGCGGCGGGGCTTGCCGTGACGACCACGCGTGGGGGGGCGGGTGGGACCCGGGGCCGGCTGCGGCCGGGCTCGGGTCGGCGGCTTGGGCCGCTGCGCCGCGACTCGAGCGGTGGCCGGGCTGGGTCTCCGGCTCCGCGGATGCGCCGCCGACCCGACCCGTCCTCCGCCGTCCCCGGCCCACCCGCCCCAGGTCACGCGTGCTCGTGCCGCCTGGGTGGGAGGTCGAGCCCGGGGTCCAGTCCCGATGCGCGGAGTCCTCGCCGCAGGACCTGGCACGGACAGGCGGCCCCTCATGCGGCGAAGAGGGGTAATTTCCAGACGTGGACCTCATCCCCAAGCCCGACCAGGTCGTCTCCGCAGCGGGCAACCTGGCGCACAAGGTGTTCTACGGCGGGCTGGCCGACCTGCGCCCGATGCCGCGCACCCTCATCGACGAGGGGATGCTGCGGGAGGTCTACCACTACCGGCCGGCGGCGAAGGTGCAAGGAGCAGGGCGACCCGGTGCTGCTGGTGACGCCGCTGGCCGCGCCCGCCACCTGCTACGACCTGCGCCGGGGCTGCTCGCTCGTCGAGCACTTCGTCGCGGCCGGGCGTCCGACGTACCTGGTCGAGTACGGCCAGGTGTCGTTCAAGGACCGGAACCTGGGCATGGAGCACTGGATCGAGGAGGTCGTCCCGACGGCGATCCGGGAGACCTCGGCCCATGCGGGGGGCCGGCCGGTCCACGTGATCGGCTGGAGCCTCGGCGGGATCTTCTCGCTGCTCGCGGCGGCCGCCGACTCCGACCTGCCCGTCGCGAGCATCACCGTGGTCGGCTCCCCCGTCGACGTCAGCCTCGTGCCGCTGGTCGCGCCGCTGCGCCCGCTGCTCAACTGGGTCAACGGTCGCGGGCCGATCACGAAGGGCTACCAGGCCCTCGGCGGCGCCCCGAAGCCGCTGGTCAAGTGGGCCTTCCAGCTCTCCTCGTTCCAGAAGCTCGTCACCAAGCCGATCGCGAAGGCGACCAATTACGACGACGCCGACTTCCTCGCCCAGATGGAGGCCGTCGACCGGTTCACCGCGGGCATGATCGCCTACCCCGGCCGCACCTTCGGCCAGCTCTACCACCGCTTCGTCAAGGGCAACGTGCTCAAGGACGGCAGCTTCGACCTCGAGGACCGCACCCTCGCGCTCGCCGACATCTCCGCGCCGGTGCTGGTCTTCGGCGGCGCCACCGACGGCATCGCCCCCGTGCCGGCCGTCAAGGCCGTCGTGCCCCTGCTGACCGGGTCGTCCGAGGTGCGGTTCGAGATCGTGCCCGGCGGCCACCTCGGCATGCTCACCGGGCGCGCCGCCCGCGACACGACCTGGGCGACGATGGACGAGTGGATCACGCAGTGGTCGACCGACGACGCTCCCGACACCTCGGCGGCGACGGCCGCGACGACGTCCGGACCGGCCCAGATCGGCACCGGACGCCGTCGGCACGGCTCAGGCACGTCGCGCTCGCTCGCCCGCTGACGCGACGGAATCAGTCGCGATTTCCGGGGTGCACGGACCGGATCGTCCTGATGCCAAGACTTGTGCCGGGTTGTGACACCACGCCGCGACCACTCGTCCAGCGCGCCTAGTCATTTCGGACTACCCAAGGTCAGGCCGCCTCCTGAGCCCCACTGTGGGCGCGGCCACCTACCCTCGGGATCGAGTCGAGGGAGACACACGCGGATGACGGGCGCACCAGCACAGCTGCAGCTCATGACGGCGGCCGGTGCCGCACACGAGCACGACGCGGCTGCCCCGTCGCTGACGACCCTCGAGGGCACCGGCCCGGACGACGGCCGCCTGGCGCACCCCGCCACGCGCCGCCGCGGCTCCCGGACGCCGTCGCGCCACGCGGCAGAGTCGGGCATCCTGCGCTTCGTCGGCGAGCTCGTCGCCGCGCCCGCCTCGGCAGGGGGTCGCGTCCACGCCGGGGCCGGCGACGCCGCGCTCCACGTGCTGCGCGGAGCCCGCGACACCTGTCCCGGCCTGCGGCACGCCACCGTCGTGCTGCCGCAGTCGGCGAGCCCCGCGTGGTTCACGGCCGCTGCCACCCTCGGGCTCACGCCGCTGGTCGTGCCGGTCGACGGCGAGGGTCACGTGGCGGTCGGCCCGATGGCTGCCGCGATCCGCGAGGACACCGTCCTCGTCGTGGCGTCCGCGCCGTCCTACACCCACGGCGCCACCGACCCGGTCGCCTGGATCGCCGCCGCCACGGCCGCGCGCGGCGTCCCGCTGCACGTCGACGGCGCCAGCGGTGGCTGGGCACTGGCCTACGCGGCCCGCGCCGGCCGGGTCGGCCCGGCCTGGGACTTCAGCGTCCCGGGCGTCACCTCGATCTCGGTCGACGTCGGTCCCGAGGGCGGTGGTCCCTCCGAGCTGACCGCCGTGCTGCACCGCGACGCCGCCGACGGCCGCACCGCGGGCGCTGCCGCGCTGCTGCGCGGTCCCCTCGACCTGCCCGCCACCTGGACCCGTGCCGGCGCCCTGCTCGGCGACGTCGCCGAGACGTTGGCGGAGGTCGGCCACCGCGGCTGCGCCCGGCTCGCCGCCGAGGCCCTCGACGCCACCGGGCAGATCGTGACCGGCCTGCTCGAGCAGCGCGGCGTCCACCTGGCGGCCCTGCCCGACGCCACCACGATCACCCTCCGCACCGACCTGACCTGCGACGCGTTCACGCTGGCCGACGCCCTCCACCGGCGCGGCTGGACCGTGCACCCCGTGCTGCCCGAGGCCGGGCCGCCACTGCTGCGGCTGCCGGTCACGGCCGCCATGCTGCCGATGGTCGACGAGGTGCTCGTGGCCGTGGCCACCGCGGTCTTCGAGGCGCAGGACCGGGGGCGGGCGCAGGTCGACCCGACGCTCGAGCGGCTGCTGGTCACCCTCGACGCCGACGACGTCAGCGAGTACGCCGCGACGCTGCTGCTCGAGGCGGCCGCCGTGCTCGACGAGTCCGCCGGCCGCGGCGAGGGTCGCCGCTCGGCGACCAACCTGCTGCTCGCGGCCGCGTCACCGGGCGTGCGCGAGGCCCTGCTGGCGGTGCACCTCGACCGCCTGGTGATGCCGACGCCGTCTCAGCCCAGCGACGACCGCAGCTCCTCGAACGAGTAGTCGCCGGCGTCCGTGCCGAGGCCGCGTGCCACCTGGGCCGCCGTCGCACAGCCGAGGCGGGCCGCCTCCGCCGGCGCCCACCCCTCGTGGACGCCGCGCAGGAAGCCTGCCGAGAACGCGTCGCCGCAACCCGTGGTGTCGACCACGTCGTCGACCGCGAAGGCGGGCACCTCCTCGCACGCGTCGGCGGTGACGACGACCGCGCCCTTGGCGCCCTGGGTGGCGGCCACGCACCGGGCCCCGGCCGCCACCAGCGCACGGGCACCGGCCGTCAGGTCGGACTCGCCGGTGAAGCCGCGCACCTGCTCGTCGTTGGGCAGCAGGTAGTCGGTGTGGGGCAGGGCGTCGGCGATCCAGGCCAGCAGGTCGGGGTCGCCGGGGGCGAGCACGTCGACCGAGGTGGTCATCCCCTGCTCCCGCGCCCAGGCGAGCAGCTCGGCGGCAGCGGGCCCGCCGAGGAACTCGGGCCCGCCGAGGTGGAGGTGGTCGACGTCGGCCAGGGCGCTGCGGTCGAGGTCGTCGAGGGTGAACGCGCCGTTCGCGCCGATGCAGTGCCACGCCGGGCGGTCGCCGTTCGGCCGCACGGGCAGGACCGAGGCCGACGTCTGGTGGTCGGCCTTGCGGACCAGGCCCGTGGTGTCGATGCCCTCCCGGCCGAGCAGCGCGAGGAGCACGTCGCCGGTCGGGTCGGTGCCGAGCGTGCCGAACGATCGGACCTCGACGCCCAACCGGGCGCTCACCAACGCGGTGCCGCCGGCGGTGCCGGCCGCCGACATCCGGATGGCCTCGACGACCTGACCGTCGGACCCCGCGGGGATCGAGTCGACGCCGATCACGTGGGTGTCGAGGACGTGCACCCCGACCGCTGCGAGCTTCACTGGTCCTCCTGGGTGGACTGGGGGGTTCCGTAGCCGCGTGAGAGTGCTGCGAGGACGACGTCCTCCTGCTCCTGGTCGGAGAGCACACGCGGCGTGCCGAGGGCCGAGGCCCGGTGGTGCAGGGCGGCGAGCCACTCGAGCAGCACCGCGGCGTCGACGGCCTTGGCCAGCGTGGTGCCCACCGCGACCGAGCCGTGGTTGCCCATGAGCGCCGCCTGCCGCCCCGCGAGCGCGGAGCGCACGTGGTGCGCGAGCTCGGGCGTGCCGAAGGTGGCGTAGGGGGCGACGCGGATCGCGCCGCCGAGCAGCAGCTGCTGGTAGTGCAGGACGGGCAGCTCGTCGAGCACGCAGGCGACGGCCGTCGAGAACGGGGCGTGGGTGTGGACGACGGCACCGACACCCGGGTCGTCGGCGTAGACGCCGAGGTGGAGGTCGAGCTCGCTCGTGGGGACGAGCCCGCCGTCGACCAGCGCACCGTCGTGGTCGACGAGGACGACGTCGTGCGGCTGGGCGTCGGCGAGGACGACGCCGCTGGCCGTGACCGCCACGAGGTCGCGCACCCGCATGCTCACGTTGCCGGCGGTACCGACGAGCAGTCCGTCGGCGGCGAGGCGGCGGCAGGCCGCGGCGACGTCGTCCCGGGCGCTCACGTCGCGGCTCCCGCGGCGAAGCGCTGGAGGTAGGCCGTCATCAGCGCGATGCCCTCGTCGACCAGCTCGGCGTCGCCGGCGGCGTCGTGCTCGAACGCGAGCTGGAAGACCCGGTCGCCGATCTCGACAGCCAGCACCGCCACCTTCTCGGTGAGCGCCGGCGAGGCCAAGCCCGCGTCGAGGGCCAGCGCCCGGAGGGTGCGGGCGATGCGCACGTTGTGCTCGCGACCGTACGCCGCCAGGGCCGGGTTGGTGCGGCCGCGCAGGTAGATCTCGACGAAGGCGCGACGGCGCAGGTAGACCTTGACGAACGCCCGCATCGCGGTGTCGACGAGCGCGGCCACCGAAGCCCCCCGAGGAGCCCGAGGTCGGCTGCGACCTGCTCGTCCATCTCGGCCATGTCGCGCTCGGCGAGGGCGAGCAGCACGCCCTCCTTGTCGGCGAAGTACTGGTAGAGCGAGGCCACCGGCACCCCGGCCGCGTCGCTGAGGTCACGGGTGGTGAGCGCCTCGACGCCGCGCTCGACGACGAGCCGCTCGGCGGCGTCGAGGATCGCCTCGACGCGAGCGCGGCTGCGCGCCTGCACGGGTGCCCGGCGTGACTTCACCGTGACCTGCTGCGTTGCCATGAACAGGGAGTGTAAGGTACGAAACGAAATATGACACATGTTCAGGTTCACGCCCGGACATCGCCTGAGGAGGCCCCATGACCCAGCTCGAGATCGGCCGCCGGACCCTGCTCGGCGGGGTGGCGGGACTCGGTGGTGCCGGCGCCCTCGGTGCGTTCGGTGCCCTGGGCCCGCTCGGGGCACCCGGCGCCGAGGCCGCCGGCCTGCAGGGCCGGCTGCCGAGGCAGGTCGACGTCGTGGTGGTCGGTGGCGGCATCGCGGGCCTGGTCACGGCGCGCAACGTCGCCCGCGGGGGCGCATCGGTGCTGCTCGTCGAGGCACGCAAGCGCGTGGGGGGCCGCGTCCTCAACCACGAGCTGGAGACCAAGGGCGCCACGATCGAGGCGGGTGGCGCGTTCATCGGCCCCACCCAGACCCACATCGCCAGGCTCGCGAAGGAGCTCGGGGTCGCGACGTTCAAGGAGTACAACTCCGGCAACAGCGTCTACATCTCCTCCACCACCGGCCGCATGGAGTACTCCGGCACCGTGCCGCCCGACCCGACGATCCTCCCCGACGCTGCGCTGCTGCTGCAGATGATCGACTCCATGGCCGCCGAGATCGCCGTCGACGCGCCCTGGTCGCACCCCAACGCGAAGCAGTGGGACGCGATGACCCTCGACGACTTCATCCGGGCGAACGCCGTCCTCAACCCCGACGGGGTCTCCAACCTCATCGAGTGCTGGACCCAGCCCGGCTTCGGAGCCGACCCCAAGCACCTCTCGCTGCTGTTCGTGCTCTGGTACGTCGCCTGCTCGGGCGACGAGAAGAACGTCGGCACGTTCTCCCGCAACTCCGACACCGCCAACGGGGCGCAGGAGAGCCGGTTCGTCGGTGGCTCGCAGCTGGTGCCGCTGCGCCTGGCCCAGCGCCTCGGCGACATCGTGGCCCTCGACGCCCCGGTGCGCCGCATCGAGCAGGTCGACCACCGGGTGCGCGTGCACACCGGCCGCGGCGTCGTCACCGCCCGGCGCGTCGTCGTCGCCGCGCCTCCGCCGCTCGTCCTCGACATCGACTGGTTCCCGCGGCTGCCCGACCGGCGCCGCAAGCTGCTCGCGAGCTCCCACATGGGCAAGCTGATGAAGTGCGACGCCGTGTACGAGACGCCGTTCTGGCGCGAGGACGGTCTCAACGGGTTCGGCATCAACGACGCCGGCGCAGCTCGCGCCGTCTTCGACAACTGTCCCCGGGCCGGCGAGCCAGGCGTCCTTCTCGCCTTCGTCGGCGGCGACACCTGGCGCACGTACGGCCGGATGCCGCGGCACCAGCGCCGCAGGGCCGTGCTCGAGGGGTTCGCCGAGATGTTCGGCCCGCGGGCGCTGCACCCGGTCGAGTACACCGAGCACGACTGGACCAAGGAGCAGTGGACCGGCGGCGGGCCCACGGCCATC
Organism: uncultured Actinomycetota bacterium; assembly: GCA_963830575.1. Taxonomy (GTDB): domain Bacteria; phylum Actinomycetota; class Actinomycetes; order Propionibacteriales; family Nocardioidaceae; genus Nocardioides. The sequence goes on from CAWHNR010000019.1 coordinate 22,261, forward strand.
CACGCCGCCAACGGGCACTTCCGCCAGTACGGACCGGCCGTCCGGCGCCCGTTCGGCCGCGTGCACTGGGCCGGCACCGAGACCTCCACCTACTGGAGCGGCTACATGGACGGCGCCGTCCGCTCCGGCGAGCGTGCCGCGGCCGAGGTCCTGGAGCGCCTGGCGTGAGGCGGCTGGCGACGCTCGTCGTGCTCGGCCTGCTGGTCGCCCTGCTGCCTCCGGCGGCGACGTCCGCGCAGGCCGCCGACCAGACCTGGCGCACCCGGGTGTTCTCGCTCGTGCCGTCGCCGGGCTTCCCCGCCTACGTCCACGCCCACACGAACGGCCGGGTCTACGCCGGCACCTACGTCGCCGGCGACCGGCAACCCTCGCGCGTCTTCGAGTGGCGCAAGGACGGCACGCTGCTGCGGTCGTGGACGGTGCCCGACCAGCGCCTCGGCGCCGACCACGGCGTCCAGGTCGCGAACCAGACCCGCGACGGCGAGCTCGTGCTGCTCGAGACCTCACGTCGGCGCGTGATGACCCTCGACGTCACGACCGGCCGGTTCCGCACCGTCGCGCGGTTCCCACGGGGCTCGGAGCCCAACTACGCGACGTGGGGCCCGAAGCACCTCTTCGTCACCGACTACAAGCAGGGCGTGATCTGGCGGGTGTTCCGCACCGGCCGCGTCGAGCGCTGGTTCACCTCTGCCGGGCTGGTCGGTGTCGCGGGCTTCGGCACCACCGGCATCCGCTACCGACGCGCCCAGAAGGACCTGCTCATCACCCAGCAGACCGTCTCCGACGGCAGCGGCCTGCCGACCAACGGTGTGCTCTACTCGCTGCCGCTCGACCGCGGCCGGCACGGTCGGCTGACGACGTTGTGGACCTCGCAGCCCACCGACCTGCCCGACGGATTCGGCATCGGGAGGTCGGGCCACATCTACGTCGCCAACGCCGGCCTGACGAACCAGCTCGTCGAGCTGTCGGCCACCGGCGAGGAGCTCGACCGGTTCCCCGACGTCCCGGGCTCCGGCGAGAACGGCTCCCCGGTCCCGTTCGACACCCCCTGCAGCGCCACCTTCCTCGGCACGAAGGTGCTGGTCGCCAACCAGTCCGCCGTCGCGGCCGACGCCTCGCACCAAGCGATCCTCTCCGTGGAGGTGGGCGAGCGCGGGCTGGCGCCGTACCTGCCGCGGACGGCGACCTTCACGTCCCGCTGACCCTGACGGTGATCGAGGTGTGAGGAGCGAGGGACGAGCGACGGACCGAGGCGGTGATCAGCTGGCACCGACGCTGCCCACCCGACGGTGATCGAGGTGTGAGGAGCGAGGGACGAGCGACGAACCTCGAGATCACTGGCACCGACGCTGCCCACGGTCGCCAAGGCGTTTACCTCGCCAGGTCTCGAGGCCCCTCGCTCGTTCCTCGCTCGCGGCACCTCGACCACCGTCCGTCTAGGGTCGCCCGGGTGAGCGCGCTGGCCGGACTGGTGGAGAAGGGCCTCATGGCCCCGGACTGGGCCGAGGCGCTCGCGCCGGTCGACGGCCAGGTGGCCGAGCTCGGCCGGTTCCTGCGGGCCGAGCGGGCAGCAGGCCGCGACTACCTGCCGGCCGGGGACGCCGTCTTCCGGGCGTTCCGCGCCCCGCTCGCCGACGTGCGCGTCCTCGTCGTCGGCCAGGACCCCTACCCGACGCCCGGCCACCCCATCGGGCTGAGCTTCGCCGTCGAGCGCGACGTGTGGCCCCTCCCCCGCAGCCTGGTCAACATCTACCTCGAGCTCCGCGACGACCTCGGCATCGTGCCGCCGCGGCACGGCGACCTCACGTCGTGGTCGCAGCAGGGCGTGATGCTGCTCAACCGGGTGCTCACGGTGCAGCCCGGTGCATCGGCGTCCCACCGCGGGAAGGGCTGGGAGCAGGTGACCGAGTGCGCCATCCGGGCGCTGGTCGAGCGCGCGGCGGGCGGACAGCCCCTCGCCGCGATCCTGTGGGGGCGCGACGCCCAGTCGCTCAAGCCGGTGCTGGGGGCGGTGCCGTCGGTCGAGTCGGTGCACCCATCGCCGCTGTCGGCGTCGCGTGGGTTCTTCGGCTCCAAGCCGTTCAGCGGTGTCAACGCCCTGCTCGTCGAGCAGGGCGGGACGGCCATCGACTGGACCCTGGCGTAGCCGTCAGACGGCGCTCGGGATGGTCGAGGGCGAGCGCACGTACGGGAACTCGAGGTCGTCACCGGCCTGGCTCAGCAGCGAGATCACCGACAGGCAGATCACCCACAGCGCGTCGAAGGCGACCAGGAACTTCTCGACGCCGGTGGTCAGCTTCGCGGTGACCTTGGCGAGCGCCCACGGCAGCTCGAGCAGGACCTCGAGCTTGCTGTCGCCCCCGGGGATGCACTCGATGATCTCCTGCACGACGTTGAGGAGGGTGTCGAGCGAGGCCTTGAGCAGGGCCAGCTCGTTGGCGATCCTGCCCTCGACGAGCCGGATGGCGATCTGGTGGTCGAGGGTCGCGCTCGCCACGTCACGCACCCAGTCGGCCGCGGCCTCGCCGCCGCGGCCGGACCACCGCTGCCGCAGCCGCATCTCGGTCGCCACCAGGTCGCCGTGCACCTTGACCCAGTAGTCGCCCAGGCTCCCGACGGCGGCCAGCGCCGTGGCCAGCGAGACGTACTCGCCGTCCATGTGGTCCTTGAACTTCTCGATCGGGTTCGTGAGGCCGAAGTTGTGGAGCGGCCGCAGCGCCCACTCGAACCCGGTGACGAAGCTGACCTTGTCGCGCACGTCGTTGATGTCGTCCATCAGCTTGATGGCACCGAGGTCGGGCTCGGGCGCGGCGAGGACGCTGTCGTACTCGCCCGGGTCGACGGCGGGCCCGTGCGGCACGGTCGACGTGGGCTCCTGCGGGACGCGGGGGTCGACGCCCTGGACGCCGAACGGCCCGGCGGTCGGGGCCCGCAGCAGGTCGAGCACGTCGGGGGCGGTGACGTCGTCGGCAGCCTCGCGGTCGGCCTTCTCGACCTCACGGTAGGCCGCGACCACGGCGTCCCCGCCGTCCTTGAGGAGGGCGTAGACGGTGCCGCTGCCGAAGGCGTACTGACGGTAGAGGGCCAGCCGCAGCTCGTTGATCGAGTCACCGGCGTCGGTGAGGAAGAACCCGCCCTCCATGTCGGAGTAGACGTACTGGTTCATGAACCCCTGCACCCGGGGCAGGGTGTCGGCGAGGGCGTCCAGGTCGGCGGCAGCAGTGAGCGCCGTGTGGCGGGTCACCTCGATGTCGGTCACGGAGGCGGCCTACCCCGGGCTGCGGATCCGAAACCCCACGGCGGGTGGGCCCAGCGGGTCAGGCCACCTGCAGCGAGCGCTTCGAGAGCCCCATCCAGAAGCCGTCGATCACCTGGATGCCGGGCTCGCCCGGGTCGGTGGCCGCCCCGAGGGTGACGAACAGCGGCGAGTAGTGCTCCACCGTGGGGTGCGCATACGGCATGCCGGGGGCCTGGTGGCGGAAGTCGGCGAGGGCGTCGACGTCGCCGCGGGACAGGGCCTCGCCGGCCCAGGCGTCGAACTCGGTCGACCAGCCCGGCGGCGTGGCCTCGATGCGGAACTCCTTGAGGAACGGCAGCCCGTGGGTGAGGAAGCCCGACCCGATGATGAGCACGCCCTCCTCGCGCAGCGGCCGCAGCCGGGCGCCGAGCTCGAGCAGCCTGACCGGGTCGTGCGTGGGCAGCGAGAGCTGCAGGACGGGGACGTCGGCCTCGGGGAACATGATCCGCAGGGGCACCCAGGCGCCGTGGTCGAGCCCGCGGTCGCGGTGCTGGTGGACGGGCTCGTTGCTCGGCATCATCGCGGCGACCCGCTGCGCGAGCCACGACGCGTCGGGCGTCTCGTAGGTCATGCGGTAGTACTTCTCGGCGAACCCGCCGAAGTCGTAGACGAGCGGGACGTTGCTCGCGGTGAGCGAGATCGGCGCCGACTCCCAGTGCGCGCTGACGATCAGGACCGCCTTCGGACGCGGCAGGTCACCCGCCCAGGCCGCGAGCTGCCCCGACCAGACCGGGTCGTCGAGCAGGGGCGGCGCACCGTGGCCGATGTAGAGCGCGGGCATCAGGTCGTTCATGTTTCAACTATACCTCGCGCCGCCTCAAGGAGCACCCAACGTGACGAGATCGACGCTGACCTGTCCCGATAACGGGACAGGTCAGCGCGGGGTGGTGATCTCGTCGAGCTCGACCAGGTCGTCCTCGGTCGGCTGCCAGCGCAACGTCGCGGCGTTGCGGCGGACCTGGTCGCCCGAGGTCACGCCGGCGATCACCGAGGCGACGGCGGGCTGTGCGGCCAGGCCGGCGACGGCGACGTCCAGGGGCTCGAGGTCCCGCGCGGCGGCGTACGCCTCGAAGGCCTCGATCCGGTCCCAGTCGGCGTTCTCGAGCCAGGGTGACGGCGCGGCCGCGGCGCGGGAGCCGACCGGCGCGGTCTCGCCACGGCGGTACTTGCCCGTGAGCAGGCCGTACTCGAGCGGGAAGAACGGCAGGACGCCGAGCCCGTACTCCTCGCAGGCGGGCACGACCTCGGCCTCGACGGTCCGGTCGAGCAGGGAGTACCGGTTCTGCACCGAGACGAACCTCTCGAGACCCGCGCTGCGCGAGGTCCACTCGGCGTCGGCCACCTGCCACGCGGCGAAGTTCGAGCACCCGAGGTACCGGACCTTGCCCTCGCGCACGAGGTCGGTGAGCACCGAGAGCGTCTCCTCGATCGGCGTCACCTCGTCCGGGGCGTGCAGCTGGTAGAGGTCGAGGTGGTCGGTCCGGAGCCGGCGCAGGCTGGCCTCGACGGCCCGCCGGACGTAGCGGCGCGAGCCGCGGACGCCGTGGTCGGCGCCGTTGGCACCGCCCATGTCCATGCCGAACTTGCTCGCGAGCACGAACTCGTCGCGCCGGCCGCGCAGGGCCTCCCCCATCAGCTCCTCGCTGCCACCGGCGGGGTCGCCGTAGATGTCGGCGGTGTCGAGGAACGTGACGCCGACGTCGCTGGCGGCGTCGAGCACGTCCCGGACGCCGTCGAGGTCGACCCGTCGGCTGAAGGCGTTGCACCCGATGCCGACGACGCTCACCATCAGTCCGCTGTCGCCCAGCGGGCGGTACTCCATGTCACTCACACGCGTGACGATAGCCAGGCGCCGGTGACGGCAGGACTCAGCGGATCCGCGCCTTCCGCATGACCTTGAGACCCTGGAGCATCCCCTTGACGTACTCGTCGTAGTCCTGGTCGGGGCGGGCGCCCATGACCTGCTTCTTGAGCACCGCGAGGTTCTGCACGTCGGTGTACTTGGTCAGGCCCTGGTCGCCGTGGCGGGCGCCGACCCCGGAGGTCTTCACGCCGCCGGACGGCGTCCCCTTCGACGCGAACGCCGTGGCGAGGATGTCGTTGATGTTGACGTTGCCGGACTGGATGCGGCGCCCGACGGCCTTGGCGGCCTCGAGGTCGGTGCCCCACACCGAGGCGTTGAGCCCGTACTCGGTGTCGTTGGCCAGCGCGACCGCCTCGTCGACCGTGCGGTAGCGGTGGAGCGCGACCACCGGGCCGAACGTCTCGCAGGCACCGGCGAGCATGTCGCCGGTGACGCCCTCGAGGACGGTCGGCTCGAAGAAGGCGGGGCCCAGGTCGGGGCGGGCCTTGCCCCCGGTGAGCACGGTGGCGCCCTTGGCGACGGCGTCCTCGACGTGCGACTGCACGCGGTCCTTGTGGTCGGGCGAGACGAGCGAGCCCATCTCGGGGCCGAAGTCGTAGGCGGCCCTGACGTCGAGGGCCTGCGCGCGGGCCACGAACTTGTCGCGGAACTCCTCGTACTTCGACTCGGGCAGGTAGATCCGCTCGATGTGCATGCAGATCTGGCCGGTGTTGCCGAACACGCCGAAGACCGCGCCCTGCACGGCCTCGTCGATGTCGGCGTCCTCGAGCACGATCATCGGGTTCTTGCCGCCGAGCTCGAGGCAGCAGCCGATGAGGTTGCGGCCGGCGCGCTCGCCGATCACGCGACCCGTCGCCGTCGAGCCGGTGAACATGACGTAGTTGGCGTTGTCGATCAGCGTCGGGCCGATGTCGGGGCCCTCGCCGCAGACGACCTGGAACAGGCCCTTCGGCAGCCCGGCGTCCTCGAGCATCTGGATGCCCCACAGCGGCGAGAGGGCCGTCTTGTTGTCGGGCTTGAGCACGACGCCGTTGCCGGCGATGAGCGCGGTCACGGCGTCGGAGATGCCGGTCGCGAACGGGAAGTTCCACGGCGCGATGACGCCGACGACGCCCTTCGGCTGGCGGATCGCGGTCGACGTCGTCAGGAACGGCACGGGGCCGCCCTTGGTGACGGGCGCCAGCAGCCGCTTGGCGTGCTTGACGTAGTGGCTCATCACCATCGGCGGGTCGCAGGTCTCCTCGATCGCCATCCGCCGGTTCTTGCCGCTCTCGACCTGGATCAGGTCGGCGGTCCTGTGGGCGTTGTCGAGGAAGAGCTGGTGGGCCTTCTTGATCACCTTCAGGCGCTTGCGCCAGCGGCCACTGCGACCACTCCGCCTGCGCGGCGCGCGCCCTCTCGAAGGCACGCTCGATGTCGGCCGGGGTCGACTGCGGCAGCTCGACGAGCACCTCGCCGGTGTAGACCTCGGTGAGCTTCCAGGTGCCGCCGCTGGTCGAGGGGACCCGGGCGACGAGCTTCTCGAGGAACGCGTCGGTGACCGACGCGGGACGCTGCAGGGCAGGCGTGGTGGTGGTCGGTGTGGTCATGGTTCTCAGCCCTTCCCGAGGACGAGCGAGGCGCCGCGCTCGCCGATCATGATGGCCGGCGCGTTGGTGTTGCCGCCGGTGATCGACGGCATGATCGAGGCGTCGCAGACGCGGAGGCCCTCGACCCCGCGCACCTTGAGGTCGGGGCCGACGACCGCGAGCTCGTCGACACCCATCCGGCAGGTGCCGACGCCGTGGTAGACCGACGTCGCGCGGTTGAGGATCGCGTCGCGCAGCGCCTGGCCCTTGAGGTCCTTGCCCGGGTGGATCTCCTCCTTGACCGAGCCCTTGAACGCCGAGCCGGCGATGATCTCGCGGACCAGCTCGGAGCCCTCGCCGAGGACCTCGAGGTCGCTCGGGTCGGCGAGGTACTGGAAGTCGATCAGCGGCGTGGCCGTCGGGTCGGCCGAGGCCAGCCGCAGCGTGCCGCGGCTCTTGGGGTAGATCAGGGTGGTGAGCACGGTGAGCGAGGTGCGCTTGTCGACGTCGTGGCGGATCGGCTCGTCCTGGTTGGGCGAGACGTAGGCCCACGGCAGCAGGTGCAGCTGCAGGTCGGGGATGTTGCCCGAGGACGCCGCCTGCGACGTCTTGAGGAAGGCCAGCACCTCGAAGACCGAGTTGGCCATGAACGTCGTGCCGGGGCGGACGATCTCCTTGGCGATGCCCTTGGCGAAGTACGGCGCGGTGCCGCGGTTGTTGCTCGACGTCGCGTGGAAGGTCAGCGCGTGGAACATGTGGTCGTGCAGGTTGTCGCCCACCGGCAGGTCGGCGACGACCTGGATGCCGTGGTCCTTGAGGTGCTGGGCGTGGCCGATGCCCGAGAGCATCAGGATCTGGGCCGAGCCGACGAAGCCGGCCGAGAGGATGACCTCCTTGCCCGCGCGGATCGTGCGCTTGGCGCCGCCGCCCTTCTTGCTGACGTCGGTGACCTCGACGCCGGTGGCCCGGCCGTTCTCGATGACGACCTTGGTGACCAGCACCTCGCGACTGCAGCTGCAGGGTCCGGGGCGCGAGGTGGTGGATGTAGCCGCGCGAGGCGCTGTAGCGCAGGCCGTCGGCCGCGTTCTGCTGCATCCGGCTGACGCCCTCCTGCGACTCGCCGTTGTAGTCGTCGAGGATCTGGCAGCCGGTGACGTCGGCGGTGGCCTGGAGGAACTGCAGCGAGCCCTCCTGGGGGAACTTGTTGCGGGTGATGCGGATCGGGCCGCCGGCGCCGCGGAAGGCGTTCTCGCCGTCCTCGAAGTCCTCCATCTTCTTGTACGCCGCGTTGACGGTGTCGGCGTCCCAGCCGACGTTGCCCTCGGCGGCCCAGGAGTCGAAGTTGGCGCGGTTGCCGCGCACGTAGACCATGCCGTTGATCGAGCTCGACCCGCCGACGACCTTGCCGCGCGGGACGGGCATCTTGCGGTCGAGGATGTGCTTCTGCGGCGACCGAGTAGTAGCCCCAGTCGACCGTCTTCTTGATCTCGGGCACCGAGTGCATCGGACCGATCATGCCGGGCTTCTTCATCAGGAACTTCTCGTCGGTCTTGCCGGCCTCGAGCACGATCACGCTCGCACCCGACTCGGCGAGGCGGCCCGCGATGGCGGCTCCGGAGCTGCCGGACCCGACCACGATGTAGTCGGCCTCGTTCTTGTACTGGGGCTTCTTCGCCATGCATCGTCCTCAACGTGCTCGGGGTGCGTGAACCGTGAAACTGTAACGCGTTCTAGTTTGCCCGTCATCACTTCGTCCGCGCCAGAATGGCTTTCGTGAAGATCCTGTCGATCCAGTCCTCCGTCGCCTACGGCCACGTCGGCAACTCCGCGGCCGTCTTCCCGCTGCAGCGTCTGGGGCACGAGGTCTGGCCCGTGCTCACCGTGCACTTCTCCAACCACACCGGGTACGGGGCGTGGCGCGGGCCGCTGCTCGACCCGGCCGACGTGGCCGACGTGATCGCCGGCATCGGCGACCGCGGGGTGCTGGGCGAGGCGGACGCCGTCCTGTCGGGCTACCAGGGCGACCCGGCGGTCGGGGCCGTGGTCCTCGACGCCGTCGCCCGGGTGAAGTCGCTCAACCCGGACGCCGTCTACTGCTGCGACCCGGTGATGGGCGACGTCGGCCGCGGCATGTTCGTCAAGCCGGGCATCCCGGAGTTCATGCGCGACGAGGTCGTGCCGCGCGCCGACATCGTCACCCCGAACCACTTCGAGCTCGACTACCTCGCCGGCCGCACCACGAGCGACGCTGGCCGAGGTGCTCGAGGCGGTGGACGCCGTCCGCGCGAGCGGTCCGCGCCACGTGCTCGTCACCTCGGTGCTGCACGCCGACTCGGCCCCCGACACCCTCGACGTGGTCGCGGTCTCCGACGAGGGCGCCTGGGCGGTCACCACCCCCCTGCTGCCGATCGCGCCCAACGGGGGCGGCGACGTCACCGCGGCCCTCTACCTCGCCCACCTCCGCACGACCGGCTCCCCCGCCCGCGCCCTCGAGCTCACGACGTCCGCGGTGTTCTCGGTGCTCGAGGCGACGCTCGCCGCCGGCACCCGCGAGCTGCAGCTCGTCGCCGCCCAGGACGCGATCGCCTCGCTGGAGCCACGCTTCGAGGCCCGCCAGCTGCGCTGACCCCGGGGTGGCTGAGGACGGCGCTGTGGGGGTCGAGGAGGGACGAAGCCCCGTCACGAGACCACCGAGCCGGGCGGCTGCTCAGCCCGGGGACCAGAGCCGGGTCGAGGAGGGCCCTGTGAGGGTCGAGGAGGGACGAAGTCCCGTCACGAGACCACCGAGCCGGGACGGCTGCTCAGCCCGGGGACCAGAGCCGCGTGAGAGAGTCGAACTCTCGACATTCGCTTTACAAGAGCGACGCTCTGCCAACTGAGCTAACGCGGCCTGCGCCGGTCGACCCGGCGCGGAGGCCATCGTAGATGCTCCTCGCGGACGACCTCACCTGCTGCCCTGGTCGAGGGGACCGCCGGGTCTCACCCGGCGGCGAAGTGCGCCGCCAGGACCGGAGCGAGGACCTTCGCGTCGACCTCGTGGGTCTGACCCTCCAGGACCGTCGTCCTGGCCCCGTGGATCTGGGCGGCGACGGCGACGGGCGCCTGCTGCATGTAGGCCGGGCTGTCGCCGCCGGCGATCACGAGCGTGGGCGCCGTGATCGCGGCGTAGTGGCCCTCCGGCAGCGGGAGGCCGCGGCGGTAGGGGCCGACGATCTCGAAGTCGTTCGGGAGCGTGTCCACCGACGCGGTGAGCCCCTTCCACATGGGGAGCAGCGGCAGCACGAGCAGGACGGGCGCCGGCACGCCCATCAGCCGCAGGAACGACTTGACGGCTGGGGTCCGCCTGCCCGCGGCCAGGAGCCCGCGAAGGCGCTCGACGAACGCGGGATCGTCCGCCGGGTGGCTGTCGTCGAGGATGAAGGGAGGCTCGTACAGGGCCAACCGGGCGAACGGCACGCCCGTCCTGCCTGCCTCCAGGCACAGGGCCGCGCCCGACGACATCCCGAAGACGGACGCTCCGGGGTCGACGGCGCCGAGGACGGCGACGAGGTCCTCGACCTCACGCTGCACGGTGGACGGCGCCGCACCCGGCCCGCTCTCGCCGCGCCCCCGGCGGTCGTAGCCGACCACGGTGAAGCGGTCGGCCAGGATCGGGGCGAGCTCGTCGAAGGCCCCCATGCCGCGGTGGCACAGCGCACCTTCGACGATCACGAGCGTCGGACCGGCACCCCTGGCCTCGTACGCGATCCGGGTACCGTCCGCGGACTCGGTGTAGCGGGTCGCGCTGTCGTCGCTGGCTCCGGGCATGCCGCCCTCCTCGTGGTCGTCCCGAGGAAGAAGGAAACCACGCGACCGCCGGGCACGACAGTGGGCGGCGAGGGCTCAGCTCATGCCACCGTCGAAGGCGAGCACCGACCCGGTGATCATCCTGGCGTCCTTCGAGGCCAGGTAGACGACGGCGGAGCCGATCTCGGCCGGCTTGATGTTGCCGCCCGGGAACATCATCATCAGCCGGTCCATGACGCGCGGGTTGAGGTCCGGCGGGAACTTGGCCGCGACGTCGTCCACGAGCGGGGTGTCGACCGAGCCGGGGCAGATCGCGTTGACGCGGATCTTGTCGGGGCCGAGCTCGAGCGCGAGCGACTTGGTCATCATCGTCAGCCCGCCCTTGCTGGCCGCGTAGGCGGCGGCGTAGGGCTGGGCGACGTTGCCCGCGACCGACGACACGTTGACCACGCAGCCGCGGGCCTCCTTGAGGTAGGGCAGCGCGGTCTGGATGAGCATGAACGGTCCCTTGAGGTTCACGGCCTGCACGCGGTCCCACTCGGCGTCGGTGATGGTGTGCACCCGCCCGAACTGGACGATGCCCGCCACGTTCGCCAGCACGTCGATGCGCCCGTTGTCGCCGGCGCACGTGTCGACGGCCCGCTCGACCGCCTTGCGGTCGGCCACGTTGCACTCCACGTACGTGACCCCGTCGGGCACGGTGGCGGCGATGTCGAGGCCGAAGACGGTGTCGCCCAGGTCCCGGAACAGCTCGGCGGTGGCGTAGCCGATGCCCGAGGCGGCTCCGGTGATGACGACGACACGTGAACTCATGGCCGGACCGTAGCAGCAGAACTAGAACCTGTTCTAGGACGTCCGCGGGCGGGGATAGTCCCGGGACTTTGGGTTGCGCAAACCGCGATCCGGCAACCCAAAGTCCCGGGACTATCCCCTCGGCCGCCGACCCGAACCTCAAGTATCGTTGAGGTATGACCCTGTCGATCGGCGAGCTGGCGGAGCGCTCGGGCGTGGCCCCGAGCGCGCTGCGCTTCTACGAGGAGCGGGGCCTCATCACCTCCGAGCGGACGGCCGGCAACCAGCGCCGGTACGCCAAGTCCGAGCTGCGCCGGGTCGCGTTCGTGCGGACGGCGCAGCGGGTCGGGCTGAGCCTCGACGAGATCGGCGAAGCGCTCGCCGCGCTCCCCGACGGCCGGCCGCCGACGAAGTCCGACTGGCACCGGATCAGCACCGCTTGGCGTCCCCGGCTCGACGAGCAGATCAGGCGCATCGAGAAGCTGCGCGACCGGCTCGACGGGTGCATCGGCTGCGGGTGCCTCAGCCTCCGCAGCTGCACCCTCACCAACCCCGGCGACGAGCTCGCCGGCCTCGGCCCCGGCGCCGTCCTCCTCGAGCCCTGAGCGCCGAGCAGGCCGGGGACGCCGGCCCAGGCGGCGAGTAGCGTGCGGGCATGGCGCTCCACATCGTGGCCAACCGGCCCGACCCGGCGCTGCTCACCCTGCCGTGGAGCACACCGCTGGAGGACTGGACCGACGACCACGTCGTCCCGCTCCCCCGCGGGCTGTCGCGCCACGTCGTGCGCATCGTCCGCCTGGGGAGCCGCACCTACGCGGTCAAGGAGACCGTCGAGGACATCGCGTTCCGGGAGTACCGCCTGCTGCGCGACCTGCAGCGCCTCGGGCTGCCGGCCGTCGTCCCGATGGGGGTGGTCACCGGCCGCGAGGACGGCGACGGCGAGGCCCTCGCCTCGACCCTCCTCACCGAGCACCTGCGCTTCTCGCTCCCCTACCGCAGCCTGTTCGCCCACGGCCTGACCGCCGACAACCTGCCGTCGCTGGTCGACGCGATCGTCGTCCTGCTCGTGCGGCTGCACCTCGCCGGCTTCTACTGGGGCGACGTGTCGCTGAGCAACGTGCTGTTCCGCCGCAGCGCCGGCGGCTTCGCCGCCTACCTCGTGGACGCCGAGACCGGAGAGCTGCGGCCGTCGCTGTCGGACTCGATGCGCCACCACGACGTGACCGTGGCCACCGAGAACGTCTTCGGCGAGCTGCTCGACCTGCAGGCGAGCGACTCCCTCGACCACGAGGCCGACGCGCACGCCATCGTCGAGCTGCTCGAGGAGCGGTACCACGCCCTGTGGGCCGAGCTGACCGACGTCGAGGAGTTCGGCACCGGCGAGATGTGGCGCATCGAGCAGCGGATCGAGCGCCTGAACGACCTCGGCTTCGACGTCGAGGAGCTCGACATCGTCACCGACATCGACGGCGACTGGGTGCGGATCCAGCCGAAGGTCGTCGAGCTCGGCCATCACCAGCGCGAGCTGCAGGCCCTGACCGGCCTCAACGTCGAGGACGCCCAGGCCCGGCGCCTGCTGAACGACCTCGCCTCGTTCACCGCCCACCTCGACCTGGGCCGCGAGGACCGCTCGCTCGTCGCCAACCGCTGGCTCACCGAGATCTACGAGCCCATCACCGCCCTGGTGCCGCCCGAGGCCCGCGGCAAGCTCGAGGCAGCCGAGGTGTTCCACGAGGTGCTCGCGCACCGCTGGTACCTCTCCGAGCGTCGCGGGCACGAGGTCGACATCTTCGACTCGGCGCGCGACTACGTGGAGCACGTGCTGAAGCACAAGCCGGACGAGGTGGTCTGACCGAGGAACGAGGTCAGGCCACCTGAGGGTGGTCGAGCATCCCGGTCGCGACTGGGCTTGCGAAGTCGCGAACGGGTGTCGAGACCTCGGGCACGCCTCGCTCGGGTCGACCCACCGGCTGCGGTGATCTCGACGCGCCGGCGCGGGTTCGTTCCTCACCCGCGCCGCTTGCTCGATCTGCGCGCGTGACGCCGCGCGCTCGTTCCTCGCGCCCGGCTACGCGCTTGGCTTGCAGACGCGGCAGGGGGTGAGGTCGGTGCGGCCACCGACCGGGTGCAGGTCGTCGCGGTGGCTGATGAGGGCGCAGTCGCGGCGGTGGCTGGTGGTGCCGTCGCCGGCGGTCACCGGGAGGGAGTCGGTGTCGGGGCCGGGGTTGTGGACCTCGGCGGCCCGCGAGGTCACGTCGGCCAGCACCAGCAGCGTGTCGGCCAGGCGCCGCGAGGCCGCGTTGTTGTCGGCGGCGATGCGGGCGAGCCAGGCCCCGAAGTACAGGAACCCGCCGAGGAAGGTGACGGCCAGGCCGAGGAACCCGCCGGAGACCGAGTACGCCTCGCGCTCGTAGTCGTAGACGGAGTTCGCCACGCCGTAGTAGCCGAGCAGGATGATCACGATGCCCAGCGGCATCATGATCGCGCCGGCCCAGAAGAGCACGACCTGGAGGAGCGCGGCGTTGTTGCCCTTGAGCGGGGCGACGCCGGAGCCGCCCGAGGAGGCGCGGGGCAGGGCGGCGCCGGAGCCCATGCGGGCTCCGCTGGCGCGCTCGGTGGTGGGTGCGGTCATGGGATCAGGTCACCTTTCGCAGGTCGGGCAGGCCGGAGTCGAGGCCGTGGGGGCAGGAACCGGCCTGGCCGAGGGCGAGGAGCCCGAGGCGCCGGACGAAGTAGCCGAGCAGGCCACCACCGATGAGGCCGCCGTAGAGCAGCAGACCCGGGATCGTGAAGAGGCCGGGCAGACCCGGCAGGGCCTGCTGGGCGGCCTGCGGGGTGATCGCGCTGTCGACCGGGGCCGCGTCGGTGGGCGGACCGGGGTCGACCGGGGCGGAGTCCACCGGGGACGCCGCCGGCCCGGTGTTGCCTGGCGTCGGGCCGGCCCCGCCGCCGTCACCGGGGTCGGTGGTCGGCTCCTCGGTCGGCTCCGGGACGTCGATCGGCGGCAGCACGATCTCCTCGGAGGTGTCGACCGACGCCGCGGAGTAGCCGAGCTGGAAGACCATGCGCGGCGACAGGCCCGCTGCGGCCTGGATGAGGCTCTTGAGCTGACCGGCCTCGGAGGGGATCTGGCCGATGATCTCGTTGAGGGCGTCGCTGACCGGGCCGAGCTGCTTCTTGAGCACGGTCAGGTCGAAGTCGAGGATGAGGCCCGGCATGGTGACCGAGGCGGCGTCGCCGTCCTTGGTGATGATCGGCTGCGGGGTCGAGATCTTCAGGCCGATCTGGCCGAGCGCGGCGGCGGCGTCGTCGGGGAGGCCGGGGATGGGCAGCGGGTTGCCCGCGGCCTCGTAGCCGTTGGTGCCGTAGACGAACTTCTGGCCGAACGCCGTGATGTCGCCGTACTTGGCCTCACCCACCGGCACGCCGGTCTTGCCGTCGCTGGTGACCTCGGCGACCGTCGAGACGCCCTCGATGGTGACGAGCCCGCCGAGGAGGCTGATGTCGCTGGCCGCCGAGCGGCTGCGGGCGAAGGCCTGCTTGCCCACGACGTTGTCGGTCCGGCTGGTCGAGCTGTAGCCGCCGAGGTCGACCAGCGCCGTCAGCTCGGGCGGCAGGCGAGGGCGCGGGGTCCGGTGCCGCGGCGGTGCGGCCGGGGACGGCGTTGCCGGCGCCCCCGAGGACGCCCAGGAGGGCGTCGGGGTCGAGCCCGGGGATGCCGGGCAGACCGGGAAGGTCGGGCAGCGGCGAGTCGCCACCGTCGTCGCCACCCTGGTCGTCGCCCTCGTCGACCTCACCCGAGGTGCTGGTGCCGTTGTCGGCCCGGGCCGTGCCCTTGCCGGCCTCGGCGCGCTGCACGGTGCCGGGGAGCGGCTCGTCGGCCTCCTTCTCGGGGCCACCCGGGAAGGCTGCGTTCACCTGGACGGGGTAGCCGTTCTCGCCGAGCGGGCCGGCGAGCTCGGGCGGCAGCCCGAGGTTCTCGACGATGGTCTTGAAGCCCTCGCCGACCGGGCCGCCGGGCCACAGGTAGGACGCACGCGACTTCGAGGACGCCGAGTCGGCGACCACCGCGGTGTAGCCGTAGGAGAGCTCGGCCTGCGGTGTGGCCGGCAGCGGGATGGTCGGCTCGTAGATCTCGACCTTCTGCGGGGTGCCGGAGGCCGTGACGGAGTAGCCCGCGAAGGCGGCCTTCTTCTTCCCGTCGGCGAGACCACCCGCAGCCGCGGCCGAGCCCGGCGCCGGCATGAGGGTGGCGCCGATGACGGCGGCAGCGGACAGAGACAGAACAAGCCGCTTGGCAGCGGAACGGTGGCTGGTCATGCGGCACCTCCCAGGATGACGTCGGACATGGTGGCCATTACTTCGTCGGGCTCACCCGAGGCGACGATCACGCCGTGGCTCATCACCGCGGCGTAGTCGGAGACCCGGAGGGCGGTACGGGCGAACTGCTCGATGCAGAGGATGGAGACCCCTGACTCGGCGATCTGGGCGACGGTGTCGTAGAGCTCGTCGACGATGAGCGGCGCCAGACCCATCGACAGCTCGTCGAGCAGCAGCAGGGCGGGGTCGGAGGCCAGCGCCCGCGACATCGACAGCATCTGCTGCTCGCCCCCCGACATCGTGCCCGCGAGCTGCTTGCGCCGCTCGGAGAGCCGGGGGAAGTAGGAGTAGGCGGTCTCGAGCACCTTGTCGGCGCTGACGCCGGCGTACGACATCAGCTGCAGGTTCTCCTCGACCGTGAGGTTCGGGAACACCGACCGACCCTCGGGCACCGTGCACAGCCCGATGCGGGCGAGGTCCTCCGGGCTGGCGTTCTTGACGTTGATGCCACCGAGGTGGATGTCGCCGGAGGTCGACTCCTTCTGGCCGGAGATCACCGACACCAGGGTCGACTTGCCACCGCCGTTGGGTCCCAGCAGCGCCATCACGGCCCCCTTGGGCACCGAGAGGTTGACGCCGTGCAGCACCTCGATCCGCCCGTAGGCGGCGTGCAGGTCGACGATCTCGAGGATCGGGACGCTCATCGGCTCGGCTCCTTCCCCACAGCAGGCACCACCGGGATCACCAGTGTGTCCCCGTCGGCGCCAGAAATCTCAGGACTGTGGTGCGGAAGTCCGGGGACCGCCTCGTCCTCGTGGTCGGAGTAGCCCAGGTAGGCCTTCTGCACCTTCGGGTCGCTGCGGATCATCGAGGGGGGTCCCACGGCGATGACCTCGCCGAAGTCGAGCACGCTGATCGTGTCGCAGACCGCCATGACGAGGTCCATGTCGTGCTCGACCATGAGGATGCCGCAGCCCTCGGCCGCGAGGTCCTGGAGGAGCTCGCCGAACGCGTCGGTCTCGGACTCGTCGAGACCCGAGGACGGCTCGTCGAGCAGCAGCAGCTTGGGCTCGGAGGCCAGGCAGCGCGCGAGCTCGAGCAGCCGGGCCGTGCCGGTGGGGATCGAGTCGGCGCGGTCGTCGGCGTACTTGGCGATGCCCACGCGCTCGAGCAGCCCGTCGATGTTGCCGCGCGAGGGCTTGACCACCCCGGAGATGCCGCGGTGGATGTCGAAGGCGACCCGCACGTTCTCGCGCACCGTGAGCGACCCGAACGCCTCGAGGCGCTGGAAGGTGCGCCCCATCCCGCGGCTCGAGCGGCGGTGCACCGGGGTGCGCGTGACGTTCTTGCCGTCGAAGCGCACGTTGCCCTTGGTGGGGCGCTGCAGGCCGGAGATCACGTTGAAGCAGGTGGTCTTGCCGGCGCCGTTCGGGCCGATCAGCCCGGTGATCCGTCCGGCCTCGGCCACGAAGGAGGCATGGTTGACCGCGGTCACCCCACCGAACTGGACGACGACGTCGTCAACCTCGAGCAGCGACATCGGCGTCTCCCTTCGCGAGGCTGACGTCACCGTCGGCGACGTGGCCATGACTGTCCGGCGGGCCGACCAGGTGGCCGTCGTGATGTGCGTGGTCGTGGCCGGCGTGGTCGTGGTCGGCGTGGTCGACCACGTCGAGCCCGGCGTCGTCGCCGTCGTCCGTGCCGCGACCGAACCCGGCCATGGCCGGGAGCTGCGGCAGGTTGGCACCGATGCTGAGCTTGATGCGCCTCTCGACCACCCGGCCGAGCTTGAAGCCCAGGTTGGCCAGCCCGTTGGGGTCGCGGGCGGCGAGCACGGCCCCGACACCGATGACGATGAAGAGCAGGCCGCCGAGCGGGACGCCGCCGACCTCCTCGGCGCCGAGGACGCCGAGCAGCATCAGGCCGATGCCGCCGAGGGTCGCGCCCGTGACCGAGGTGACGCCGAAGACGACGGCGAGCAGCAGCAGGGGCAGGCTGTTGAAGAACTGGAAGTCGGCGGCGCCGATGGTGCCGCGCAGGCCGGCGAGCAGCGCCCCCGCGATGCCGGCGATGCCGGCCGAGGCGGCGAACAGGCCGACGCGGAACCAGCGCATGTCGAGCCCGAGGGTGCCGCAGGCCGCCGGGCTGTCACGCATCGCGATGAGCATCCGCCCGATGACGCCACGGCGCACGATCAGCACCAGCATGCCGAGGCCGACGAGGAAGCAGACCATCACGAACACGTAGCCGCCGGTCGAGGAGATCTGCTTGCCGAAGATCGAGAGCCGCTCGGCGCTGAGCGCGCCGCCGAAGCCGAACGCCTTCTCGTCCTGGAAGACGATCTTGTCCATGAGGACGCCGAACGCGAGGGTCGACAGGGCCAGGTAGAGGCCGGTGAGGCGCAGCACCGGCAGCGCCACGAGGGCGCCGACGACCGCCGCGATCAGCCCGGCCAGGGCCAGGCCGATCAGGTTGGCCGGGACCGGGAACTCGATGAAGAAGATGTCGACGCCACCCTTGGCGTAGACCAGCGCGCCGACGCCGGCGAAGGACAGCTGGGCGAGCGACACGTGGCCGCCGTAGCCGGTCAGCAGCACCAGCGAGAGCATCACGATCGCGTACGTGGCCGCGGTGCCGACGCGCAGCAGGGTGACCTCGGAGGCGGTGGCGGTGACCATCGCGGTGACCAGCAGCACCCCGGCGCCCGAGATGCCCATGCGGGCCACCGAGGGGACCGGCGCCGCGACGATGCCCTTGACCTGGCCGATCCGCAGCTGGGCCTGGGGCATCAGCACGATCACGGCGAACAGGAACAGCGGCACGATGGCCGGCCGCAGCTTGCCGATCGCGGAGTCGGAGTCGAGGTAGCCGATCGCGAGCGACTCGAAGACGCCGATCAGCATCGCGCCGATGAAGGTCAGGGGCAGGCTCTTCAGCCGCCCCACCATCGCCGCCGCGTAGGCGTTGATCACCAGCAGCGTCAGGCCGAAGTAGCTCAGGCCCACGCTGGAGACGAGCAGGATCCCGGCCAGCGCGGCCAGCGACATGCCGATCATCCAGGCCAGCGCCGCAGCCTGGTCGGGCTTGCCGCCGAAGAGCCGCAGCAGGTCGGGGTTGTCGACCGAGGCCCGCATGGCGGTGCCGATGCGCGTCTTGTTCAGCAGCAGGTACAGCCCGGCCGCGACGGCGATCGAGCACAGGATGGTGATGATGTAGTGACCCGTCACCGTCGTGGAGTTGCCCCCGGGCAGCTGGACCTGCCAGCCCGGCACCCCGTCACCGTCGGCGAAGCCGAGCCAGAACGGCTCGACCAGGCGCGGCACCGTGAGGACGGCGTCCTCGGGCCAGATCGACTGGGCGACGCCGACCAGGCCGACGAACAGGGCCACGGTGACCACGAGCGACGCGCTCACCGGGGCCGAGCCGAGGCCCTTGGTCACGAAGCGCTGGATGACCAGCCCGATCAGGGGCGCCACGACGAAGATCACCAGGAACAGCGAGAGCCAGACGTTGAGCCCCTGCTTGACCGAGAAGTCCCAGAAGATGAACGAGAGCACCATCCCGAACGCCCCGTGCGCGATGTTGAACACCCGGGTCGTGGTGTAGGTCAGGACCAGACCGCTCGCCGCGATCGCGTACGCCGCCCCGGTGAACAGGCCGGGGATCGCGTAGACGAGAAACTTGCCCACTTCGTCCATGAACGCTCAGTCCTCAGTTCGTGGCGGTGAGGCCGGTGCAGGAGTACTTGGTGCTGCCGAGCGGCTTCCAGGTGCCGCCGTCGAGCTGGATGAAGCGCCAGCACTCGCCCGTGCCCTTCGAGCCGACGGGCTGCGGTGCGTGCATGCCGTTGGCCGTCCAGTCCTTACCTTGCGGGTCTCGGCGATGAGCGACTCACGGGTGAGGTCGCCGCCCAGCTGGGCCGCGAGGGTGACGAACAGCCGCGAGGCCGACCAGGCCCAGGCGCCGAAGAAGAGCGGGTCGGCGCTGGGGTTGACCTGGCCGAGCCAGGCCTCGTAGGTGTCGGACTCCTTGTTGGTCTCCTCGAACGGCGTGAAGTTCGTGTAGACCACCGTGCCGTCGACCGCCGAGCCGCCCTGGCTGATGTAGTCGGGGTTGTAGTCGGTGGGGTCGCGCAGGTAGAGCTTGGGGGTGTACCCCTGCTGCTGCATCGCTTGGCGCATCTTGGCCGAGAACTGGTACGAGGTCGTGAAGAAGACGACCTCGATGTCGTTGTCCTTCAGCTGCTGCACGTACGGCACGTAGTTGAACTCCGAGGTCGCGATGCCCTGGACCACCGGGAACTTCATGCCGCGCTTGGTCATCGCCTTGACCTGGGCCTTGGCGTTCTGCGCGGCCGCACCGGCGTCGGTGTAGAAGAACGCGGCGTGCTGCGCGGCGCTCCCGTACTTCGAGGTCACGAAGTCGGGGACGGCGTTCTCGAAGAAGTTCGTGTTGACAGCCTGCGAGGCGAAGCACGTCGTGCACGCGTTCCGCTCGAAGGTGACGGCGCCGGCGCGGAGGTCGGGCAGCCCGCAGTCCTGGGCGGTCTTGGCGCCACCGAGGTCGAACGCGGAGGTCGATCCGACCATCGCGAAGACCTCGTTGCACGCCGAGGCGTAGGCCTGCTGGTCGGCACCGGCGTCGGTGCGGCTGTCGTAGAGCTTGAGCTCGAGCTTGCGACCGCAGATGCCGTCGGGGACGCTCGCGTTGAAGTACGCCGTGAACGCCTTGGTGGCCTCCTGGGCGGTGGCGAACAGCCCGGGCACGGGTCCGGAGATGTCGGAGGCGTTGCCGATGACGATCTTGTCGTCGGTGATGCCGGTCTGGTTCTTCAGGCCCTCGCAGTCGGCGCCGCTCGGGACGTCGATCGGGGGGTCTGTCGGGGCAGGACCGGCGGGCCCACCGCCGCCGTCGGTGCCCGTGTCGGTCCCGGTGTCGGTCCCGGTGTCCGTGCCGGTCCCGGTGTCGGTCCCGCCGTCGGTACCGGTGCCGGTCCCGGTGTCGGTGCCGCCGTCGATCCCGGTGCCGGTGTCGATCCCGGTGCCCGCGTCGGTCCCCGTGCCGGTGTCGGTGCCGGAGGCCTGACCGCCGGCTCCGGCGACGTCCTCCGGCTCGAGGTTGGAGCCGCACGCAGCCAGCGTGAGGACGAGGAGCGCGACGACGACCGAGTGGGTGCGCGTCAGCCGTCGGGGCGGCTGGCGACGGGGCGTGGGCACGGAACCTCCGGGGGTATGCGACGAAAACTAGAACACGTACTAGTTCTGTAACGAGCACTGACCCTAAAGGTGACGCTGATCACCGGCAACTTTGTCGGTTCCCGGCCATCTCCCTCCCCATGGGGGGTGGCGCCTGGCCCGAAGTGACTACTAGGGCGGTCCGACCGGACGACGGCGCGACGGATCAAGGAGATCTCTTAGGCCTGACGCTGCCCCGCCGACAGCCTGCGCGCCTCAGTTCGTCGAGGTGATGCCCGTGCAGGAGTAGTCGCGGCTGCCCAGAGGACGCCAGGTGCCGCCGGTCAGCTGGATGAAGCGCCAGCACTCACCGGTGCCCTTCGACCCGACGGGCTGCGGGGCGTGGAGGCCGTGCCCGGTCCAGTCCTCGGTCTTGCGCACCTCGGCGACCAGCGACGAACGGGTGAGCTTGCCGCCCAGCTTCATCGCGAGGTCGGTGAAGAGCCGGCCGGCCGACCAGGCGAAGGCGCCGAAGAACAGCGGGTCCGCCGACGGGTTCACCTGGCCGAGGTAGGCCTCGTACAGGTCCGACTCCTTGTTCGCCTCCTCGAACGGGGCGAAGTTGGTGTAGACCACGGTCCCCTCGACCGCGTCGCCGCCGCGGGCGACGTACTCCGGGTTGTAGTCGGTCGGGTCGCGCAGGTACAGCTTGGGCGTGAAGCCCTGCTGCTGCATGGCCTGGCGCATCTTCACCGAGAAGTCGTAGGCGGTGGTGAAGAAGACGACCTCGATGTCGTTGTCCTTCATCTGCTGCACGTACGGGACGTAGTTGAACTCCGAGGTCGCGATGCCCTGGACGACGTCGAAGCTCATCCCGCGCCGCTCCATGGCCTTCACCTGCCGCCCGGCGTTCTGCTTGGCCGCGCCCGCGTCGCTGTAGAAGTAGGCCGCGTGCTTGGCGGCGTCGCCGTACTGCTTGACCACGAAGTCGGGGACGGCGTTCTCGAAGTAGTTGCCGTTCACGGCCTGCACGCCGAAGCACACCGAGCAGGCGTTCCGCTCGATCGTGACCGCACCGCCGCGCAGGTCGGGGATCCCGCAGTCCTCGGCCGTCGCCGCCCCGCCCAGGTCGAAGGCGGACACCGACCCGACCATGGCGAAGACCTCGTCGCACGCGGCGGCGTAGGCCTGCTGGTCGGCACCGGCGTCGGTGCGGCTGTCGTAGAGCTTGAGCTCGAGCCGGCGACCGCAGATGCCGCTCGGGTACTGGGCGTTGAAGTAGGCGACGAACGCCTTGGTGGCGTCCTGGGCCGTGGCGAACAGTCCGGGCACGGGGCCGGAGATGTCGGAGGAGTTGCCGATGACGATCTTGTCGTCGGTGATCCCGGTCTGGTTGGTGAAGCCCGCGCAGTCACCGGCCTCGGCGGCGCCGCCACCACCGCCCTCCTCCGCGGGGACGCCGGGGTCCTCCCCGTCGGGCTCAGTGGGACCGGCCGCGCCGCCGCCTGCCGGCCCGGGCTCCCCCGCCGCCGGGGCGCCGTCCGCGGGCAGCCCCTCGACCGGCGTGTCCGGCGTCGTTCCCGCCGCCACGGTGCCGTCGGCGCCCGCCACGGGGGCCGCCCCATCCGCGGGCTGCCCGGCCACCGGGCCCGAGCCCTGGGCCTCGTTGACGGACTGCGGGCTCAGGTTGGAGCCACAGGCTGCGAGCGCGAGGGAGAGGGCGAGCACGCCCGCGATCCCCAGCGCTCTCGATCGGGCGCGCACGGTCGTGGTCGACATGGAACCTCCGGGGGCTCACCGCGGCGCTCGGAGCGCCGCCTCACCCCTAGCAACGAGGCCGACCCCGGTGAAGGTGACGCACGTCACGTCAGAGTCTTCGAGGACTAGACCACCGGCTCAGGCGCGGGCCTGGCTGATCGCGTAGAGGCACACCGAGGCGGCGACGCCGGCGTTGAGGCTCTCGAGCCGGTTGGCCATCGGGATCGAGATCAGGTGGTCGCAGTTCTCGGCGACCAGGCGCGAGAGTCCGTCACCCTCGGCGCCGACGACCACGACGAGCGGTCCGCGCGCGAGGTCGAGGTCGGCGACGAGGTCGGGAAGCGACAGGTCGCCGTCCGCCGCGAGGCCGACGACCATGAGGCCGTCGTCCTGGTAGGACTTGATCTGGCGCACGAGGTTCACCGTCTGTGCGACCGGGATGCGGGCGGCGGCGCCGGCGCTGGTCTTCCAGGCGGACGCCGTCATGCCGGCCGCCCGGCGCTCGGGGATGACGACGCCGTGGGCGCCGAAGCCGGCCGCGCTGCGGATCGCCGCGCCGAGGTTGCGGGGGTCGGTGATCG
The DNA here is from genome assembly GCA_963830575.1 of uncultured Actinomycetota bacterium. GTDB lineage: Bacteria > Actinomycetota > Actinomycetes > Propionibacteriales > Nocardioidaceae > Nocardioides. The sequence continues at coordinate 45,402 of CAWHNR010000019.1, forward strand.
AGTCGAGCATCACGATGAGCGGCTTCTCGCGGTTCTGCTCGGCGAGCTCGAGCAGGTCGTCCGGGTGGGCGTACTCGAACGGCGGGATCCGCGCGGCCAGCCCCTGGTGGACGGCGCCGTCGGTGTTGCGGTCGAGCTCGCCCTTGCTCACCTCGAGCAGGCTGATGCCCTTCTCCTGCGCGAGCCGGAAGGCCTCGCGGAGCCGGCCGTCGCGCTCGGCCCCTCGGCGACGTAGACCGCGTTGACCGGGATGCCTTCGCGCAGCGCCTCGACGACGGCGTTGCGCCCGGCCACCCACTCGGAGTCGGTGCCCTTGCGACGCGGCCCGCCCTTGGACGCCGCGCGCTTGTGCGCTGGGCGTCCTTGTGCGCCTTGTGGTACGGCCGGTCGACGGCCTTGGGCGTGGGGCCCTTGCCCTCGAGGCCGCGCTTGACGCGCCCGCCCGAGCCGGCGGTCGGCTTCTTGCTCGTCTTGCGGATGGCGCCCTTGCGCTGTGAGTTGCCGGTCATGACTGGCTGAGGCTCTTCCCGTTGATGGTGATGCGCGGCCCGGTCGGGGTGTCCTCGACCTCGATGCCGGCGGCGTTGATCTGGTCGCGGATCGGGTCGGCCCGCGCGAAGTCCTTGGCGGCGCGCGCCTCGGCACGCTGCTCGAGCAGGCCCGCGACGAGCGTCTCGACGGCGGCGGCCAGCGCGGCGTCGTTGCCGCCGCCGTCGCCCCAGGCGGGGTCGGCCGGGTCGAGCCCGAGGACGCCGAGCATGGCGCGGACCTGGGCGGCGTGGGGCGCGCGGGTCGTCGGCGCGGTTGCCCTCGCGGACGGTGTCGAACAGGACGCCGACGGCTGCCGGGGTTCCGAGGTCGTCGTCCATCGCGGCGGCGAAGGCCTCGGGCACCTCGCCCGCTCGCCGGGCACCTTGTCGAGGAACGTCTCGATGCGGCGGAAGCCGACGGCGGCCTCGTCGAGCGCCTCGAAGGAGAACTCGACGTGCGAGCGGTAGTGGGCGCTGACCATGTAGAACCGCAGCTCGATGCCGCGGACCCGCTCGAGCACCTTGGGCACCTGGAGCGAGTTGCCGAGCGACTTGCTCATCTTCTCGCCGGCCGTGGTGATCCAGGCGTTGTGCAGCCAGTACGTCGCGAACGGGTGCCCGGCCGCGCGGGACTGGGCCTGCTCGTTCTCGTGGTGCGGGAAGCGCAGGTCGACGCCGCCGCCGTGGATGTCGAACGCCGCGCCGAGGTACTTGCCGGCCATCGCCGAGCACTCGATGTGCCAGCCGGGCCGACCGGGACCGTAGGGGCTCGGCCACGCCGCCGTCTCGGGCTCGACGTCCTTCTTGAAACCCTTCCAGAGCGCGAAGTCGCGGGGGTCGCGCTTGCCGCGCGGGTCGGCGTCCCCGGCCGGCTCCATGTCGTCGACCTTCTGGCCGGTCAGCTCGCCGTACGGCGCCCACGAGCGGACGTCGAAGTACACGTCGCCCGAGCCGTCGTCGGCTGCGTAGGCGTGGCCCCGCTCGACGAGGGTGGCGATCAGCTCGAGCATCTCGGGCACGTGACCGGTGGCGCTGGGCTCGTAGGTGGGCGGCAGCACGTTGATGCTCGCGAGCGCCTCGGTGAGCTTGCCGTGCATCTCGTAGGCCAGGTTGAACCACGGCCTGCCCTGCTCCTCGGCCTTGGCCAGGATCTTGTCGTCGATGTCGGTGACGTTGCGGATGAACGTGACCTCGTAGCCCTGGTGGGTGAGCCAGCGCCGCAGCACGTCGAAGTTGACCGCCGAGCGGACGTGACCGACGTGGGGCTCCGACTGCACCGTGAGACCGCAGACGTAGATGCCGGCCTTCCCCTCCTCGAGGGGCGCGAAGTCGTGCACCTCGCGGGTCGCGGTGTCGTACAGCCGGAAAGTCACCCGCCGAGTCTAGTGATCGCGAGCCCTGGTCCCTGAATCGCTGACCCGCCCCACATGTGGGGCGGGTCAGCGGGATTCTGGGACTGGTGGGGCTGGTGTGACGTACCGTGGGTCGGTGCTGTCCCGGCTCGCCCTCCCCTCGCTCCTGCTCGCCTCGCTGCTCGTGCCCGCAGGGCCTGCCGACGGCGCCCGTCCGGCCGAGGTCGTCGCGCGGACGCCGGCACGCCAGGTCAGCCACACCCAGTGGGACTCGGGCGCCGAGCTGCGCACCGGGGTGGCCACCGGCGCCGCGGTGAGCGGCGGTCGGGTGACCCTGGCGACGCCCGGAGGCGGCCGCACCCTCGGGGGCACGCGCTACGAGCAGGCCCGGTGGGACTCGCCGTGGGTGACCCCGGGGTTCGCGTTCAGCGAGGTGATCCCGTCGTGGTCGGCCCTGACCCCGGGCAACAGCTTCGTCGAGGTGCGGCTGCGCGGCCGCTCGGCCGACGGGACGACGTCCAGCTGGGACCTGCTCGGCCGCTGGGCCCGCAGCGACACGCACCTGCAGCGCTCGACCGACTCCGACCAGGACGACGACCTGGCCGGCGTCGCCGTCGACACCTGGCGGGCAGCCTCGGCGAGCGGGCTGGTGTCCTGGCAGCTGCGCGTCACGCTCGCGCGCAAGGTGGGCAGCACGGCGGCGCCGTCGTTCGACGCGGTCGGCGCGGTCGCCTCGCGCCTGCCGGACGACTCCCCGGGCACGTCCCGGCCGGGGGTCGGGCGCGGCATCGTGCTCGACGTCCCGCTGTACTCGCAGATGGCGCACCGCGGCCACTACCCGCAGTGGGGCGGTGGCGGCGAGGCCTGGTGCTCCCCGACCTCGACGTCGATGGTGCTCGGCTACTACGACGCCCTGCCCGCACCGGGCGAGTACCGGTGGGTGCCCGCCGGGCACGTCGACCCGTGGGTCGACCTCGCCGCGCGCCAGACCTACGACCACGACTACGACGGCACCGGCAACTGGCCGTTCAACACCGCCTACGCCGCCCTGCGCGCGGGCAAGGCGCACGTCACCCGCCTCACCTCGCTGCGGCAGGCCGAGCGCTACATCGCGGCGGGCATCCCGCTCGTCGCCTCGATCTCCTTCGGCAGCGGCGAGCTCGACGGCGCCCCGATCAGCTCGACCGCGGGCCACCTGCTGGTGATCGTCGGGTTCACCGAGGCGGGCGACGTGGTCGTCAACGACCCGGCGTCCACGACCCGCAGCGGCGTCCGCCGCACCTACGACCGCGGCCAGCTCGAGGACGCGTGGTTGGACGGCTCGGGCGGGGTGGTCTACGTGATCAGGGACGCCGCGCACCCGTGGTCGAGGTGCTCCGAGCGAGGAACGAGCGAGCGGCCTCGAAACCTCCGAGGCCGGCTCGGCCAGCCCCGGCGACCCAGGACCGCACGAGATCTCGAGGCTCCTCGTCCTCGGGCCTCGCACCTCGATCACCCTCGGGATCAGACCCCGTACCCGCCGTCGACGTCGAGCTTCTGCCCCGAGATGAACCCGGCGCGGTCGGAGGCGAGGAAGCAGACGGCCTCGGCGATGTCGGTGGCGTCGCCGAAGCGGCGCAGCGGGATGTTGCCGCGCGTGATCGACGAGCGCCTCCTCCGACAGGTCGCCCGACGCGATCAGCCGCTCGGCCATGCCGTCGGTGAGCATGCCCGGGCCGACGGCGTTGACGCGGACGCCGAAGCGCCCCTCCTCGGCCGCGAACCCGCGGACCATGGCCTCGACCGCGGCCTTGGGTGCCGAGGAGAGCCCGTCACGCACGGGGAAGCGGGCGGTCGCCGCGGTCGTGACGGCGACGACCGAGCCGCGCGCCTCGCGCAGGTACGGGAGGGCGGCTGCGACGACGGCGAAGAACGCGGCAGCGTCGTCCGCGAGCTGGGTCGCCATCTGGGCGACCGTCACCCGCGAGAGGTGGACCATCGGCACGTGCGGCCCCGCCGCGTGCACCAGGGTGTGCAGCCCGCCGCCGTCGGCGGCCACCTGCGCGACGACGTCGGCAACGGCGTCGAGGTCGGCCAGGTCGAGCCGGTAGGACGGCGTCCGGTCGGGTGCCGTCCGGCGGTAGGTCACGGCCACGCGGGCACCGCGGGCCTCGAGCAGGTCGGCCACGGGCGCGCCCAGGCCGCCGTTGCCGCCGACGACGAGCGCCACGCCGGGCCGGCGGGAGAAGTCGTCGACGGTCACGCGGCGATCATGTCGCGTCGAAGGAGACGCTGTGCCATCCGGTCGAGCCGTCGGGCAGGACGTCGGCGACCGCGCTCGTCTGCACGAGCCCGTCGCTGTCGGTGGCGCGCACGTACACGGTGTGCTCGCCGGGCTCGAGGTCGAGCGTGGCCTTCCACTGCACCCAGGTGTCGTCGGAGGGGACGTCGCCCAGGTCGCACGCGGTCCAGGCGCCGCCGTCGACCTGCACCTCGACCGCGGAGATCCCGGTGTGCTGCGACCACGCGGCGCCGGCGACGACGACCTCGCCGGACGCCACCTCGGCGCCGTAGCGCGGGACGTCGATGCGCGAGGCCATCTTCACCGGGCCCAGCTCGCTCCAGCCCCGCTGCGTCCAGTACGCGTCGACCTCGTCGAACCGGGTGACCTCCATGTCGACGACCCACTTGGTGCCCGAGACGTACCCGTAGAGCCCGGGGACAAGGGTGCGGACCGGGTAGCCGTGCTCGATGGGGAGCGGCTTGCCGTTCATCGCGACGGCGAGCATCGCCTGCCGGTCGGTGTCGGTGAGCGCCTCGATCGGGGTGGCGCAGTTCCAGCCGTCGTGCGAGGTCTGCAGGACGGCGTCCGCCCCCTCCTGCACACCGGCCTCGGCCAGGATCGGCGCCAGCAGCACGCCGCTCCACCAGGCGTTGCCGATGAGGTCGCCGCCGACCTCGTTGGAGACGCAGTTGAGCGTCACCCACTGCTCCACGAAGTCGCGGTCGACGAGGTCGTCGTAGCTCAGCACGACCTCGCGGTCGACCATGCCGTGGATGCGCAGCTGCCAGTCCTTCACCTGGATGGCGGGCTTCACGAAGCTGGTGTCGATCAGGTAGAAGTCCTCGGCCGGCGTCATCCACGGCCGGACGCCGTCGACGTCGATCCGCACGCCCTCCGGCAGCACGGGCGCGGTCGTGGGCAGCTTGAGCAGCCGCTGCTCCTGCTTGACCGCGGCGACGTCGCGGTTCGCGAGCTTGGCCAGGAACCCCGAGAGCGCCGCCGTGCCGGCGACCGCGGCGCTGACGACGAGGAAGTCGCGACGGCGTCCGCGCCACACGGGGGTGAAGGTCTGGTCCTCACCGAGGTCGGCCATGCGGCGCAGGCGGTCGGTCATGCCCGCCAGCGAGCCGATCATCGCGGCGTACCCCACGACGATGGGCAGCACGGAGACGGTGGTGGCGCCGTTCTCGGACAGGTAGGCCCAGATGCCGATGGCGCCGATGGCGGCGAAGCCCGCGACGGGCATCCACCAGGCCTTGCGCGCCAGCAGGCCGATGAGCGCGAACACCAGCACCAGGACGATCACGATCGACGGGATCGTGATCGCCTTGCCGGAGTTCTCGCGCGCCCAGTTGGCGACGTCGCCGGGCACGGAGTCGCGCAACAGGTCGGCGACGACGGTGACGGGGCCGGGCAGGTTGACGAGCGCTGCGACCAGCTTGGCGACCGCGAGGCCGGCGAACCCGGCGAGCACGCCGGCGAACGACCAGGCGGCCGCGGACTTCTTCATGTTCGCCATTGTGACTCAGGCATGATCGCCCCGTGGCCATCCCAGACCTGACGGACCCCTTACGTCTGCCACGCACCGGCATCGGCGTCGACGTCCACCGGTACGCCGACGGCGTCCCGATGCACCTCGCCGGGCTGGCCTTCCCCGACGAGCCGCAGGGCCTCGAGGGCCACTCGGACGCCGACGTGGCCGCCCACGCCGCCTGCGACGCCCTGCTCTCCGCGGCCGGCCTGGGCGACCTCGGCTCGAACTTCGGCACCTCCGAGCCGGAGTGGGCCGGCGCCTCCGGCGTCTCGCTGCTCGAGGAGACCGCCCGCCGGGTGCGCGCGGCCGGCTTCGCGATCGGCAACGTCGCGATCCAGGTGGTGGCCGAGCGCCCCCGCCTGGGCGCCCGCCGCGGCGAGGCCGAGCAGGTGCTCTCCGCCGCCGTCGGCGCCCCGGTCTCGCTCGCCGCGACGACCACCGACGGGCTCGGGCTCACCGGTCGCGGCGAGGGTGCCGCGGCGATCGCGACGGCCCTGATCGTCTGACCGGGTGGGGTTCGTGGGCATCGTGGGGGTCGAGGAGGCCGGTCACGGCCGTCACGAGACCACCGCAGCTACGGGGCTCCCCTCACGAAGCCATCACGCTCGGGTGGTTTCGAGACGGTCGCTAGCGCGACCTCCTCAACCACCGTGGGGGTCGAGGAGGCCGGTCACGGCCGTCACGAGACCACCGCAGCCACCGTGTGGGGGTCGAGGAGGCCGGTCACGGCCGTCACGAGACCACCGCAGCCACCCTGTGGAGGTCGAGGAGGCCGGCCACGGCCGTCACGAGACCACCGCAGCAACAAGGCCTCCCTCACCAAGCCATCACGCTCGGGTGGTTTCGAGACGGTCGCTAGCGCGACCTCCTCAACCACCGTGTCTGCGCGCGACCCCTCTCAACCACCGTGTCTGCAGCGCTATTTCCCAACCACCGTGCACCGCAGCCATCAGCAGCCGTTCGGCCAGCCGCAGGTCGCCGGGCCAGGTGACCTTGAGGTTCACCGGCGTGCCGGGCACGGCGACGACCGGCAGGGTCGCGTAGCGCTGGAGGCAGGCGGCCGTGTCGGTCCCGCCGAAGCCGTCGCGCTGCGCCGCGGCGTAGGCGGCGAGCAGCTCGGGGGCGCGGAAGGCCTGGGGGGTCTGCACGGCGGCGACCCCGTGCACCGGACCGTGCGGCCCGAGCAGGCCGGACGCCGGCACCACCGGGACGGCCCCACCGTGCTCGCGGGCCGCGGCGACGGTCGCGGCGAACAGCGCGGCAGTGGCCAGCGGCCGGGCGCCGTCGTGGATCGCGACCACGTCGACGACCCCTGACTCGACGTCGTCGGCCAGCACCTGCAGCGCCGCCCACTCCGAGTCGTGGCGGCTCGCGCCGCCCACGACGAGCGCGACCTCGGCGTCGCCGAGGTGGGAGAGCAGGGCCTCGCCCACGGCGTCCTGCTCGCCGTCGCGCACCACGACGACGACACGGCACACCTCCTCGAGCGAGAGCGCCGTGCGCACCGACCGGGCCAGCACGGGGACCCCGGCGAGGGGAAGCAGCACCTTGTTCACCTCGGCGCCGACCCGGGTGCCGCTGCCTGCGGCGAGGACGACGACGGCTGCTGGCACCGCTCCAGTCTCCCAGCCGGGCCACGGTCCGGGTGAGGGAGGGTTTTCGCAGCCGTAACACGGCGAAACCTCGCCGTGCCCGGGGCGCACCTAGCGTCGCGGCATGTCGCCCCGGTCATCCTCTCGGGAGGAGTGGCAGCCCGTCTGCCGGATCGCCGAGCTCGAGGTCGAGCGCGGCGTCGCGGCGCTGGTGCACGGACAGGCGATCGCGATCTTCCGCACCCACGACGACACCGTCTACGCCCTGGGCAACCACGACCCGTTCGCCAAGGCCTCGATGATCGCCCGCGGCATCGTCGGCGTCCGCTCCGGCGTCCCGTTCGTGGCGTCGCCCTCGCACAAGCACGCCTTCGACCTGCGCAGCGGCAGGTGCCTCGACGACGCGCACGTCTCGGTGCCGTCGTACGCGGTCAAGGTGGTCGAGGGTGTGGTCCTGGTGGGCCAGCGCCAGGAGTCCGCGGCCTGACCTCCGCGCTCGCGGTGGAGGAGGCCGCGCTGGCCCACGGTGGTTGAGGAGGTCGCGCTAGCGACCGTCTCGAAACCACGCAAGCTGGATGGTCTGGGTGAGGGAAACCCTGTAGCTGCGGTGGTCTCGTGACGGCCGTGACCGGCCCCCTCAACCCCCACGCGGTGGCTGCGGTGGTCTCGTGACGGCCGTGACCGGCCCCCTCAACCCCCACGCGGTGGCTGCGGTGGTCTCGTGACGGCCGTGACCGGCCTCCTCGACCCCCACGCGGTGGCTGCGGTGGTCTCGGTGACGGCCGTGACCGGCCTCCTCGACCCCTCAGGGTCAGCGCTCCGCGAGCGCCTCGAGCAGCCGGACGTCGTCGGGCCCGGAGACGCGGGCGGCGCCGGCGGGCGCCTCGAGCGTCTCGACCGGCCACCGCTCGCGCAGGGCGGCGACGAGCTCGGCGAAGTCGGTGGAGGGCAGGGCCTCGAGGTCGCGCAGCAGCGCGCTCGGCAGCACCACCGGGGAGCACACGGCCTGCAGCTCGTCGCGGTCGACGGTGTCGGTGACCAGCCCGTCGGCGACGCGCTTGACGGTGTCGGTCACGGTGCCGGACGCCGACCACGACGCTGCCCGTCGCGTGGCAGCGGGCCACGCAGGCGGCGATGAAGTCGGGCGGGGTGAGCGGGCACAGGCTGTCGTGCAGGACGAGGGGCTCCTCGGCCTCGCGCAGCGAGCTCCACGGCACGGAGGCGTCGACGAGGTCGACCCGGGCCTCGCCCATCGCCCAGGCCGCGGCGGCCACGAGCGCCTCGCCGTGCACGAGGAGGTAGGGCAGCGAGCCGCGGTCGTCGTCGACGACCAGGCCGAGGGACGTCAGCTCGTCGTCGTCCAGCACGGGCCCACCCTAGGGGCCCACGACGCAGATCGGCCCCGGCGGGAGCCGGGGCCGATCTCGAGCCGGGTGGATCAGGACGCGAGGACCTCGTCGAGGATCGTCTCGGCCTTGTCCTCGTTGGTGTGCTCGGCGAGCGCGAGCTCGGAGACGAGGATCTGGCGGGCCTTGGCGAGCATCCGCTTCTCGCCGGCCGACAGCCCGCGGTCACGCTCACGCCGCCACAGGTCGCGCACGACCTCGGCGACCTTCATGACGTCGCCACTGTGCAGCTTCTCGAGGTTGGCCTTGTAGCGCCGCGACCAGTTGGTCGGCTCCTCGACGTGCTCGGCACGGAGGACGTCGAACACGCGGTCGAGGCCCTCCTTGTCGACAACGTCGCGGACACCCACGAGGTCGAGGTTGCACGACGGTACGCGTACGACCAGGTCTTGCTGGGCGACGATCCGGAGTACGAGGTACTCACGGTCCTCTCCCTTGATCTTCCGCATCTCGATGTCCTCGATGACTGCGGCCCCGTGATTGGGGTAGACGACCGTTTCGCCGACGGTGAAAGACATAGGTGATTTGCCCCTTCCTAGGCTCCTATCCTAACACGTCCCAGGGAACTCTCAGGCAGCGTTTGCGCAGGTCAGAGGCACGGTCCGGCGATTTCTCGGTCTTGACAGACGAAGAATCGTGTGGTGGCGGGGGCGCCTGCAGCGCCCCGCACGGCCGGTGGTCGATACTGCTCGGCATGGCCAAAGTGCAGCGCTGGGGGAGGCGTGGCCCCGGTGACGAGGGAGCCGCGGGAGACGTCGTCGAGGACGACCGCGGGACGATCGGGGAGACCCCGCTGGACGGTGTCCCGGGCGGCGACGGCAACCTCGTCGAGCCGCCGGGCCGGGCGGGCAGAAAGCTGAGCCTGGTCACGGACTCGACGACGGCCGGCCTGCTCGTCGCCTCCCACCCGCGCCAGGCGGTGGTGACCGCCCTCGGCATGTTCGTTGCCGCCCTGGCCGCCGACCGGCCCCTGCGCGAGGCGGCCGTCGTGGGCGCGACGGTGCTCGTGGGGCAGGCGATCCTGGGGTGGCACAACGACATCGTCGACCGCGAGCGCGACGCCCGCCACGGCGCGGCACGCAAGCCGATCGCTGCCGGCCGCCTCGAGGTCGGCAGCGCCTGGTACGCGATCCTCGTCGCGGTGCTGCTGGTCATCCCGCTCTCGATCAGCACCGGCGTCACCGCCGGCACCACCTACCTGGTCTCGCTCGTGATCGCCCTCGTCGGCAACGTCGCGCTGCGCCAGGGCAAGCTCTCGTGGCTGACCTGGGCACTCTCGTACGCACTGCTGCCCGCCTACCTCTCCTACGGGGGCTGGGGCGGTGACGCCGAGGGCGCTGCGCCCGAGGTGCTGATGACCCTGCTGGCGGCACTCCTGGGCGTCGGCGTGCACGTGCTGCGCTCGATCTGGGGCCTCGTCGCCGACGACGCCGAGGGATGGACGTACCTCCCCCTCACCCTCGGACGCCGGCTCGGCGCGACGCGCCTCCTGGTGGTCGCCGCGTCGTACGTCGCGGTGGTGCTGGCGCTCATGGTGGTCGTCGGCGGCACCGTGGGGCTGCGCCAGTAACGAGGCGGCCGAGGGGGGCCACTAAGGTTGGGACCGCTCCTCCCGCCCTCACCTGCGAAGGTCCGCCCATGACCCGGTTGCCCCAGTCCCGCCTCGCCCTCGTCACCGGCGTCCTGCTCGTGGCACCGCTGCTCGCCTCGTGCGGGTTCGACTACGCGACCGACCGGGTGAACACCCTCAGCGCCGGTGTCAGCGACCGCGACGGCGAGGTCGACGTGCTCGGCGCCGTGATCGTCGCGGGCGAGGCCGACAGCGGTGTCCTCCTCGCGACGCTGGTCAACAACTCCAACGAGGAGCCGGCCGGGTTCGCCGGCGTCACCGCCACCGAGGCCGTCTCGCCTGCCGGGGAGCCGCAGTCCGTCGAGATCCCGCGCGGTGGTCGGCTGACCCTCGTCGACGAGGGCGGCGTCCCCGTCACGGGCACGTTCGCCCCGGGTGACTTCGTCGACGTGACGCTCTCCTTCGACGGCGGCCAGGTCACGACGCTCCAGGTGAACGTCGTCCCGCCGTGCCGCCAGTACTCCCCCGAGACCATCGGCATCGAGGTCGAGGGCGACTACGACTGCGAGCCGCTCCCCGCGGTCGACCCCCACGCGGAGTCGGACCTCGAGGGCTCCGAGCCGGGTGGCTCCGAGCCCGAGGCCGGTGAGTGATGGCGCTCGACCTGGTGCTGCTCCGCCACGGTGAGAGCGACTGGAATGCGAAGAACCTGTTCACGGGCTGGGTCGACGTCGACCTGACCGACAAGGGCCGCGCCGAGGCCGTGCGCGGTGGCCGGCTGCTGGTCGACGCCGGGCTGCTGCCGGACGTCGTCCACACTTCCCTGCTGCGCCGTGCCATCACCACCAGCCACCTCGCCCTCGACGCCGCCGACCGCCACTGGATCCCGGTGCGTCGCGACTGGCGCCTCAACGAGCGCCACTACGGTGCGCTGCAGGGCAAGGACAAGAAGCAGACGCTGGAGGAGTACGGCGAGGAGCAGTTCATGCTCTGGCGCCGCTCGTTCGACGTCCCTCCCCCGCCGCTGCCCGACGACGCCGAGTGGTCGCAGGCCGGCCTGCCTCAGTACGCCGGCCTCGGCGACGAGCTGCCCCGCAGCGAGTGCCTCGCCGACGTCATCGTGCGCTTCCTCCCCTATTGGGAGTCGGCGATCGTGCCCGACCTCCGCTCGGGTGCCACCGTGCTCGTCGCGGCCCACGGCAACAGCCTCCGCGCCCTGGTGAAGCACCTCGACGGCATCAGCGACGACGACATCGCCGGCCTCAACATCCCCACCGGCATGCCCCTGCACTACGAGCTCGACGACGACCTGAAGCCGCTCACCCCCGGCGGCCGCTACCTCGACCCTGAGGCCGCCGCCGAGGCGGCAGCCGCCGTGGCAGCGCAGGGGCGTTGACGAACCGCTAGGCGGGTCAGCCGTACCGCAGCGCGGCGACGAGACACCCGCAGCGGAGCGCGGTGCGCCGCGCCGTCTGCACGACCAAGCGAGTGCGGCGCAGCGACGAAGGAGCGAGCCGTGCGAGCGCGGGAGGAAGACGGCGTGTCAGCGCGCCGCGCGAAGTGCGGCTACGAAACAGCGGTGGGCTTCTCGCCCGTGACGACGAAGACCACCCGGTTCGCGACCGAGACGGCGTGGTCGGCGATGCGCTCGTAGTAGCGGCCGAGCAGGGCGATGTCGACGGCCGCCTCGACGCCGTCGGTCCAGTCGTCGCTCAGCAGCTCGGCGAAGGAGGTGCGCCGCAGCTGGTCCATCTCCTCGTCGTCGCGGCCGAGGGCGATCGCGGCCTCGACGTCGCGCGTGGTGATGATGTCGGCGACCCGGCGCACCATGTCCTCGGCGACCGCGGCCATGCGCGCCATCGTCGGGCGGGCGGCCTCGGGGACGGCCACCTCGGGCACGCGGAGGCGGGCGATCTTGGCGACGTGCACCGACAGGTCGCCCATCCGCTCGAGCTCGCTCACCATGCGGAGGGCGGCCACGACGGTGCGCAGGTCGCCGGCCACCGGCTGCTGCAGCGAGAGCAGCTCGAAGGCGGAGTCCTCGACGGCCTCGCGGGCCCGGTCGATCTCGACGTCGCCGCTGATCACCTGCTCGGCGATGGTGACGTCGCCGGCCATCAGCGCCTGGGTGGCCCGGGCGACCGCGATCTCGACCTGGCGGCAGATGGTGGCGAGGTCGCCGAAGACGCGGTCGAGCTGGTCGTGGAACTGTTCACGCATGGTCGCGAGACTAGGTCGGGTTCGAGGCGCATCGGCCCGGTTGCGGTGAACGGGGGATGAACAGAGGGTTCTCACACGCGCGGCGGCCGATCGGGGGGTGCCGCGGCCGTACGCTGGAGAGGTGGATCCGACGACGCAGGCGTTCCTCGCCGCGGTCATCGGGGCCGTCGTGGCGGGCGGTGCCGTGCTCGCGTGGCACATCAGCGACCGCCAGCAGCACCAGCAGCCGCGCACCGACGAGCCGGCCGTGCCGGCCGCGGTGGCGGCGGTCCTCTCGGTGCTGCGCAGCAGCGCGGTCATCGTCGACGACGCCGACGTCGTCCTCAAGGCTTCCGCTCCCGCCTACGCGATGGGCCTGGTCCGGGGCACGTCGCTGGTGACGCCCGAGCTCGCCACGATGGTGAGCGAGACCCGCCGGGACGGCCAGATCCGCGAGTCCGAGCTGGTGATGCCGCGCGACCACGCGCCCAGCCGACACGTCACGGTCCGCGTGGCCCCGCTCGGGTCGCGCATGGTCCTCGCGCTCGTCGAGGACCGCACCCGCGAGCGCCGCATCGAGGCGGTCCGTCGCGACTTCGTCGCCAACGTGAGCCACGAGCTGAAGACCCCGGTGGGCGCCCTCCGCGTGCTGGCGGACGCCGTCCACGAGGCCGCCGACGACCCGGACGCCGTGCGGCGGTTCTCCGAGCGCATGGTGATCGAGGGCGAGCGCCTCACGATGCTGGTGCAGCAGGTCATCGAGCTGTCGCGGCTGCAGGGCGACGAGCCGCTCGACTCGCCGCTGCCGATGTCGGTCGACGAGGTCATCGGCACCGCCGTCGACACCAGCGCCATCGACGCCGCGACCAAGGGCATCGCCGTGGTGACCAGCGGCGAGCGCGGGCTGAAGGTCCTCGGCAACGAGGAGCAGGTGACGACCGCGGTGGCCAACCTCGTCGCGAACGCCGTCCACTACTCCGACCCCGACTCCACCGTGCTCGTGACGACCCGCGTCGACGACGACTACGTCGCGATCAGCGTCGTCGACCAGGGCATCGGCATCCCCCGGGTCGAGATCGACCGCATCTTCGAGCGCTTCTACCGCGTCGACCCGGCCCGCCACCGCTCCACCGGCGGCACCGGGCTCGGCCTCTCGATCGTCAAGCACGTCGCCGCCACCCACGGCGGCGAGGTGACGGTGTGGTCCGAGGAGGGCCACGGCTCGACGTTCACCCTCACGCTCCCCCGTGCCGAGGCGCGGGACGACACCGGCGAGGCGCACGAGGCGCCCGCCACGACCTCCGAGGACCACCCGATGAGCAGCCCCACATGACCCGCGTACTCGTCGTCGAGGACGAGGAGAGCTACAGCGAGGCCCTCGCGTACATGCTGCGCAAGGAGGGGTTCGAGGTCGCCATCGCCGCCGACGGCCACACCGCCCTCGTCGAGTTCGACCGCAACGGCGCCGACATCGTGCTCCTCGACCTGATGCTGCCGGGCCTGCCCGGCACCGAGGTGTGCCGCACCATCCGCCAGACCAGCAACGTGCCGGTGATCATGGTCAGCGCCAAGGACGACGAGGTCGACAAGGTGGTCGGTCTCGAGCTCGGCGCCGACGACTACGTGACCAAGCCGTACTCCCCGCGCGAGCTGGTGGCCCGCATCCGCGCCGTGCTGCGCCGCGGCCAGGACCCCGACCTGATGCCCGACACCCTCGAGGCCGGGCCCGGTGCGCATGGACGTCGAGCGCCACGTCGTCACCGTCGACGGCCACGAGCAGCGGCTGCCGCTCAAGGAGTTCGAGCTGCTCGAGATGTTCCTGCGCAACCCCGGCCGGGTGCTCACCCGCGGCCAGCTCGATCGACCGCGTCTGGGGCTCCGACTACGTCGGCGACACCAAGACCCTCGACGTCCACGTGAAGCGGCTGCGCGCCAAGCTCGAGCCCGACCCCGGCGAGCCCAAGTACCTCGTGACCGTGCGGGGGCTCGGGTACAAGTTGGACCTGTGAGTCGAGTGCATGAATCCCCGGTCGACCGGGGTTTCGTGCACTGGGAGGGTGTTGCAACCCCCGCCCAGTGACTGAATCCCCGGTCGACCGGGGATTCATGCACTCCGGGCCACGGCAGCATCTCGCGCCAGGACGTCCGAAACCCGCTGGGCGCCCGTCACCACCGTCACTAGCCTTGACCCGTGACACAGACGACGCCGACCGGAGCCACCGGTACCGCGGCCGGCCCGCCGCCGCCCACCTGGATGCCGGTCGCCGCGGTCGCGGTGACGCTGGTGCTGTGGGCCTCGGCGTTCGTCGCGATCCGGCACCTCGGCCACGACTTCTCCGCGGGCGCGCTGTCGCTGGGCCGGCTCGGGGTCGGCGCGATCGCGCTCGCCGCGTTCGCCCTCCCCCGGGGCCTGCCGCGGGCGTCGGCACGGCAGTGGCGCTCGATCGTGGTCATCGGCCTGCTCTGGTACGCGGTGTACATGCTCGCGCTCAACGAGGGCGAGCAGCGGGTCGACGCGGGGACGGCCGCGATGCTGCTGCAGGTGTCGCCCGTGCTCATCGCGGTGCTGGCCGCGGTGTTCCTCCACGAGAAGTTCACCCCGCAGCTCGTCGCCGGCCTCGCCCTGGCGTTCACGGGCGTGTGCGTGATCGCGTTCTCCAACGAGTCGAGCGGCGGCAGCGGCTCCGGCGAGCTGGTCGGGGTGCTGCTCTGCCTCGTCTCGGCCGTCGTGTACTCGGTCAGCCTGGTGATCCAGAAGCCGCTGGTGGCCCAGCTGTCCTCGCTCCACGTCACCTGGCTGGCCTGCACGGTCGGCGCCCTCGCCTGCCTGCCGTTCGCCGGCGGGCTCCTCGACCAGGCGGGCGACGCACCGGCGTCCTCGGTGTGGTGGCTGGTGTACCTCGGCGTCTTCCCGACCGCCATCGCGTTCACGACCTACGGCTACGCGCTCAAGCACATGACCGCGTCCAGCCTCGGCGTGACCACCTACATCGTGCCGGTGCTGACGATCGTGATGAGCCTGGTGTTCCTGGGCGAGGTGCCGCCCGCGATGGCCTACGTCGGCGGCGTCCTCGCGCTGGTCGGCGTGGCAGTGGCGCGCCGGACGGCGCGCACGCGTCCCGTGCCCGAGGCGCCCGACCTGTCATAGTCCGCTCATGGACGTCGTGGCAGGGATCCTGCTGGGCCTCGTGGCCGCGCTGCACCTGTACTTCCTGGTGCTCGAGATGTTCCTCTGGACGACGCCCACGGGCCTGCGGACCTTCGGGCTCGAGCCGGCGTTCGCGCAGGAGAGCAAGGCGCTCGCGGCCAACCAGGGTCTCTACAACGGGTTCCTCGTCGCCGGACTCGTCTGGGGCCTGGTCTCGGGCGAACAGGACGTGCGGCTGTTCTTCCTCGGCTGCGTCGTCGTCGCCGGGCTCTACGGCGCCGCGACGGTCTCGCCGCGCATCGCCGTCGTGCAGGCGCTGCCGGCCGTGCTGGCGATCGGTGCGGTGCTGCCGGCGTAGCGCGCGGTCTGAGCGGCTCAGCTCCGCAGCGCCTCGGCGAGGCCGGCGCGCAGGGACGCCGTCGCGCGGGTGCGCAGCTGGCTGACGCGCGACTCGGTCACCGAGAGCACCTGGCCGATCTCGCCGAGCGTGAGCCCCTCGAAGAAGTAGAGGGCGATGACGATCTGGTCGCGCTCGGGCAGGGTGCGCAGGGCCGCGAGCAGCGCCTCGCGGGTGCCCTCGTCCTCGAGCGCGGCGTCGACGGCCGGGGCGAGGTCGTCGAGGGCCGCCATCTCGTCCTCCTCCGCGTGGGAGAAGGACGTCGGCCGCTCGCGCAGCTGACGCAGCTCGGGCAGCGAGATCTGCAGCTCGATGCAGAGCTCCTCGTCGGTGGGCGCCCGGTTGTGCTCGTGCTGCAGCTTGTCGCGGGCGCGCTCGACGTCGCGCAGCTTGCTGCGCACCGAGCGCGGCACCCAGTCGGCGGCGCGGATGCTGTCGATGATGGCGCCGCGGATGCGCGGCACGGCGTAGGTCTGGAAGGCCCACCCGCGCTCGGGCTCGAAGCGCTCGATGGCGTCCATCAGCCCGATGACGCCCTCGGAGACGAGGTCGGCCGACTCGACGTTCTGCGGCAGCCCGCTGCGCACGCGGCCGGAGACGTACTTCACCAGGGGCGAGTACTGGAGCACGAGCTGGTTGCGCAGCTCGGGCGAGCGGGTCTCGATGAAGCGCCGCCACAGGTCGTCGACCGAGTCGACCTGCACCTCCGTCATGTCCACTCCCTGCCGCTGAGCCACCACGAGAACCGTCCGGGAACGCCGGACGCCCGCGACCCTAGCGGGTCCGGGCGTCGGAGGTGGCGGTGCGGGGCCACCCGCGAGGGTGGCGATTGGCTTCAGAGGTCGAGGGAGGAGATCTCGTCGATGATCAGTCGGCTGGGCCGGGGCGGCGGGGGCTCGAGCGGCACGAGCGGCTCGACCTCGATCACCGGCGGGGCCACGAAGACCGCGGACTCCTCGACCGCGGGCTCGACGAAGAGGGGCTCGATCTCGACGACGGGTGGTGCCACGAAGGTGGCACCGGCCGCACTGCCCGCGGCAGCGTCCTCGGCGGCGTCCTCGACGACGAAGGGAAGCGGCGCCTCGAGGACGACCGGGACGGTCGGGACGACGTCGTGCTCCGGGGCGACGAGGTCGGCGACGACGACGTCCTCGAGGGCGACGCCCGTGACGACGTCTGCTACCGCGAAGGTCTCGACGACAGCCGGGAGCGGCTGGTGCTGGACGACCACGGCCGAGGGCGGGAGGTCCGGGCCGAGCAGCACGCGGGTCAGCGCCGCGAGGTCGCCGGCCAAGCGCTGGCCGAGCTCGACGTCGGAGGACTCACGCGCGGGAGGCGGGAGGACCGCGACGAGCGGTGCGCCTGCGACGAGGCTCACGGCGACGGGGCTGAGGCGCGCGGCCTGCTCCTGCCAATCGGAGATGCTCATGGGGTCCCTCCCGGGTGTTGATGTCAGTGCTGCTGTTGATGGTGTCGGAGTGCGGGTGGTGCTGGGTGCTGATTGCGCGGATTGCTCCCGAACCGCCGATCGGCGGCGCGTCGCACCGAGTGCGACGCGCCGCCGTCGGCCCATGTCGTGGAGGTCGATCAGCTGCAGCCGGTCTCGTTCAGGCCGCCCTTGTCGGAGTCGTAGTAGTAGACCTTCGAGGTGCCGGCGGTGTTCACGCCCTTGAGGCAGAACGCCTTGCTGCTGAAGTCCTCGATCGTGACGGCGTTGGTGCCCGTCAGCTTGACCTCGGCCGGCAGCGTGCTCGGGTAGGTCTGGGTGTCGACGTAGGCCGTCTCCATCTGGGTGGCGGCGTTCTTGAGGTCGGACTTGATGCCGGCCTGGACACCCTTCTCACGCTGGGAGAGGAAGAGCGGGATGGCGATACCGGCGAGGATGCCGATGATCACGATGACGACGAGGAGCTCGATGAGGGTGAAACCCTTGTCCTTCTCGTCCATGGACTTCTGAAGCCGCTTCAGCATGGGGATTTCCTTCTTCTGGGGGGACGCGGCCGGTAACCGCGAGAAGTGGTGGTGGGGGCCTTACAGGAGGGTTTCGGAAGCCCCAGCGGCATGCTTAAGACCGGTCTGGACCACTGCTCGAGCGGTCTGGTCGCGGCGCAGGAATCGGCCGGCGATTCGCCGAACTGCCCAGGAAACGCCCGCAAAACGCCGAGGGCGGCGCGTCGCAGGAGCGACGCGCCGCCTCAGGGCCGTGAAGCCGTCAGGGATCAGTGCGTGGATCAGGTGCAGGCCGACGTCTTGAGGCCGCCGCCGTCGCTGTCGTACCAGTACGCGTTGGTGGTGCCGGTGCTGATGCCCTTCGAGGCAGAAGGCGGTGGCGTTGGCCGACACCACAGAGATGGTGTTGGTCGCGGTGACCTTGACCTCGGTCGGCAGCGCGGCCGGGTAGGTCTGGGTGTCGACGTAGGCCGTCTCCATCTGCGTCGCGGCGTTCTTGAGGTCGGACTTGATGCCGGCCTGGACACCCTTCTCACGCTGGGAGAGGAAGAGCGGGATGGCGATACCGGCGAGGATGCCGATGATCACGATGACGACGAGGAGCTCGATGAGGGTGAAACCCTTGTCCTTCTCGTCCATGGACTTCTGGAGTCGCTTCAGCATGGTTTTTCTCCTGGGGGATCGTGGCTCATCGGCCGCGAGACGTGGTGTGCGGTACAACAAGGGTGTCGGGTCCGTTACCACAGTCCTTGAGTGCGGTCTGGACCAGTGCGACGAAGTCTCAAGTCCGCCGCCATCGGCGCCGATCCGCTACCGGGACCCACCTGCCCGAGTCGCGACCGCGGCGGGCCTGGACGCCCGGGCGCCGGCACGGACCGCGCCGACGGACGGCCGTCGTCCACGCCGGGACACGGCAGCCCCGACGCCCGGCCGAGCTCGGCCGGGGCGTTCGCGATGTGGCTCGACGTTGGTGACCAGCGACGTGTGACGACCGGCAGGGCGCGGTCGCGGGTCCGAGGGACGCGCGCCGGTCAGTACTTGGGCGTGGCCTCGCCGAACGTCTTCCAACCCCAGGCGGACTCCACCGGGTCGAGGAAGTACGGCGGCGGCGAGTACCGCAGCCGGCTGTCGTAGTTGTAGTCCTTGATGTAGCCGGTTCCCGACGTGCTGCTGCCGGTGCCGACAGCACCACGGAAGCGTTGGGCGAGCGACCCGAACACGGTGAGGTTGTTCAGCTTGGCGCCCTGGTCGTACATCTGCACCCCGAAGCTGTGCTTGAGCGTCAGCACCGCGGCCGAGAGGGTCACGTTGGTCAAGGGTGCCCGGTTCCCGTTGCGGTTCAGGTTGGTGTAGGTGTAGACGACGTTGCCGTTGTTGTCGACGCTCGAGGTGCGCTGCACCGGGTGGTAGATGTTCACGGAGTTCTCGGCGATCAGCCCCAGGGCGTCGGTGCCGTTCTCCCCCCCGTTGTAGGTGATGTCGCCGGTGACGATGATGTCGTTGTCGGCCGTCATCGTCAGCCGCCCCTTGAGCTGCCCCTCGACGTAGAGCGTCCCGTAGCGGCACTGCGCGGAGCGGAAGGTCGAGTTGAAGTCGTTGGCGACCGGGAGACTGTCGCCGATGCCGTTCGTGGTGCAGGCGCTCGTGGTGTTGGGCTGGGTCTGCGCCTGCGGCACGTTCTGCACCATCACCACCTTGTTCTGCGGCACCGGGATCAGCGCGCCCGCCGAGCTCTGCAGGGCCGTCGTGGTGCCGCACTGGGCCGAGTAGTTCGACCACGTGACTCCCCCGCCGGTGAGACCCGACCACTTGCTCCAGACGCGCATCATCGGAGTGGCGGTGCCGGTCGTCGTCTGGAACACGATGCGCGTGGGCCCCGTGTAGAGGCAACCGACGTTCGCGGCAGGGACGCCCGCACCGTAGGTGACGTACTGACGCATGTCGCCGATGCTGGTAGGCAGCTGGATCTCGCCGCGGTAGGAGATGCCGCGGGAGAAGGTCGGACTGGTCGAGCCGTTGGGCCGGTAGCACTGCGAGCTCGACGTCGCCCCCCGGCAGCTGGGGTACGACGTCGTCGTGGTCCCGCGGAACTGCGGGCTGCCGGAGATCAGGATCGCGTCGTTGCTGTGCATGGGACCGTTGATGCGGTCGCCGGTCACGAAGTTGATGTCGCGGCAGTAGTAGGACAGGTTGCTCATGTTGGTGGTCTGGGTCGAGACACGGCGGGTCGTGCTGCCCCAGTAGTACCGCGCGCAGTTGTTCTGCGCGGTGCTGTTGTCGAGGCCGTAGACGGTCTCGTTCGCGGGGTCCGTGGTCTCGTACACGGTGTAGTAGAGGAACTCCCCGAACCCGAGCCGGCGCAGCACCACCTGGATGCTGCGCGTCCGCTTGCCCACCCTGCCGGTCGACGTCAGCTTGATGGTGCCGTCGACGAAGGTGTCGCGGATGTCGATGTCGTAGTGGAAGGCGGCGTTGCTCGAGCCGAGGACCGTCTTCCAGCCCAGCGGTGTGGAGGCGCCCCACCCGCAGGACGACACCGTGCCGGTCACCGCAGGGTTGCCCTTGATCGCGACGTTGTTGCAGTCCGCGGTGCGCCAGTAGTTGTCGTCCCGGTTGAGGCGCGCGACGTAGTCGTCGACCCCGGACTCGGCGGCCGCGAGCGCCTCGCGCCAGTCGTCGGAGGTGTCGGAGTACTGGAGGGTGTTCAGGGCCCGGTTGAGCCCCACGGTGACGAGCGCGGCGATGATCGTCATGGTCACCAGGACCAGGAGCACTGAGCTCCCCCGGTCGAGGTGGCCGTCGCGCCGGTCGTGGGGACGTGCCTGCGCGGTCGTCACGACGCCTCCAGCTGCAGGTTGATCTCGACGTTCGGGAGACGCACGCGCTGTACCGCGGTGAAGGGGGCCCAACGGGTCTGACCCGGCCGCGTCTGCACCTTGATGACGACGTCGATGCTCGAGATCTTGGCGCGGTCGGCCAGGGCGAGGCTGCCGCCGGACGACAACGCCAGCGCGGCGCCGCTGGTGTCGTAGTAGGCGAAGACGTTCGGGGTCGGCCACACGAGACCCGTGGCGAGCGGACGCTTGACCACGGTGCAGCCCGTCGCACCGGCAGTGCAGAAGCTGTACCGGCCGTCGCTGAGCGGGGTCGGGTCGATGAGGCGCTGCTCGAGCATGGCCGTGCCGGCCCGGTTCGGGTCCTGCTTGACCTCGAGGGTCACCAGGCTCGGGCCCACCGTGGTGCGACCCAGGTTGGCGTAGAACGAGATCTGGGTAGCCGAGGCCGCGACGATCGCCGGGTCGGCGTCGCACCCGGAGCACACCGTGTCCTCGAGCTGCTGCGGGAGCACGGCGGTGCGCAGCACCTTGCCCGCCGAGGCGCTCCCCGACTCCGCCTGGCTCGCGTTGTCCTGACGGGTGGCGACCGTGCCGGTCGCCTTGATAGCGGCGATCGCGGTGCTGCCGAGGATGGTGATCACCAGCACGAAGATGCCCATCGCGGTCATCACCTCGGCGAGGGACATTCCCTGGTCGCGGGGCGGCGTCCCCCGGGTCACAGGTTCACCACCACGGGAGTGGTGATGCCCTTGCCCACCCAGATGTCGACACCGGTCGTCTGGCCGTTGCGGCGGATACGCCAGCGACCCGGGGGCAGGCTGGTCTTGAGGGTGGCGCCCGACATGTTGCCGAGACGGAGCGCCTGACCGGACGGGCAGCCGTTGTCGGGATTGGAGTCGGTCTGGATCTTGAAGGCCTCCGCCGGCGCGCCGGCTGCGCCGCGCACCTCGACGGGCCACAGCTGGATCTGCGTGAGCGTGGTCTCGCCGGGGTTGCTCGCCACCGGCAGGTCGCGCCCCTGGGTGCCCGTGTACCCGGTCTGCGACGCGAGGTACTGAGGGTCGTTGCCGGTGCAGCCGCCGGGCCACACCTGGTACCCGGAGGCGTAGGGCCAGAGCCTGCCGAGGGAGCGCACCTCGGCGTCGCGGATGTCAGAGCCGGAGCCGGAGCCGGAGCCGGAGCCGGAGCCGGAGCTCGAGCCCACCGCCGCGCAGTCGCGCTGCTCCCGGGACCCGGCCTCGAAGATCGCCTTCGAGCCGGACGGCACGAGTCCGGGGTTGCCGACGGTGACGCCCATCTGCTCGGGAGCCGTGGCACCGCCCAGCTGCTCGGGCAGCGGGTAGTTCTTGTCCGGGGGGCAGATCTCCACCTCGAGGGTGGCGGCCAGGTCGTACCCGATCGACCCGCGCCAGAACTGCTCTGCGACGACTGTTGCCGAGATCGTGCCGATCGTGGCGCCCTGCTGGGTGACGTAGTTGTCCTTGCGCACCGTCAGGGTCCAGGTGCCGGGTGTCATGCTCGTGAAGAGTGCGCAGCCGTCGTTGCCGGTGGTCGTGGTGCGCGTCGTGCTGCCGGTCTTCGACGCCGTGACGCGGACCCCGTGCTGCGGCAGGCCGTTGCGGTCGAGGATCCGGAGGCCTATGTAACCGACCGCCTGGTCGTCGAAGGTGCCCTTCTGGGGCGTCATGAGCGTGTGCATCGTGAGCGGGGGGCGGTTCCCGAGGGCGGGCCAGGAGACGCGAACCTCGACCTCGAGGTAGGCCAGCTCGAGGTTGGAGCCCTCGTCGCACGAGGAGGCGACACTCGAGTCGACCTTGCGCCACTGGGCGTCCCGCTCGACCGTGTACGGGACGCCGTCGACCACGAGCGGACTCCCGGCGGTGCCGCCGGGCAGCGGGCTCGGGTTCGTGACGACGCCGGTCGTGATCGAGCTCGGGCCACGGGCCGGGCTCGAGAAGGCGTCGCGGAGGATCTCGAGCTCGCGCGAGGCGAGGTTGCCGGCGGCGATCCGGTCGCCACTGTCGGTGGAGACGCGGGTCATGGCCGTCAGCACCGTGAGCACGGCGCTCGACATGACGCCGAACAGCACGATCGCGACGATGACCTCGACGAGCGTGAACCCGCGGTCTCCCCCGCTGAAGCGTGCGTCGACGTCCCGGGTGCTCACGTCGATCTCATCGGAGCGCCAGGCACGCGACTTGAGTCGCCCACCCGTCGCCCTTCTCACCTCTCGACGGTCCATCGGTCACTGGATCAGGTCGAAGACCGAGAAGATGGGCATGTAGAGCGCGATGATCATCGAGCCGACGATCACGCCGAGGAAGGCGATCATGAGGGGCTCGATGAGCGAGGTCAGCGCCTCGGTCATGGACTCGACCTCGTTGTCGTAGAACTCGGCGATGCGGGCCAACATGTTGTCGACGGCACCCGCCTCCTCCCCGGACGCGATCATCTGGACCACCATCGGGGGGAACACCTCGTGCCGCGAGAGCGGGCCGGCGATGGAGTCGCCCTGGGCCACCGACTTGCCGACGTCCTCGAGGGCACGGCTGATGACGACCGAGCCCGTGGTCTCGGAGACGATGTCGAGCGCCGCCAGGATCGGGACGCCCGACTTCAGCAGGGTGCTGAGGTTGCGCGCGAAGCGAGTGAGAGCGATCTTCGCCGTCAGCTTGCCGAACACCGGCAGCTTCAGCTTGAGCGGGTCCATGACGTTGCGGACCTTCGGGTCGTGCTTGTGCTTGCGCCACCAGAACGTGAAGATCACGAAGCTCACGAGCCCGACGGGCGCGGCGTACTTCATGCCGTTGCTGAGCGTCATCAGGATCCGCGTCGGGAGGGGCAGCTCGCCGCCGAGGTCGGCGAACATGCCCGCGAAGATCGGGACGATGAAGAGCAGCATGCCGGCGCACATGAGGATCGCCATCACGAACACGACGACCGGGTAGGTCATCGCGGCCTTGATCTTCGAGTGGAGCTTCACCTCGGCCTCGAAGGTGTCGGCGACCTGGCGCATGGCGACGTCGAGGAAGCCACCGACCTCGCCGGCCTTGGTCATCGAGATCATGAACGGCGGGAAGGTGTGGTGCGGGTCGTTGGCGAACGCGCTCGACAGGCTGTGGCCGGCCTCGACGTCGGTCTTGACCTTGGCCAGCACCTCACGGAGCGACGGGTTGTCGAGCTGCTCGGAGAGGATCGAGAGCCCGCGCATCAGGGTCAGGCCGGCGTTGATCATGGTGGCGAGCTGGCGGGAGAAGACGGCCAGGTCCTTCATCTTGACCTTCTTGCGGCCGAACAGGTTGATCTCGCTCTGCAGGCCTGTGCCCGCGACCTTGACCTCGAGGGGCACGTAGCCCATCTCGAGCAGCTTCTCGGCCACGGCCGACTCGTTGTCGGCCTTGACCCGCCCCTCGCGGAACTTCCCCTGGGCGTCGCGGACCTTGTAGTCGTACTGCGTGGCGGTCATAGACGGCACCCGGCGTGCTGGCGACGCGCCACGGGTCGGACGGGTCGGAGCCGCCCTTGCCCGTCGGCGACTGCATGGCGGCCGCGGACGGCCGCGGCCGTGGCGGCGGCGCTGCCACCGCCGAGGAGGGTGATGAAGTCGCCCACGTTGGAGCAGTACTCCAGTCCCTGGTCCTGGCTGATCCGGCCGGCCTTCACGTGCTCGGCCAGGTGGGCGTTCATGGTCTGCATGCCCTGACGGCCACCGGCCTGGAGCGAACCGGGGATCTGCGCGAGCTTGTCGTCGCGGATCATCGCCTTGATGCCCTCGGTGCAGATCATGACCTCGACGGCCGGCACGCGCCCGCGGCCGTCCTTCGACGGCACCAGCGTCTGGCACACCACGGCCTGGAGCGTCGCCGCCAGCTGCGTGCGGATCTGCTGCTGCTGCTGGGCCGGGAACACGTCGATCATGCGGCTGACCGTGTCCTGCGCGGACTGCGTGTGCAGCGTGGCGAGGACGAGGTGGCCCGTCTCGGCCGCGCTGATGGCGACCGAGATCGTCTCGAGGTCGCGGAGCTCGCCGACCAGGATGACGTCGGGGTCCTGACGCAGCACGTGCTTGAGGGCGGCCCGGAAGTCGTGGGTGTCGGTCCCGACCTCGCGCTGGTTCACGATGCAGCCGCGGTGCTGGTGCAGGAACTCGATGGGGTCCTCCACGGTCATGATGTGCCCGCGGCGGGTGCGGTTGACCTGGTCGAGGACGGCGGCGAGCGTGGTCGACTTGCCCGAGCCGGTGGGCCCGGTGACGAGCACGAGACCGCGCTTGAGGTTGCCGAACGTGCTGAGGACGGCCGGCATGCCGAGGTCCTCGAGCGGCTTGATCTCCCACGGGATCATGCGGAGCACGGCACCGATGGAGCCGCGCTGCCAGAACACGTTCACGCGGAACCGGCCGACGCCGTGCACCGAGTGGGCGAGGTCGAGCTCGCGGGTCTCCTCGAGCACCTTGCGCTGCTGCTCGGTGAGCACCGCGTAGATGCACTCGCGCAGCGGCCGCTGGGTCAGCGGCTGGGTGTCGGGCAGCGGGACCATCGAGCCGCGCACGCGCACCGTGGGCGGTGCGCCCACGGTGAGGTGCAGGTCGGAGGCGCCGCTCGCGGCGGCGCAGGCGAGGAGCTCGTCGAGGTCGAGGGGCGGCTCGCCGTCCCCCGAGAACATCCCGGGCTCGCGCTGCTGGTCAGCCCACGACACGGAGGACCTCCTCGATCGTGGTGCCGCCGTCGAGCACCTTCAGGCATCCGTCCTCGCGCAACGTCGTCATCCCTTCATCTCGGGCAGCTCGCCCTATGTCGTCGGTCGTGGCGCGGCGCACCGTCAACCGCTCCAGCTCTTCACTCACGGTCATGACCTCGTGCAGCGCCATCCGGCCTCGGTAGCCGGTGTTGCCGCAGGAGGAGCAGCCGGTGGCCCGGTAGATCTGCGGAACCTCGTCGGTGAGGCTCAGCCCGACCGACTCGAGCTCGGCGGGGTCCGGGGTGTACAGGGTCTTGCAGCGTGCGCACAGCGAGCGGCAGAGGCGCTGGGCGACCACGGCGTCCAGGGCCGAGCCGACGAGGAAGGGCTCGATGCCCATCTCGACCAGGCGGGTCAGCGCGCTCGGCGCGTCGTTGGTGTGCAGCGTGGACAGCACGAGGTGGCCGGTCAGCGACGCCTCGATGGCGATGTTGGCGGTCTCGTGGTCGCGGATCTCGCCGATGAGCACGATGTCGGGGTCCGAGCGCAGGATGCTGCGCAGGGCCGAGGCGAACGTGAGGCCGGCCTTGGGGTTGGTCTGCACCTGGTTGATGCCGGGCAGGCGGTACTCGACCGGGTCCTCGACGGTGATGCAGTTGACGTGCGGCTGGTTGAGGATGTTCAGCGTCGCGTACAGCGTGGTGCTCTTGCCCGACCCGGTCGGACCGGTGACCAGGATCATCCCGTAGGGCTTGCTGTAGGACTTCTTGAACTGCGTCCATGTTGCCCTGGCTGAAGCCCAGGTCGCTCAGGTCGAGCGTGGTGTTGGAGTTGTCGAGCACCCGGGCGACGATCTTCTCGCCCCACACCGTGGGCAGCGTGGCGACGCGGAGGTCGATCTTCTTGCCCTCGTGGGTGACCGTGAGCCGGCCGTCCTGGGGAACCCGCCTCTCGGCGATGTTCATGTCGGCCATGATCTTGAGCCGGCTGACGACGCCGCCGACGATCGAGCGCGGGGCCCGGTGCGCGTCCTTGAGGACGCCGTCGATGCGGTAGCGCACCCGCAGGTCGTGCTCGGTGGGCTCGAGGTGGATGTCGGAGGCGCGGTCGCTGATCGCCTGGTTGATGAGGAGGTTCACGAACCGGACGACGGGTGCGTCCTCGGTGACCTCGGTGAAGGACTCCAGGTCCTCCATGGTCTCCACGACGTCGAGGTCGGCCTCGAGGGAGCTCAGCTCGCCGTCCGCCCGGTAGTACTTGTTGAGCTGCGCCTCGATCTCGGGGCGGCCGGCGAGCGCGAAGATGACGCGGTGGCGGGTCAGCCGCGCGATGTCGTCCTTGAGGTCGAGGTCGTTGAGGCCCTTCAGCGGGACGACGACCACGAGCTCGCCGGAGCGGCGGGCGATCGGCAGCACGGTCGAGCGGCGGGCGAAGTCGCCAGGCAGGAGGGCGGCGGCGGTGGCGTCGACCGAGACCTCGGTCAGGTCGACGAACTCGATGCCCGCGGACTCGGCCGCGAGCCGCAGCAGCTCGTTGCGGTCGACCAGACCACGGCCGACGAGGTTCTCCAGCACGGTCTGACCGTCGCCGGCGGAGGTACGGGCGAGGTCGACGTCGTCCTGCGTCACCAGCCCTGCGGCCAGCAACGACGCGATCGTGTCGCCGGTGCTCGTCATCACGTCGCGTTGCTCCGCTCGGGACTCATGGGATCGGGTGTGCTCGGACTGTCAAGAAGGAGGAGACCGAGGAGGGGGGACCCGGTCTCGATGAAGAGTTTCGGCGGCCCCAGGGGTCGACTTGAGCGTCGGCGACGCGCCCACCGGAGGCGGGCCAGGCACCTGGGCGGGACGCTCTCCGCATACGATGCGCGCATGGCCGACGACGACCTGCCCCCGAGCGGGCAGCGCCGCACGATCACCGATGCGACCGCCTCCCCGCACCTCGCCGAGGTCGACCTCGCCGAGCTGCGTGCCTACCGCGAGAAGCTGCGCGCCGAGGAGGAGCGCATCTCCTACTGGCGCCGCCTGATCCACGCGCGGGTCGACCTCATCAAGGCCGGCAGCCTGCGGGACGCCGTGATCGACGTCGACGCCCTCGGGCGGGTGCTCGGCGACACCGGCAGCGGCCACATGCGCACCGCCCTCCACCGCGTCCGTGCCTCCGACCCGCTGCCCGAGCTGCCCGACCTCGAGGGCGTGTGGGTCACGCCGACCGACGAGGCCGGCACGGCGGAGGCCCTCGAGCGGCTCGGCACGGCCGAGCGGACGCTCACGTCGTACCGGCGCGCGCTGCACGACCGGATCGACGAGGCGACGGCCGAGCTCATCGTGCGCTACCGGGAGAACCCGCAGCAGGCCCTCGAGATCCTGGCGTAGGCCCCGCGGGTCAGCCGACCCCCACCGACCGCACCGGGTTCCAGCCGGCGCGCCGCAGCTTGACGTTGAGGTCGTGCGGGTTGCTGGCGGCGTCGCGCGCGGTGGCGTCGTCGAGCACGCCCGTCATCACCAGCCGCAGCAGGTGCTGGTCGAAGGTCTGCATCCCGGAGTACTCACCCTGCTCGAGGATGTCGGGGATCTCGTGCGTCTTGGTCCCGTCGGCGACGGCCTCGGCGAAGCGGGCGTCGCGGACGGCGACCTCCATCACGCAGACCCGTCCCGAGCCGTCGGGCTTGGGGACGAGGCGCTGGCACACCACGCCCTCGAGCGTCCCGGACAGCACGGCGCGCACGCGCATCTGCTCATCGGCCGGGAAGAACTCGATGAGGCGGTGCACGGTCTCGCGGGTGTCGTTGGTGTGCATCGTGCCGAAGACGAGGTGGCCGGTCTCGGCTGCCGTGAGCGCCGCGTGCACCGTGGCGGTGTCGCGCAGCTCGCCGACCAGGATCACGTCGGGGTCCTGGCGCATGGCCGATCGCAGCGCAGCGGTCCAGTCGCGGGTGTCGCTGCCCAGCTCGCGCTGGGTGATGGTGGCGACCTTGTCGGTGTGGAGCACCTCGATCGGGTCCTCGAGGGTCAGCACGTGGCAGGCGCGCTCCCGGTTGATCAGGTCGATCATGCCGGCGAGCGTCGTCGACTTGCCCGAGCCGGTCGGGCCGGTGACGAGCACCAGCCCGCGGTGCTTGCGGGCGAGGTCGTGCAGCGACGCCGGCATGTCGAGGTCGTCGAGCGGCACCGGTTGGTCGCGCACCCGCCTCATGACGGCGGCCGAGGCGCCCTTGGTGTGGAAGGCGTTGGCGCGGAACCGCCCGATGCCGTCGACGACCACGGCGTAGTCGGCCTCGAGGTTCTCCAGGAACTCCTGCCGCACGTCCGGCTTCATCGAGGCCGCGATGACCGCGTCGACCAGGTCGGCGTCCAGCGGCGCGGTGGTGGCGTCCTCGAGGGCGCCCGAGACGCGCATCTTGGCGGCCGCACCGGGGCGCAGGTGCAGGTCGCTGGCGTCCCGCCGGATCACGAGCTCCATGAGGCTGTGGAGCAGCTCCTGGGCGCGCGGGTCGACGTCGCTCTCGGTCTGGGCGAGGTGGGTCACAGGGGGGACTCCTTGTCCTGGGTCTCACCTGCTCATCGGCGGCCCGGGGGCTGCACTTGACCGTGGCGCTGCGTCTCAAGTGGCGCCACCCACGGGCCGATGCTCCGTCTAGCGCCACCACCCCCCGCACTCACTCAGCACCACGGGAGACCCCCACATGGCACCCACCGTCGTCGGCCTCGACATCGGCAGCTCCGCTGTCCGCGCTGTCGAGGTCCGCTCCAGCGGCCGCACCGCCAAGGTCCGCAAGTCCGGCCGCGTGCCGCTGCCACCGGGCGCGGTCGAGGGCGGCCAGCTGCGCGACCCTGCCGAGGTGACCAAGGCGGTGCGCCGGCTGTGGCACGAGCAGAAGTTCACGACCAAGAACGTGCGCCTGGCGCTCGGCAGCGGCTCGGTGCTGGTGCGGCCGGTCGAGCTCGACTGGATGCCGCCCGCCGACCTGCGCAAGGCCATGCGCTTCCTCGTCTCCGACCTCCTGCCGGTGCCGGTCGACGAGGCCAACATCGACCACGTGCTCCTCGGGGACGTCGAGCGCGACGGGCGCCGGATGGCGCGCGTCCTCCTGGTCGCCACCGCACGTGACGGCGTCGACGACATCGTGCGCACGGTGCGCAACGCGGGCCTGCGTCCGACGACGGCCGACCTCTCCCCCCTCGCCCTGGTCCGGGCCGCCGCCCGAGCCGGCGCCGGCCAGGAAGGCACCGAGGCGATCCTCGACGTCGGTGCCGACAAGGTGGCGGTCGCCGTCCACACCCAGGGCCTGCCCCGCTTCGTCCGCGTGATCCCGGGTCTCGGCGGCAGCACCCTGACCCAGGCGATGGCGGACCTGACCGGCGACGACCCCGCCTCGGCCGACCAGACCAAGCGCACCGTCGACCTGCGCGGTACCGACTTCACCGCGCAGACCCTGCGCGAGTCCGTCCAGCGCCTCGCCTCCGAGGTGCGCGACACCCTCAGCTTCTACACCAGCTCCGACCCCACCAACCCGCCCTCGCGCCTCGTGCTCACCGGCATGGGCGCGGCTGCGCCGGGCTTCGCCGACGTCGTCGCCCACACCGTCGGCCTCCCGGCCTCGGTGCTGGCACCGCCGCCCGGCAGTGACGGCGCCCGGGGCCGGGGCGCCGAGGCCGGGCCGGGTGCGCCGCTCGACGCCGACCTCGCCGTCTCCTTCGGCCTCTGCCTCGGAGTTCCCGCATGAGCCTTCTCGACAAGCCCACGGACTCCGTTCCCACCGAGCCGGACCCGCACCGCCAGAGCGCCCGGCGCTCCAAGGAGGCCCGCGCCGCGCGCGCGGCCGAGCGGGCCGCGGCCAAGGCCGCGGGCGTCCTTCCTGAGCCGAGGCCGGCCGGCCCCGGTCGTCAGCCCAGGCAGCGCAGGTCGGCCGAGGCCGGCCGAGGCCGCGGCGCCACGACGTCCACCGCCGTCAACCTGCTCTCGCCGTGGGTGCTGGAGGAGCTGAAGGTCCACCACCTGCGTCGCAAGTTCGTCGGCGGTGCGCTGGCGCTGCTGCTCGTCCTGGGTGCGATCGGCGGCGCCTTGCAGGTCCGCCTCGGCAACGTGCAGGACGCGCTGGCCGAGCAGGAGGCCGCCTCGAGCGCCCTCCAGGCGCAGATCAACGAGCTCGCCGACGTCAAGGTGTACGTGGGCAACGTCGCCCTGCGGGCCACCGACGTCGAGGAGGTCATGAGCACCGACGTCGACCTGTCCGACGTGCTGGCCAAGCTGCTCCTCGCCCTCCCCGAGGGCAAGGCGAGCTTCGACACGCTGGCGATCCACCTGAACAACGAGGAGCTCTCGACCGACCCGAGCAGTGCCGGCTCCGAGGACACCGTCTGCCCCGGTCCCGACCCGTTCGGCACCACCGAGGTCGTCGGCTGCGTCGAGCTCACCGGCGTCGCGCAGTCCCGAGCCGACGTGAGCACCCTGGTGCAGACGCTCGCCGACTCGAAGCTCTTCGTCGAGCCCTTCATCACCACGACCACGATCGGTGAGAACGCCATCGACGCCGCCGCGCAGGACATGGTGGCCTTCGGAGGTTCTGTCGGCCTCGACCCCCAGGCCCTCGCGGGACGGTTCGTCGACCTCGACGGCTCCGGTCCCGCTCCCGACGAGACCGAGGACGGTTCCTGATGAACCTGAAGTCCGCCCCCGCCACCGTCGCCATCGGCTTCGCCGGCCTCGCCCTGATGGTCGTGGCCTCGTGGTTCCTCACCCTGAGCCCCACGCTGGGCGACATCAGCGCGGCCGGCGAGGCCCACACCGACGCCGGCGATCGCGCCGACACCCTGAACCTGCAGTACATCGCACTGCGTCGCCAGGTCGACCAGCTGCCGGAGACCACGGTGGTCGCTCGCAAGCTCGGCAGCTACTGGCCGCCGACGGCGGACCAGCCCGGCTTCTTCGCCGAGATCGACAACGCGGCGACCGACGCCGGCATCGACGTCGACGACGTCACGGCGCTGAGCCCCGGGGTCCCGATGATCGTGAACCGGGAGCCGGTGGCCCCGCCGGCCGCAACCGGGGCCACGTCGGACACGCCGGCCGCGCCCGCCGTCGACCCGAACGCTCCGGCGCCGGTCACCACGCGCACGATCGCCGTCCAGGACGTGACGATCAGCGTGAAGGGCACCACGGAGCAGATCAGGATGTTCCTCAAGAACATGCAGGCGCTCGATCGGGCCATCCTCATCGAGAGCGCCACGATCGACGCCACCAAGACGGCGGAGGAGGGCGGCGGCGACGCCGAGGACGGCGTGACGCTCGACCTCGCGGGCTACACCTTCGTGGCCCCTCCGCTCAAGAAGCCGACGGTCCCGGAGTCATGACCGTCGGCGGACTGGGGGACCAGGCCGTCCTGGGCACGCACGAGACCTCGCGCGAGAGCCAGGAGCGGGTGGCCCGATGGCTCTCCGGCCGCCACGTACGCGGGACGCGGACCGACCTTCTCACGGGCCTCGCCTCGCGCGAGGAGCTGCTGAGGCAGGGACCGTGGCTGCTCGCCCGCGCCCTGTCGGAGGGACGACCGGCGGCCCTGCTGCTGCTCGACCTCGACGGGTTCAAGGGGCTCAACGACTCGGCCGGGCACCACGTCGGGCGACCGCGTGCTCACCGCCGTGGGCGCCCGCCTGCGCAACGCCGTCGACGCCGACGACCTGGTCGTCCGGCTCGGGGGCGACGAGTTCGCGGTGGTGACCGGCCCCCTCGGCTGCGCCGACGCCGCCGCCGCCCGCGCCCGTGCCGCGATCGACGCGATCATGGCGCCCCTCGAGGTCGACGACCTCTCCGTGGCCGTCGGCGTCTCCGTGGGCATCGCCCTCTTCGACGAGGACGGCGAGACCATCGAGGAACTGCTGCGCGCGGCCGACCAGGCCATGTACGCCGCCAAGGCGTCCGGCACCGGCCAGTGGCGCGCGAGCACCCCCGAGGGCTCCTACGAGCCCGGCTTCACGCGCCAGCTCCTCGCCGACCTCGAGGCCGGCGTGCCCGCCGACCAGATCGTCGTCCACTACCAGCCGCAGGTGCAGATGAGCACCAGCACGGTCGTGGGCTTCGAGGCCCTGGCCCGCTGGGACCACCCCGAGCACGGCCTGCTGCTCCCCGCCCAGTTCATCCCGCTCGCCGAGCGCTCCGGTCTCATGGCGCCGATCACCACCACCGTGCTCGAGCGGGCCCTCGGCGACCTGCCGGCCCTGCAGGCCGCCGCCCCGCACGCGCGGCTCTCGATCAACGTCACCCGTCGCCACATCCTGGGTCGCGGACTCGTCGACGACCTCCGCTCCCGGGTCCACCGCCACGGCCTGTCCCCCCGCCACGTCGTCATCGAGATCACCGAGCCCGTCACCCGGACCTCGTCGGAGACGAGCGAGACCTTCGGCTCGCTGAGCCGGCGCGGTTTCGAGGTCAGCATCCGCGGGTTCGGGACCGCGCGGTCCTCGCTCACCGCCCTGTGGAGCAACCCGGCCGTCCGCGAGGTCAAGGTCGACCCCTCGATCGTGCAGACCCTGCACGAGGTCGGCGGCAACGACGACGCCGAGGTGACGCGCCTGGTGCGCGCCCTCACCAGTGCCGCCCACGGGCTCGGCATCCGCGTCGTGGCCGAGGGCGTCGAGACCGCCCAGACCGCCGTGCTCCTGCAGGAGCTCGGCTGCGACATCCAGCAGGGGTTCTGGCTGAACCCGCCCGCGGGCATCGACCAGGTCGTCGCGTGGAACCAGGAGTGGCGTCGGCAGCGGGTCCACCCGGTCTGAGCGCCTCCTGAGCCGGTCGCACGACCTCGACCCGCCCGCACGACGTGTCGGGCGGCTCGGTCGCTGTCGCCGCGCCGCTCGGTAGCCGCCTCGCTCACCCCGACGCGGCGTCAAGTCGCCGGACGGGCCTGCCGATGCTCTCGGTGGACACCGCCGTCCGCCGACCTCACACCGAAAGCCGGAGCACATGCCGCTCACCGTCGTCCCGATGCTCGCACTGCTGCTCGCCCTGGTGCTGCTGCTCGGCTGGATGGTGCGCCGTCGCCGCGACGCCCGGCTCGGTGCCTACGCCGACCAGGCACCTGCCGTCGCGATCGCGCCCGTCGCTGACGCCGCCTCCGAAGGCGCCGCACCTGCCGCTCGCGGCGTGCTGCCGACCTTCGACCTGGGCATCCCGCCGTGGGAGGTCGCGGCTGCCGCCGAGGCTGCTGCGGCCCGGGCCGCCCTCGAGGCATCGGTTGCCGAGCCCGTCGCGGAGCCCCTCGCCGAGTACACCGGGGAGACCCCGCTGAGCCGTCGCCGAGCCCGTCGCCGCACACCTCGCGGAGCGGCCCGTCGTGCAGCAGCTCGTCGAGGAGCCCGTCGCCGCGCAGGACGACGAGCCCCACCCGGCCGGCAGCGGCTCGCTGCCCGAGATCTTCGAGCCCCCAGCACTCCCGGTGCCGGTGCTCGACGTTCCCGCGCTCGACGCTCCGGGCCCCGAGCCCGTCGAGGTCGAGGCTTCTGCGTTCGAGCCCACGCGGATGCCCGAGGTCGAACCGCTGTTCGCCGAGCCGCTCCTGGTCCAGTCGGACGCTGACTCCTGCACCGATGACGGGGCCACCGACGAGGGGCACACCCCCGACGGCCTCGCCGCCGAGGACCTGGCCACTGTCGAGCTCGCCAAGGCGCAGTTCGCATGGGCACTGGCGGCCGAGGGCGCCGGGCCCGACCTCGTCGACAACCCGTTCGCGGCGATTCGCGACCGCCACGACGACGACACCAAGGAGGTCACGGCAGTGGTCGACGCCCAGGACGTCCCGCCGACTGGTCGAGGCATCGAGCTCGAGGCATCGCGGTCGACGTCGTCGTCGACGTACCCGCCTGGACCGCGACCGTCCCGGTTGCGGTGGTCCCCACGGCGTCAGCCGAGCCGGCTCGTCAGGTCGACCACACCGCCCACGCCTACGCCGAGCTGTCGCGCTCGCTGGCCCGTGCCGGGCGGTTCCGCGAGGCCACGCTGGCCCAGTGGGCCGCCGACCTCCGCGTCCTCGGCCCACTGCTGGCCGGCCGCAACGAGGAGCTCTGCCGCGCGCTCGCCGGGCTCGCACCCGCCGACGCCGGCATGGCGATCGCCGGGGCGCGCGCCGTCGCCTCCTCGCTCGTCGGCCCGTCGATCGCGGTGACCGCCATGCTGCAGGACGCCTCGCACCTCTCGGCCCACGAGCCGCCGACCGACTCCGCCCACTACGCCGCGCCCGACGTGGCGGACGAGGTGCTGCCCGACTCGCTGGTGCAGGCGCTGGGGGCGGTGCTCCAGGACTCCGCCGCCCAGGGTGGCGACGCGACCGGCGTCTCGGTGGGTCTCCGCTGTGACCTCGTGGCACACGTCGCCAACGACCCCGGCGTCGACGACGACGAGGTCGCCGGACTCGTCCGCGACCTGCTCGAGCCGCACGAGCGCTCCCGCTTCGACGCCGCCGTGGTCGGCACCGGATGGGTCTCGTGAGCGGCCTCGAGCTGCTGCCGACGGGCCTCGTCGTCGCTCTCGCGGGCGTCCTCGGCCTGCTCGTCGGGTCGTTCCTCAACGTCGTCGTCCACCGCGTACCGGCCGGCCTGTCGGTGGTGAACCCGCCGTCGGCGTGCCCCGGCTGCCGCCACGAGCTGCGCAAGCGCGACAACGTCCCGGTGCTCTCGTGGCTGCTGCTGCGCGGCAGGTGCCGCGACTGCGCCATGCCGATCTCGCCGCGCTACCCGCTGGTCGAGGCCGGTACCGGTGCGGCCTTCGCCCTCACCGCGTGGCGCTTCACCGACCCGGTCGTGCTCGGCGCGGCCCTGGTCGTGGTCGGCGCCGGCATCGGCCTGGCCCTCATCGACATCGAGCACCAGCGGCTGCCGTTCGCCATCACCCGCGTGACCACGATCCTGGTGGTGCTCGTGGTCGTGGCCGGCGCTGCGGCCGGGACCTCGCTCGACTGGACGGCGATCGCCGTCTCGGTGGCGAGCTGGACCGGTCTCTACGCCCTCCTCCACTTCGGGTCCGGCGGCCGCGCGATGGGTCTGGGCGACGTCGCGCTCGCCCCGGTGCTGGGCCTCGTCCTCGGGCTCGTCGGCTGGGAGGCCGCGGTGATCGGGCTGTTCGCCGGGTTCGTCATCGGCACCGTGGTGCTGGTCCCGCTGCGCGCGGCCGGCCGGCTCACGCGCCGCCAGGCGGTCCCGCACGGGCCGTTCATGCTGGCGGGGGCCGCCCTCGGGCTGTTCGCCGGCCTGCCCCTCGCCCACGCCTACGCCGCCACGATGGGCCTCGCCTGACCTCGGGACGGCGTGTGAGTGTCGTCACTCCCCAGGTGTGCGCTAGCGTCACACCCGTCACTCTGTCCACTGCGGTCTAGAGCATTGCCACAAGTTTACCGATTACCTGGGCGCGCCTCCCACAATTCCGTAAGAGTAGTGCTTGCACCTTTCCCCAGCCTGTGCTCACACGCACGAGCGGGTGCACCCGATGGAGGCCCCCCGCATGCACCCTTCAGTCCTGGTCATCGGTCACGATGACGACAGGCTGCAAGCCACGCGTGACGCCCTGGCGCTGGGCCGCCTCACGAACCCGGTGGTGGCCTGCCGCGACGCGGTCGACGCGAAGGCCTACGTGCAGGGCCAGCCCCCGTTCGACGACCGCGTGCTGCACCCCCTCCCCGCCGTCGTGGTGACCGACCTGCGGCTCTCGCAGGGCTCGGGCCTCGACGTCCTCCGCATCGTGCGGAGCCACCTCTCGCTCCGCAAGACCCCCGTCGTCGTGATCGCCGACGACGCCGACGACGACGAGATCGCCGAGGCCCAGCACCTGGGCGCGGCCGCCTTCCTCGCCCAGGACGTCGCCGCCGAGGTGCTGGTGGGAGTCATCCGTGACACCGGCGTGCCGTGGTCGGTCGGTCGGGTCGAGATGGGCGCGCAGGTCTCGTGAACGCGCCCCGCATGAGCGGCCCCGCCTCGCTGGCCCTCGGCCTCGACCAGCACGGCGCCACGCTGCCGACGACGTCGTCCCTGGTCTCCTCGATCGCCGAGCTGCGCGCCGGGTACAGCGACCGCCGGCACACCCTCGTCCTCATCGCCGCCTCCGTCACCAACGCGGCCGAGATCGCCGACGTCCACGGTGCCCACGCGCTCGAGATCGTCTCCGCCGAGGTCGCGCGTCGCACCCTGCAGCACGACGGCCTGCGCACCCGGTTGCTGCGGGCCTCGCCCCTCGGCGGCTTCATGGCCGCCGCCGTCGTCGCCCGCGACACCATGAAGGCGCAGGTCGAGGAGCTGCTCGCCGACGTCCGCACCCTGGTGCCGCTCGCCGACGACCAGGTGTGGCCGGTCGTGACCGTCGGTGCCGCCGAGTGCGGTGTCGACGACGAGATCTGGTCGGTCATCCGCGACATCCGCGCGGCCGTCGTCGCCGCCGGGCGCGAGGCCCCGGGCGCCACCCGCTGGCACCGCGGCGAGACGTTCAACCACGTCGCCGACGAGCTGAACCGCATCCGCGACCTCGCCCTCGCGCTGAGCGACGACCCCGACCAGCTCGACCTGCACTACCAGCCGGTGCACGACCTGCGCAGCCGCACCGTCGTCGGCTCCGAGGCGCTGCTGCGCTGGCAGCACCCGCAGCGCGGCGCCATCTCGCCGATGCTGACCGTCGAGGCCGCCGAGCGGACCGGCCTCATCGTGCCGCTCGGCCGGCTGGTGCTCGACAAGGCCGTGGCCCAGACCGCGCTCTGGGTGCGCCAGGTGCGCCCGGACTTCCGCATGCACGTCAACGTCTCGCCGCTCGAGCTGCGCGAGCCGTCCTACGTCGACCGGGTCGAGACGACGCTGCTGCGCCACGGCGTCCCCGCCCCGAACCTGCTGCTCGAGATCACCGAGACCGCGCTGATGGCCGAGAGCTCGGCCGTGCGCTCCTCGATCCTGGCGCTGCGCGAGCTCGGCGTCGGCATCGGCATCGACGACTTCGGGACCGGCTACTCCTCGATCAAGCACCTCCAGCGGCTGCCGATCGACACCGTCAAGGTCGACCGGTCACTGGTCTCCGGCGTCTCCGACGACGCCGACGACTTCCGCCTGACCCGCGCCGTCCTCCGGATGGTCTCGACGCTCGGCGTCACCATCGTCGCCGAGGGCATCGAGAACGCCCTCGAGGCCGCGCACCTGCGCTCGATGGGCTGCGTCTTCGGCCAGGGCTACCACCTCGGCCGGCCCGTGCCCGCCCCCCAGTTCCTCCCCGACACCGGCGGCCGCGGGACGAAGACGGCGACTGCCTGACGCCTGACGCTGGTCGAGGTGCGACGAGGGAGGAACGACCGAGGAGCCTCGAGACCTGGTGACGTCGGCGGTCGACGCCGCCCAGGCCACCGACCTCACGAGGTCTCGAGGCCGCTCCCTCGTTCCTCGGTCGCGGCACCTCGACCACCGTCTGCCTCCAGCCACCCCCGGAACGCCTCCAGGTTGTGCGTCGGCTCACCACGTAGCCGGCGCCACTCCCACTCCTTGCGGATCGAGGAGGCGAAGCCGAGCTCGAGGATGGTGTTGAACGACTCGTCGGCGGTGGTGAGCACCGAGCCCATCAGCCGGTCGAGCTCGTCGGCCCCGACCATCGAGAGGGGCAGCCGGGCGTCGAGGTAGATGTCGCCGGTGCGGTCGATGGCGAAGGAGACCGCGTAGGTGCGCAGGTTCTTCTGCAGCAGCCAGCGGTAGACCTCCTCGTGGTTCTCGTCGGGGTTGCGGCACACGAAGGCGTGGACGCCGAGGGCGTGGGGTCCGAGGTCGACCCGCACCGGGGTCTGCAGCTTCTTCTCCCCCGGCAGCGCGAACGAGAACACGCCGCCGTCGGGTCCGGCGGGCTCGTCGTGCTCGACGTCGTTGTCCCTCAGCCACGCCCGGAGGGTCTCAGCCGCACCGGTCACGCGAGGCGCCTGCGGCGTCGTCCGGCGGAGGAGCGCGGCGGAGGAGGCGAGGAACGCCGAGGAGTGCTCACGACACCGACTCTCGCATGAGGGCCCGGGCCCGCGCGTACACCCCGATGGCAGCGTCGGCGGTGGCGTCCCAGGAGAAGTCCTGCGCCTGCGCGAGCGCGCCGGCCGAGAGCCGGGCGCGCAGGTCGGCGTCCCCGGCCACGCGGGCGAGGGCCGCGGCCCACGCGACGGGGTCGTGGGTGTCGAGCAGCAGCCCGCTGTGGCCGTCGCGGACGACGGTGGTCAGGCCGCCCACGGCCGCGGCGACGACGGGGGTGCCGCAGGCCTGGGCCTCGACCGCGACCAGGCCGAACGACTCGTTGTGCGACGGCACCGCGACGACCGTGGCCGCGGCGTACCAGCGCGCGAGCGTCTCCTGGTCGACCGGCGGCACGAACCGCACGACGTCGCTGACGCCGAGGTCGGCGGCGAGCGCCGCCAGCGAGGTGGGCTTGTCGAGGCCGCTGCCCGAGGGGCCGCCCACCACCGGGACGACGAGCCGCGGGCGCAGCGACGGGTCACGCTCGAGCATCACGGCGACCGCGCGGACCAGCACGTCGGGCGCCTTGAGCGGCTGGATCCGGCCGGCGAACATGAGCACGACGGCGTCGACCGGCAGCCCCAGCGCGCGCCGCGCCTCGGCGGTCCCGACGGGACGGAACAGCGTCGAGGTCGACGCCGGGGTGCACCACCTCGACCCGCGACGGGTCGGCGTCGTAGAGGTTGATGAGCTGCTTGGCCTCGAGGTCGGTGTTGGCGAGCAGGAGGTCCGCGGCCTCGACGACCTGCTCCTCGCCGATCACGCGGGCGAGCGGCTCGGGGGTGTCGCCCTCGGCGAGCGCGTCGTTCTTGACCTTCGCCATCGTGTGCATCGAGTGCACGAGGGGCACGCCCCAGCGGTCGCGGGCGAGGGCGCCGACCTGCCCGGAGAGCCAGTAGTGGGAGTGGATCGCGTCGTAGTGGCCGACCGGGTGGGCGGCCTCGGTGCGCAGCACCTCGCGGGCGAAGACGCAGAGCTGGCCGGGCAGCTCGTGCTTGGTGAGGCCCTCGAAGGGTCCGGCGTGGATGTGGCGCACGTGGACGCCGTCCCCGAGCTCGACCACGGGGGCCAGCGACGAGCTGGTGGCGCGGGTGAACACGTCGACCTCCACCCCGCGGGCCGCGAGCCGGCGGGCCAGCTCGACGACGTAGACGTTCATGCCGCCGGCGTCGCCGGTGCCGGGCTGGTCGAGGGGCGAGGTGTGCAGGCTGATCATGGCCAGCCGGTTCAGCCCCGTCACGGTGTTCACGCTGCGCCAACCACGGGTCAGGACCGGTGATTCCCCGGCCG
The DNA here is from genome assembly GCA_963830575.1 of uncultured Actinomycetota bacterium. GTDB lineage: Bacteria > Actinomycetota > Actinomycetes > Propionibacteriales > Nocardioidaceae > Nocardioides. The sequence goes on from CAWHNR010000019.1 coordinate 85,154, forward strand.
GTCGCGAGCCGTGGGCGAGCGCATCACGGCGACGGCGACGCCGAGGGTGGCGACGCCGCCGACGGCGGCGTCCAGCTGGCGCCCGTCGACCGCCTCGTTCAGCACCGCGAGCACCGCCCAGCCGAGGGCCACCGAGCCGGCGGCGGTGATGACGGCCAGCCACGGCTGCTCGACGAGCCGGGCCCCGAGGGCCGCCACGGCGAGCCCGACCAGGGCCAGCCCGGCCCAGGCGAGCGCGTCGGCGTCCACGAAGAGGTTGGCGACCAGGAGCACGCCCCCGAGGAGCGCCGCCGCCAGCGTCACCTGTCGCATCTGCGTCCCCTCGATCCGTGCCGGGCTGACCTGCCGACGGATCAGTCTGCCAGTCCGGGAATGATCGACCCATGACCCACCGCACCGCCGTCGTCACCGGGGCCAGCAGCGGCATCGGCGCCGCCACCGCCCGCGCTCTCGCCGCCGCCGGCTTCCACGTGTTCTGCGCGGCCCGCCGCACCGACCGGGTGACCGCGCTGGCGGCCGAGATCGGTGGCACCGCCGTCACCTGCGACGTCACCGACGCCGCCTCGGTCGCCGCCCTCGCCGAGGCGGTCGGGCGAGCAGCTCGACGTCCTGGTGAACAACGCCGGCGGCGCCTTCGGCGCCTCGCCCGTCGCCGAGGCCGACGCCGAGGAGTGGCGCCGGATGTACGAGGTGAACGTGATCGGGCTGATGCAGGTCACCCGCGCCCTGCTGCCCGCCCTCCTGCGCGCCGACGACGGCGCCGGCATCATCTGCAACGTCGGCTCGACCGCCGGCCGCATCGCCTACGAGGGCGGCGCGGGCTACACCGTGGCCAAGCACGGCACCCAGGTCGTCACCGAGACGCTGCGCCTCGAGCTGTGGGACCAGCCCGTCCGGGTGACCGAGGTCGCCCCCGGCATGGTGCGCACCGACGAGTTCGCCCTCGTCCGCTTCGACGGCGACGCCGAGCGCGCGGCGTCCGTGTACGCCGGGGTGGCCGAGCCGCTCGTCGCCGAGGACGTCGCCGACGCCATCACCTACGTCGTCACCCGCCCCCGGCACGTCAACATCGACGAGCTCGTCCTCCGGCCGCGGGCCCAGGCCGCGCAGCACAAGGTCCACAGGACCTGACCCGACGGTGGTCGAGGCGACGCGACCGAGGTACGAGGGAGCGGCCTCGAGACCTCGCACGCTTCTCTGACCGGGCCTCGCGACGCCGTCACGCTGCGGGGGCCTCGAGGCTCGTCGCTCGTCCCTCGCTCCTCGCACCTCGACCACCGTCGGGGCCGGTAGGGTCAGCCCCGTGCAGACCATCGGCCTGATCGGCGGCATGAGCTGGGAGTCCAGCGCCGGGTACTACGAGGCGCTCAACCGGGGGGTCGAGGAACGGCTCGGCGGCCTGAGCTCGGCGAAGACCGTGATGGTCTCGGTCGACTTCGCCGAGGTCACCGCGCTCCAGCAGGAGGAGCGCTGGGACGAGGTGGCGACGATCCTGGCCGACGCCGCCCGCCGGGTCGAGGCCGCCGGCGCCGACTTCGTGCTGCTGTGCACCACGACCTTCCACCGCGTGGCCGAGGAGGTGCGGGCGGCGATCTCCGTGCCGCTGCTCGACCTGGCCGACGTGGTGGCCGAGGCGTGCCGCGCCCAGGGGGTCACCGAGGTCGGCTTCATCGGCACCGAGTACGCGATGACCAAGCGCTTCTTCGTCGACCGGCTCACCGCCGCCGGGCTCACGGTGCACGTGCCCCACGAGGAGCACCACGCCGCCATCAACGCCGTGATCTACGACGAGCTCGTGCACGGCCACGTGGTCGACCGCTCGCGCCGCGTCGTCGTCGGGCTCGCCGACCAGCTGTGGGACGCCGGCGCCACCGGCCTCGTGCTCGGCTGCACCGAGCTCGAGCTCCTCGTCCACCAGCACGACGTCGAGCTGCCGCTGTTCCCCGTCACCAGCCTGCACGTCGCCGCGGCCCTCGACCGCGCCCTCGCCTGACGCGTCGCTATCCCCGGGGCGGGGCGTAGGTCGTCTGGCCGTGCGCGTCGCCGAACACGAGCACCTTCGACGGCGCGACGCGGAAGACCCGCGCCCCGTCGCCGACGCCGTCGCCCTGGTCGCTCAGCTCGAAGAACCGGTGCTCCCGGACCTCGAACCGCCAGTCGCCGGCGTACTTGGCCTCCCACCCGGCGGCGAGCTGCCGCAGCACCACGTCGTCGGTGACCTCGACGGCCTCGCCCTCGACCGAGACGTCCTTGCCGCTCCCCCACCCCTGCGCGCCGAGCGGCCCGGCGAGCACGCTCACGTGCGCGTCGTGCTCGAGGTTGCGCATCTTCTGCTCCGCGTCGCCCGTGCAGAACCAGAACGCACCGTCCCACCACAGGCCGCACAGCGGCACGGCGTGCGGGCGGCCGTCGCGGCGCACCGTCACGAGCCAGTAGAGCTGGGCCTCGGTGAGGCGCCGGTCGATGTCCGACCACGGCGGCGCGTCGGCCGTCGGGTCGCCGTACAGCGGGCTGATGGTCATGGGGGTGCCGACCCGCTCCGGCCCGCCGACTCATCGCTCCGGAGACGACACCGACCCGTCGCACATGTGCGACGGGTCAGCGTGGAGGCCGGGCCGGGTCGGGGACTGGAACCCGACCCGGCCCGATCCGGGACGGCGTCCTACCCTCGTCCGCTCGAGGAGCGGAGACGGCGGGACACCGAGTCGATCGCGACGGCGAGCAGGAGCACGCCCCCGGTGACCATGAAGCGCACCTCGGACTCGACGTTGATGATGTTGAGCCCGGCGGTGATCGCCTGCAGGACGAGCATGCCGAGCAGGGCGGCGTAGGCCGACCCACGGCCGCCGAACAGGCTGGTGCCACCGATGACCGCGGCCGCGATGGCCGTGAGGTTGGTGTCGGTGGTGCCGCTGCTCTGCGAGACGGTGGTCAGCTGCCCGGCCAGCATCAGGCCGCCGAGGGCGGCGAAGGCCGCGGTCAGTGCGAACACCGACATGTAGACGCCCGTGACGTTGATGCCCGACCGCCGGGCGGCCTCCTCGTTGCCGCCGACCGCGAACACGTGACGGCCCCAGCGGGTGCGCCGGAGCAGCACGTCCATGGCGACGACGAGCAGCACGAAGAGCGTGAAGAGGTAGCCGACGCCGCGGGCGATCCCGATGTAGTAGACGAAGTACCCCAGCCCGGCGGCCATGAGCACGGCCTTGACCGCCACCCCCACCAGGCTCGGCGGCGTCAGCTCGGCGGCCCGCCGGCGCTGCATGGTGAGCAGCTGCGTGCCGACGTAGGCGACCACCGCGAGGGCGACCAGGCCGTAGGCCTGGGCGTCGCTGAGGAACTTGTCGCGGGCGAACGAGCGGAGTCCCGAGTCCTGGGGCAGCGTGATCGTGCCCTGGTCACCCAGCGTGTAGAGCAACGCTCCCTGGAACGCGAGCAGCCCCGCCAGCGAGAACACGAAGCTGGGCACGCCGACGAACTGGTGCAGCACGGCGTAGAGCAGCCCGATCAGGAGCCCGACGCCGATCGCGGCGATCATCGCCACGAGCGTGGACTGCCCGTGGTTGACGATCATCACGGCCATCACGGCCGAGCTGAAGCCCGCCACCGACCCGACCGACAGGTCGATCTCGCCGAGCAGCAGCACGAGCACGATGCCGAGGGCGATGATGCCCGTGGGCGCCGCGAACTGGGTGATCGACTCGATGCTCTTCGAGGAGAGGAACCGTGGCTCCTTCAGGTAGAAGGCCGTGCAGATCACGATCAGCCCGACGATCACCGGCAGCGCGCCGAGGTCGCCGCCCCGGAGCCGGTTGAGGAACGCCTTGAACGCGCCCCCGACTCCCCGCTCGAGGATGAGCCGCTCGTCGGCCATGTCGGCCGCGACGGCCGAGACCGGGGTCTCGACCGGCTCCTTCACCAACGGGTCACTCATGGGTCGTCTCCTTGCGGGCCGCGCGCGAGGCGACGACGTTGTCGCTGGCGCCCGTGATGGCGGCGACCAGCTGTTCGGTGGTGGCTTCCTCGACGCGGAACTCGGCGGCGTTGCGGCCGAGCCGCATCACGATGATCCGGTCCGCGACCGCCTGGACGTCGGCCATGTTGTGGCTGATGAGGATCACCCCGAGCCCGTTGTCGCGAAGCCGCTCGATCAGGTTGAGCACCTCGGCGGTCTGGGCGACGCCCAGGGCCGCGGTGGGCTCGTCGAGCATGACCACCTTGGGGTCGCCCACCAGGCTGCGGGCGATCGCGACGGTCTGCCGCTGGCCGCCCGAGAGGGCGGCGATCGGGATCCGCACCGACGGGATCTTGGCCGACAGCGAGCGCAGCAGGCGCCACGACTCCTGCTCCATGCCGACCTCGTCGACGAACAGCCCGCGGCGGCGCTCCTGGCCGAGGAACAGGTTGGCCACGACGTCGAGGTTGTCGCACAGGGCGAGGTCCTGGAAGACCGTGGCGATGCCCATGGCCTGGGCCGCGGAGGGCCCGCTGACCGTCGTCCGGCTGCCGTCGAACTCCAGGTGGCCCTCGTCGGGCTGGTACACGCCCGAGATCACCTTGACGAGGGTCGACTTGCCGGCGCCGTTGTCACCGACGAGCGCGACCACCTCGCCGGCCCGCACCTGCATCGAGACGTCGGTGAGGGCCTGCACGGCGCCGAAGCGCTTGGTGATGCCGGCCAGGGAGAGGACGACCCTCCCCCCGGCCGGCGTCGTGTCCAGTGTCATCTACTGGCTCAGCTGAGGCCGACGGTGGCGCAGTCGTCCACGTAGTCGCCGGTGCAGATCTCGTCGAGCGTGTAGACGCCGCTGTCGACCAGGGTGTTGACGGTCTCGGCGATGTTGTCCTGCGTGGTGACGATCGGGTCGAAGATGTAGGACGTGACGCCCTCGAAGTCCGACTGGTCGACACCGGTGTCGGTCGTGCCGATGTCCTCGCCGCCGAGCAGCTTGACGGCGACCTCGGCGGCCGTCTCGGCCTCGATCGGGATCGGCTTGAAGACCGTCATGGCCTGCTCGCCGGCCATGATCCGCTGCAGCGCGGCGACCTCGGCGTCCTGACCCGTGATGGGCGGCAGCGCGTCGAGCGCCACGCCGGAACCGGTGAGGGCGGCGACGACGCCGCCGGCCTGGCCGTCGTTGGCGGCGTAGACGCCGGCGATCTCGGACGGGTCGTACTTGCTCAGCTGGTCGGTGGTCCACTGCTGGGCGTTCTCGGGGCTCCAGTCCGGGTTGTCGTACTCCTCGAGGATGTTGACCCCGGAGGCGTCGAGCACCGAGTGGGCGCCGGCCTTGAACTGCCCGGCGTTCGGGTCCTGCGGCGAGCCGTTGAGCATGAGGATGTCGCCGGAGTCGCCGAGCGCGTCGACGAGAGCCTGGGCCTGCAGCTTGCCGACCGTCTCGTTGTCGAAGGACATGTAGTAGTCGGCGTTGGTGATGAGGCGGTCGTAGGCGATGACGGGGACGTCCTGGCTCTGCGCCTCGTCGACCATGCCGGTGGCGCCGGCACCGTTGACCGGGTCGAGGACGACGACCTCGGCGCCCGCGGTGAGCGCGGTCGTCATCTGCTGGGCCTGCTTGGCCTCGTCCTGGTCGGCGTTGTAGTAGTCGACCTTGCAGTCGGGGCACAGGTCGGCGACCGCGGCCTCGAAGAGCGGCTTGTCGAAGGCCTCGTAGCGCGTGGTCTTCGACTCCGGCAGCAGCAGCGCGATGGTGCCGCCCGTGGCGCCCCCGTCACCGCCGTCGCTCGGGTCGGTGGTCTCGTTCGACCCGTTGTCGCTGTTGTCGTTGTCGTCGCCTCCGGTGTCGTTGGCTCCGCAGGCGGTCAACGTGGCGGCGCTCAGGGCCAGCGCGGCACCGAACAGGGCGGCACGGTGTAGGGGTGTGGTCACGACTTCTCCTTGACGTGGTTACACCGGGACGACGCTTGGCCCGGCTTCTGGGGCGAGTGTTCGCCGTCACACTCGTTGTCGTCAAGAGTTGAACAGAAAAAACTTCTGAACCGCCGTCATTGCGTCTTTGTCTTCAACTTCTGATCGCTAACCCCTTGACCTGTGACCGTGCTCACCGGCACAGTGCCGCCCATGTCCCCCTCGCCCTCCGCCGCGCCCGGATCCCCCGGCTCGTTGCGCACGGCGAACCAGCTGCGGGTGGTGACGCTGCTGCGCGAGCGCGGCGAGCCCTGGACCCAGGCCGACCTGGCGCGGACGACCGGGCTCGCGCCAGCCACGGTCTCCACCATCGTGCGCGACCTCGCCGAGCACGGTCTCGTCGACGTCGTCCCCGGCAGCGGACGCCGGGGCGCGTCGGTGCGCCTCTCCCCCGCCGCCGGCACGGTGGTCGGGATCGACTTCGGCCACAGCCACGTTGCCGTCGCCGTCGGCGACCTCGCCGGGACGGTGGTCCGCGAGGACCGTCGTCACACCGGGGGCGGCGAGGACCACCGCGAGGCGCTCGCCCTCGCCCGCACCCTCCTCGAGGGGCTCGGCGCCTACGACGACGACGCCCCGCCGGTGCGCGCCGCCGGCCTCGGCCTGCCCGCGCCGGTGCGCGACGAGCTCGTCGAGTCCGACGCGATCTTCCCGGGGTGGCACGGCGTCAACGCCCGCGTCGCCGCCGAGGAGGTGCTCGGCGTCCGGGTGCTCGTCGAGAACGACGCCAACCTCGGCGCGCTGGCCGAGCACCGCGTCGGAGCAGCACGCGGGTTCGACAGCTCGGCGTTCATCAAGACCTCGTCGGGCGTCGGCGCCGGCATCATCATCGACGGCCGCGTCTTCCACGGCGCCGGTGGCACCGCCGGCGAGATCGGCCACCTCACCCTCGACGACAACGGCCCGTCGTGCCGCTGCGGCAAGCGCGGCTGCCTCGAGGCCTACACCTCGACGCCGTTCGTGCAGCAGCAGGTGGCGGGCCAGCTGCCCGAGACCCCCGAGGCCACCGACGTCGACCAGGTCGTCGCCGCCGCGCGCGACGGCAACGTCGCCGCGATCCGGGCTCTCGAGGAGGCCGGCATGCACCTCGGACGCGGCATCGCGAGCCTGGTGAACCTGCTCAACCCGGCACTGGTCTCGATCGGCGGCGACATGGCACGCGCCGGCGACCTGCTGCTCGAGCCCGCCCGCGTCGGCCTCCGCCGCTACGCCCTCGACGCCGTTGCCAGCACGCCGGTCGTCGCCGGCGAGCTGGGCCACCGGGCCAGCCTCGTGGGGGCCGTGCTGCTCGCCGCCGAGGACGTCGACGTGGCGTCCCCGCAGTGAGCAACCGGACTAGCCAGCCGGCCGTCGCGCCCAGCGCGGTCACGATCGGGATCGACGTCGGCGGCACCAAGATCGCGGCCGGCCTCGTCGACGCCGGCGGCACCGTCTCCGCGCGACGACGCGCGGTCACGCCCGGCGACGACGCCGAGGCCGCGGCCGACGTGGTGCTCGAGACGATCCGCGACCTGCAGCGCCAGGGCGACGTCGCCGGCGTCGGGATCGGCGTGCCGGGCTTCGTCGACCGGGCCACGGGCGAGGTGCTGGTGACCCCCAACTTCTCCTGGCCGGCGCGCCCCATGGCCGCCTGGCTCGCCGAGACGACCGGGCTGCCCGTCGTCCTCGAGAACGACGCCACGGCCGCGGCCTGGGGCGAGTACCGGTTCGGCGCCGGCGCAGGTCACGACGAGGTCCTCACGATCACCGTCGGCACCGGCATCGGGGGCGGCCTGGTGCTCGCCGGCGCTCCCTACCGCGGCGCGCACGGCATGTCCGCCGAGGTCGGCCACCTCCGCGTCGTGCCCGGCGGCCTGCCGTGCGGCTGCGGCTCGCACGGCTGCTGGGAGGCCTACGCCTCGGGCACCGCCCTCACCCGCCGCGGCCGCGAGCTCGGCTACGCCGACGGCGGCGCGGTCACCGCCGCCGCCCGCGACGGCGACGACAAGGCGGTCGCCCTGCTCGGCGAGATCGGCGACTGGCTCGGCCAGGGGCTCGCCTCGCTCGTCAACGTGCTCGACCCCGGCGTGGTCGTGGTCGGGGGCGGCCTCGTGGACGCCGGCCCGCTGCTGCTCGAGCCCCTGCGCGCCTCGCTCTCCGCCCACCTCAGCGGCGGCACCCGACCCGCCCCGCCCGTCGTCCCCGCCCTGCTCGGCAACGACGCAGGGCTGGTCGGCGCTGCCGACCTCGCGCGCGGCTGACTTCGGCGCTCGCCCGGCGTCAGGGCCGCGTCAGGAACTCCAGCACGACCCGCTCCCACGCCTCCCGCTGCTCGATCATCACCCAGTGGCCGCAGTTGGCGAACACGTGCAGCTCGACGTCGGGGATGGTGCGCATCGGCAGCAGCGCCATGTCGACAGGGCTGACCCGGTCGTCGCGGCCCCAGGTCACGAGGGTGCGGGCGCGGATCCGGTGGAGCATCGCCCAGGCCGGCGCGCGCTCGCTCCGCGCCGCGGCGGCCATCATCGCGCTGAAGGCGGCGGTGCCGTACATGCGGCGGGCGCTCGCGAGGGTGTCGGGCTCGGTGGCCTGCGCCCAGCGCTCCTCGACCATCTGCTCGGTCAGCGTCGCGGGGTCGAAGACCATCGACTCGAGCCACGCCACCAACCGCTCGCGCGTCGGGTCGTCGGTGAACTGCATGAGGAGCTTGATGCCCTCGCCCGGCGCCGGGCTGAAGATGTTGCGGCCGATGCCGCCGACCGTGACGAGCCGCCGGACGCGGTCCGGCTGCTCGATCGCGACCTGCGACCCGACCATCCCGCCCATCGAGTTGCCCACGACGTCGACGACGTCGAGCCCGAGCCCGTCGAGGAACCGCCACACCGCAGGACCCGACGACATCATCGGGTGCAGCTCGGTCGGGTCGCTCACGCCGAAGCCCGGCAGCTCGAGGACGAGACAGCGCACGTGCGGCGCGAACGTCGGCAGGTTGGCGCCGAAGTTGCGCCACCCGGTGACCCCCGGCCCCGACCCGTGCAGCATCAGCACCGGCGGGCGGTCCGCGCCGTCGCTCGGGGCCCCGGTGTCGTAGTAGCGGAGGACGCCCTGGTCGGTGGGCAGCTCGAGCAGCTCGGGGGTGGTCACGGGGCGACCGTAGCCAACGCTGGTCGAGGAGGTCGCGCTGGCAACCGTCACCACACGGTGGTTGAGGAGGTCGCGCCAGCGACCGTCACCACACGGTGGTTGAGGAGGTCGCGCTAGCGACCGTCTCGAAACCACGCACGGTGCACGGCTTCCCTCGCGAAGCCATGGACCTCACCACACGCTGGTTGAGGAGGTCGCGCTAGCGACCGTCTCGAAACCACGCACGGTAGGTCCGACGGCCTCCCTCGCGAAGCCGTGGACGTCACCAGCAGTTTCGAGATGGCTCCCTAGCGTGAGGAGCTCCTCAACCACCGTTCTGGCCGGTTTCGAGACGCTCCCTAGCGGGAGCTCCTCGCGAACCACCGCTTCTCGCGCGGGAGCCCTCGACCTCCACCCAGCGAGGCGGTACGGCTTCCCTCGCGAAGTCCATGACCTCACCACACGCTGGTTGAGGAGGTCGCGCTAGCGACCGTCTCGAAACCGCTGAGCCGGAAGGGCTTCCCTCGCGAAGCCATGGACGTCACCAGGTTTCGAGACGCTCCCTAGCGGGAGCTCCTCAACCACCGTTCTGGCGGGTTTCGAGACGCTCCCTAGCGGGAGCTCCTCAACCACCGTCGGCGGGGGAGCTCCTCAACCACCGTCCCGCGCGGGAGCTCCTCACCACCGTCCACGCGCGGGAGCTCCTCAGCACCGTGCGGAGTCAGCCGAGCAGCCGGGTGCGCCCGTGCTGCTCCAGCTCGGCGGCGAGCCGCGCGACGCCGGCCGCGTCGAGGACGGCGTACTCGCTCGTCCGGCCGACGCGGACCCAGACGTCGTCCGCGAGCCAGGCGGCGCGACGCAGCGGGGCCTTGTCGACCTTGCCGCTGCCGGTCAGCGGCACCGCGTCGACGAGACGCAGGAACGACGGCCACCACTTCGCGCCCAGGTCGGGCTGGTCGGCGAGCCAGCGCCCGAAGGCCGGCACGTCGAGCGTCGCGCCGGCGCGCGGCTCGAGGGCGGCCATGACGCGGTCACCGGTGACCGGGTCGGGCACGGCGTAGACCGGGGCGGCGGCGACGTCCGGGTGCCGTTGCAGCACGCGCTCGACCTGGGCCGCGGCGAAGTTCTCGGAGTCGACGCGCAGCCAGTCCGAGGAGCGGCCGGCGAACCAGAAGAAGCCGGCCTCGTCGCGGTACCCGAGGTCGCCGGACCAGAAGTCGTCGCCGCGCACGCGCTCGGCCATGGCCCCGGGGTTGTCGTAGTAGCCCTCGAAGGTGTGCGCGAGCCCGACCGCGACGATCTGGCCGACCACGCCGGGCGCGCACTCCTCACCGGTGGCCTCGTCGAGGATCCGGACGTCGAGCCCGCCGGCCGGCAGGCCGAGCGACCCGGGCGGGCTGTCGGGCGTCGGCGTGATCCGCAGGACGCCCTCGCTGAGCCCGTACCCCTCCTGCACCTCGCACCCGAAGCGGGCGGCGAAGCGCGCGCAGTCGGCGGTCGAGGCCTCGGTCCCGTAGGCCAGCTCGAGCGTGCTGGTCGCGTCGCGCGGGTCGGCGTCGGAGGCGAGGACGTAGGAGAGCGCGCGGCCCACGTAGTTCACGTACGTCGCACCGAACCGGTGGACGTCGGCGCTGAAGCCGCTGGCCGAGAACCGCCGCGCCAGCCCGATCGTGGCGCCGGTCGCCATCGCGGGCACGAGGTTCATCATCACGGCGTTCCCGTGGAACAGCGGCATGCAGAGGTAGGTCGTGCTCGCGCGGGTGAGCCGTACCCGCTCGGCGAGCACCTCGGCGAGCCGCGCGATCCGCCCCTGGCTCACGACGACGGCCTTCGGGCGCCCGGTCGAGCCCGAGCTGAACAGCAGGAACGCGAGGTCGTCGGGCGCCGGTGCCGCCGCGGGCAGGGCGGCGCCGCGGTGGGGCGCGAGCAGGTCGGCGTACGCGGGGTCGTCGACGTCGAGCACCGGGACGTCGGCCGCCCCGACCAGGTGCCGCCAGCGCGACTCGGTGACCACCAGGTCGACGTCGGCGTGGGCCACGTCGTCGGCGACCTCGGACGCCGTCCGGCTCGAGTTGATGCCGACGACGGTCGCGCCGGCGAGGGCAGCGCCGCCGATCCAGAAGACGAAGTCGGGCACGTTGTCGAGCAGGACGCCGACGTGCACCTGCCGGCCGTCAGGCGTGACGACGAGCGACGCGAGCAACGACGCGCGGTCGGCCGCCTCCTGCACGACCTCGCCCCACGTCCAGCGGCTGTCTCCGAACAGCAGCCCGAGGTGGTCGTCGCCGACGCGCGACCGGACGACGTCCGCCAGCGTCTCGAAGGGCACCTACCGGAGGATGCCACCTCGCAGCGGGAGGGAGCGCGACGAACCGCCCACCCACACGGGGTACCGGCCCGGCGTCACCACCCAGCCGTCGCGCCGCGTCGACCACTGCGAGAACGCGCGCCGGCCGAGCCGCACGGTGACGACCTTGGACGCGCCCGGCCGGAGGAAGACGCGTTGGTAGCCCTTCAGCTGGCGCGGCGGCTCGCCCGCGCGCGCGGGGGCGCCGACGTACACCTGCGCCACCTCGGCCCCGGCCCGCTCGACCGACGTTGCGGAGGGTGAACCGCACCGTGGCGCCGTCGCCCCGCGGCGTGACCCGCAGCCGCGAGTAGCGGAACTCCGTGTAGGAGAGGCCGTGCCCGAACGGGAACAGCGGCGCGATCCGGCGCTGGTCGAACCAGCGGTAGCCGACGAGCAGGCCCTCGGTGTAGCGCACGACGCGCTTGACGCCCGGGTACTGCTCCGGGGTGCGGACGGGAAGGTCCCGCAGCTTCTTCGGGAAGGTCTGCGGCAGCTTGCCCGACGGGTTCACGTCGCCGTAGAGCAGCCGGGCGAGGGCCTGGCCGTTCTGCTGCCCGGGGTACCAGGTCTCCAGCACCGCGTCGACCTTGCTCAGCCACGGCATCTCGACCGGGCCGGCCGTGTTGAGCACGACCACCGTGTTCGGGTTCACCGCGGCGACGGCCGCGATCAGGGCGTCCTGGTCGACCGGCGACTCGCCGCAGCTGAAGAAGAGGATCGAGTTGCAGATGCCGAACCGCAGCCTCAGGTCGGGCTTGTCGCGCATCTCGATGCTGTAGTCGGCCGCGACGACCACCGCCACGTCGGACGCCGCAGCAGCCGCGACGGCGTCCGCCATCAGCGTCCCGTCGGCCGGCACGACCACGTCACCCGCGGCGGCCGCCCGCGCGGTGATGCCCTCGAGCGGGCTCACCACCTGAACGGTGCCGGGCATGTTGACCTTGGAGGAGCCGCCGCCGTTGTAGGTGACCTGCGCCCCGGCCGGGGTGGACGGCGTCCCGATGACGGCGATCGTGTGGCCGCCGGCGCCCGGCAGCGGCAGCGCGCCGCGGTTCTTCAGGAGCACCGAGCCCTGCTCGGAGACGCGCCGCGCGACGGCCCGGCGGGCGTCCGACGTCGACACCGTCGCGAAGGCCTCGGGCTGGGTCGCGACCGGGTTGTCGAAGAGCCCGTGGGCGAACATCGTGCGGGTGATGCGGTGCACCATCTGGTCGAGCCGCCACCTCGGCACGTCGCCGTCGGCGACGGCCGCGAGCATCGGGTCGCCGAAGTACTTGCCCTCGAACGAGGTCGCGGCCATCTCGAGGTCGAGCCCGGCGTTGGCCGCCTTCGCGGTGCTGTGGGTCGCGTTCCAGTCGGAGACGACGAAGCCCTTGAAACCCCAGTCCCGGCGGAGGATCTCCGTCATGAACCGCTCGTTCTCGCAGGCCCAGGTGCCGCCGATCTTGTTGTAGGAGCACATCACCGAGCCGACGTGGCCGCGCTTCACCACGGCCTCCATCGCCGGCAGGTAGATCTCGCGCAGGGCGCGGTCGCCGACCTCGGACGACGACGTCATCCGGTCGGTCTCCTGCTGGTTGAGCGCGTAGTGCTTGAGCGAGCCGATGATGCCGCGCTTGCGCAGCCCCCGCGCGACCTGGACGCCGGTCTCGCCGGCCAGGTACGGGTCCTCGCCGGCGTACTCGAAGTTGCGGCCGTTGAGCGGGTGACGGTTGATGTTCACCGCCGGGCCGAGCAGCACGCCGATCCCCTTGGTCCGCGCCTCCCAGCCCATCGCCCGGCCGAGCCGCCGCTGCAGGGCGCGGTTCCAGGTGGAGGCCTGCGCGATGCCGACCGGGTAGGCCGTCGTCCCGACCTGGAAGTCGCCGAGGCCGTTGCCCGCGTCGTTGAGCGCGAGCTCGGGCACGCACAGCTCGGGGATCGCCGGGATGTGCCCGGCGGTGCCGTAGTGCGTGAGGAAGGTGAACGCCGGGCCGTGCAGCATGCCGACCTTCTGCTCGGTCGTCATCGCCCCGACGAGCATCGTCGCTCGCGCGTCGGGGCTCAGCCTCCGGTCCAGCCACGGGCAGCGAGCCGGGGCGGCGCCCGACACGGTGTCCGACGCGGTGTCCGACACGACGGCCGGGTAGGGCGCGACGGCGGCGGTGGGCGCGGCCTCCTGGCCGGCGACCAACAGGGTCGCGGTCAGGAGTCCGGCGAGCGTGACGGCGACGCGTCGGGCAGTGGGCACGTCTCATCAACGGCTGCGTGTGACAGCCGTTACGCGCCCCGCCGCTGTAACTCGACGTCCGTGCCTCTACCTGACCGTGGCAAGGGGGTAGGTAGAGGAGTGGACATTGAGTTACAGCGGGGCCGGGCCGCCGTCAGCGAGCGGTGTCCGCCAGGATCCGCGCCATCCGGACGACGTGGGGCACCTGCGCGCTGCCGCGGTCGAGCTGGATCCAGCTGCGCTCGATGCGGTTGCCGTTCAGCACGTACACCTCGAGGTCCTGGCGGCGGTCGCCCGTCCTCGTCGGTCTTGATGGTGCGGAAGCCGACGGTCTTGTCGCCCAGGCGGGGGACGTGCACCTTGCGCACGGTGAAGCGGATGCCGTCCTGGCGGTGCGGGCCCTGGCAGCTGCGCACGTAGCGGGCGATGTAGCCGTACCCGGTGCGGGCGGACGCCGGCGAGTCGAACTCGTAGACGACGAACGTCGGGTCCTCCTTGCCCTGGAAGAACGGGCTCTGGCGGTCCTCGGTCACGAAGTTGGCGAACCGCACGGACTCCGCGGGGTAGCCCTCGCTCTGGAACACGCAGCTCTCGTCGGCGTACTCGAGCGTGCGGCTGCGGAGGAGGAAGCGCTTGCCGCCCTCCAGGTACGGGAAGAGGTTGTCGACGCGGGTGACCTGGGGCAGGTCGGCACCGGTGACGGCGGCAGGCGCCTGGGCCTGGGCGGGCACGAGGGCAGTGCTCGCGGCGGCGAGGACGAGGGTGGACAGGACGAGGAGGCGGCGCAGCGGCCCGAGCGGAGTGGTCATGCCTCCTTCGACGCACCCCGGCCGCGGTTTGTTGCGCGACGTCGTACACGCGCAGCACGCGTGCAGCCGCGAACGGCGAATCGTCGGGCCAGCACCCGCGCGACTAAACTCCTCAAGGCCCATCGGGCCCCTGAACTGCAGTGATTCCCGACCCGACAGGACGTCGTACCTCTATGTCAGCCACTCGCGCCGACCTCCGCAACGTCGCCATCGTGGCGCACGTCGACCACGGCAAGACCACGCTGGTCGACGCCATGCTCCGCCAGGCGGGCGCGTTCACCGCGCACCAGGCCGAGAGCGTCGCCGACCGCGTCATGGACTCCGGCGACCTCGAGCGCGAGAAGGGCATCACGATCCTCGCGAAGAACACCGCGGTGCACTACGAGGGTCCGGCCGGCGGCGGCAAGCCGATGGTGATCAACATCATCGACACCCCCGGCCACGCCGACTTCGGCGGCGAGGTCGAGCGCGGCCTGTCGATGGTCGACGGGATCGTGCTCCTCGTCGACGCCTCGGAGGGTCCGCTGCCGCAGACCCGCTTCGTGCTGCGCAAGGCGCTCAACGCCGACATGCCGGTGATCCTCGTGGTCAACAAGACCGACCGCAGCGACGCCCGCATCGCCGAGGTCGTCGACGAGACCTACGAGCTGTTCATGGACCTGCTCGACGAGTCCCACAGCCAGGACGCCCTCGACTTCCCCGTCGTCTACGCCTCCGGCAAGGCCGGCATCGCCTCGCTCGAGGCCCCCGCCGACGGCACGATGCCCGAGGGCAGCGACCTCGAGCCGCTGTTCAAGACGATCCTCGACACCATCCCCGCGCCGGTCTACGACGAGGGCGCGCCCCTGCAGGCCCACGTCACCAACCTCGACGCCTCCCCGTTCCTCGGCCGCCTCGCGCTGCTGCGGATCCGCCAGGGCAACCTGCGCAAGGGCCAGCAGGTGATGTGGATGCGCCGCGACGGCAGCCAGAAGCAGGTCAAGGTCACCGAGCTGCTCGTCACCGAGGGCCTCGAGCGCAAGCCGGGCGAGAGCGCCGGCCCGGGCGACATCGTCGCCGTCGCCGGCATCCCCGAGATCACCATCGGCGAGACCCTGGCCGACGTCGAGAACCCCGTCGCGCTGCCGCTGATCCACGTCGACGAGCCCGCGATCTCGATGACGATCGGCACCAACACCTCCCCGCTGGTCGGGCGGGTCAAGGGCGCCAAGGTCACGGCCCGCCTGGTCAAGGACCGCCTGGACTCCGAGCTCGTCGGCAACGTGTCGCTGCGCATCCTGCCCACCGACCGCCCCGACGCGTGGGAGGTCCAGGGGCGCGGCGAGCTCGCGCTGGCCATCCTCGTCGAGCAGATGCGCCGCGAGGGCTTCGAGCTCACGGTCGGCAAGCCGCAGGTGGTCACCAAGGAGGTCAACGGCAAGCTCCACGAGCCCGTCGAGCGCCTGACCATCGACGCGCCCGAGGAGTACCTCGGCACGATCACCGAGCTGCTCGCGGTCCGCAAGGGCCGCATGGAGCAGATGACCAACCACGGCACCGGCTGGGTGCGCATGGAGTTCCTGGTGCCGGCGCGCGGCCTCATCGGCTTCCGCACCGAGTTCCTCACCGACACCCGCGGCACCGGCATCGCCCACCACATCTCCGAGGGCTACGAGCCGTGGGCCGGCGAGATCCGCAACCGCAACTCCGGGTCGCTCGTCGCCGACCGCTCCGGCGTCGCCTCGGCCTACGCGATGACGTCGCTCCAGGAGCGCGGCACGATGTTCGTCGAGCCGACCACCGAGGTCTACGAGGGCATGATCGTCGGCGAGAACTCCCGCGCCGACGACATGGACGTCAACATCACCAAGGAGAAGCAGCAGACCAACATCCGGTCCGCCACCTCCGACAACTTCGAGAAGCTCATCCCGCCGCGCAAGCTCTCCCTCGAGCAGTGCCTGGAGTTCTGCCGCGAGGACGAGTGCGTCGAGGTGACGCCCGACCACGTGCGCATCCGCAAGCTCGTGCTCGACCAGAACGAGCGCGCCAAGATGGCGAGCCGGGCGCGCAAGGGCACGCGCTGACCGGTCGGCGCGCGCGTATGACTAGATGTGACTACGTCCGCCTGACTAGTCCGGGTCAGGTGGATGTAGTCCGATCGGACATCGCGACGTAGTCTCCGGCGCATGAGCGACCAGACGGAGCAGTACGTGCAGGTGGCGGCCGCGGCCGGGCAGACCGTGGTGTGGCTGATCCTCGCGCTGGTCTGCCTCAGCA
>CAWHNR010000020.1:0-50705 GCA_963830575.1 uncultured Actinomycetota bacterium
CTCTGTAGACTTACTGGTTAGAGACTACGTATTGCTGCGGTGGCGCACCCGGACCTGGTGGCTGCTGGCGACCACGTCAGGCGCACCGGAGGAGCTCCCACCCTCGTGACCGAGCCCCGGCGTCGGGGCGCACCTCGCAGTGGCCCTAGCCTTCCGCCGCGAGCGTGGCGAGGTCCGTGTTGGCGCCGCAGATCACGACCGCCACGCGTTCGCCGTCGCCCGGGACGTAGCGACCCGAGAGCAGCGCGGCGTACGCCGTGGCCGCGCCGAGCTCGGACGGCATGCGGTACTCCTCCCACAGCGAGGACCGGGCCCTGACGATGTCGTCGTCCGTGACGAGGACCGAGGTCGGCGGCTCCGCCTCCTGGGCCGCGAAGGCGAAGGCCCCCAGGCGCCGCGCGCCCAGCGAGTCCGCAGCGACGCCCGAGACCGCGACGTCGACCGGCTTCCCGGCGGTCATCGCCCGGTTCAACGTCGGGCAGCTCTCCGGCTCGACCGCGATGATCCGGGCGCGGCCGAGGGCCGCGGCGGCTACTCCGGCGTAGAGGCCGCCACCGCCGACGGCGACGACGATCGTGTCGATCGACGGCTCGTCCGCCAGGATCTCCTCCCCGAGCGTGCCGGCCCCCGCTGCGACCTCGAGCTGGTCGTAGGCGTGGGCGAAGACCGCTCCGTCCCGTTCCGCGAAGGTCACCGCGGCCTCGTAGGCCTCGGCGTACTCCGCGCCCGCTCGCCGTACCTCCGCCCCGTAGGCCCGGATGCGTCGGACCTTGACCTCGGGCGCGGCCTCCGGCACGAAGACGGTCGCCCTGACCCCCAGCTCGCGGGCTGCGAAGGCCTGGGCCAGCCCGGCGTTCCCTCCGGAGGCGACCACGATGCCGGCGTCGCCGATCTCCCCGGTCTCGAGTGCAGCCAGCTGCCGGTTGAAGGCGCCACGCGTCTTGAACACGCCGCAGTGCTGGAGGAACTCGCACTTGAACCAGACCGCGTCACGACCTGACGGCCGCAGCATCGGGGTGCGCCTGACCCGACCGTCGATACGGCCCTGTGCGGCCAGCACGTCGTCGCGAGTGACTCTCACACGGGTCAGTATCGGCGACGGCATGACGGGGCCGGCCCACCGACGTCCGGGCGATACTTGCCTCGTGTCGTCTCGCCACCGCGTGCTCGTGGCCTCCGCTCTCGCCCTCGGTGCGCTGGGGTTGACCTGGGGCGGCCTGAAGGTCTCGCTCAGCCATGCAGCCGAGGCCTGCTACGCGACCCGTCAGGGCTACCTGCAGCAACAGGTGGTCGAGGTGCATCGACGGTGGTGGACGGTCGAGTGCGTGATGGACCCGCGCGACGGCAGCCGGCGTTACACCGTGCACCGGCCGTGGCAGTCGGTGCGCGCCATCAGGGACATCGACGGCGACTAGTCGCCCGCCGGCGCCTCGTGGCGCCGGTGCGTCGGCCGCGTCGAAGTCACCCGCACGAGTGGGGATCGACGTGGACGCCGATGGCAACCGGACGAGTGCCGCCGGTGCGCCTTCGCTGCCACGAAGAGACGCCCGTGGCCGAGGCCCCGTCGCCTTCACCCCCACATGGGCAAGGTTTCGGCGGGGCTTCGTCGTCGTGACGCACCTTGCGGGGTTCGGCTCCCGGGATCGGGGTCCGTGGCGGCTGCGGGGGTCTCGAGACGGTCGCTAGCGCGACCTCCTCGACCGCCGTGTGCGCGGACCTCCTCGACCACCGTGTGTGCGCGGCCTCCTCGACCGCCGTGTGCGCGGCCTCCTCGACCGCCGTGTGCGCGCGGCCTCCTCGACCGCCGTGTGTGCCGGCGGCTTCAGCCGCGCTTGAGCTTCAGGATGTCGCCGTCGGCCCCGTCGAACTTGTCGCCGAGCGCGCTGTCGGCGAAGAAGCGGCCGACAGTGGGTGGCGCGGTGCCCTCGGCGCGCGGGTAGCAGCGCTGCGGCATCGAGACCTCGACGACGTCCGCGACCGGACGCCAGGAGGCTGTGACGCCGGCGCACGGTGCGGGGGCGCAGTCCTCGAGGCCGCAGACGAAGAACTTCGCCACGGCCTCGCCGTCGACGCGCTCCACCTCCAGGATGGCGGTTCGCGGCGGCGGCGTGGCGGTGCCGCCCCGCCAGTAGTAGAAGTCGAAGGTGCCCTTGGAGCCGAGGTTGCGGACCTTGACCCGCATCGTCACTCGCTTGTCCGCGTTGTCGACACGCAGTCGCGTGATGTCGATGGCCGCCGGCGCGTCACCGGTCTTGTAGCCCTCACTACCGCTGTTGGCCACCGCCGGTGACGTGGAGCCGGCCAGCAACGAGGTTCCGATCGTCAGCACCGCGGCCGCCAGGGCCACCATCCGCTTGGGCATTGCATCTCCTTGTCGGTCGTGGGGCTCCACACCATCACGCCGACCCCTGTTCCGTCGATGGCGGACAGGCGACTGCCTCGTCGGCCGCCCCGCAGGCGGTGAGTCAGGGGCGCAGGAAGTCGTCCAGGGCGTCCTTGACGTTCCTCGCGAACACCTGGCCGACGTGGC
The DNA here is from genome assembly GCA_963830575.1 of uncultured Actinomycetota bacterium. GTDB lineage: Bacteria > Actinomycetota > Actinomycetes > Propionibacteriales > Nocardioidaceae > Nocardioides. Next base: position 2,531 of record CAWHNR010000020.1, read on the forward strand.
CGCCGTGGTGCCAGGCGACGTGCCCGCCCCAGTGCTCGTGCAGGCGCTGGGCGGCCTGGACCGACGTCATCCGGTCGTTCAGCGCCGCGATGACCAGCCGCCGGTCGACGTCGGCGTGCGGCAGCACGGTCAACGGGTCGATCACCGAGCCGCACTCGCGGACGGCGTCCGAGCGCAGCAGCTCCGACAGCCGCCTCCCGCGGCGCCCGGTGCGCTGGGTGTGGTGGGCGATGGTCCCGGCGGCGTCGAGCATCGGCACGATCGACGCGACGGCCGAGACGCGCTCGTCGAGGGACGCCGTCAGTGCGGCGACGGGGCCGCCGAGCGACATGCCGACGACGGTGACGGGGGCGCCCGGGTGCTCGCGCGAGATCCAGTCGATGGTCGCGCGGACGTCGGAGACGGCGCGCATCATCGTGGCCACGTTGTCGAGGAGGTCGAACCCGGGCCACGACCGGCCGAGGTCGCGGCGCGGGCCGTGGTGCGGCAGCACCGGGAACGCGACGTCGTAGCCGAGGTCGTGGTGCAGGTGCTTGGCGCGGAAGACCCGGAGGTCGATCTCGTTGCCCTGCTCGGCGCCGTGGACGAACACCAGCCACGGCCGGTCGCTGCCGCGGCGGGACTCGCGCAGCACCCGGACGTGCGCGACCCCGGCGTGGCGTAGTCGGCGAGGGACGCCGGCAGCGTGGGCGCGCTCTCGAGCTCGAGGTGCTCGAACGTCGTCCCGCCCGCCTTGCAGCGGCGCAGGCCGAGGACGGTGGCCGGGGGGGCGCGGTGTGGGCACCGAGGACGCCGAGCGACGACAGCTCGGGCGCGGCCCTCCCGCACGCGGCGACCGACGCCTCGACGTCCGCCATCTGCGGCACCGAGCGGTAGAGGGCCGAGGCGGCGATGAACAGCTCGTCGGTGGCGGTCTCGGCCAGCTCGCGCGCGCCGACCCGCCACGACGGGATGCCGGACTCCTCGCTGCGGTGCGCCGCGGCGCGGGCGCTCGAGCACCGACCGCGGCACAGCCGAGCAGCCAGAGCTTGGCGGCCGTGGCCTCGGTCCGTTCGAGCCAGACGCCGGCTGTCAGGCAGGTGGGTGGCTGCTGAGGTTGCGAGACGGTCGTGACCGACTCTCCTCGCTCGCCGTCGACGACGACGTGACGGCTGAGCAGCTCGTCGAGCGCCCGCGGCAGGCGGGCCAGGAAGGCGGCCGGGTCGGGCATGGCCTCGGGGGTGCGACCAGGCCGAGGGAGAGCCGGCCGGCGTAGGAGTAGACGGTGAGGTTCACGTCGGCCGGGGCGATCGCGACGGCGTAGGAGATCCAGTCGACGACCGCGACGTCGCCGAACCAGCGCTGCGTGCGCGGGCCGGCGACGTTGGCGGTGGTGATGTTGTTGACCGTGCGGGGCACGCGCGGCGCGGCGACCTCGCGCATCAGCGGGCACCAGCCGCGGCACGGCGGCGAACCCCCGGCGCGAGAGCTCGAACCCGCGCCGGCGGCGCAGGTCGACCGACAGCAGGCAGCTCCGCGCGGTCTCGGCGAGCCGCTCGACCGGGTCGGCCAGGTCGACCCGCAGCCACACGTTGGTCGGGGCGATGTCGTTGCCGTGCGTCCGCGGCGACGCCAGGTCGGCGGCGACGCCGAACGTCGCGACCGCGGGCACGTCGAGCCGGTCGCCGCGCACGGCGTACTCCTCGCGCATCGCGCCGGCGATCACCGCGTGCAGCACGCCGTTCAGCGTCGCGCCGCTCTCGCGACCGATCGCCTTGAACGTCGCGAGGTCGAGCGACGAGCTGGCGCACACGCGGTCGCGACCGCCGGGGGCGTTGAAGCTGGTGCGCTCGGCCTTGACGCCGTCGGGCACGTGCTCGAGCGCCTCGAAACCTCGGCGTGACGCGTCGGCTCGCGAGTCCGGACCGCACCAGGTGCGGCACCTCCGTGAGCTGGGCGTAGTTGCCGCGCGCGATCGCGCGCACCCGGTCGCGGCGGCCGGTCACCAGCGGGGCCGACGCCGGGGACGGCGGTGCCACCTCGCCGCGCGTGTCCGTGGTGACGGCGAGCAGCGTGTTGAGAGCAGCGACGCCGTCGGCGATGGCGTGGTGCACCCTCACCACGACCGCCTGGCGTCCGTCGTCGAGGCCGTTCACGAGGGTCATCGCCCACAGGGGGCGGCTGCGGTCGAGGTGCTGCTCGGCGAGCCGCGCGCACACCTCGTCGAGACCGGCGCGTGAGCCGTCGGCCACCGACGTCTCGTCGACGTGGGCTGCGAGGTCGACGTCCACGTCGAGCCAGAGCGGTCGACCGCCGGCGCCGGGTGCGACGTGCACGCGCTGGGTCGCACGCGGGCTCACGCCGAGGTACGGCCTCACGAGCTCGCGCAGGCGCGCCACCGTGAGCGGTCCGGCGGCGCCGGGCTCGAGCACCACGACCTTGAGCGTGTGCAGCGGGATGTCACGGGTCTCGAGGTGGAGGAACACGGCGTCGGCTCCGCTCGCGCGCTCCATCAGGCGGTCACCTCCTCGAGCGGCACGGAGAAGGGGTCACGCACCGGCGTCGGCTCACCGAGGCCGGACGCCGCCATCAGCTCGGCCAGGGCGGCCTGGAAGGCCTCGATGATGAGCCAGGGCTCGGGCACGAGATCGGGGTCGACGTGCAGCCCGACGTCGAGACGGCCCATGTTGCTGAGCACCGTGAAGTTGGTGCCCATCCCCTCGAGGATCACCGAGCTGGGGTAGATGCCGGCGACCTTCGCGCCACACATGTACAGCTCGACCGGCGGTCCGGGCACGTTGCTGACCAGGGTGTTGATGCGGAACGGTCCACGCGACATCGCCGAGGTCGCGTACAGCGCCCGGATCGCGTTGCCCACGATGGCCGGCGCGGCGACCTCGCCGAGCGACTGGATCTTGCGGGCGCCGAGGGCCTGGCTCATCTCCTTGGCGCTGCTCGTCGACGCCTTGATCGCCTGCAGCCGCTCGACCGGGTCGGCGACGTCGGTGGCGAGGCTCACGAACATCGTCGACACCTGGTTGTCGTGGGTGTCGTCGCCCTCGGCCCGGGTCGACACCGGGACGCCGCTGGTGAGCGACCTCGCCGGCAGCTCGCCGCGGTCGTCGAGGTAGGTGCGCAGGGCGGTGCTGCACAGCGCGAGCACGACGTCGTTGACCTTGACGCCGTGGTGCTCCTTGAGCCGCTTGACGTCGTCCATCGCGACCGAGGTGAAGGCCAGCTGGCGGCGGTGGCTGACGGCCTCGTTGAGGGAGGTCTTCGGCCCCATCAGGTTGCTGCCGGCGTCGCTGCGCGCGAGGTGGCGGGCCAGGGCGAGGCCCTTGGCGGCCATGCCCACCGCGTAGCGGCCGTAGCCGAAGGGCGCCGTGACCCAGCGGCCGGCCACGCCGGCGGCGATGTCGACGCCGCTGATGCCGCCGGCACGCGACTCCTCCTCGCCCGGCATCGGGACGAGCGGGCCGTCGGCGTCCGGGTCGAGGTCGAGGAGCGCGGTGGCGAGACCGGCGCCGGCCATGCCGTCGAGCAGGCAGTGGTGGTACTTCATGAGGAAGCCGACGCGACCGCCCGCGAGCCCCTCGAGCATCCAGACCTCCCACAGCGGGCGGGAGCGGTCGAGCTGGGTCGAGAGCAGCTGGCCGCAGAGCTCGCCGACCTCCTTCGCGCCGCCGGGGGAGGGGACGCCGATCCGCTTGACGTGGCGTCGCGGGTCGAAGTCGGGGTCGTCGACCCACACCGGCCGGTCGAGGCCGAGGGGGACGGTCGAGAGCTTCCAGGTGAACTTCGGCGCGTAGCCGATCCGCGCCTCCACCGAGGCGAGCACGTCGTCGTAGGTGAGCCCGCGGGGGCCCGGCTCGAGGATGGTCACGCCGCCGACGTGCTGGTGCCACGACGGGGTCTCCATCGCCAGGAACAGGCTGTCGGTACCGCTGAGTCGCTGCATGGGGGGAGTCTGCCATCGAATACGAAAGACTTTCGTTGCAGATCGAAAGTTACTCGTGAGTTCGGGTGTGTGCTTGGTTACAGTGCTCACATGCCCGTCACCTCGACCCTCCAGGTCGAGCTCCCGACCCACACCGTCCACTGCCTCACCTGGGGCCCGGACGACGGTCCGTTGGCGCTGCTGCTCCACGGGTTCCCCGACACCGCCCACACCTGGCGCCACCTCGGCCCCGCGCTCGCGGACGCCGGGTGGCGCGTCGTCGCGCCCTTCCTGCGGGGGTACGGCCCGAGCGGTGTCCCGAGCGACGGGTGCTACACCGTCGGGGCGCTCGCCGCCGACGCCGTCGCCCTGCACCGCGAGCTCGGCGGCGACGAGCGGGCAGTCCTGGTCGGCCACGACTGGGGTGCGATCACCGCGACGACGCTGGCGGCGCACGCCGACTCGCCCTTCGTCCGCGTCGTCGCGCTGGCGGTGCCCCCGCTCGGGGCCATGAACCCGACCCGCGACCACCTGCGCCCCTGGCTCGGCGCGGTGGTCCGGCAGCCGTTCAACAGCTGGTACATCCTCGCCAACCAGGTGCCGGGGCTCTCGGAGTCCGACCGCGTCTTCGACCGGTTCGTCGCGCGGCTGTGGCGGTCGTGGTCGCCGGGCTACGACGCGACCGAGGACCTCGCCCTGCTGAAGGAGTCGGTGCCCGACCGCGAGCACGCCCGAGCCGTCATCTCCTACTACCGAGCCTTCCTGCGGCCCGGGCCCGGCGCCAAGGCCTACGCGTCGTGGATGCGCTCGATGACGGACCTGCCGCGGGTGCCGCTCTGCTACCTGCAGGGTGCCGACGACGGGTGCCTCGACCGACGCTTCTTCACCATCGCCGCGTCACGCCTCGACGCGCGCGACGGGCACCGGTTCGACCTGGTGCCCGCGACGGGGCACTTCCTGCAGCTGGAGGACCCGGACTACGTGAACCGGCTGGTGCTGCAGTTTGTGGAGTGACGGTGGTCGTCACCCCACGGTGGTTGAGGAGGTCGCGCTAGCGACCGTCTCGAAACCGCTGAGCCGGAAGGGCTTCTCTCGCGAAGCCATGGACGCCACCCCACGGTGGCCGGGAAGGTCGCGCCAGCCCCACGGTGGTTGAGGAGGTCGCGCGAGCGACCGTCACCCCACGGTGGTTGAGGAGGTCGCGCTAGCGACCGTCTCGAAACCCCCGAGCCGGAAGGCTTCTCTCGCGAAGCCATGGACCTCACCCCACGGTGGCCGAGAAGGTCGCGCGAGCCCCACGGTGGTTGAGGAGGTCGCGCGAGCGACCGTCTCGAAACCGCTGAGCCGGAAGGCTTCCCTCGCGAAGCCATGGACCTCACCACACGGTGGTTGAGGAGGTCGCGCTAGCGACCGTCTCGAAACCGCTGAGCGGAAGGCTTCCCTCGCGAAGCCATGAACCTCACCGGGTTTCGAGACGCTCCCTAGCGGGAGCTCCTCAACCAGCGTTCAAGCGGGCTCCTCAACCAGCGTTCGAGAGGGCAGTCCTCAACCAACGTGGGCGGGCGTCGTCACCGGCCCGACGCGCTCGCCGACCGGCAGGAACGACCCGGTGCGCTCGGTGCCGAGGACGTCGGTCGCCTCGCCGTCCTCGACGACGACACGTCCGGAGATCATCACGAGCGGCACCGTGGCCCCGTTGCGGTTGACCATCCGCGACAGCCCGCCGTACTGCTCGACCGGGGCCTCGGCGTACTCGTCGAGGGTGTCGTCGAGGCGTGCCGGGTCGACGACGACGAGGTCCGCGCGCGAGCCGACGGTGAGGTGCCCGGCGTCGATGCCGTACCAGTCCGCGAGCTCGCCGGTGAGCCGGTGGACGGCGTGCTCCATCGTCATGAACGCCTTGCCGGACCTCTCGGCGTCGTGCGCGTGCCGCAGGAACCGCAGGCCCATGTTGTAGAAGGCCATGTTGCGCAGGTGGGCGCCGGCGTCGGAGAAGCCGAGCTGGACGCCCGGGTCGACGGCGATCTTCTTGAGGATCTCGGGCCGGTGGTTGCTGATGGTCGTGCGCCAGCGCAGCTTGGTGCCGTGCTCGAGCACCAGGTCGAGGAAGGCGTCGACGGGGTGGACCGGCGTGCCGTCCCCGCCGGCGGCGCGCCCGCGCTCGACGCCGACCTGGCCGAACGACTTGCCGATGACGGTCTCGTCGGGGCACTCGACGATCTCGGCGTCGAAGAAGTCGCGGTGCCACACCCGCGGGCCGTACTTCGCCTCGTAGTCCTTGCGGAACGCGTGCCGGTAGCCCTCGTCGCTCATCAGCCGGTCGCGCTCGACGGCGTCGGTGAGGTGGAGCGCCTGGGCGCCGGAGCCGAACTCCTCGAAGATCACCAGGTCGATGCCGTCGGCGTACACCTCGAACGGCACGGGCAGGTGCTGCCAGCGGAAGTCGCCGCCGAGCCGGTTCACGAACCGCGACAGCGGCCCCATGATGTGGATGACCTGCGGGATGGCCTTGATGTCGGCGGCCGACAGCAGGCTCGTCTTGAGCTTCTCGCGGCCGATGCCGAGCGAGGTGAACGCCTGCGAGGCGACTGACTGCGGGTTCTTGATGTCGGGACCGGACTGCAGCACGCGGCCGCGGCGGCGCAGGATCTTGTTGAGCGAGCGCAGCTCCTTGGCCTTCGCGTACGTCGAGGGCAGCGTGCGCGAGCGGCACACCTCGCCGTCCAGCTTGTCGAAGAGCAGCTGCTGGGAGCTCATGCCGAGGAAGCCCGCGTCGAGCGCGTCCTCGAGCATCTCCTCCATGCGGGCCTGCTCGGCGCGGCTCGGCTTCTCGTCCTTCTGCGTCGCGCGGTCGAGACCCATCGTCGCGGTGCGCATGTCGGAGTGGCCGAGGAAGGCCGCCAGCTGCGGACCGAGCGGGAGCCGCTCGAGCGCGGTGACGTACTCGGTGGGCGTGCTCCAGTCCTTGGCCTTCTCGACGGCGGCGATCACGTGGGCCCGCGGGATCGCCTCGACCCGGCCGAAGAGGTCGCCGGCGTCGGTGCCGCCGACGTGGACGGTCGAGAGCGAGCACGAGCCGAGGAAGATCGTGGTCACGCCGTGGCGCACCGACTCGACGAGCCCGGGGCCCTCGAGCACCTCGACGTCGTAGTGGGTGTGGATGTCGACCATGCCCGGCATCACCCAGCGGCCGTGCGCGTCGACGACGCGGGTGTCGGGACCGGCCTCCAGCGGGTCGGGCGAGATCGCCGTGACGACGCCGTCGGTGATGCCGACGTGGCGGACGGCCGAGGGCCCGGCGGTGCCGTCGAAGAAGCGGGCGCCGCTGATGATGGTGTCGAAGGTCACGTGCCTATTGGACCGCCTGGATTGACGCGCGTCAAGAATTCCTGGACAGGTGTCCAGTGGTGCCGGACGATGGAGCCCATGTCCCGTGTCCTCGTCACCGGCGCCTGCGGCCTCGTCGGCACCGCCACCGTCGCCCGACTCCGCGAGCTCGGCCGCGACGTCGTCGCCACCGACGTGCTCGAGGCCGAGGGCGTGCGCCGTGCGGACCTCACCGACCCCGCCCAGGTGGTCGCCCTGCTCGCCGAGGTGCAGCCGGACGTCGTGGTGCACCTCGCCGCGGTCATCCCGCCCCTCTGCTACGCCAGGCCCGCCCTCGCCGAGGCGGTGAGCGTCGGGGCGACCGGGCACCTCGTCGCCGCCATGGCTGCCCTGCCCACGGCACCGCGGCTCGTGCACGCCTCGAGCGTCGCCGTCTACGGCGCCCGCAACCCCCACCGCCACCAGGGCCTGCTCACCGCCGACCTGCCGATGGCGCCGACCGAGCTGTACGGCGTCCACAAGGCCGAGGCGGAGCGCATCGTGCGTGCCTCGTCGCTGGAGTGGGTCGTGCTCCGGCTGGGTGGCGTGCTCACGGTCGAGCAGGACGTCAGGCTGGACGTCGACCCCATCCACTTCAACAGCCTGCTGCCGGCCGACGGCCGGATCCAGACCGTCGACGTGCGTGACGTCGCCGAGGCGTTCGCCGTCGCGACCATGGCCGACGTCGTCGGCGAGACGCTGCTCATCGGCGGTGACGAGACGCACCGCCTCCGTCAGTCCGAGATCAGCACGCGCATGTCGGCGGCGGCGGGCCTGCGCCACGGCATCCCGCAGGGCCGGCCCGGCGACCCCGACGACGAGAGCACCTGGTTCGCCACCGACTGGATGGACACCACGAGGGCCCAGGAGGCGCTCGGGTTCCAGCGGCACTCGTGGCCCGACATGCTCGCCGAGATCCGGCGCAACGCCGGACCGGGGTTCTACGTGGCGCGGGTCGCCGCGCCCGCGGTGCGCTGGCACCTGAGGCGGCAGTTCGCCGCGCGCGGGACGGACCGGCCCTGGGCCGCGGTCCCCGTGGTGGTCGAGGAGCTCCCGCTAGGGAGCGTCTCGAGACCTGGTGACTCTCAGGCCTCCCCTCGCCGGGTTCTTCCGGTTCGGTGGTCTCGTGACGGTCGCTAGCGCGACCTCCTCGACCCTCACGGTCGCCTCGGCCCGCCTTCGCTCGCCGGGTCCTTTCGGCTCGGCGGTCTCGTGACGGTCGCTAGCGCGACCTCCTCGACCCTCACGGTCGCCTCGGCCAGCCTTCGCTCGCCGGGTCCTTTCGGCTCGGCGGTCTCGTGACGGTCGCTAGCGCGACCTCCTCGACCCTCACGGTCGCCTCGGCCCGCCTTCGCTCGCCGGGTTCTTCCGGCTCGGTGGTCTCGTGACGGTCGCTAGCGCGACCTCCTCGACCCCCACGACCTCCTCGACCCTCACGCCCAGGTGAGTGCTGCCGGTGCCGTCGCCGGGACCGCGGGCGAGTGCGGGGCGACCGGCGTGACGCGCTCGTAGGGCTCGCCGAGAGCCGGACGCGGGTCGGCGTCGCCCTTGTTCGGCCACAGGGACGTCGCCCGCTCGGCCATCGCGGTGATGGTGAGGGCGGGGTTGACGCCGAGGTTCGCGCCGATGGTCGAGCCGTCGACGACGTGGAGGCCCGGGTAGCCGTGGACGCGGTGGTACGGGTCGACGACGCCGGTGTCGGCGGTCTCGCCGATGACGGCGCCGCCGATGTAGTGGGCGGTGGCGGGGGAGCCGATCAGGTCGCTGGCGAGGGAGACGGGGTCGGCCCCGATGCGGGCGGCGAAGCGGCGCGCGACGTCGTGCGCGATCGGCAGCCACGACGGGTTGGGGGCGCCGCTGCCGACCCGGGTGCGGAGGCGACCGCGGCGCAGGTAGGAGGTGAGCGAGTTGTCGACCGACTGCATGACGAGCAGCACCAGCGTGCGTTGCGAGACGTCGCGGAGCCGGCGGGTCCGCAGCAGCGGCCCGGGGCGGCGCGCCTGCTCGACGACGAACCGGCGCAGCCGCCCGGGCCCGCCGTCGACGAGCGGCACGTTCATCACCGCGCCCTTGGTCTGCACCTCGTTGCTGCGGCACAGCTCGACGTGGGTGTGCGGCTCGGGGTGGAACGAGGAGGTGATGGTGACGCCCCGGTCGAAGTCGGCGGGCTCGTGCGCGAGCAGGTTCACGATCGCCTCGGAGTTCGACCGTGACAGCTCGCCGAGCCGCGGCGACAGGTCGGGCAGGCTGCCGCCGGCCTTGAGCGTGTGCAGCAGCAGCTGGGTGCCGCGGGCCGCGGCGGAGACGACGACCTGGTCGGCGGTGAAGTGCGGTCCCGGTGCCCGGCCCCGACCCGGACGGCGGGTGGTGACGTCGAACCCGCCGCCGGCGCGCGGCCGGACGTCGGTGACCTCGCACAGCGGGTGGACGACGGCGCCGGCCTCCTCGGCCAGGTGCAGGTAGTTCTTGGGCAGCGTGTTCTTGGCGCCGAACGGGCAGCCCGAGGTGCAGCGGGCGCAGTGCACGCACGCGGTGCGCTCCGGACCGGCGCCGCCGAAGAACGGGTCCGGCACCGCGCGCCCGGGAGCCGACTCGTCGAACAGGACGCCGACGTCGGTCGGCTGGAACGTCTCGCCCGCGCCGAGCTCGGTGGCGACCTCGCGCATCATCTCGTCGGCCGGCCAGAGCCGCGGGTTGGTGGTGACGCCGAGCATCCGGCGGGCCTGGTCGTAGTACGGCGCGAGCTCGGCGCGCCAGTCGGTGATGCCCGACCACGAGGGGTCGTCGAAGAACGCGTCGTGCGGCTCGTAGAGCGTGTTGGCGTAGATCAGCGACCCGCCGCCGACGCCGACGGCGCTGAACAGCGAGATCTCGCCGAGCATGCTCAGCCGCATCGGGCCGAGCATGCCGAGCCGCGGCGCCCACAGCACGTCGCGCGAGCCCTGCGCCGCGAAGTCGGCGTCGGTCCAGCGGCGTCCGGTCTCGAGGACGCCGACGCGGTAGCCCTTCTCGCTCAGCCGCAGCGCCGTGACGCTGCCGCCGAAGCCGGAGCCGACGACGAGGACGTCGTAGTGGGTCACCCCTCCTCGGAGTCCGAGGTCGCGAACAGCCGCTGCAGGAACCGCACCTGGTGCGCGACGGCGGACTCGTGGAAGTCCTAGCCGGCCCAGACGTCGAAGTGGTCGCACGGGTAGTGGTGCACCAGGGCCCGCGCCTTGAACGCCGCCTTCATCGCGGCCTGCAGCGGCGCGCTGCGGTCGAAGTCGGCGACCTGCACCAGCACGGGGGCGGTGACCTGCTTGGCCAGCTTGCCGGGCCGGTGGCTGCCGAGCTCGAGGCCGACGGCGGCGTCGACCTCGTTGAGCCAGGTCGGCCCGGCGATCGCGGTGTAGCTCCTCGAGGGCGCCGTCGAGCGAGAGCGCGCCGCCGCCGCCGGGCGCGGCGACCAGCGGCATCATCCGGGCCTCGCCGATCCGGCTGCGCAGGCCGAGCACGGTGCTGCGCGCGATGTCGCCGACCTTGTGGTGCTTGAGCGCGAGCCGTCCGGCCGCGGCGCCGTCGACGAGCGGGGTCAGCGCGATCACCGCCGCGATGTCGTCGCGTCCGGCCGCGACGGCGAACACGTGGCCGCCCGAGAGCGAGACGCCCCAGAGCACGACCTTGGCGGGGTCGACGCCCGGCAGCTTGCGGGCGGCGTCCACCGCGGCGCGGTAGTCGGCCAGCTGTCCGGCCACGGAGACCGTCTGCCGCGGCGTCCCGCTGGAGGAGCCGAACCCCCGGTAGTCGAACGCCAGCACGTGGAAGCCGGCCGCGGCGAGCGGCTCCGCGAACCCGGCCAGCCCGGAGTCCTTGGTGCCGCCGAAGCCGTGGGCCATGACGACGACCGGGTGGTCGGGCGCGCCGGCGAAGTGCCAGGCGTCGATGGTGTCGCCGTCGCTGAGGAAGGTGATGGTCTCGGGGGTCATGGGCGGTCCTTCGTGCTGGTGGTGGTGGCGGCGGCGGTGGTGGTGGTGGTGGTCTCGTGACGGTCGTGACCGACCTCCTCGACCCTCACGGGGCGGTGACCGATCTCCCCGACCCTCACGGGGCGGTGGCTCGCGGGGTCTCGAGGCCCCTCGCTCGTTCCTCGCTCGGGGCACCTCGACCACCGTCGACCACGGGGCCGTAGATCGAGCGCAGCCAGATCGACACGACCGTGTCGACGAGCTGCTCGCGGGTGAGGTCGCCGCCGAGCGCGAGGCGCTCGAGCATGCGGTCGTTGAGCTCGAGGAGCACCGAGGCCAGGGCGGTCGTGCCGGCGTCGTCGAGGTCGGTGCGCTCGGCGCGGATCACCGCGGCGAGGTGGGGCACGAACGACGCGCGGTCGTTGTCCCACATCTCGCGGACCGACGGGCTGGTGGCGCGGGCGTCGAGCATGGCGCGGAAGAGGTGCCGGTGGCGCTCCCAGGCGCCGAACAGGCCGCGGACCATGGCCTCGACGCGGGCCGCGGGCGAGCCGTCGCCGTCGAGGAACGCCGCTGCCGCCATCGACTCGTCGTACATCTCCTCCATGAGCGCAGCGACGGCGAGCTGCTTGTTCTCGAAGTAGAAGTAGAAGGCCGACCGGGTGACGCCGGCCGCGCGGGAGATGTCGGCGATGGTGATCGACTCGAGGCTCGACTCCTCCAGCTGGTCGGCGAGCGCCTCGAGCAGGGCGGCCCGCCGGGCGTCGCCCTTGATCATCGGCCGGCCCTGGCGAGGCCGGCGGGGATCTCCTTGGCGCGGAGGTCGTGCTCGTAGACGAAGTAGTCGAGCTGCTGGGTGTGCCGCGGCCGGTCGAGCACGTGGCCCATGTACTTCTCGTGGTCGGCGTCGATGACGCGCTCCATCTCCTGCTCCGACGGCAGCGCCTAGCGGCCGACGGCGAAGGCGCCGAGCAGCCGGGCCTGCGCCTCGACGAACGGGAACAGGGTCGGCGTCGCCTGGGCGAAGCCCATGAAGACCAGGTCGTCGATGCCGGGCTTGAACATCCGCTTGAAGAGGCGGATCTGGTTGCCGGGCGCGCTGATGAGCTCGGGGTCGAAGAACGGGAAGGTGATGTTGTAGCCGGTGGCGTAGACGATCACGTCGAACTCCGACGACGTCCCGTCCTCGAAGTGGACGGTGCGGCCGTCGAGCCGCTCGACGTTGCCCTTCGGCGTGATGTCACCGGAGCCGAGCCGGAGCGGCAGCTCGACCGACTGGGTCGGGTGGGCCTCGAAGAACTTGTGGTTGGGCTTCGGCAGGCCGTAGAGCTCGGGGTTCGAGCCGGTCATGAACTGCATCTTCTGCACGAACCAGCGCTGCCACTTGAGCGGGAGGTGCGGAGAGGTCACGTAGTACTTGTCGGCCGGCAGCCCGTAGGTGTACTTCGGCACGATCCACGCGCTGCTCCGCGTCGAGAGCGTGACCTCGTTCTGCAGCGCCTTGCTCGACAGCTCGACCGAGATGTCGGCCGCGCTGTTGCCGATGCCGACGACGAGGATCTTCTTGCCCGTGAAGTCGAGCGGGTCCTTCGGGTCGATGTAGTGGTGGGAGTGGATGGACTCGCCGGTGAACTCGCCGGGGAACACCGCCGTCCGCGGGTCCCAGTGGTGGCCGTTGGCCACGACGAGCAGGTCGAAGCGCCGCGTCGCGCCGGCCTGGTCGAGGATCTCCCAGCCGCCTCCCTGGTCGGCCGGCAGGCGCTCCGCGTGCTGGACGCCGTTCTCGAACTCGATGTGGCGGCGCAGGTCGAAGGCGTCGCAGTAGTCGTCGAGGTAGGCCTTGATCTGCGGTGTGGTGCGGGAAGTCGGGGTAGCTCTCCGGCATCGGGAAGTCCTTGAAGGACAGCCGGTGCTTCGAGGTGTCGATGTGCAGCGAGCGGTAGGCGCTGCTGTGGCCGTTCGGGTTGCCGAACGCCCAGTTGCCGCCGACGCGGTCGGAGGTCTCGAAGACGGTGAACGGGACGCCGTAGTCGCTGAGCATCTTCGCCGAGGTCAGGCCGGAGATGCCCGCGCCGATCACGGCGACGGTGGGCAGGCGGGTCGGCTGGGGTGGCAGTCATGTCGGCAGACGTTACGCGATATTTGACACGCGTCAATAGTGTCGGCGACCGCTAGCCGAGGACGGGGAACCGCCGCTGCCTGGCCAGCTCGGTCGAGCGCCTCCTGCATGACGGCCGCGGACGAGCTCGTCGATCTCGTCGACCACCGCGTCGGTGGCCTCGGCCCCGTAGCGGGCGAGGTCGATCGGCTCGAGCACCTGCGTGACGATCTTGCTCGGCAGGGGCACGTTCATCGGGAAGGCGCCGGTGAGCCCCCACGGGAAACCGAACGAGATCGGGAAGTACTTCGACCGCATGAACCGGTTGACCTGCAGCAGCCGGTTCAGGCGCTCGCCGCGGCTGATGAAGAGCTGGGTCTCCTGCCCGCCGATGCTCACCACGGGCACGATCGGGACGCCGGCCGCGAGCGCCGTCCGGACGTAGCCCTTGCGCCCGGCGAAGTCGATGACGTTGGCCAGCCTGCTCGGACGCAGCGTGTCGTGGTCACCCCCCGGGAACACGACGGTGACGGCGCCGGCCTCGAGCACCGCGGCGGCGTTCTCGCGGGTGGCCGGGACGAGACCGGCCTTGCGCATCACCGGACCCATCGGGCCCATGAACAGGCTGTCGTGCGCCAGGCAGAACAGGCCCCGCTCGGTGCCGAACTCGTCGAAGAAGGCGACCGCGATCAGCGGGAGGTCGACCGCGAGCGCCCCGCCCGAGTGGTTGGAGACGAGGAGCGCGCCCGTGTCGGTCGGGATCCGGTCGATGTCGCGGACCTCGGAGCGGAAGTACTTCGTCATGCCGCGCAGCAGCGGGAGCGCCTTCGCGAGGTAGGCGGGGTCGCGCTGGGTCAGGTCGAGCTCGGTCATGGCGCCAGTGTGACGGCTTCGGGCTGCACCCGGCACGGGACGCCGTTGATCGCGACCGTCCCGCTCGGGACGTCGACCACGTCGCCCGGGTTCAGCCGGTTGCTGTTGCGGTTGCCGGACCAGCCGTGGGGCAACGACACGACGCCGGGCATCATCTCCTCGCTCAGGCGCGCGGGCACCACCAGAGCGCCCTCGCTCGTGCTCACCCGCACCCGGTCGCCGTCGGCCACCCCGGCGAGCCCGGCGTCGGCGGGGTGGATCAGCAGGGTGCACCGGTCGGGCCCCCGCGTCAGCGCCGGCACCTCGTTGAGCCAGGAGTTGTTCGAGCGCAGGTGACGGCGGCTGGTGAGGACCAGCCCGGGGTCCGGCCGGCCGAGCCGCTCGAGCAGCCGGGGGACGTCGTCCGACCAGCTCGGGGTGGACCAGCTCGATCGTCCGTGACGGCGTCTCGAGCACCGCGTCGAGCCGGCCGGCCCCGCAGTCCGCCGAGGTCGATGCCGTCCGGGTGGCGGCGCACCTCCTCGAGGGTCAGGCCGTCGGGCTTCTCGCCGAGCCCGTCGCCCCAGGGCCCCAGCCGGATGCCCAGGTCGACGAGCCGCTCGGGACCGTGCCCTCGCAGCGCTGCCACGGCCGCGTCGGGGTCGCGGCCGCTGAGGGGGTTGCCGGGCGTGGCGCAGAGCATCTGCACCATGCCGTGGGTGTACAGGTCGTCCATCGCCGCCACGTCGACGTCGGCGACGGGGGTGCCGAGCAGCGAGCCCGCGAGGCGCAGCAGCACCTGCCACTCCTCGGGCCGGTCGGTCGGGGGCGCGACCGCGGCGTCGGTCCACTTCAGGCAGGACCGGACGGCGTAGATCCAGTAGAGGTCGTCGGCGTGCGGCTGCTCGAGCGGGGAGAGGCCGGGCAGCACGACGTGGGCGTGCCGGGTGGTCTCGTTGAGCCAGTTGTCGACCGAGATCATCGCGTCGAGCTGCGGGAGGGCCTCGGCCAGCGCCCCGGCACCCGGCGACGAGACGGCCGGGTTGCCGGCCACGGTGATGAGCGCGCGCACCCGGCCGGGCCCCGGCGTGGTGATCTCCTCCGGGAGGCAGGTGACGGGGAACTGGCCGAACACCTCCGGCGCGCCCCGCACCCGGCTGTGGAAGCGTCCCGTCTCCCACCCGGGACCGGTCTGGTCAGGGGGCTTGATGAACATCGGCGACCAGGTCGCCGGCTCGGGGAAGAGCATGCCGCCCTCGCGGTCGACGGCGCCCAGGGCGACGCCGAGCACGTGCACCAGCCAGGTGGTCAGCGACCCGAACTCCTGGGTGCAGGTGCCGATCCTGGAGTAGATCGCCGGCGCCGCCGCCGTCGCGAGGTCGTGGGCGATCCGCCGGACCGTCGCGGCCGGGACGCCGGTCGGTGCCTCGACGGCCTCGGGCGTGAACGGCTCGGCCAGCGCGACCACCTCGGCCAGGCCCGTGACCCGCCCGGCGAGGTGGGCGTGCTCCCGGAGCAGGCCGTCGTGCGCGAGCGTGCGCAGCACGGCGAAGAGCAGCAGCGCGTCGGTGCCGGGTCGCGACGGGCACCCAGCTCGGTCGCCCTGGCGGCGGTCGGCGTCCGGCGCGGGTCGACCACCACCACGCTGCCGCCCCGCGACCGGATGGCGGCCAGGCGGCCCATGATGTCGGGCGCCGACAGCATCGACCCCTGGGACGCCGCCGGGTTGGCGCCGAGGATGAGGAGGTGGTCGGTGCGGTCGAGGTCGGGGACCGGACTGTTCCACATCCCGCCGTAGAGCTTGGCGCTCACGAGGTTGAGCGGCCACTGGTCGACCGTGGCGGGTGAGTAGTACGAGGTCATCCCCACCGCCTGGCCCATGCCGACCAGGGCCCCGATGTAGCGCGCGAGGGCGAGGTTGTGGGCGACGGGGTTGCCCACGTACAGCGTGAGCGCCGCGGCGCCGTCGGAGTCGAGCACCGGCCGCAGCACCCGCTCCACCTCCTCCCACGCGTCGTCCCACGAGACCCGGTGGTGACGGTCGCCGCGGCGCACCACCGGTGTGCGGAGCCGTGCCGCGTCGTGGTGCAGCTGTCCGAGCGCCGTGCCCTTCGGGCAGAGGTGGCCCCGTGACCAGACGTCGTCGGGGTCACCGGTGATGCGGCCGACGGTCGGCTCCGGGCCGTCCTCGACCGTCACGCGCAGGCCGCACATGACTTCGCACAGGGGGCAGATGACGCGGTGGGTGCGTGGCATGCAGGGAGTCAGCCACGGTGCGAGCGGCCGTGTCAACAGTGTTGACCCGGTGGAGACGGTCGCCAGCGCGACCTCCTCGACCAGCGTGGGGGGCTCCGCCCCTCGGTCACCGCAGGGCGGCGACGGCGCGGGCGGCGTCGAGGGTCGCGCCCTGGAGCAGGCCGAGGCCGGTGCAGTCGCCGATCGGCGTGACGGGGACGCCGGGCAGCGCGGCCGTGAGCTGCTCGTGCAGCCGGAGGTCGGGGCGGACGTCGTCGGCCAGGAGCACGTGGCTGGCGGCGAAGGTCCGGGTGGTGCCGCCGACGGGGGTCCACTCGAGGCCCTCCGGCACGGCGCGGACGACGGCCGCGCCGGTGTGCACCGTGACGGCGAGCCGGTCGAGGCGCAGCAGGTGCTCGCCCAGCCGCTTGCCGCCGACCTCGGGGGCCAGTCGCTCGCTCGCCTCGAACACCGCCACGCGGTGGCCCGCGCGGGCGTGGACCTCCGCCACCTCCAGCGCCGACAGGCTGCCCCCGACCACGGCGACCCGCTGCTGACGGTCGCCCGCCACGGGCGCGAGCATCGACGTGACGTGCGGCAGGTCGTCGCCCTCGAGCGGGGCCGGGTCGCGCCGCCCGCCGGTGGCGACCAGCACGGCGTCCGGCCCGAGGTCGGCGACGGCCGGCGCCGTGGCGTCGACGCCGAGCCGCACGTCGATGTCGGCCAGGGCCACCTCGTCGCGCAGCCAGCGAAGGAACGGGGCGTTCTCGGGGTGCACGCGGGAGGCGGCGACGAACGCGCCGCCGAGGGTGTCCGACCTCTCCAGGAGGGTGACGCGGAAGCCGTCGAGCGCCGCGCGGCGGGCGGCCTCCAGGCCGGCCGGGCCGGCGCCGATCACCACGACGTGGCGCTGCGGCGTCTCGAGGCTCGTCGCTCGTCCCTCACCCCTCGCACCCCGACCACCGTCCGTGGGGGCAGCCAGCTCGAGCTCGCGGCCGGTGGTGGGGCTGACGGCGCAGTCGACCGAGAACCGGATCTCCATGGCGTCGATGCAGTTCTGGCACGAGATGCACTGCCGCACCCGGGACGCCGTCCCGGAGGCGAGCTTGGCCGGCAGGTCGGGGTCGGCGAGCAGCGGACGGGCGAGGGCGACCAGGTCGGCGCGACCCTCGGCGAGGACCCGCTCGGCGTGGGCGGGGTCGTGGAGCCGGCCGACCGCGATGACCGGCACGTCGACGGTCTCCTTGACCGCCGCGGCAGCGCCCACGTTGAGGCCGTCGCCGTCGTCGGAGCCGTTGACCATCCGGGTCACGAGCCGGTCGATCACGCCCCCGCTGACGTGGAAGGCGTCGACCCCCGCGGCCACGAGCCGCGGCGCCATCCGCGCGAGCTCGTCCATGGGGCGGCCGGCGGCGACGCGCTCGTGGCCCGAGACGCGCAACGTCACCGGGAAGTCGTCGCCGACCTCGCCGCGGATCGCCGCGAGCGCCTCGAGGACCGCACGCCACCGGCCCTCGACGGTGTCGCCGCGGTAGTCGTCGGTGCGCCGGTTGCGCTGCGGGGCGAGGAACGAGCCGAGCAGCATGTAGCCGTGCGCGGCGTGCAGCTCGAGGCCGTCGTACCCCGCCTCGCGGATGCGCACGACCGCCCGCCGGTAGAGGTCGAGCACCTGGTGCCACTGCTCGAGGGTGATCGCCTCCGACGGGCGGCCCGTCAGGTAGGACGGGATCACCGACGGGCCGAGCGAGGTCACGCCATGCATCTCGGGGCCGAGCCCGTCGGGACCGGCGTGCACCACCTGCGGCTGGATGCGCGCTCCCCGCTCGTGCACGGCGTCGACGAGCCGGCGGTGGGCGTCGACGGCGTCGTCCGACCCGATGTGCAGGCCGCCGGGGGTCTCGGGGTGCTGCGGGTCGATGCCCGTGGCGCCCAGCGTGATCAGCCCGACCCCTCCGGCGGCGCGAGCCGCGAAGTAGGCGACGGTGCGTGCCGAGGGCAGCCCCTCCGGCGTGCCGTAGAGCGTCTCCATCGGCGACATCACGATGCGGTTGCGCAGCTGCATCGTGCCGATCCGGCCGGGTGCGAGCAGGTGCCGGAAGGGCCCCGCCCCCGTCGTGTCCACACCGTTGACGCTCACTTGCCGCAGCCTAGAACGAGTTCTAGTTTGGGGCCATGGCTGCCACCGCGTTCAACCTCTCCACCGTCTTCCGCGCCGTGGCGGAGGCGGTGCCCGACCAGGAGGTGCTGATCTGGCGCGAGCACCGGTTCACCTACGCCGACCTCGACGCCCGCATCGACGGCGTCGCCCACTTCCTCGTCGAGCAGGGCCTGGGGTGCCACACCGAGCGCGGCGACCTCGCTCCCCACGAGTCCGGCCAGGACGCCGTCGGGCTCTACCTGCGCAACGGCAACGAGTACCTCGAGGCGATGGTCGGCTCCTACCGGGCCCGCGCGGTGCCGGTGAACGTCAACTTCCGCTACGTCGAGGAGGAGCTGCGGTACCTCCTGCTCGACTCCGGCGCGAAGGCGCTCGTCTACCACGCCGAGTTCGCCCCTCGCGTCGCCGCGATCCGCGAGCAGCTCCCGGAGCTCACGGTGCTGGTGCAGGTCGCCGACGAGTCGGGTCACGAGCTGCTGCCGGGCGCGGTCGCCTACGAGGACGTCGTCCGCACCCCCGAGCCCGCGGCCGGCATGCCGACGCCGACGGGCGACGACCTCTACGTCGTCTACACGGGCGGCACCACCGGCATGCCGAAGGGCGTGCTCTGGCGCAACCACGACATCTACGTCTCCTCGATGGGCGGGACGCCGTTCGGCACCACGACACCGTTCGAGACCTACGACGCGATCGCCGCCCACGCGGCGTCCGGTGCCGGCCGCATGACGCTGCTGATGATCCCGCCGTTCATGCACGGCGCGGCCCAGTGGTCGACGTTCCACATGGTCACCGGGGGCGGCACCATCGTGCTCCTCGACGACGTGAGGACCTTCGACGCGGCGGCCGCGCTGCGCCTGGTCGAGCGCGAGAAGTGCGTGAGCATCCCGGTCGTCGGGGACGCCGTGGCCCTGCCGCTCGTCGAGGAGGTCGAGACCGGTCGCTACGACCTGTCCCACCTCGGCGCGATCAACAACGGTGCCGCGCCGCTGACGCCGTCGGTGCGCGAGCGGATCCTCACCGCCCTGCCCCACATCCTCATCATGGACGCCGCGGGCTCGAGCGAGACCGGCCTGCAGATGAGCTCGATGTCGCTCAAGGGCATGGAGGTCGAGGCGGCCACCTTCACCCCGCAGCACGACACGACGGTGCTCGACGACGCGCTCACGCGGACGCTCGAGCCGGGGGAGTCCGGCGGCTGGCTGGCGCGCCGCGACAAGGTCCCGCTCGGCTACCTCGGCGACGCCGCCAAGACCGCGGCGACGTTCCCGGTGATCGACGGCGTCCGCTGGGCGGTGCCCGGCGACCGCGCCGACCTGCTCGCCGACGGCACCGTCCGGCTGCTCGGCCGTGACAGCGTCACCATCAACTCCGGCGGCGAGAAGATCTTCGCCGAGGAGGTCGAGCGGGCGGTCGTCGCGCACCCGGCGGTCCGGGACGTCGTGGTCTGCGGGCGCCCGTCGGAGCGCTGGGGCAGCGAGGTGGTCGCCGTCGTCCAGCTCGAGGCCGGGCACGACGGCGTGACCGACGAGGCGCTGCTCGAGGAGGCCGCCACGCACGTGGCGCGCTACAAGCTCCCGAAGGCCTTCGTGCGCGTGCCGCTCGTGGTCCGCTCGCCCTCGGGCAAGGCCGACTACGGCTGGGCCAAGGCGCAGGCAGCCGCCGGCTGACGCGTGCCGGCCGCCTAGGCTCGGTGGATGCGGTGCGGGTACTTCGAGCGAGGTGAGTGCCGCTCGTGCACCCACCTGCTGACCCCGTACCCCGACCAGCTGACCGCGAAGGACGCCCACTGCCGCGAGGTCCTGGCCGGCCACAGCGGCATCACCTGGCTCGAGCCGCTGGCGAGCGGCGAGGCCGGCTTCCGCAACAAGGCGAAGATGGTGGTCGGGGGCTCCGCGGCCGAGCCCACGCTGGGGATCCTCGACCCGGAGGGTGTCGGCGTCGACCTACGGGGCTGCGGGCTCTACTCCGACCGGATGCACGCGCTGCTGCCTGACCTCGCGGCCCTGGTCACGCGGGCGGACCTCACGCCCTACGACGTGCCGTCACGTCGTGGCGAGCTCAAGCACCTGCTGGTGACCGAGTCGCCGGACGGCGACGTCATGGTGCGCTGGGTGGTGCGCTCGACCGAGACCCTGCCCCGGCTGCGCAAGCACCTGCCGGCCTTCCTGGCGGCCCGGCCCGAGGTGGTCGTGGTCAGCGCCAACCTCCAGCCCGAGCACAAGGCGGTGCTCGAGGGCGAGGACGAGCTCCTGCTCACCGAGCGGGCCACGCTCCGGGTGAGGGTGAACGACCTCGACCTCCACCTCGGGCCCCGCAGCTTCTTCCAGACCAACACCGCCGTGGCCGCCGCCCTCTACCGGCAGGCCGTGGCGTGGACCGACGACGCCGCGCCCCGCAGCGTGCTCGACCTCTACTGCGGCGTCGGCGGCTTCGCGCTCCACCTCGCCGCCCCCGGACGTCGGGTGACCGGCGTCGAGCTGAGCCCCCAGGCCGTCGAGAGCGCGCGCACGACCGCGGCGGAGCAGGGGCTCGACGTCGACTTCGTGGTGGGCGACGCCACCAGCCCGCCCTCGTCGGACGCCGACCTCGTGGTCGTCAACCCGCCCCGGCGCGGGCTCGGGACGGACCTGTGCGCCTGGCTCGAGGCGTCGGGCGCGGCGACGCTGCTCTACTCGAGCTGCAACGTCGACAGCCTCGCTCGCGACCTCGCCGCTCTCCCGTCCTACCGCCCCGACCGGGCGCAGGTGCTCGACATGTTCCCGCACACCTCGCACTACGAGGTGCTGGTCAGGTGCCGCAGAACGTGACGTGACCGGCGCCGCCGTCGGGGGACGGCTCGGCGTACCGCTCGAACCCGGCGCGCTCCTCGTACGGACGGCTCACGGCGTCGAGCAGCCGGCCGAACGGCTCGAGGTCACCGTCGGTCGCGGCGTCGAGGGCCTCCTCGACGAGGTGGTTGCGCGGCACCACCACCGGGTTGCTCCGACGCATCAGGGCGACGTCGGGCTCCAGCGCCTGCCACGTCTGGTGCCAGGCGTCGAAGCGGGCGACGTCGAGCACGAGGTCGCGGGCCGCCCCGGTCGAGAGGCCGTGGAAGAAGGAGGTGAAGTCCGGCCGGTTCTCCTGCAGCAGCGCGAGCAGCTCGCCGACGACGGGTTCGGCGCCGGGCGAGCCCGCCGCGAGACCGAGCTTGGCGGCGAGCTGCTCGTCCCACCGCGCCGAGAACACGTCGCGGAACCCTCCGAGCGCCTCGGTCACGAGCTCGACGGCCCTCGCCTCGTCGTCGTCGACCAGCGGCAGCAGCGCCTCGCCGAGCCGGGCGAGGTTCCACTCGGCGATGGGCGGCTGGTTGCCGTAGGCGTACCGGCCGCCCTGGTCGATGGAGGAGAACACCGTCGCCCCGTCGAAGACCTCGAGGAACGCGCAGGGCCCGTAGTCGATGGTCTCGCCGCTGATCGTCATGTTGTCGGTGTTCATCACGCCGTGCACGAACCCGACGAGCATCCACCGGGCGACGAGCGAGGCCTGCGCGGCGACGACCGCCTCGTACAGCGCGAGGGCGGGTCGTTCGGCGTCCGCGGCGTCGGGGTGGTGCCGCGCGATCGCGTGGTCGGTGAGCCGGCGCAGCAGGCCGAGGTCACCGGAGCGCCCGGCCTCCGCGGCGGCGAGCTGGAACGAGCCGACGCGCAGGTGGCTCGACGCGACCCGTGCCAGGACGGCGCCCGGCAGCGCCACCTCGCGCTGCACCCGGCGACCGGTCGCGGCCACCGCGAGCGACCTGGTGGTCGGGATGCCGAGCGCGTGCATCGCCTCGCTGATCACGTACTCGCGCAGCATCGGACCGACCGCGGCGCGCCCGTCGCCGCCGCGTGCGAACGGCGTCCGGCCCGAGCCCTTGAGGTGCAGGTCGACGCAGGCGCCCGTCGGGGGTCGTGAGCTCGCCGAGCAGCAGCGCCCGCCCGTCGCCGAGCCGTGGCGCGTAGCCGCCGAACTGGTGGCCGGCGTAGCCCTGTGCCACCGGCGAGGCGCCCTCCGGCACGAGGTTCCCGACGAGGAGGCGGACGCCGTCCTCGCCGCGCAGCCAGTCGGGGTCGAGGCCCAGGTCGGCCGCCAGCGGCTGGTTGAGCGCGAGCAGCCGGGGCTCCGGCGCCTCCTCGGCCTGCCACGGCAGGGCGAGCTCGGGGAGAGCGGTGGCGAAGTCGGAACCGAGCGTGATCATCTCTGCCAGGCTACGTGGCATGAGTGAAGAGAAGCCCGCCGTCCTCGTCGAGGCCCGCGACGGCGTCCAGGTCATCACGATCAACCGCCCCGAGGCGAAGAACGCGCTCAACGGCGCCGTCGCCCGCGGCATCGCGGAGGCGGTCGACGAGCTCGACGCCTCCGACGAGCTCTGGGTCGGCGTGCTGACCGGCGCCGGCGGCACCTTCTCCTCGGGCATGGACCTCAAGGCCTTCCTCACCGGCGACGTCCCGCTCGTCGAGGACCGCGGGCTCGCCGGGATCACGCAGCGTCCGCCGCGCAAGCCGCTGATCGCCGCGGTCGAGGGCTGGGCCGTCGCCGGCGGGTTCGAGGTGCTGCTCGCGTGCGACCTCGTGGTCGCCGCCGAGGACGCCCGGCTCGGCGTGCCCGAGGTGAAGCGCGCGCTGGTGGCCGGCGGTGGCGCGGCGATGCTGCTGCCGCAGCGGATCCCGCAGGCCATCGCCCTCGAGCTGCTGCTCACCGGCGACCCGATCTCCGCGACGCGCGCCGCCGAGCTCGGCCTCGTGAACCGGGTGACGCCGCCCGGAGGTGCGCTCGACGGCGCCCTGGAGCTCGCCGCCACCATCGCCGCCAACGGCCCGCTCGCCGTCGCCATCACCAAGCAGATCGCCCGCTCCGCGCCCGACTGGACCTGGGACCAGGCCTGGGAGGAGCAGGGCCGCCTGATGACGCCGGTGTTCGGCTCGGAGGACGCCATCGAGGGCGCGACCGCCTTCGCCGAGAAGCGGAAGCCGGTCTGGAAGGGCCGCTAGCCGTGGCCGGGGTCGGACGGTGGTCGAGGTGCCCGGCGCGAGGGACGAGCGGCGGGCCTCGAGACCTGCCGCAGGCTCGTGCGAACCTTCCCGAGATCCCTCACCAGGTCTCGAGGCCGCTCCCTCGTTCCTCGGTCACGGCACCTCGACCACCGTCCGTCTCGAGGCCGCTCCCTCGTTCCTCGGTCACGGCACCTCGACCACCGTTCGTCACGGCACCTCGACCACCGTCCGTCACCGCGACCGCACCCCGGCGACCAGGTCGGCCGCGGCGGCGTCCCAGGTGGGGAACTCGAACTCGAAGCCGGCCTCGAGCAGGCGCCCGGGGACGACGCGGCGGCTCTTGAGCAGCAGCTCGGGGTCCGAGCGCAGGACGAACGCGCCGAGACCGGCCATCCAGCGGGTGGCGGGCAGGCCGGGACGCCGTCCCCACGCGCGGCGGAGGTCGCGCATCAGCTCTCGCTGGGGGAGGGGGCCGGGTGAGGCGAGGTTGAGCGGACCCTCGAGCTCGTCGTGCTCGAGCACGAACAGCACCGCCCGCACGAAGTCGTCGGCGTGGATCCACGACACGTACTGCCCACCGCCGGCGACGGGGCCGCCGAGGCCGAGGCGCGCGAGCCACAGCAGGTAGTCGAGGACCCCGCCCCGGTCGGGGCTCATCACCATCGCGGTGCGCAGCGCCACGCGGCGGGTGCCGGGCACGGCGGCCTCGGCCTGCGCCGCCTCCCACTGTCGCGCGATCCGCACGCTGTACTCCCAGTAGAGCGGGACGTCGCGCTCCTGGCCGCCGATCACGCCGGTCGCCTCGTCGTTCGCGCGGCTGCGCGAGTCGGCGTAGATCGTCGCGGTGCTCATCTGCAGCCACACCGCCGGCGGCCGCTCGGCCTTCATGATCGCCTCGCCGACGACCCGCGCCGACTCCACCCGCGAGTCCATCATCTGCCGCAGGTTCTCGTCGGTGTAGCGGCAGCTCACGCTGCGCCCGGCGAGGTTGACGACGGCGTCCGCACCGTCGAGCTCCTCGGCCCACGGGCCGAGGGTCCGGCCGTCCCAGCGGACGTCGCCGCCGCTGCGGCTGATCACGACCACCTCGTGACCCCGGGCCTCGAGCCCGCGTCGCAGGAGGGTGCCGACCTGACCGGTGCCACCGGGGATCACGATCTTCATGGGACCAGCGTAGGTCAGTTGTTGAACATGTTCAATTATCGGTGACGAAGGCGTCCCACCCGGCGTCGAGGTAGTCGACGAAGGCCTCGCCCACGCGCTCCTGCCGCAGGTGGGAGCGGGTGACCGGCGTGGTGACGCTGACGAACGACGGGTCGGCGAGCGCGCGGGCGGCGAAGTCGTGGTGCAGGATCGCCGCGGTGCCGACGGTCACGAAGTCCGCCCCGTGCTCGAGGCACCACGCCGCGTCGGCGGCGCTCACGATCCCGCCGGCGAGGCCGAGGCGGGTGCCGTGCCGGGGCAGCTCGGTGAACCGGTCGGCGAGCAGTCCGTCGTCCGGCTCGGTGTGGGGCGACTTGCGCACGTCCCAGAGCGAGAGGTCGAGGTGGTCGACGAGGCCGGAGGCCAGCACCTGGCGCGCGAGCTCGACGCCCTCGCCCAGCACGATGCCGTACCGCTCCGGCGTCAGCCGCAGCCCGACCTGGAAGTCGGGCCCGGTCGCCTCGCGGATGCCGCGCAGCACCTCGAAGAGGAACCGCGAGCGCCCCTCGAGGTCACCGCCGTAGCCGTCCTCGCGCCGGTTGTGGCGCGGGTCGAGGAACTGCGCGACCAGGTACCCGTGGGCCCCGTGCACCTGGACGCCGTCGAACCCGGCGCGCTCGGAGATCGTGGCGGCGTTCACGAACGCCGCCACCGCCGCGCCGACCTCGGACGTCGTGAGGGCACGCGCGCCCTTGGCCTCGTCGTCCCACGGTGCCACGAGCGGGACGCCCGACACCTCGGCGTCGGCGCGCAGCCCGGCGTGGTGCAGCTGGACCGAGGAGACCGCGCCGGCCGACCGCAGGTCGTCGGCGAGCCGGGTCAGACCGGGCAGGTGGGTGTCGTCGGCGACGCCGAGCTGGCCCGGCCACGCGTTGCCGGCGCGGTCGACGTACGCCGCGCAGGTCATCACCAGGCCGAAGCCGCCCTCCGCACGCGCCAGCAGCCAGTCGTGCTCGGCGTCGGAGAGCGTGCCGTCGAGGTTGCTCTGCTGGTTGGTGAGCGGGGCGAGGGCGAGGCGGTTGGGCCAGGTGGGGCCGTGCGGGAGGGTGAGCGGGTCGGCGAGGGTCACGCCGTCATCCTCGCGCTCGGCCCGGCTGCTGGGGGTCACCAGGTCGGGAGGCCCGCTCGCTCGTCCCTCGCTCGGGTCACCTCGACCACCGAGCCGCGAGCGACCCGCCACTCCCCGTGGCGGGCCGCCCCTGCAGTCCCGGCGCCTCCGGTGAAGCGTCGCGGCCAGCCTGACCGTGCCCCCTGAGAGCAGTCCCTATGCCACGGGTCCAGACCAGTGGGGGAACGTCGCCATGGCTAGGGTCGCGGGGGTGGACCTCTCCTCCGTCTCCTTCTTCACCCTCGGCTCCGACGGCGACCTCGAGCCGACGCCGCTCGCCTGCTCGTCGTGGAGCGACAACCAGATGCACGGGGTGGCCCTCAGCGGAGCGCTGGCGCGGGCGGCCGAGCAGGCGGTCGCGGCGCTGGGGCGCGACGACCTCCAGCCGGCGCGCCAGTCGGTCGACCTGTTCCGGCCGGCGGCCATGACCACGACGAGGCTCGAGACCGAGATCGTGCGCGAGGGCCCGCGCATCTGCCTGGTCGACGTCACGATGCTGCAGGACGGCGAGCGGGTGGCCCGTGCGGGCGTGCTGTTCCTCAAGGCGACGGCCACGGCGTCCGGTGAGGTGTGGTCGCCGACGGACCGCCACGCGCCGCCGCCGCTCGAGGTCGCCCCGGTCACCGACCAGCCCCGGGTGCCCTTCGTCTTCAGCGAGGCCGGCTGGTCGCAGAAGTTCGGCGAGCACCAGAACGCCTCGCAGAAGCTGTCGTGGAACTCCGCGGTCCCCGTGGTGCTCGGCGAGCAGCTCACGCCCTTCCAGGCCGTCGCCGCCACCGCCGACGGCGCGAGCCTCGTCACCAACTGGGGCACCGAGGGCGTGCAGTACATCAACACCGACATCACCCTCGCGCTCGCGCGGCCACCGGTCAGCGTCGAGATCGGTCTGGCCGCGGTCGACCGCGTCGAGCACGACGGCATCGCCGTCGGCACGGCGGCGGTGTTCGACCGCGAGGGCCCGATCGGCGAGGTCGTGATGACGTCCCTCGTCAACGCCAAGCGGTCGGTCGACTTCACCCGCATCGAGTACCAGGACGACGGCACCAGGACCGAGGAGTAGGTCGGGCGCCGCCTTGCCTCAGGTACCCTAGGGGGGTACCGTACAAGCATGGACCACGGACAACCCGGCTACGCCAGCCGCAAGGACGACTACGCCAAGCGCATGCGCCGCATCGAGGGGCAGGTGCGCGGCATCCAGCGGATGATCGACGAGGACACCTACTGCATCGACATCCTCACCCAGGTCTCGGCCGTCACGAAGGCCCTCCAGGCGGTCGCCCTGGGCCTCGTCGACGAGCACATGAGCCACTGCGTCCTCGACGCCGCCAGGAAGGGTGGCCCCGAGGCCGACGCCAAGATCGCCGAGGCGTCCGCCGCCATCGCGAGGCTGGTGCGGTCATGACGACAGCGACCTACACCGTCACCGGCATGACCTGCCAGCACTGCGTGGCCTCGGTCACCGAGGAGGTCTCCGAGCTCGCCGGCGTCACCGCCGTCGAGGTCGACCTCGCGTCCGGCGCCGTCACCGTCACCAGCGACCAGCCCCTCTCGGACGACGACGTGCGCGCCGCGGTCGACGAGGCCGGCTACACCCTCACGTGAGCGCCGTCGCGCGGCTCGCCGTCTTCGCAGTCGGGCTGCTCGTCGCGTTCGGCGCCGCGGTGGGGATCGGCCGGGCTGTCGGGCCGGTCGACGTCGGCGGTGCCGAGGCGCACGGTGGCTCGGGCCACGCGCAGGACGTGGGTCACGAGGCTGACCACCCGGCGGGGACGGCGAGCCCGACCCCCCGGGTGGACTGGCCGCGAGCCAGGACGGCTACAGCCTGCAGGTGCTGACCCCTGCCCTCGCCGCCGGGACGCGGCCGGTCGGCTTCAAGGTCCTGGGACCGGACGGTGAGCCCGTGACCGAGTACGAGGTGCGGCACGACAAGCTGCTCCACCTCGTCGCCGTGAACCGGGACCTCACCGGCTTCCAGCACGTCCACCCGGTGCAGGGAGGCGACGGCACCTGGCGCACCGACCTCGACCTGACGGCCGGCACCTGGCGCCTGTTCGCCGACTTCGTGCCCGCGGGCGGCGAGAACCTGGTCCTGGGTGGCGACGTCACGGTCTCGGGCAGGCTGGCGATGCCTGCACCCGCACCGCTGCGCACCGTCGCCGAGGTCGACGGCTACACCGTGACCATGTCGGGCGAGCTCGCGGCGGGCGAGCACTCGATGCTCGAGCTGAGTGTCAGCCGCGACGGCGAGCCGGTCGCCGACCTCGAGCCCTACCTCGGCGCCTTCGGCCACCTCGTGGCGCTGCGCGAGGCCGACCTCGCCTACCTGCACGTCCATCCTGAGGTGGGTCCGGCCGGACCTGAGATCGAGTTCGGCACCGAGGTGCCGAGTGGCGGACGCTACCGGCTCTTCCTCGACTTCAAGCACGACGGCGTCGTGCACACCGCCGCGTTCGTGGTGGAGGCCGCCGCCGGGACGACGGCGGAGGAGGGAGCAGGCGATGACCACGACCACTGAGCTCGCGATCACCGGCATGACCTGCGCCGTCGTGCGCCAACCGCATCGAGCGCAAGCTCAACAAGCTCGACGGCGTCGAGGCGAGCGTCAACTACGCCACCGAGAAGGCGCGCGTCTCGTTCGCCGAGCCCGTGACGGCCGACGACCTGCTCGCCGCCGTCGCGGCGGCCGGCTACTCGGCCGCGCTGCCCGCCGCGGCCGAGGACCCGGACGAGCCCGAGACGGCCGACCCCACCCGGGCGCTCCGCGACCGCCTGCTCGTCTCGGCCGTGCTGACCGTGCCCGTCGTCGCGATGGCGATGGTTCCGGCGCTGCAGCTCGAGCACTGGCAGTGGCTGTCGCTCGTCCTCGCCGCCCCGGTCGTGGTGTGGGGCGGGCTGCCGTTCCACCGTGCCGCGTGGGCCAACCTGCGGCACGCGGCGGCCACCATGGACACCCTCGTCTCGGTCGGCACCCTCGCCGCCTTCGGCTGGTCGCTCTACGCCCTGTTCCTCGGCACGGCCGGCGACCCGGGCATGAAGCACCCGTTCCGCCTCGTCATCGAGCGCACCGACGGCGCCGGCACGATCTACCTCGAGGCGGCGGCCGGCGTCACCACGCTCGTGCTGCTCGGGCGCTTCGTCGAGGCGCGGTCGAAGCGGCGGGCGGGGGCGGCCCTCCGCTCGCTGCTCGACCTGGGGGCCCGCGACGTGGCGGTGCTGCGCGGCGGGGCCGAGGTGCGCGTGCCCGCCGCCGACCTCGTCGTCGGCGACCGGTTCGTCGTCCGGCCGGGGGAGAAGGTGGCCACCGACGGGGTCGTCGAGGAGGGCGCCTCGGCGGTCGACGCCTCGATGCTCACCGGTGAGTCCGTCCCCGTCGAGGTCGGGGTCGGGGACGCCGTCGTGGGCGCCACGGTCAACGCCGGCGGGCGGCTGGTCGTGAGGGCCACGCGCGTCGGGGCCGACACCCAGCTCGCGCAGATGGCGCGGCTCGTCGAGGACGCCCAGAACGGCAAGGCCGCCGCCCAGAGGCTGGCCGACCGGATCTCGGGAGTGTTCGTGCCCGTCGTCCTCGTCATCGCCGCCGCGACGCTCGGCTTCTGGCTCGGCGCCGGCGCGGGGGCCGGAGCGGCGTTCACCGCCGCCGTCGCCGTGCTCGTGATCGCCTGCCCGTGCGCCCTCGGCCTGGCGACGCCGACGGCGCTCCTGGTCGGGACGGGCCGCGGCGCCCAGCTCGGCATCCTCGTCAAGGGACCCGAGGCCCTCGAGCACGCGCGCGCCGTCGACGTCGTGCTGCTCGACAAGACGGGCACCGTCACCACGGGCCGGATGGCCCTGCGCGACGCCGTGGCCGCCGACGGTGAGGACGTCGACCGGCTCCTGCTGCTCGCCGCCTCGCTCGAGCACGCCTCCGAGCACCCCGTCGCGAAGGCCGATCGCCGACGCGGTCGTCGACCGACTCCCCGTCCACGACTTCGCGAGCACCGACGGCCTCGGGGTGACCGGGACGGTCGACAGCGAGCAGGTCGTGGTGGGCCGGCCGTCGTTCCTGGCGGACCGGGGTCTGGCGCTGCCGGCCGACCTCGAGCGCGCGGTCGACGCCGCTCGCGCGGCCGGCGGCACCGCTGTCGCCGTCGGCTGGGGCGGCCGGGCGCGCGGCGTCCTCGTCGTCGCCGACACCGTCAAGGACTCCTCGGCGGAGGCGGTGCAGCGGCTGCGCGCCCTCGGCCTCACGCCGGTGCTGCTCACCGGCGACCACGAGACGGTCGCCCGGTCCGTCGCGACCGCGGTCGGCATCGACCCCGACCGGCACGTCGTGGCCGGCGTGCTCCCGGACGGCAAGGTCGACGTCGTCCGCCGCTACCAGGCCGCCGGCCACGCCGTCGCGATGGTCGGGGACGGCGTGAACGACGCAGCCGCCCTCGCCCAGGCCGACCTCGGGATCGCCATGGGCACCGGCACCGACGTCGCGATGGAGGCCGGCGACCTCGTCCTGGTGCGCGGCGACCTCCGCGTCGCGGCCGACGCCGTGCGGCTCTCGCGCCGCACCCTGTCGACCATCAAGGGCAACCTGGTGTGGGCGTTCGGCTACAACGTGGCCGCCATCCCGCTCGCCGCGGCGGGCCTGCTCAACCCGATGATCGCCGGCGCGACGATGGCGTTCTCGTCGGTCTTCGTGGTGCTCAACAGCCTGCGGCTGCGGGGTTTCAAGTAGGGCCGCGAGTGGGGGTCGAGGAGGTCGCGCGCGTGGGGGTCGAGGAGGTCGCGCGCGTGGGGGTCGAGGAGGTCGCGCTAGCGACCGTCACGAGACCCGCAGCGAGGACGCCGGGCCGCACCCGTGAGGGTCGAGGAGGTCGCGCTAGCGACCGTCACGAGACCACCGCAGCCGTGAGGGTCGAGGAGGTCGCGCTAGCGACCGTCACGAGACCACCGCACCCGTGAGGGTCGAGGAGGTCGCGCTAGCGACCGTCACGAGACCACCGCAGCCGGAGTGTCGACGAGGTCGGGCTAGCGACCGTGCGCGTCGACGCTCCGTAGCGGGAGCTCCTCGACCTCCACCCGGTCGAGCGGGCCAGCGCTGCGGGGGTCTCGTGACGCTCCCTAGCGGGAGCTCCTCGACCTCCACGGGGCGCTGCGGGGGTCCGTGAGTCCCAGCGGGTCCTCGCCGCCAGCGCTGCGGGGGTCTCGTGACGCTCCCTAGCGGGAGCTCCTCGACCTCCACAGGCGTCCTCGACCGCCACCGGCAACTTACGTACAGTGTGTACGTGACGTCAGCGCCGACGCGGGTCCGCGAGCTCCCCGAGATCCGCCGCGGCGACCGCGGCCTGCCGGTGCTGGGGCGGGCGTTCGACTACGCGCGGGACCCGGTCGCCCTGTTCGGGCGGCAGTGGGACCACTACGGTCCGGTGGCGCCCATGCGGATCCTCGGCCGGACCTGGGTGATGCTGCTCGGCCCGGACGCGTGCCAGGCGGCGTTCACCAACGCCGACAAGGCGTTCGCCAACGGGCCGGCGTGGAGCGAGCTGGTCGGGCCGTTCTTCAAGCGGGGCCTGATGCTCCTCGACTTCGAGGAGCACCACCTGCACCGCCGGATCATGCAGGAGGCGTTCGTCCGGCCGCGGCTCGAGGGCTACGCCGACGGGATGCACCCCGCGATCGAGCGCGGGCTCGCCACGCTGGCCGACGACAGGCCGAGAGTTCAAGGCCTACCCGGCGCTGAAGGACCTGACGCTCGACGTGGCCGCCGACATCTTCATGGGCGGCGCCGAGGACGCGACGCCGGAGGAGATGGCGCGGGTCAACGAGGCGTTCATCGCGTGCGTCCAGTCGGCCGCGGCGCTGGTGCGCTACGACCTGCCGCTCACGCGGTGGGGTCGCGCGCACCGCGGGCGCGCCGTGCTCGAGGAGTGGCTGCGCCACTACCTGCCGTCGCGACGCGAGCGGCGCACCGACGACCTGTTCTCCCAGCTCTGCCACATCGAGACCGAGGACGGCGAGCGGTTCAGCGACGACGACGTCGTCAACCACATGATCTTCCTGATGATGGCGGCGCACGACACCTCGACCATCACGCTGTCGACGATGATGCAGTACCTCGGGCAGCACCCCGACTGGCAGGATCGCTGCCGCGTCGAGTCGGCGGCGCTCGGCCCGCGCCCGACCTTGGCCGAGCTCGAGACGCTGACCTCGCTCGACCTGGTGATGAAGGAGTGCCTGAGGCTGCGTGCCCCGGTGCCGGTCGTCGTCCGCCGGACGGTCAAGGACGTCGTGGTCTCCGGGGTGCGGATCCCCGCCGACACCTTCGTCACGGTGGCGGCGCAGTTCAGCCACCTCAGCCCGGAGCTGTGGACCGACCCCACGGCGTTCGACCCCGACCGCTTCGCGCCCGAGACGGCGCGAGGACA
This sequence comes from uncultured Actinomycetota bacterium, assembly GCA_963830575.1. Taxonomy (GTDB): domain Bacteria; phylum Actinomycetota; class Actinomycetes; order Propionibacteriales; family Nocardioidaceae; genus Nocardioides. The sequence goes on from CAWHNR010000020.1 coordinate 34,824, forward strand.
AGAGTCACCGCTACGCGTGGGAGCCGTTCGGCGGCGGCGTCCACAAGTGCCTGGGCATGGTGTTCGCCGGCATGGAGGTCAAGGCGGTGATGCACCACCTGCTCCGCTCGCGCGAGTGGCGGGTCGACCCCTCCTACGTCGCGCCGATGAACAACCACTCGCTGCCCTTCCCGAAGGACGGGCAGCCGGTGGCGTTCGTCTGATCAGACCGCGTCGCGCGCGTCGCTCTCGGTGCTGGACGCCGCCGCGGCGGCCTCCGCCTCGGTGCCGGCACCCGCGGTGCTCAGGGCGCCCGACTTGTCCTCGAGGTGGGCGCGGACGAACCAGTGGAACAGCTCGAGCCTGTCGGTCTGGCCGATGAGCATGTCCTGGGTGACGAGGTCGAGGTCGTCGAGCTCCTTGATCGCCTCGCGGTAGCTGGTGATCACGCCCTGGTAGACGAGGTCGAGCGCGCCGAGGTGCTCCTGCGTGGTCGCACGTCCGATGCGAGTACTCGTCCCAGGTCCGCGCCTCGACGAGCTTGCCGGGGGTGCCCTGCGGCGAGCCGCCGAGGGTGGCGATGCGCTCGGCCAGGTCGTCGGCGAAGTTGCGGACCTCGTCGACCTGCGGGTCGATCATCTCGTGGACGGAGATGAAGTGCGGGCCGACGACGTTCCAGTGCACGTGCTTGAGCGTGAGGTGCAGGTCGTTGGCGGCGTGGAGCCGCTCCTGCAGGAGGGCCACGACGCGCTCGGCGTCAGCCTCGGGGAGGCCAGGGGTGGTGTAACGGAGCTTGCCGGTGTCAGAAGCCATGCCTTCGAACGTAGGCAGCCCACTGATCGGGCGGGACACCGTAAGGGGTGGTCAAGACCTATCTTGGGGTCGTGAGCATCACACCGCTCCCCCCGGGACCGCACGGCCTGCTGTCCGCCCGGCCCGAGCCCGACCTCGCTGCCCTCGGCTACGAGGAGCAGGAGTACCTCCTGGCCACGGACGTCGTCGCGTACGGCGGCGACCTCCCGCCGGCGCACGCGGTCACGCGGGTCGTCGTGCGTCGCCCGGCGGCCGCGACAGCCAGCGGCACGCTGCTCGTGGAGTGGCTCAACGTGAGCAGCGGCGCCGACACCGCGCCGGACTGGACGTTCACCTGGCCCGAGATCGTGCGCGCCGGCCACGCCTGGGCCGGGGTCTCGGCGCAGCACGTCGGCGTCATGGGAGGGGTGGGGTCGGTGGCCGTCGACGGGGCGCCGTCGGGCGGGCTCCGGGCTGCGGACGGCGCTCGGTACGACGGCGTGGACCACCCCGGCGACGCCTACTGCTTCGACCTCTTCACCCGCGCAGCAGAGGCGGTGCGCGACCTGGTCGGCGCGAGGCGCGTGCTGGCGATCGGCGAGTCGCAGTCGGCCGCCGCCCTCGTCACCTACCTCAACGAGGTGCACCCCGGTGCCGGCCTGTTCGACGGGTTCCTGGTGCACAGCCGCCCCGGTCCGGCGCTCCCGCTGGTCCCGGCCGGCGTCGCCGTGCACATGGACGAGGTCATCGGTCGCGACGCGGCCCTGCTGCGCGACGACCTCGACGTCCCGGTGCTGCTGGTGCAGGCGGAGGGCGACCTCTTCGACCGCATCGCGTCGCTGCCCTCGCGGCAGCCCGACACCGACCGCCGCCGCACCTGGGAGGTCGCCGGCTCCGCGCACGCCGACCGCTACGTGATCGGTGAGTTCGAGTCGTTCCTGGGCAGCCCGGTGCCGGTGAACCACGGCCAGCAGTGGGCCGTCGTGCGCGCCGCCGTGCGGGCGCTCGACACCTGGGCGGGCGGTGGCGGGGCGCCCCCGTCGGCCGCCCCGCTGGAGGTGCTCGACGACGCGAGCGACTGCCGCCGCGACGAGCACGGCCTCGCGCTCGGCGGCGTCCGGTCACCGGCCGTCGACGCCCCGGCCGACGTGCTGTCGGGCCGTCCGTGGCCCGGGTCGACGACCGCGAGCCGTCTCTTCGGCAGCACCACCCCGCTCGCCGCCCCCGCGTTCGCCTCGCACGCCGAGTACCTGGCGGCCTACGAGCGCGCGACCGACGCCATGATCGGGGCGGGCTTCGCCTGCCCCGAGGACCGCGACGCCCTCCTCGCCGAGGCGCGCCCCGCTCATCCCGCCCCGCACGACCACTCGCACGACCCCTCGGAAGACACAGGAGAGACGGATGAAGACGCTGCTGCGCTGCCCCTGCGGTGAGGAGATCCGCGGCAAGGACGAGGACGAGCTCGTCGAGCTCGCCCAGGCCCATCTCGCCGAGGCCCACGAGGGCCGCACCTACGAGCGGGAGATGATCCTGTTCATGGCGACCTGACGACCCTCCCGATTCGACCATCCCGGGCCTAGCCTGGGCTGATGGTCGATCTCGTGCTGGGGCCGCTGCTGCGCCACGTCGACGAGCACTCCGGCACGATCTGGGTCGAGACCGAGGGCCCCTGCCACGTGCGCGTCGTCCTCGAGGCGGACGCCGGCCCGGTGTCGGCCGAGGCGCCGACCTTCGCCGTCCACGGCCACCACTACGCGCTGGTGACGGTGGAGGGGCTCGACGCCGGGACGGCCCACCCCTACGTGGTGGAGGTCGACGGCAGCCGGGTGTGGCCGCCGCCCGACTCCGACCTGCCGCCGTGCGTGGTGCCCACGCTCGACCACGCCAAGCCCCTGCGGCTCGCGTACGGGTCGTGCCGCACCTCGGTGGCCCACGACGCGAAGGGCAACCGCTCCCACGGCGTCGACGCGCTGCGCGCCTACGCGCTGCGGATGGCGGCGCTGACGCCGGCGGGCGAGGACGACCCCGACCGGGGCGAGCCGAGGTGGCCCGACCTGGTGGTGTTCCTCGGTGACCAGGTCTACGCCGACGAGACCACCGAGGCGATGCGTGAGTTCATCGAGTCCCGCCGCACGATCGACGAGGAGCCGGGCACCGAGCTCAAGGACTACGAGGAGTACGCCCACCTGTACCGGCTGGCGTGGTCGGACCCGGTCAACCGCTGGCTGCTGTCGACCCTGCCGAGCACGATGATCTTCGACGACCACGACATCCGCGACGACTGGAACACCTCGCGCGCGTGGAAGGACGAGATGGAGGCGACCAGCTGGTGGCACGACCGGATCGTCGGCGGTCTCGCCTCGTACTGGGTCTACCAGCACCTGGGCAACCTCTCGCCCGCCGAGCGCGCCGAGGACCCGGTGTGGCGCGAGATCTGCGCGCACGCCGACGAGCCGGGCTGGGACGCCGGGACGCTGCTCGACGCGTTCGCCGAGCGCGCCGACCAGGACCCGGCGTCGTACCGCTGGTCCTACGCCCGCGACCTCGGTGACCAGGCGCGGCTCGTGGTCGTGGACTCGCGGTGCGCGCGCGTGCTCGAGCCCGAGCGCCGCGACATGCTCGACCCCGACGAGCTCGCCTGGCTCGACGCGCAGCTGCGGGGCGACGTCGACCACCTGCTGGTCGCCACGTCGCTCCCGTTCCTGCTGGCGCCCGGCCTGCACTACGTCGAGGCGTTGTCGGAGGGCCTGGCCGCGGGCGGCTGGGGACGTAGGCTCGCGCCCGTCGGCGAGTGGCTGCGGCAGACCGTCGACCTCGAGCACTGGGCTGCCTTCCAGCGCGGTTTCGCCGAGGTGGCCGGCATGGTGCTTGAGGTGGCGCGCGGCGAGCGCGGCCGGGCGCCGGCGACGGTGACCTTCCTCTCCGGCGACGTCCACCACTCCTACCTGTCACGCGTCGACCCGCCCCCCGGTGTGCGGAGCACCATCCTCCAGGCGGTGTGCTCCCCGATCCGGAACCCGCTGTCGCGTCGGTGGCGCTTCGGCACCGCCGCGCTGTCCTACGGCGTGGCCGGCCCCATCGGGCGGGTGGCGGCGAGGTCGGCCAAGGTGCCAGACGCGCCGTTCTCGTGGCGGCTCGTCGAGGGCCCGTGGTTCGACAACAACCTGGCCACCCTCGAGGTCCACGGCGACGGGTTGCGGCTGTGGTGGGCCACGGGTCACGTCGAGGACGGGCAGCACGACCGTCCGCGGCTGCGGCGCGTCGCCGACGTGACCCTCTGACCCGGACTACTGCAGCGCGACCGTCGAGGTGGGCGCCCCGCCATCCCGGTTGACGTTGGTGCCGTACGAGATGGCCTTCGCGGTGCCGAAGGTCTTGATGCCCAGGGCATTGCCCGAGAGGTGCACGCCGTCGAGGGTGAGCACGGCGGTGTCGCCCTGCGAGCGGACGGCGTACTGCGTGGCCCCGGTGATCGTGGAGTCGACGAGGTTGACCTCCGCGGCCGTCGTGGCGGCCGAGGCCCACACCGCCGACTTGGCCCCGTCGAAGGCCGAGCGGTTCACCGTGGCGGTGCTGCCCGACTCGACCTTGAGCCCGACGGTGCTGGTGCTGACGGTCGTGTCCGTGATGGTGGCCGAGGACCCGGCACCCGACGGGTGCACCCAGATGCCGATGCCGGCCACGGCGAACATCTCGGTGAGACGGACGTCGTCGACCACGAGGGTCGAGCCCGGCGTCGCGGAGGCGAAGTTGATGCCCGCGGTCGTGAAGTTGTTGATGCTCGAGTCCGAGATGTGCACCGAGGCACCGTTGATGAAGTTGACGCCGTTGGTCCCCAGCCCGATGCCCTCGAAGTCGAGGCCGCTGAGCACCACGTCGTCGTCGTCACCGGCGTTCACCACGATGCCGTTGCCGCCGCCCACGAGGACGCCGCCCTCGTTGCCGACCGCCCTGATCGAGATGGCCTTGGTGATCGTCACCCCGCCGTAGCCACCGGGGTCCAGGACGTTGATCTCCCCGCCCTCCGCGGTCTTCGAGATCGCGCCGGCGAAGGTCTTGCACGGGGCGGTGCGGCTGCACGGGTTGACGTCGTCGCCGACCCCGGAGACCCAGGTACGGGTGGCGCCGGCGGGGTTGGGGTGCGGGTCGGCGGAACCGACGGCCGGGAGCAGGAGGGCGGCCGAGGCAGCGGCGGCGAGGAGCACGGTGGAGGCGGCGAGGGCGCGGGTCCGGGAGTGCCGGGAGCCGGTGGTGGCGAGGGTCATGGGCACGACCCAACCACCCGGCGCGGCCGCCCACCTACAGATCGGCCACTTCGACCAGCGACGGTCCGTACCAGGTGATCAGGCGGCCCGACACGAGCTCGGTCGGCGTGACGGCTGAACGCCTCGGGGCCGTCGTCGGCGGTGAACACGTAGGGCTCGTCGGGCAGCAGCACGACGTCGGCCCCGGCGGCGTCGACCTCGGCGAGCGACAGCGACGGGTAGCGCTCGGCGTGGTCGGCGAACACGTTCGCCCAGCCGAGCCGGCGCAGCAGGTCGGTGGTGAAGGTGCGGGCGCCGACGACCATCCACGGGTCGCGCCAGATCGGGACGACGACCGTGCGGGTCACCGGCGGCAGGTCGCCGCACCAGAGGGCGCGGGCCTCGGCGAGCCAGCCGGGCGCCGTCCACCCGAGGGCGTCGACCAGCCGCTCCATCGACGCGACCGCCTGCGGCACGGTCTCGATGTCGGTGACCCACACCTCGACGCCGGACTCGCGCAGCCGGCGCACGTCGAGCTCGCGGTTCTCCTCCTTGTTGACCACCACGACGTCGGGCGCGAGGGCCCGGATCGCCGCCAGGTCGGGGTTCTTGGTGCCGCGCACCCGGGTGACGTCGAGGTCGGCCGGGTGGGTGCACCAGTCGGTCGCGCCGACCACGGCATCGGGCTCGATCGAGACCAGCGCCTCGGTCAGCGACGGCACCAGCGACACCACCCGCCGCGCCGGGCCGGTCAGTCGGACGTCGTCGCCGAGGTCGTCCTTCATGCGCCCGCCGTCACCGGGCGAGGGACAGGCCGGTCACGGCGTCGGCGACCCAGGCGTGCGCCGCCATCTCGGCGTCGAGGGCGGCGGCGACGTCGTCGGGGATGTCGGTGGCGACGCCGGGTCTCCCACGAGATGTGCACGTACTTGACCTCGGCGACGCAGGAGACCCGGTCGCGCTCCTCGTCGACGACGAACGCCGCGGCCGAGCAGCGCCTTCGACGTCCGGCCGGCGAAGCCGACGCGCGATGCTGAAGCGGCTCGCCCAGCCGCAGCTCGGAGAGGTAGCGCAGGTGGTGCTCGACGGTGAAGAACGTGACAGCCGCGCACCGGCGCGTAGTCGTCGTCGACCCCGAGCTCGATCATCCGCTTCCACGGCGCCCAGGTCGCCGAGCCGGAAGTAGTCGTTGATGTTCATGTGGCTGTTCTGGTCGATGAACTCGTCGGGCACGGACTGCTCGAAGTAGGCCGGCAGCGACCGGACCAGCTCCATCGGGGGAGGGGTGCTCACGGCGTCGACCGTAGTTGTCTAGCCGGGGCTGAAGTGACGCAGGTCGGCTGCCGACACTTACCTGAGTAACGCACCGTTGTCGGGCGTCGGAGGAGTCGGGGTGACTGCAGTAGCTGGTGAGGTGACCGGGTTCGTGCTCGGTCATCGGTGCGCGTCCTGCCACCGGTACCTGTTCCAGGAGCACAGCCCCGTCCGCGTCGACGGCCGTCGCTGGCGCCACGAGCGCTGCGAGGAGCGTCACGCGCCCGGCGGACGACCGCCTGGCCGACCTCGCCGCCGTCCTCGTCTACCGCCACTCGAGCCGCCTCACGGTGCGCCTGCTCCAGCAGTGGGCCGACGCCGAGCGCGCGCTCATCGACCTCGACGTCCTCGAGCGCGAGGGCCTCAGCCTCGGCCCGCCTCGGCGAGGAGCGCCGCAAGCTCCGCGAGATCCTCGACGAGGCCCGCGCCGGACTCGAGCGCGAGGTCCAGCCCGCGCCGAGCGCGTCGCGCACGAGTGGGACGAGCCCGAGGCCACCAAGGCGTCCTAGCCCCCCACGGTGGTTGAGGAGGTCGCGCTGGCGACCGTCTCGAAACCTCCGCAGGGTCACCGGCTTCGCGCGTGGCGTCATCACGCTGCGGGGTCTCGAGGCCGCTCCCTCGTACCTCGGTCGCGGCACCTCGACCACCGTGACGGCGCGCGACGTCGTCACGCTGCGGGGTCTCGAGGCCGCTCCCTCGTACCTCGGTCGCGGCACCTCGACCACCGTGACTCGTGGTCGGGAGCGCGGTCAGACGTTGCGGCGGTACTGCCCGCCCACCTCGAAGAACGCCTCGGTGACCTGGCCGAGCGAGCAGACGCGGGCGGCGTCCATCAGCACGGCGAACACGTTCTCCTCGCCCATGGCGGCCTGCTTGAGCCGCGCGAGGGCGGCCTCGGCCTCGTCGTGGTGGTCGGCCTGGAACGCGCGCACCCGCGTGAGCTGGGAGGACTTCTCCTCCTCGGTGGCGCGGGCGAGCTCGACGTGGTCCGGGGTGCCGTCGTCGAACTCGTGGCCGCGGCGCAGGAAGGTGTTGACGCCGATGATGGGCAGCGTCCCGTCGTGCTTGCGGTGCTCGTAGAGCATCGACTCGTCCTGGATGCGGCCGCGCTGGTAGCCGGTCTCCATCGCGCCGAGGACGCCGCCGCGCTCGTTGAGCGCCTCGAACTCCTGCAGCACCGCGGCCTCGACCAGGTCGGTGAGCTCGTCGATGATGAAGCGAGCCCTGGAGCTGGTTCTCGTTCATCGAGAGGCCCCACTCGCGGTTGATGATCATCTGGATCGCCAGCGCGCGTCGCACCGACTCCTCCGTGGGCGTGGTCACGGCCTCGTCGTAGGCGTTGGTGTGCAGGCTGTTGGCGTTGTCGTTGATGGCGATGAGGGCCTGCAGCGTGGTGCGGATGTCGTTGAAGTCCATCTCCTGGGCGTGGAGCGACCGGCCGCTCGTCTGCACGTGGTACTTCAGCTTCTGCGAGCGCTCGTTGGCGCCGTAGCGGTCGCGCATCGCGACCGCCCAGATCCGGCGGGCCACCCGGCCGATCACCGAGTACTCCGGGTCCATGCCGTTGGAGAAGAAGAACGACAGGTTCGGCGCGAAGTCGTCGATGTCGAGGCCGCGCGCCAGGTAGGACTCGACGTAGGTGAACCCGTTGGCGAGGGTGAACGCGAGCTGGCTGATGGGGTTCGCCCCGGCCTCGGCGATGTGGTACCCCGAGATCGAGACCGAGTAGAAGTTGCGCACCGACCTCTCGATGAACCACTCCTGGATGTCGGCCATCATCCGCAGGGAGAACTCGGTGGAGAACAGGCAGGTGTTCTGACCCTGGTCCTCCTTGAGGATGTCGGCCTGCACCGTCCCGCGGACGGTGGCCAGAGCCGTGGCCTCGTCGACGCCGTTCTCGCGCGCCTGGTCGAGCACGGTGTTGAGGAAGAACGCCAGCACCGTCGGCGCCGGGCCGTTGATCGTCATCGAGACCGACGTCGAGGGGTCCAGCAGGTCGAAGCCGTCGTAGAGCGCCTTCATGTCGTCGAGCGTGGCGACGCTGACGCCCGAGGTGCCGATCTTGCCGTAGATGTCGGGGCGCTCGTCGGGGTCGCGCCCGTAGAGGGTGACCGAGTCGAAGGCCGTCGACAGCCGGGTCGCCTCGCCCTCGTGCGAGAGCAGCTTGAACCGGCGGTTGGTGCGGAAGGGGTCGCCCTCGCCGGCGAACATGCGCGCCGGGTCCTCGCCGTCCCGCTTGAACGGGAACACCCCGGCGGTGAAGGGGAAGTAGCCGGGCAGGTTCTCGCGGCGCCAGAACCTCACGAGCTCGCCGTGGTCCTCGTACCGGGGGAGCGCGACCTTGCGGATCTTGTTGCCGCTCAGCGACTCGCGGGTCAGCGTCGTCACGATCTCCTTGTCGCGAACGACGGTCACCTGCTCCTCGCCGGAGTATGACTCGACCACGCCCGCCCAGCCCTCGAGCTGGTCGCGGACCTCGCGCGGAAGGTCGTCGCGCGCCTCGGCGGCGAGCCGGCGCACGAGCGCTGCGGGGGTCTCGTGACGGTCGTGACCGACCTCCTCGACCTCCACGGTGGTTGAGGAGGTCGCGCTGGCGACCGTCTCGAAACCGTTGCCACCGCGCTCACCCGCGGTGGTTGAGGAGGTCGCGCTAGCGACCGTCTCGAAACCGCTGCCACCGCGCTCCTCCAGCTCGGCCGCCACGGCCTCGAGCCGCTGCACGCGCCGCGCCTGCTCGACCAGCACGTCGGTGGTGGCGTGGTAGTCGCGCACCGTGGCGGCGATCTCGGCGAGGTAGCGGACCCGCTCGCCGGGGATCGCGGGGTGGATGCCGGTCGACACCTTGGTGTCGACGGCCGGCAGCGTGCCCTCGTCGACGGGCAGCCCCTCCTCGGCCAGCAGCGAGCGCAGGTGCTGGTAGAGCGCGGTGACGCCGTCGTCGTTGAAGCGCGCCGCGGACGTGCCGTACACCGGCATGTCGGCGGGCTGCTTGCCGAAGGCCTCGCGGTTGCGGACGAGCTGGCGGCCGACGTCGCGCAGGGCGTCGGCGGCGCCGCGGCGCTCGAACTTGTTGATGGCGACGACGTCGGCGAAGTCGAGCATGTCGATCTTCTCCAGCTGCGAGGCAGCCCCGAACTCGGGCGTCATCACGTACATCGCGGTGTCGACGAACGGGACGATGGCGGCGTCGCCCTGGCCGATGCCGGGGGTCTCGACGATCACCAGGTCGTAGCCCGCCGCCTTGAGGACGTCGATCACGACGGGCAGCGACTCGGGCAGCTCGTGCGCGCCGCGGGTGGCGAGCGAGCGGAAGAAGACCCGCCCGCGGTCGTGGTCGGGGAGGTCGAGGGAGTTCATGCGGATCCGGTCGCCGAGCAGCGCGCCGCCGCCCTTGCGCCTCGTCGGGTCGACCGCGACCACCGCGACGCGCAGCTTGTCGTGCTGGTCGACGCGGAACCGCCGCACCAGCTCGTCGGTGAGGGACGACTTGCCCGAGCCCCGGTGCCGGTGATGCCGAGGACCGGCGTCGTCGCCCGGCCGGCCGCCTCGCGCACGGCCGCGAGGACATCGTCCGGCAGCCGGCCCTGCTCGGCACCGGTGATCGCACGGGCGACCGCGAACCGGTCGCCGCTCAGCACCTGGTCGGCGCCGACCTGGCGCGCCTCCCACAGGTCGACGTCGCAGGACTCGATGACGGAGTTGATCATCCCGACGAGGCCCATGCGCTGGCCGTCCTCGGGGGAGAAGATCGTGACGCCGCTCTCGCGCAGCCGCGTGATCTCGTCGTGCACGATCACGCCGCCGCCACCGCCGACGACCTTCACGTGATCGGCGCCCCGCTCGCGCAGCGACTGCACGAGGTACTCGAAGTACTCGATGTGGCCGCCCTGGTAGCGACGAGACCGCCACGCCCTGCACGTCCTCCTCGAGCGCTGCGTCGACGACCTCCTGCACGGAGCGGTTGTGCCCGAGGTGGATCACCTCCGCGCCCTGGCTCTGCAGGATCCGCCGCATGATGTTGATCGAGGCGTCGTGGCCGTCGAACAGGCTCGAGGCCGTGACGAGACGGACGGGGTTCGTCGGGACGTGGAGGTCGGCCACGGGGAAGGCTCCTGACAACTGGTTGGAAGTCCGACCAGATTAGTCGGACTTCCAACCAATGACCAGACGCGGTGGTCCCGACGGTGATGGGGTCGGCCCCACGGTGGTTGAGGAGGTCGGCCCGACGGTGGTTGAGGAGGTCGGCCCGACGGTGGTTGAGGAGGTCGGTCACGACCGTCTCGAAACCCCCGAGCCGGAAGGACCCCGCGAGGGGAGCCCGTGACCGAACGTGGTTTCGAGACGGTCGCTAGCGCGACCTCCTCAACCACCGTGGGGCGCCGGTCGCTAGCGCGACCTCCTCAACCACCGTGGGGCGCCGGTCGCTAGCGCGACCTCCTCAACCATCGTGTGGGCTCAGACGAGGACGTCCTCCGGCTCGGCGAGGTGCGCGTGCCGCGTCTGCTGCAGCTTCTCGCCCTCGACGTCGACGTCGGGGATGATCCGGTCGAGCCAGGCCGGGAGGTACCAGGCCTTCTCGCCGAGCAGGTACATCAGCGCCGGGATCAGCGCCATCCGGACGACGAACGCGTCGAGCACCACCGCCGCGGCGAGGGAGAAGCCGAACGACTTGATGACGACGTCGGTCTCGAGCATGAAGCCCGCGAACACCGCCGTCATGATGACCGCGGCCGCGGCCACGACGCGGGCCGAGTTGCGGAAGCCGTCGACGACGGCCTCGCGGGTCGACGCGCCGTGCACGTGGGCCTCGCGCATCCGCGTCACGAGGAAGACCTGGTAGTCCATGGCGAGGCCGAACACGACGCCCACGATGAAGATCGGGATGAACGCCACGATCGGCTGCCCCTCGAGGATGCCGAGCGCTCCCTGCTGGAAGAACGCGACGGTCGCGCCGAGCGTCGCGAGGACCGACAGCAGGAACCCGAGGGTCGCGGTGAGCGGCACCACGATCGAGCGGAACACCACCATCAGCAGCAGGAACGCGAGCCCGACCACGACCGCGAGGTAGAGCGGCAGTGCGCCGGCGAGCCGGTCCGAGACGTCGGTCGTGATCGGGATCAGGCCGGTGATGCCGATCTGGGTGTCGGTGGCCTTCTCGATGCCGGGCTCGCCGGCGCGCAGCGCCTCGAGCAGGTCGAGGGTCCGTGGGTCCTCGGGGCCGTAGGCCGGTACGAGCAGGAGCTGGGCGCCGTCGCCCACCTGGTCGGCCGGTGCACCACTCAGCGTCGCGAGGTCGGCCGCCGCCTGGACGCCGTCCTGCTCGCGGACCCACGTGAGCACGTCGTCGAACGCAGCGGCGCGGTCGGCCTCGGGGACGGCGCGGCCGTCGACCACCAGCTGGAACGGCGCCTCTCGGCCGGGGCCGAAGCCCTCGGTGAGCAGGTCGCTCGCCTTGCGCTGGCTGGTGTCGGACGGCGCGGTGCTGTCGGTCGGGAAGGCGAGGTAGAGGTCCTTGAGCGGGATGGCCAGGGCGCCGAGACCGATGATCACCAGCAGCACGACGGCCACCGGGCGCTTGGCGACGAAGCGCGCCCAACGGACGCCGGCGTTGATCTCGAGACCCTGCTCGTCCTTCTTGGGCTCGAGCTTGTGGACGCGGCCCGCGAAGGCCTTCGACTTCAGGAGGCCGAGCGCGGCCGGCACCAGCGTGAGGGCGACCAGGACCGCGACGAGCACGGTGGCGGCGGCCGCAAGCCCCATGGCGGTGAGGAACGGGATGCGCACGACGGCGAGCGCGCCGAGCGCGATGAGGACCGTGAGCCCGGCGAAGACCACGGCCGAGCCGGCCGTGCCGACGGCGATGCCGACCGCCTCCTCGCGGTCGTCGGTGTGCTCGAGCTCGCTGCGGTAGCGGGCCAGGATGAACAGCGAGTAGTCGATGCCGACCGCCAGGCCGATCATCAGGGCCAGGGTGGGCGTCGACGAGCCGATCTCGACGAACGCCGTCGAGGCGACGATCCCGGCGAGTCCGATCATGACGCCGAGCAGCGCCGTGAACAGCGGCAGTCCGGCGGCCACCAGCGAGCCGAAGGTCAGCACCAGCACCACGAGCGCGAGCGCGATGCCGACGAGCTCCGCCGTGCCACCGGGGCCGACGTTCTCGTGCATGCCCTGGCCGTTCGCCTCGGCGACGAGACCCGACTCGCGGGCGGTCGCCAGGGCGTCGCGGACGGCGTCCTGGCTCTCGATCTCGACATCGGGCACGCTGACGACGTCGAAGTTGAACGTGATGACGCCGATCCGGCCGTCGGCGCTCACGGGGGCGAACGTCGCCGCGGCTCCCTCGGGCGCGGGGCCGGCGAGGGCGTTGACAGGGTTGACCGCCTGCTGCACCTCAGGCGACGACAGCTCGGCCGGCATCTGCGGACCGTCGGCGAGGTCGGCGACCAGGCCGGTGACGGCGTCGGCGTACGGGGCCTGGTCGAGCCGCTTGCCCTCGGGTGCGGCCACGACCACGTTGACCGTGGCCTCGTCGAACGCCCCGACGCTCTCGGGGTACAGCTCGGCCTGCAGGTCGGCGGCCTCCTCCGACGGGATGCCGGGCACGGTCAGTGCGTCGACGGTCGGCTTGGAGTAGGCGGCGGCGAACCCGCCGACGGCGACCAGCAGCACGAGCCAGCCGGCGACGACGATCGGCCAGCGGCGGTAGGCGGCACGGCCGAGGCGGTAGAGGTGGGTGGCCACGAGGGGTCTCCTGGGGTGTGGGGTGTCAGGCGCCGAAGCAGCGACCGCGCGGTGCGCAGCGCCTCGTCGAAGTGGACGGTGATCGGGCGGTGTGCGCTTGTCGTCGAGCCACTGCTGGAGCGCCGAGTCGAAGAGGGCCGCGAGCATCGCGATCGCGACCCGCGCCCGGAGGTGGGTGAAGGTCGGGCCCTCGCGCACGCCGATGTGCTCGACGATGTCGGTGCTCAGGGCTTCGTACCGCTCGTGCACCACGGTCATCAGCCGCGGGTTGGCCAGGAACATCCGCCGCTGCGTCTCGATCAGCTCGCGGTCGACGACCTCGTTCTCGAACAGCGGGACGATGAGGTTGCGCAGGTCGAGCAGCAGGTCGTGGTCGGGTCCGCCGGCGCGGAACTCGTCCACGTCGTCGTCATCGAGGACCGGCCACTCCCCGAGCACGGCGTCGACCTTGCTCGGGAAGTAGTTGAACAGCGTGCGACGCGACACCTCGGCGGACGTCGCGAGGTCGGCCATCGTGAAGCCGTCGAGCCCGTGCTCGGCCGTCAGCCGCTGAGCGCACCGGGTGATCCGGTCCGCAGTCTCGCTGCGCCGGCTCGTCGCACTCTCGATCACCTCGGAAGCGTTGCACTCTGACGTATCAGAGTGCAATTCACCCCTGGTGTGACCCTGCCCACCAACCCGACCTCACTTCGGGGTGAGCCGTGACCTCGACGGCCCGTGGGGATCGAGGAGGTTCCGCTTAGGAACCGTCACGAGATCACCGCGCCACCACGGGTCGTGGGGATCGAGGAAGTTCCGCTGGGAACCGGCTACGAGATAATACACCGCAGCACCACGGGCCGTGGGGATCGAGGAGGTTCCGCTGGGAACCGTCACGAGATCACCGCACCACCACGCCCGAGCCGATCAAGCGGCGTTGGGCGCGCGTGGGTCGGGTCCAGTGGTGGCCCGGTAGGGACGACGCGGGTGTAGCGGTCACGTTCGACCACCTGTGGTGGTGGGTGCCAGACCGGTCTGCCCGTGCCGGGGTCGATGGCCACGGTCCAGGGGGTGTTGTGGACGATCGTGTGATGCCGCCGGCACAGCAGGACCAGGTTCGACAGGCAGGTGCTGCCGCCATCGGCCCAGTGGACGATGTGGTGGGCGTCGCAGGCGTAGTGGGGTGTGGTGCAGCCGTTGAACGCGCAATGTCGGTCGCGGAAGACCAGGGCGTTCCACAGACCGGGGGTCACGAGGCGGTGTGCGCGGCCGACGTCGAGGATCTCACCGTCGGGGCCGAGGACCACCCGGACGATCTCGGAGTCGCACCCCAGCCGTCGCACGGCCGCGATGGAGAGCCGGTCACCGGAGAGCAGCTGACCGTGACCACGCCGCCGCGGCCTCGCACTCGCGCTCTGGCTCGGATTCGGGCTCGGCGCTGATGGACCCGGCGACGGGTACCAAGACGAGGACGGGGGCGGGACGACGGTCTCGGGCTCGGCGGGCACGTCGGGTGCTGCCTCGGGCCCGGGTGCTGCCGGCTCGTCGGGCTCGTCACCGGCCACGTCGGCCGCGTCGTCGGCGTCCGCGTCGTCGGGCACGTCATCGGGGAGGTCCTCGGCGTTGACGGCGACGAAGAGCCGGGTCTTGGTGCCGTGGCTCGACGGGCAGGAACGTCGCGGCGGAGGCGCGTTCGCAGAGCTCGACGAGGGCGTCCCAGGTGCGGGCGCCGTGGTCGCGGGGGTCGCGGCCGTCGTGGGCGCACACCGGTTCGGGGCACCCGGGGTCGAGCCGGCGACCGTTGCTGGTCGCGTTTGCGGAACAGGTCGGGGTCACCACCGCAGGCACCGGGTTCGGTGGTCTTGGGTGCGGCGAGCGGGGCGAGGGTGGTTTTGAGGAGCTCCCACTCCTCGACGGTGCTGAAGCCCTTGATCTTGACCCCGCCACGGCCATCGGGGGTGCCGCCGAGGAACCGGGCGCCGTGGGCGCCGCGTTCCTGCTTCTCCTTGGCGCGGTCCTCACCGATGCGGGTGCCGTCGGGGTCGATGGTCTTGACGACGTCGTCGAAGCGGCGGTCGAGGTCGGTGGCGTTGAGGTGCTCGGCGGCGACCAGCCCGAGCATGGCGGTGGTGGCCTCGGCGCGGAGTTGTTCGTCGCGGGGCAGGGTGGTGACCTGCCGGGCGATCGCCCGGGCCTGGGGGAGCGAGACCGGCCCGGCTTCGAGGGCGGCGGCGAGGTCGGGGAGGTCGGCGACCTGGGCGGCGAGCCGGACCAGTCCGCCGCCGGTGCCCTGGTGCCCGCCGATGACGTGGGTGAGGAAGTCCTTCGCGTTGGCCCACCCGAGCTCACCGGCCGCACCGGTGGCCTCGAGCCGGCCCGCGGCGGCCAGCAACGCGGCCTCACCGTGCCTGACCGCCCGGGCGACCAGCGCGGTCACCGCAGGGAGATCAGCAACCGGCACCGAGGCCCAGTCGATGTCCCGCAACCTCTCGGCCGCCTCCAGTGCCACCGACACCGGATCGCACGGGCGACCGGCGGCTTCCGGGTCGGGCAGGCCCGCGGCGATCGGCTCTGCGGTGCCAACGAGCACGGTGGCCGACGGTGCCAACTCCTCGACCGCACCCGCGGTCTCAGGGCGCTCGGGGGCGGTGTCCTCGGTGCTGCCCGCCGGCAGCGCGGTGTCCGCGAGCTGGCGCTGCCAACCCCGAACCGCCTCTGCCGAGAGCTCCATACCGACGTCCTGACCTTCCGAGACGCGGGCCCCAATACCCACTGATCACACCGTAGAGGCACCCACTGACAACCAGTGTTGAGCAGTTCGGGGCTCACC
>CAWHNR010000021.1:0-24804 GCA_963830575.1 uncultured Actinomycetota bacterium
GGCGAACCGGGCGGCCCAGGCGGCGCGGCTCTCCGCGGCGGCCGACGGCTCGCGCAGCGCCCGCGAGCCGAGCGTGGCCGCCTGCTCGGCCGTGTCGGCCACCCACTCCCCCGGGCCGGTGACCGCGGGCGTGCGGCGGGCGACGATCGCCGGCCCGGCGGCCTGGGCCTCGATGAGCGTCATGGGGCGCCGTCCCAGCGCGCGGTGTGCACGTAGAGGTCGGCCGACGAGAGCCGGGCGAGGGCCTGCGAGCGCGGCAGCCAGCCGGTGACCTCGATGCCGGCGCCCTGGAGCAGCGCGATCGAGTCGGCGTCGCCGCCACCGATCCAGGCGGCGTCGAGGTCGACGTCGGCGCGCAGGCCGCGTCACCGTCTCGACGAAGAACATCGGGTCGCGCTGGGGCGCGATCCGGCCGACGGTCGCGACCAGGGGCCGGTCCCCCGACTCGTGGGGCACGGGCTCGACGTCGGTGACGTTGACGACCCACTGGCGGCGCGCGCGCGGCGCCAGCTCGGCGGCCAGCTCGACCTCGCGCTCGGAGCAGCCGGCGACGACGTCGGTCCGGGCACCCAGCACCCGCTCGACGACCCGGTAGCCCAACCGGACCGGCCCGGAGACGTCCTGCCGCTCGGTCGCGTAGCAGTGCGGGGTGTGCACCACCAGCGTGCGGCGGCCCGCACCGGACGCCGCGGCGTGAGCCGCGCGAACAGGCCGCCGAAGCTCGAGTGGCCGTGGACGACGTCCGGCCGCAGCTCGCGCACCCGGCGCCGCACCGAGCGCAGCGCGGGCAGCACGCCCGGGCCCAGGTCGGCCACGGAGGCGAACCGCTGCTGCTCGCCGTCGTCGGCGTGGTCGTCGTCCGGACGGTACCGCCGGATCAGGTGGTGCTCCAGCTCGGGCGTCGCCCTGACGTACTGGTCGAGCGCGCTCGCCGTGCCCGCCCCGTAGGACTCCACCACGTGGAGCACCACGGGACCCATCAGAGGACGCCGCGGAACCGCGCGCGGCGCTTCGACTGCTTGCGGCGGGCGCCCCGCGACTGGGTGTAGCTGGCGTAGGCGCCGTACGCGCCGTAGCCGCCGTAGGCGGCGCCGAGGCCGAAGCGGCGCTTGGCCGACGGGACGCCGTTGAGCACGATGCCGACCGGGCTGACGTCGACCTGGGCCAGGCGCTCGACCGCCGCGGCCAGCTGGTCGCGCCGGGTCTTGCCGTGGCGGACGACGATCAGCGTGCCGTCGGCGCGGGCCGCGAGCAGCGCGGCGTCGGTGACCGGCAGCAGCGGCGGGCTGTCGATGATGACGATGTCGTACTCGGCCCGCACCCGGTCGAGCAGCTGGGCCATGGCCTTGGTCTGCAGCAGCTCGGCCGCGTTGGGCGGCGCGACGCCGCTGGTGAGCACGTGCAGGCCGGAGTCGTGCTTCCACACGGCCTCCTCGAGGCCGACCTTGCCGAGCAGGAGCGTGGTGACGCCGGCGGTGTCGTCGATGTCGAAGATCTCGGCGATGCGCGGACGCCGGAGGTCGCCGTCGAGCAGCAGCGTGCGGGCACCGGCCCGGGCGAGCGTGAGGGCGAGGTTCACCGCGGTCGAGGTCTTGCCCTCCTCCTTCATCGAGGAGGTGACGACGATGGTCTTGTGCGGGCTGTCGACGTCGACGAACTGCACGTTGGTCCGCAGCACGCGGAACGACTCGACCCGTGGCGCGTGGTGCTCGAGGTCGGTGATCAGGCGCCTGCGGGTGATCCCGCCCTCCTGCACGATCGTGCCCAGCACCGGCACCTCGGTGACCGACTCGAGGTCCTCGGAGGTGTTGATCGTGTTGTCGAGCAGCTCGCGCAGCAGCGCCAGCGAGACCCCGATGACCAGGCCGAGGATGAAGCCGAGCACCGCGTTGCGCGCCGGTCGTGGCGAGATCGCCTTGTCCTGGAACGAGGCCTGGTCGATCACCGTGATCGTGGTCGGCAGGTCGCCGCCGTCGGTGGGCGTCTCGACGTCCTTGGCGGTCTCGATGAGCTCGTCGGCGTAGCCCTGGGCGATCAGCTGGACGGTCTCGGGGTCGGGGCCCGTGTAGCGGATCTCGAGCACCGAGGAGTCCTGGACGACGCTGGCGTTGACGTGCTCGACGAGGTCCGTCGGGGTCGGCGTCGACGCCGGTCCGGTCGACGACGCGCTCGGCCATCAGGCCGCTGCGGATCAGCTCGACGTAGCTGGCCGCGCGCTGCTCGGTGAGCAGCGTGCCGGCGTACGCCTGCGACGTCTCGGCCTGCGCCGAGGTCACGATCACGCGGCCCTTCGACTCGTAGACCTCGTCCTGCTGCCCCGACCACCCCACGACCAGTCCGACCATGACCACGACGCAGGCAGCGATGAGCCAGAGGCTGCGGCGCAGGGCCTGCAGGTATCCACGCAGGTCCACGGGGCTCCCATCAGTCGGGTGGTCGTGCTCCGGGGGGCATCCCGAGCCGTTCGACTATAGGCGTTGAGCAGGGCTCTTCGACGCGTTATCCGCCGACGGGACAGCGCGGGGCCGGGGAGCGTCGAGAAGGTCGCGCCCGACACGGTGCTTGAGGAGCTCGCGCGGGACACGGTGGTTGAGGAGCTCGCGCTAGCGAGCGTCTCGAAACCTCCGAGCCGGAAGGCTCGCGAGGGACAGCCATGGACCTCACCAGGTCTCGAGACGGCCGTGACCGGCCTCCTCGACCACCACGGGGTGAGGGTCGAGGAGGCTCGCGCGGCCACGGTGGTTGAGGAGCTCGCGCGGCCACGGTGGTTGAGGAGCTCGCGCGGCCGACGCCACGGTGGTTGAGGAGCTCGCGCTAGCGAGCGTCTCGAAACCTCCGCACGTTCCGGACGGACTCGGCGAGAGGAAGCCATGGACCTCACCAGGTCTCGAGACGGCCGTGACCGGCCTCCTCGACCTCCACGGGGTGAGGGTCGAGGAGCTGCGCGGACACGGTGGTTAGAGCTCGCGCGGACACGGTGGTTGAGGAGCTCGCGCTAGCGAGCGTCTCGAAACCTCCGCACGTTCCACGGCTCGGCGAGAGAAGCCATGGACCTCACCAGGTCTCGAGACGGCCGTGACCGGCCTCCTCGACCTCCACAGGGTGGGGTCGAGGAGGCTCGCGCGGACACGGTGGTTGAGGAGCTCGCGCGCACACGGTGGTTGAGGAGCTCGCGCTAGCGAGCGTCTCGAAACCTCTGCAACGTTCCACGGCTCGGCGAGAGAAACCATGGACCTCACCGGGTCTCGAGACGGCCGTGACCGGCCTCCTCGCACCTCCACAGCGTGGGGTTGAGGAGCTCGCGCTAGCGAGCGTCTCGAAACCTCTGCACGTTCACGGCTCGTCGAGAGAAGCCAGGAACCCTCACCAGGTCTCGAGACGGCCGTGACCGGCGTCCTCGACCTCCACGGGTGGACGCGCAGCGGTTTCGAGACGCTCCCCAGCGGGAGCTCCTCAACCACCGTGGGTTCACACGCCGGAGCGCCGCACGTCGACCACGTGGCCGGTCAGGTCGCCGACCAGCACGTCGAGCGAGGCCCGCGCGACGACGTCGGCCCCGAGCAGGGACGACGGCGGCTCGGCGCCGAACGCGCGCTCGCGCATGGGCGTGGCGGTGCGCTCGGGGTTGATGCAGTTGACCCGCACCCGGTCGTCGGCCCACTCGTCGGCGAGGGCCTGGGTGAGGTTGACGACGGCGGCCTTGGCCGAGGAGTAGAGCGAGTAGCCCGAGCGCCCGCGCGTGTAGGAGGAGGAGGTGAACAGCAGCAGCGAGCCCGACGTCGCCGCGAGGTGGCGGTGGAACTCCTGGGCGATCCAGATCGGCGCGAGGTAGTTGACCTCGGTGGCGTTGTAGACCGTCTCCTCGGTCGTCGCCGTGATCGGGTTGCGCGGCAGCACGCCGGCGGTGTTGACGACGAAGTCGACGCGGCCGGTCTCGGCGATCACGCGCTCGGCCGCCGCGACGATGTCGGAGCGCCGCTCGACGTGGGTGCCGGTCTCGGAGCGGCTGAAGGTCCGCACCTCGGCGCCGTACCCCTGCGCCAGGTCGGCGATGGCGCGCACCGATGCCGTAC
Source organism: uncultured Actinomycetota bacterium (assembly GCA_963830575.1). Taxonomy (GTDB): domain Bacteria; phylum Actinomycetota; class Actinomycetes; order Propionibacteriales; family Nocardioidaceae; genus Nocardioides. Next base: position 4,074 of record CAWHNR010000021.1, read on the forward strand.
GAGCCGCCGAACAGGACGACGGTCCGCCCGGTCAGCGCGGCCCGCAGCGCGTCGTCGTCGAGCTCGCGGATCGCCTCGGTGGAGGCGAGCTGGAAGAGCTTGTCGGCGAGGAAGACGTCGATCGGCTCGGTGACCTTCATGTTGCTCTCGTGCCCGGGCACCACCGCGATCGGGACGTCGGGCAGGTAGCGCAGCACGACCGTGCAGTCGTCGGTCGCGGTGAAGGCCGGGTCGTCGTCGGCCAGCGCGTAGGCCCGGCGCAGCACCGAGAGCCGGAACGACTGCGGCGTCTGGCCGCGTCGCAGCTCGGCGCGCGGCAGCACGTCGGCGATCACCTGGCCGGAGCCGCCCTCCGCGCCCGACACCTGGATCACGGTGTCGGCCGACGCGATGGCGGTGTCGACGGCGTCGTGCGTCTGCAGCGCGGCGACGTTCGCCTCGAGGATCGCCTCGGAGACCAGCGGGCGCACGGCGTCGTGGAGCAGCACGTGGCAGTCGTCGTCGCCGAGCCGGGCGGTGAGCGCCACGATCGCGGCGCGGGTGGTGTCGTTGCGCGTGCCCGAGCCCTCGAGCACGTCGACGACCTTGTCGTAGCCGCCGCGCCGGACGATCGCCCGCACCGGGTCGAGGTGCCCGGGCGCCATCATCACGAGGATCTCGTCGATCGTCGGGGAGGCCTGCAGCCGCGCGATCGTGTGCTCGATGATCGGCTTGCCCGCGATCGTCAGCAGCTGCTTCGGGGTGGCCAGGCCGACCCGGGTGCCGGTGCCGCCCGGCGAGGACGACCGCGACCCGACGGAGGCGCCCGGGGGTGGCTGACATACCCCGGAACCTATCCGTTCTTCTCGGCCAGGAGATCGAGGAGGTAGGCGCCGTAGCCGCTCTTGAGCATCGGCTCGGCGACGGCGGCGAGCTGCACGTCGTCGATGAACCCCATCCGCCACGCCACCTCCTCCGGAGCGCCGATCTTGTTGCCCTGCCGGGCCTCGATCGCGCGCACGAAGTTGCCGGCGTCGTTGAGGTCGTCGAAGGTGCCGGTGTCGAGCCAGGCCGACCCGCGCGGCAGCACCTCCACCTGGAGCCGCCCCTCCTCGAGGTAGAGCCGGTTGAGGTCGGTGATCTCGAGCTCGCCGCGCGGCGACGGCGTCAGGGACTTCGCCTTCTCCACCACGTCGCGGCCGTAGAAGTAGAGCCCGGGGACGGCGAAGTGGCTGCGGGGGTGCTCGGGCTTCTCCTCGAGCGAGACGGCCTTGAAGTCGGCGTCGAACTCGACGACGCCGTACGCCGACGGGTCGGCCACGCGGTAGCCGAACACGGCGGCACCGTCGAGGGCCTCGAACCGGCGCAGCTGCGCCCCGAGGCCGGTGCCGTAGAAGAGGTTGTCGCCCGAGGATGAGCGCCGCGGTCTCGCCGTCGAGGTGGCCCTCGCCGATGATGAACGCCTGCGCCAGGCCGTCGGGCGAGGGCTGCACGGCGTAGGAGATCGAGATGCCCCAGCGCGACCCGTCGCCGAGGAGCCGGACGAACTGCTCGGCGTCCTCGGGGGTGGTGATCACCAGGACGTCGCGGATCCCGGCGAGCATCAGGGTCGACAGCGGGTAGTGGATCATCGGCTTGTCGTAGACCGGCATGAGCTGCTTGCTCACGGCCAGCGTCACCGGGTGGAGCCGGCTGCCGGTCCCGCCGGCGAGGATGATCCCGCGCATGGGGGCCGACCCTAGTGGATGCGCGCGCCGATGCCCTGGCGGGACGCCCTCTCGGCGGGTGCGAGCGCGACCACCCGCGCGCCGTAGGGTTGCGCCGTGCAGCGCATCCTCGTGACCGGCGGCGCCGGCTTCATCGGCTCCAACTTCGTGCACCACCTCGTCGGCCACACGGACGCCGTCGTGACGGTGCTCGACAAGCTCACCTACGCGGCGTCCGAGGAGTCGCTCGAGGGGCTGCCCGCCGACCGGGTCAGCCTGGTGGTGGGCGACGTCGCCGACCAGCCGACTGTCGAGGAGCCTCGTCGGCGAGCACGACGCGGTGGTGCACTTCGCGGCCGAGTCGCACAACGACAACTCGCTCACCGAGCCGGGCCCCTTCATCCAGACCAACCTGGTGGGCACGTTCTGCGTGCTCGAGGCCGCGCGGCGGCACGGCACCCGGCTGCACCACGTCTCGACCGACGAGGTCTACGGCGACCTCGAGCTCGACGACCCGCAGCGCTTCACCGAGGCCACGCCCTACAACCCGAGCAGCCCCTACTCGCGCGGCCAAGGCCGGCTCCGACCACCTGGTGCGGGCGTGGGTGCGCAGCTTCGGCGTGCAAGGCGACCATCAGCAACTGCTCCAACAACTACGGGCCGTGGCAGCACGTGGAGAAGTTCATCCCCCGCCAGATCACCAACGTCCTCGACGGCGGCCGGCCCAAGGTCTACGGCGCGGGCACCAACGTGCGCGACTGGATCCACGCCGAGGACCACAGCTCGGCGCGTCTGGACGATCCTGCAGCACGGCCGGATCGGCGAGACCTACCTGATCGGCGCCGACGGCGAGCGGAACAACCTCGAGGTCGTCGCGATGATCCTCGAGCACCTCGGCCGCCCCGCCGACGACTTCGACCTCGTCACCGACCGCGCCGGCCACGACCTGCGCTACGCCATCGACTCCACCAAGCTCCGCACCGAGCTCGGCTGGACCCCGCGCTACCCCGACTTCGCCGACGGCCTCGCCGCCACCATCGAGTGGTACCGCGACCACGAGGCCTGGTGGCGCCCGCACAAGGCCGCGACCGAGGCGGCCTACGCCGCCAAGGGCCAGGCGTGACGACGCCGAGGTCGAGAGCGAGCGCAGCGACGACCTCGTGCCCGACCGCGCTCGACCGGACGCCGTCAGCCCCTCGCTCGTCGCACTCACCGCGATCGGACCGTCGAGCTGACTGCGTCGACCACCCCATCCCCGGCCTCCTCGTCGTCCGCCTCCCGTCCACGAGGACAGCCGCGGCTGGTTCAAGGAGAACTGGCAGCGCGAGAAGATGGTCGCGCTCGGTCTGCCCGACTTCGAGCCGGTCCAGCACAACGTCTCGTTCAACGCCACCCGCGGGCGCGACCCGCGGGCATCCACACCGAGCCGTGGGACAAGTTCGTCTCCGTCACCACCGGCCGGGCGTTCGGGGCCTGGGTCGACATGCGCGAGGGCGACTCGTTCGGCGCGACGTTCACCACCGAGCTCGACCCGACGACGCGGTGTTCGTGCCCCGCGGGCGTCGGCAACAGCTACCAGACGCTCGACGACGGCGTCGCCTACACCTACCTGGTCAACGACCACTGGCGCCCCGGCCTCACCTACCCGGCGCTCGACCTGGCCGACCCGACCGTCGCGATCCGGTGGCCGATCCCGCTCGACGAGGCGGAGGTCAGCGAGAAGGACCGCCACAACCCTCGGCTCGCCGACGTGACGCCCATGCGGCCGCGGACCACCCTGGTCGTCGGGTGCCGCGGCCAGCTCGGCCGGGCCCTGATGGCGGCGTTCCCCGACGCCGTCGGCGTCGACCTCGCCGAGCTCGACGTCACCGACCCCGAGGCCGTCGCCGCGCACCCGTGGCACGAGCACGACCTCGTCCTCAACGCGGCCGCCTGGACCGCCGTCGACGCCGCCGAGGAGCCCGCCAACCGGGCGGCGGTGTGGGCAGCGAACGCGGGCGCCCCGGCCACGCTCGCGCGGGTCGCCGACGAGCACCGGCTGACGCTGGTGCACTACTCGACCGAGTACGTCTTCGACGGCACCAGCGCCCCGCACCCCGAGACCGAGCCGGTGAGCCCGCTGGGCGTGTACGCGCAGGCCAAGGCCGCCGGCGACCTCGCCGTCGGCACGGCCCGGCGTCACTACGTGGTGCGCACGTCGTGGCTGGTCGGCGACGGCAGCAACTTCGTGCGCACGATGTGGCGGCTGGCCGGCGACGGCGTCCGGCCCGGGGTCGTCGACGACCAGGTCGGGCGGCTCACCTTCACCGACGAGCTCGTCCGCGCGACGCGGCACCTGCTCGACTCGCGCGCCGCGTACGGCATCTACCACGTGAGCAACGGCGGCGAGCCGACGTCGTGGGCCGACGTGGCCGCACGGGTGTTCGAGCTCGCCGGCCGCGACCCGGCCGAGGTCCGCCGGGTGAGCACGGAGGAGTACTTCGCGGGCAAGGACGGCGTCGCCCCGCGCCCGCTGCGCAGCGAGTTCGACCTCGGCAAGCTGGCCGCGCCACAGGCTTCGTGCCCGAGGACGCGGACGCTGCGCTAGTCCGTTACCTTGCCGCGCCGTGAGGAGGCGCGGCGCGCGCCGTGGCGTGGTTCGGGTGCGTAGGTGTACTGGTAGCCGTAGCTGCCGTAGCCGTCGCGGCCGCCCTTCTTGATCGGCACCATGTTGATGACGACGCCGACGCACCGGGCACCGACGGACTCGACGCGCTCGAGCGCGTGACGCAGCTGGTCGCGCGTGGTCTTGCCGTGCCGGACGATGGCGAGCATGCCGTCGGCCCGCGCCGCGAGCAGCGCGGCGTCGGTGACCGGGAGCAGCGGCGGGGCGTCGAGGATCACCACGGCGAACCGGTCGCGGAGCTCCTTGATCAGCACCTCCATCTGGTTCGACTGCAGCAGCTCCGAGGGGTTCGGCGGGCGCGGGCCGCAGGTGAGCGCGTAGAGCTCGGTGTCGCCGTAGCGCTGCAGCGCGTCCTCGAGCTGGACCTTGCCGATCAGCACGCTCGTGGTGCCCACGGCGTCGTCGAGCTCGAGGCGGCCGGCCATGGTCGGGCGGCGCAGGTCGCACTCCACGATGCACACCGGCTCGCCGGCCATCGCGAGCGTGATGGCGAGGTTGACGGCGGTGGTCGACTTGCCCTCGCCCGGCAGCGAGCTCGACACCACGAAGACGCGGTGGTCGTGGTCGACGTCGACGTACTGCATGTTGGTGCGCAGCACCCGGAACGCCTCGGCCCACGGGGTCGCCTCGGTGAGGGCGACCGACGGCACCTTCTTGACGGCCGACCCGTCGTTGTTGATGTTGCCCAGGATCGGCGCACCGGTGACCTCGGCGACGTCGTCGGCGCCCGAGACGGACGTGTCGAGCAGGTCGCGCAGCACGGCGAGCCCGACGCCCACCAGCAGCCCGAGGATCACGCGCGAGGCCCAGGTTCCGGGTCGCGTTCGGTGATACCGGCACCCCGCTGATCTGGGCGTTGTCGACCACGGTGGCCCGGATGGGGGCGTTGCCGCCGCCCGTGGGGGTCTCGATGTCGGCGACGAGGTCGCTCAGCGCCTCGGCGTAGGCCTGCGCGATGTCGCGCGCCTCGACCGGGTCGGGGTGCAGCGCGGTGATCGTGAGGTTGACCGTCTCGGGCACGACCGCGGCGCTCACCGAGCCGCGCAGCGCGTCGGCGTTCTGGTCGTCACCGAGGTTGGTGGCGACGCGCTCGGCCAGCTTCCGCGTGCTCACCAGGTTGACGTAGGAGGTCACGCGCTGCGTGGCGAAGACACCGCCGCCGTAGGCCTCGCTCGCGTTGGAGCTGGTCGTCGAGACGAACACCTGCGCCGACGAGGCGTACAGAGGCGTCGTCTGCCACGTCATCAGCGCGGCTCCGCCGCACGCCAGCAGGACGCACAGCACGACGAGGCGCCACCGTCGACGGATGGTCAGCCAGTAGTCCCGAATCTCCACGTGTCCCGTTCCGCGTCCGTCATGCTGGGTGCTGGGTGCCGAGGGTACCTGGCACCTCCCGCGGACATGGTGTGGCGGGTATCTACTGGGCGCCGCTCAGGCGGCCGTAGTCGTCCTCGAGCCGGCAGATGTCGTCCTCGCCGGTGTAGGCGCCGCGCTGGACCTCGACGATCACGAGGACGCCGGACTCCATGTTGGTGATGCGGTGCGGCTGCCCGACCTCGATGTCGAGGGAGTGACCCTCCTCGAGCCGGACGGTCTCGCCGTCGACCACGCAGGTCGCCGTCCCCGTCACGACGGTCCAGTGCTCGGAGCGGTGCTCGTGGGTCTGGTAGCTCAGCCGCCCGCCGGGGTCGACCGTGATCCGCTTGACCTTGTAGCCCTCGTCCTCGACGAGGACCTCCCAGCTGCCCCAGGGACGCGCCTCGTGGTCACCGATCATCAGGTCTTGCCTTCCATCGCGGGATCGTGAAGAAGTGCCAGCGTACGGCCGCGGGTGCACCGGCATCCCGCGAACGGGCAATCCCGGAGGTGGCCCGCGTCACGTGCTCTAGGCTCACGGCCACCATGACCCACTCCCCCACGGCGCCCCGGGCGCTGGTCACCGGTGTCGGTGGCCAGGACGGCATCTACCTGGCGCGCCACCTCGTCGGGCTCGGCTACGACGTCATCGGCACGGTCCGCCCCGATCCCTCGCCCGCCGAGGCGGCGGTGCGGGCGGTCTACCTCGCCGACGTCGCCGTCGTCGAGCTCGACCAGCGCGACGGGGCGGGGTTCGAGTCGCTCCTGGCCGACGTGGCGCCCGACGAGATCTACAACATGGCCGGCTTCACCTCGGTCGGCGCCTCGTGGGGAGCGGCCGAGCAGGTCGCCGAGACCAACTCGATGGCCGTGCTGCGCATCCTCGAGTCGCTGGTGCGGTTCCGCGAGCGCACCGGCTACGCGCCCCGGTACTTCCAGCCGTCGAGCTCGGAGATGTTCGGCACCGCCGACCACATGCCGCAGACCGAGAGCACCCCGCACCACCCGCGCAGCCCGTACGCCTCCAGCAAGAGCTTCGCGCACCACCTCACGGTCAACTACCGCGAGTCGTACAAGCTCTTCACCTGCACCGCCACGCTCTACAACCACGAGAGCCCGCTGCGCAGCACGCAGTTCGTGACCCGCAAGATCTCCCGGGCCGTGGCCGAGATCGCCCTCGGACGCCGCGACGTGGTGACGCTCGGCAACCTCGACGTGCGCCGCGACTGGGGATTCGCGGGCGACTACGTCCGCTCGATGCACCTGATGATGCAGGGCGCCGACCCCACCGACTACATCGTCGCGACCGGGATGTCGCACCCGCTCTCCGAGCTGCTGAGACTGGCGTTCGCGGCCGTCGGCATCGACGACCCGGCCTCCTACGTCCGGCAGGACCCGGCCTTCATGCGGCCGGCCGACGTCCCCGACCTCTACGGCGACGTCAGCAAGGCGCGCGAGCAGCTGGGGTGGCAGCCGACGCTCACCTTCCCCGAGATCGTCGAGCACATGGTCAAGGTCGACGTCGAGCGGCTGCGCAGCGGCGTCGAGGACGATGTCGCCTACCTCACACCGCGGTCGTTCGCCGCACTCGACCGGCCGATTTCCTCAAGGCTCTAGCGTCAGGAACCGAATCAACACCCGAGGACCCCGAGTTCTCGAGCCGCCGCCGGCGTTCGTCCCCCGTGGTGGAATTGTTCGGTGTCCACGTCGGACACCCCCGAGCGCACGGAGCGGACCTTGACCAAGACAGCCCTGATCACCGGTATCACGGGACAGGACGGTTCCTACCTGGCCGAGCTCCTGCTCGCGAAGGGCTACGAGGTCCACGGGATCAAGCGCCGCTCGTCGCTGATCAACACGGCAGCGGATCGACCACATCTACCAGGACCCGCACGAGCCCGACCCGCGGCTGATCCTGCACTACGGCGACCTCACCGACGCCTCGAACCTGACCCGCATCGTGGGTGCCGTGCGCCCCGACGAGATCTACAACCTCGGGGCCCAGTCGCACGTCGCGGTGAGCTTCGAGCAGCCGGAGTACACCGCCGACGTCGACGCGATCGGCACCCTGCGCCTCCTCGAGGCCATCCGCCTGCTCGACCTCACCGAGCACACGCGCTTCTACCAGGCGTCGACCAGCGAGCTCTACGGCCTCGTCCAGGAGGTCCCGCAGCGCGAGACCACGCCGTTCTACCCACGCTCGCCGTACGCCGTCGCCAAGCTGTACGCGTACTGGATCACGGTCAACTACCGCGAGTCGTACGGCATGTACGCGTGCAACGGCATCCTGTTCAACCACGAGTCGCCCCGTCGCGGCGAGACGTTCGTGACCCGCAAGGTCACGCGCGGGCTGGCTCGCGTGGCGCTCGGCCTCGAGCCCAACCTGCAGATGGGCAACATCGACGCGCTGCGCGACTGGGGCCACGCCAAGGACTACGTCGCTGCTGCAGTGGCAGATGCTCCAGCAGGACACCGCCAAGGACTACGTCATCGCCACCGGCGAGCAGTACACCGTGCGGCAGTTCATCGAGTGGGCGGCCGAGACGCTCGGCATCACCCTCCGCTGGGACGGCGCGGGGGTCGAGGAGGTCGGCATCGTCGACACCGTCGACGCCGACCGCGCCCCGGCGCTCAAGTCCGGCGACGTGATCGTCCGCATCGACCCGCGGTACTTCCGGCCGGCCGAGGTCGAGTCGCTCCTCGGCGACCCGAGCCTGGCCAAGGCCGACCTCGGCTGGGAGCCCACCGTCGGCGTCCGCGAGCTCGTCGCCGAGATGGCGCAGTCCGACTACGACGACGCCCGCCGCATCTCGCTGCTCCGCGACCACGGGTTCCACGTGCCCGTCGACCTGGAGTCGTGATGGCGGGACGACGCCAGGTCTTCGTGGCCGGCCACCGCGGCATGGTGGGGTCGGCCCTCGTCCGCCGGCTGCAGCGCGACGACGACGTCGAGCTCGTCACCGCCGAGCGCGACGAGCTCGACCTGCTCGACTCCCGCGCGGTCATGGACTTCTTCGCCACGACCGGCATCGACGAGGTCTACCTCGCCGCGGCGAAGGTCGGCGGGATCGCGGCCAACCGCGACTTCCCGGCCGACTTCATCTGGCAGAACCTCATGATCGAGGCCAACGTCGTGCGCGCCGCGCACGAGGCCGACGTCGACCGGCTGCTGTTCCTCGGCTCCTCCTGCATCTACCCCCGCGAGGCGCCTCAGCCGATGCCGGAGGAGTCGCTCCTGACCGGCACCCTCGAGGCCACGAACGAGCCGTACGCCATCGCCAAGATCGCCGGCATCAAGCTGTGCGAGAGCTACAACCGCCAGCACGGGCGCGACTACCGCAGCGTCATGCCGACCAATCTCTACGGGCCGAACGACAACTTCGACCCGACGAAGAGCCACGTCCTGCCGGCGCTGGTGCGCCGCTTCGACGAGGCGGCCCGGTCCGGCGTCGAGGAGGTCGCGGTGTGGGGGTCGGGCCGTCCGCGGCGCGAGTTCCTGCACGTCGACGACATGGCCGACGCCTCCGTGCACGTGATGAACCTCGACGCCGACGTCTACCGCGGCGCCACCGAGGTGATGCTCTCCCACGTCAACGTCGGCACCGGCACGGACTGCTCCATCGCCGAGCTCGCCGAGCTGGTCGCCCGGACGACGGGGTTCACCGGCACCATCACCTTCGACCCGTCGATGCCTGACGGCACGCCCCGCAAGCTGCTCGACGTCCAGCGGCTGACCACGCTCGGCTGGACCTCCTCGATCCCGCTCGAGCAGGGCCTCGCCGACACCTACGCGTGGTACCAGGCCCAGGAGTCGGTCCGTGGCCGCTGAGGGGCGCCGGCCCCTGCGCGTCACGGTCGTCGGGCTCAACTACGCCCCCGAGGAGGCCGGCATCGCGCCGTACACCAGCGGCGCGGTCGCAGGCCTGGTGTCCGCCGGTCACGAGGTGCGGGTCGTCGCGGCGTACCCGCACTACCCGCAGTGGAAGGTCCGGCCCGGCTACCGCGGTCTGCGGTCGACCGTGAGCGAGCCCGGTCTGCGGGTCACGCGCGTGCGGCCGTACGTCCCGCGCAACCCGCGCACCCTCAACCGCGCCCTGATGGAGCTGAGCTTCGGCCTGCAGGCCGTCACCACGAGGTGGGCCAGGCCCGACGTCGTCCTGCTGGTGAGCCCGGCGCTGATCGGCTCCTACCTGCCGCTGCGGCGCGCCCGTTCGGCGCGGGTGCCGGTGGTCACCTGGGTGCAGGACATCTATACGCTCGGGGTGGCGCAGACGACCGGGTCCGAGAGCGTCGGCACGGTGGAGCGGGTCGAGCGCCGGCTCCTGAACGGCTCGGACCGCGTGGTCGCGATCCACGACCGCTTCCGCCGGTACCTGGGCGACGACCTCGGCGTCACGACGCCCGTCGACGTCGTCCGCAACTGGTCGCACGTCAGCCCCCACCGTCCTCGCCGACCGTGAGGCGGTCCGACGCCGCCTCGGCTGGGCGGAGGACGACGTCGTCGTGCTGCACGCCGGCAACATGGGTGCCAAGCAGGGCCTCGAGAACGTGGTGCACGCCTCGCGCGCGGCGGCGACGCGCGGGTCGCGGGTGAGGTTCGTGCTGATGGGCGACGGCCTGCGACGCCGCGACCTCGAGCAGCTCGACCCGAACCCCCACCTCGACATCACCGACTCCCTGCCCGGCGGGCGAGTTCGAGGAGGCCCTGGCCGCGGCCGACGTGCTGCTGGTCAACGAGCTCCCCGGCCTGACGGAGATGTCGGTGCCCTCGAAGCTGACCACCTACTGGTCGAGCAGCCGTCCCGTCGTCGCGGCGGTAGACCCGGGCAGCACCACGGCCGGCGAGATCACGACGTCCGGGGCGGGTGTGCTCGTGGCTCCCGCCGACCCGGAGGCCCTCGTCGACGCGATCGAGAAGCTGATGGTCGACCCCACGCTCTGCCAGACGGTGGTCGAGGCCGGCCACGCGTTCCGCGAGCGGCACCTCTCGGCCGCCGCGGGCGTCCGGGGCATCGAGGACGCCCTCTACCGGGCCGTCGACGGCGGCCGGTAGCCGGCCTCCCTCGGCAGCATGCTCAGGCGGTCGACCACGCGGCCGCCCCGGTGCCGCCCTCCTCGGGGGCGTAGCGCACGAGCGCGATGCGCTCGGCCACGTCGGTCGGCAGGTCGAGCATGAGCCAGCCCACGGCGCAGTCCCCCGGCGCGACGCTGCCGACGCGCAGCACCTGGTCGACGAGGTCGGCCGGCGGCACGAGGTCGGCCGCGGGGTAGGACTCGCCCCTGCCGTCGACCACCGACCACTGCGACCACGAGGTGAACCCGCCGTCGGCGACCGCGTTGTCGTCGACGCACTGGCGGACCCGGACGCCGAACCAGCTGCTCGAGGCGCCCGAGAGGGCCGGCGACCCAAGCACCTGCGCGCGCAGGACGACGGTCGTCGCCCCGGGCTGGACGTAGGTCTCGCCGACGACGAGGTCGAGGTCGACCGGGGCCTCCTCGACCGGGTCGGGGACCGCCGACGGGAGGTCGAACGTCACGTCGTCCGGTTCCTCCGGCTGCCCGCCGCTGCCCCGGAGGGCCCAGAGCACGGTGATCGCCAGCAGGAAGCCGCACACCAGGACCACCAGCACGTCGCGCTGTCGCGTGGACACCCGCGGGCCGGACGGCCCAGCCTTCCCGTTGATGACGTCCTCCGGTCCTGCCCGTGCCCGACCGGGCTGGCTCGCCCGAACTTTACACAGTCGCGGGTCTGCGGGACGGGCGCTCCGTCCTCGCCTTAAACTGACGACCCGCGACGCCGACGCAAGGATCCCCATGCCCGACGACCATCGCCCTCGGACCCGGTACCCCGTGGGGTACGCGAGCGGCGTGTTCGACATGTTCCACGTCGGCCACCTCAACATCCTGCGCCGGGCGCGGGAGCGCTGCGACCTGCTCGTCGCCGGCGTCGCCACCGACGAGTACGTGACCGGGCTCAAGGGCAGCTCTCCCGTCATCCCCCTCGCCGAGCGGATGGAGATCGTCTCGGCGATCATCTACGTCGACGAGGTCGTCCTCGACCGCAGCGAGGACAAGACCCTGGCCTGGCGGTCCCGCCCCTTCGACGTCATCTTCAAGGGCGACGACTGGCAGGGCACCGAGAAGGGGTCGAGGCTCGAGGCCGAGATGGGAGAGCTCGGGGTCGACGTCGTCTACTTCCCGTACACGGTCGACACCTCGAGCGCCCAGCTGCGGCGCCGCCTGAAGGAGCACCACTGGACCTGACCCGCACCGACGAGGCGCGGGTACGGCACACGGACCTGCCTGAACCGCCTCCTGCACGCAAGCCGGTCGGATACCGTTGCGACGTGACGGCAGTTGCGGGTCCCCCGACGATGAAGCCGTCCAAGGGGGTCTCCCTCTACTCGCGGTGGGTCAACCGGCCCGCAGGACGCGTGCTCGCGGTCGCGGCCGAGCAGATCGGTCTCTCGGCCAACGCGGTCACCGTGGTCTCGGCCGTCCTGACCGCCGTCGCGATCGCGATCCTGGTCCTCGTCTCCCCGGTCTGGTGGTCGGGCCTGCTCGTCGCCCTCCTCCTCGCCCTCGGGTTCGCGTTCGACTCCGCCGACGGCCAGCTGGCCCGCATGACCGGGACGAGCTCGGCGGCGGGCGAGTGGCTCGACCACGTCGTCGACGCCGCCAAGCTGGTCTCGCTGCACGCAGCCGTGCTGGTCGGGTGGTACCAGTACCTGCCGGAGCACGGCTCGTGGCTCGTGCTGCCGCTGATCTACCAGTTCGTCGCGGTCGTCACCTTCTCCGGCCTCACCACCGCCGCGCTGCTCAAGCGGCTGCAGCGGACAGGGGCAGCAGCACCGGCCGGTCGCCCGTCGACCGCCCGCGCGATCGCCCTGGTGCCGGCCGACTACGGCGTCCTCTGCTGGTGCTTCGTGCTGTGGGGCGTCCCCGAGCTGTTCGTGCTCGTCTACACCGTCGTCCTGGTGATGAACGCCGTGATCCTCGTGGCCTTCCTGGTCAAGTGGTTCGACGAGCTCACCGCCGGGGACCAGGCGGCCCAGGCCCGCCCGACAGTCGACGACCGCCGGTGAGCGAGACCTCGGCCGAGAGCACCCCCGAGGCAGGTGCTGGCGCCGGACCCCCGGCCAACCGCCGCGACAGCCTCCGCCGGACGCTCGCGCGTCAGCTGGTGTGGGTGACCGGTGGCCGCATCACCGCCGCCCTCCTGCAGGCCGTCCTGCTCGTCCTCGCCGCCCGGGCCCTCGCCGTCGACGACTTCGGTCACCTCATGGCCTTCGTCGGCGTCGTGACCCTGGCGCAGGTCATCGTCGACTGCGGGGTGGGCACCTTCATCCTGCGGGAGCGTGCGGCCTCGCCCGACTCGGGCGCCGTCGCCACCGCGCTGCGCTTCACGGTGCTGAGCTCGGGGGTGATGGTGGCCTTCCTGGCGGTCGGCCTGGCCACCGCGGCCATCGCCGTCGACGAGATCTACTGGGCGATGCTGCCGCTGGCCGTGTGGGCCGCGGCCGAGCGCAACGCCGACATGCGGCTCGCGGTCGCTTTCTCCGACGGCGACGTCCGCCCCTCGGTGCTCAACCTCATGGCCCGCCGGGCCTTCACCATCGTCGTGTTCGGTGCGGCGATCGCTCTCGACGCCCCGGCGATGGTCTCGTTCAGCTGCGCGTCCGCCCTGGCTGCCGTCGCCTCCGCCGTCAACGCCAACGTCTCGGTCCGCCGCAGGGTGACGGTCGCCCCCACGATCAGCTACCGCGAGCTGCTGCGGGCCTCCACGCACTACTGGGTCACCAGCATCGCCAGCCAGGCGCGCAACCTCGACGTCGTCCTGGTCTCGGCGTTCGCCGGCGCCGGTCAGGCCGGTCTCTACTCCAGCGGCAGCCGGCTCGTGAACCCGCTCCAGATCATCCCCACCTCGCTGGCGTCCGTGCTCCTGCCGGCGTCCGCCCGGACGGCTCGGTCACGGGCCCTGCTGGTCAAGCTCCTGTTCCTGACGCTCGGGGTCGTCGCGGCGCTCACCGTGGTGTACGGCGTCATCTACCTCGCCGCACCGCGACTCGTCGACGCCACGCTGGGTGACCGGTACGCCGGCTCGGTCCCGGTCATCCGCATCATCCTCCTCGGCCTCCCGTTCGCCTCGGCCGGAGCGCTGCTCTCGGCCGTGCTGCAGGGCCGCGACCACGGCCGTGCCGTCGCCTTCTCCTCCTCGTTCGCGACCCTCGTCTGCCTCGTCGGCGTCGCCGTGGCGGCCCCGGCGGGCGGGGCCGACGGTGCGGCCGTCGCGCTCTCGGTCTCGTTCGCGGTCCAGACGCTGCTCCTCGCGGTCACCGTGCTCAGGATCTGGTCGGAGCCCGTGGGCGAGGTCGAGGCGGACGACGTCTCGACGGTCTGACCGCCCCGGAGCAGCCCGTGCCGGGCCGGCAGGCGTCAGCGGAAGACGAGGACGAGCCGCGGGTGCACCGCCGCGTTCTCGTGCCCGGTGCTCCACAGGGCGAGGTCGTCGGCCGCCGTGCTGGTGACGGCGAGGCTCCAGCCACGGCCCAGGTTGGCAGCAACACGGTCGCGGGCCAGCGGCACCCGGTAACGCGTGTCGGGAGCGGTGCGTCGCGGGACCTGGCCCACCCTGGCCAACGCGCCGCGCGGCCGGTTCCTCCAGGTGGCCCGCGACTCCCGCCACGCCGTGCGCAGCGCCGAGACAGCGGCCGGCGCCACCGACCCGGACGACGGCGCGGTGCTGGTCCGCACGTTCAGGAAGGCGGAGACGAGCTTCTTGCCCGGAGGCGCCTTCGGCAGCTCGAAGCGCAGGAGGCCGGTGGCGCGGCGGGCGCCGCCGCGCGCCAGCAGCTGGGAGGACCAGCCGAAGTTGGTGGTCGGCGCGTTCTCGTCGACGTAGGTGTCGGCGACGGGCGTGACCACGGCGCGCGAGGTGCCTCGCCAGGCGGCCCGCCCCGTCCAGCCCTCGCGGAGGCTGCTGACCCCGACGTACTGCAGGTCCTGGACGAAGGGCATGTGGGTGACGGCCCAGGGGGACGTGACCCGGACCGTGGTGGTGCCGTGCCGCACGACCTTGGCACGCACCGCGCCCGTGCCGAGAGGCACCGTGCAGGTGCTGATGCCTGCGGGCGCGCGGCACTTCCTCACCGAGGAGCCGGACCGCAGCGTCACCGTCGCCGGTGCGGTGAGGAACAGCTGCGCCTCGGCGTTGTTCCGCGTGGGGGTCGGCCCGATGTTGACCCCGATGATCGACTGGGGGAACGTCGGCCGGTCGCCGGCGAAGTGCTTGCGGTGGGTCAGGTAGACGGCGTCCTTGGTGATGACCGGTCGCCTGCCCGTCTTGAACCACGTCGTGTAGTAGGCCATGAGGTCGAGGAGGGCCCAGCCGTGGTGGAGGCTGGGCAGGATCCCGCTGCTCTCGGGCAGGTCGTTCCAGGTGAGGAGCTGCGCCCAGTCGGCCCGGCCGTCGATGGCGATGTCCCAGGTGTTGCGCAGGTTCTGGAGGTTGCCCGCCTCGAGCCACGTCCCCGCCCGGGGCCGCTCGTCCTGCACCGAGACCGGTGTCATGAACGGCTTGCCGAGCGCGTGGGCCAGCCCGATGCGGTACTTCGCCGACATGTACCCGTGGTCGGTGGCGTTGCCGACCGGGTCGCGACCGCCCCAGCCACCGATCCCGTCGATGATCGGGGCGAACCCGTCCTGGTTGCGGGTCTCGTCGAGGAAGGTGGGCCACAACGCGGCCGGCTTGCCGTAGGTGTGCGCCATCGCGTCGAGCCACCCGGACCACCACGAGACCGTCCGGAGCTCGGCGTAGAACGGGGAGAAGAGCGGGCGGCCGTCGGGCGTCCGGTAGATGCTGGGGAAGGTGGCGAGGTAGGCCAGGTTCTGCGCGAGGTGGTCGGCGGTGGTGCTCGTGAGGGCCGACATGTCGGGCATCGGGATGATCTTGAACCGGGGGTCGACGGCAGCTGCCGCCTGCATCATCATCCGGGCGGTGTTCCAGCCGGGGACGTCGGTGGCGGTCGGGGTGCCGGGCAGCGTGTAGACGACCATCGTGAAGCCGTCGATGCCGGCCGAGATGGCCTGGCGCACCTCGGTCTTGAGGTCCTTCATGCGCCAGTCGCCCGCGAGGGGGCGGCGCCCGAGGGGGCGGTCGCGCAGGTAGCCGCCGTAGGCGGCGTGCCGCCCGTCCTCGCCGGTCGGGTCGAGGTACTCGGTGGCGTAGTAGTCGACGGCGGGAGCGAGGTTGTCGATCGACAGCGGGAGCGAGACCACCCAGTTGGCGAACACCTTCTTGCGCGAGGAGCGCAGCGACCCCGGCGAGGGCAGGTCGAAGGGCAGCACGTCGGAGCGGGTGAACGCGTCGTAGGCCCGACGCGAGGAGGGCACGTTGGTGTCGAGGGCGACCGTGGGGACCGGGATGGTCGGCGACGGCGTCCCCGTGCCGGTGGTGGCCGCCGTCGGCGCGGTGGTGGGGCGGCGGCGCCGGTCGGGACGCCGGCAGGGCTCGCGACGGGGTCGTGGTGCGGGGGACGGCGGGACGCCGCGGAGGTCTCCTCGACGGGGTTGACGACGGCCGCGACCCCCACCGAGAGCAGGGCCGCGGAGGCGAGGGCGACCAGCCGGGCAGGGGCTGTCCGACGCTGTCGGCTGGGTGCCACGGGGCTCACCTCAAGATCTGCGCAAGAAGGTTCTCAAGGCGCCTGCAAGAGGTGGGCAAGTCGTCTGGACCGGCTCCGGAGCACCTCTCCCAGACCGTACCCTGAGTCCACAACGACCAGAAGGTATGGCCTGACATGACTCGTTCCAATCGCCGTCTGGGGACGGCGACCGTGCTCCTTGGCGCGCTGGTGGCGTCGTTCGCGAGTGGGGTCGCGACGGCACCGTCTGCGCAGGCTCTCACGCCCGGCGTCGCGTTCTCGGCCGACGCGCTCTCGACGTGGCAGACCAACGGCGTCGTGTACGCGCTCGGGCAGTCCCGCGGCAAGGTCGTGGCCGGCGGTGTCTTCACCGCCCTCCGCCCGCCGCAGGGCGGCACCGGCACCGCGCAGTCGATCACCTCGCTGGCCATCCTCGACGCCGCCACGGGAGCGCCCGACTCGTGCCAGCTGCCCGTGTCGCTCGGCTCCGGGACGCCGGCCGTCTACGCCGTGGCCACCTCGCCCGACGGCAACACCGTCTACGTCGGCGGCGAGTTCGCCTTCATCGGCGGCGTCGGCGTGAGCCGGCTGGCCGCCATCGACGTGGCCACCTGCTCCGTGACCCCGTTCCGCGTGCCGGGCATCGGGTCGACCGTCCGCACGATCGCCACCAACGGCAACACCGTCTTCTTCGGCGGCGACTTCACCAACGTCGGCGCGCTGACCCGTCAGCGCTTCGCGGCCGCGAACGCCACCACCGGTGCGGTGCTGCCGTGGGCGCCCCAGGCCGACGCCCCCGGCCGCGGGATCGGGGTCTCCCCCGACGGCGCGAAGGTCGCGATCGGTGGCGACTTCTTCAACGTCAACGGTGCCGCGACGCACTCGATCGCGGTCGTCAACGGCTCCTCCGGCGCCAACCTGCGCACCTACTCGGGCGGGTTCATCCCCAACACCTCGGTGACCAAGCACATCTTCAGCGGCGCCGACCGCTTCTACATCAGCAACGAGGGCACCGGCGGCGGTGTCTTCGACGGCCGCGCCGCGTTCTCGTGGGACACCCTCGACCAGGTCTGGCGCGACACCTGCCTCGGCGCGACGCAGGCGACCCTGGAGTACCAGGGCACGCTGTACTCGGCCAGCCACGCCCACGACTGCAGCGCGGACGACGGCTTCCAGGACGGCCGGCGCAACTACCTCAACGCCCAGGACGCCGCCACCGCCCAGCTGCTCGGCTGGGAGCCGAAGGCCAACGACGGCATCGGTGAGGGCATCGGCCCCCGCGCGCTGGTCACGAGCGTCGGCACCACCGGCAAGGACTACCTCTGGGTCGGCGGCGAGTTCACCCTCATCAACGGCGTCGCCCAGCAGGGCCTGACCCGCTTCGGTCCCGACGACACGATCGCCCCGCCGGCGCCGCCCACTCGCACGCCGACGCGACCGCCGAGGGCACGATCCAGGTCCGCTGGCGCACGGTCGTCGACCCCGACGACAGCGAGCTGACCTACGCGGTCTACCGCAACGGCGGCGGCGACCCCGGTCTGGACCGGGCACGGCCAGCTCGGTGTGGTGGAAGCGCCCGCAGGTCACGCTTCGTCGACACCAACGTCGTCGCCCGGCGCGACGTACTACCTACCAGGTGACGGCGAGCGACGGGACCAACACCAGCGCCAGGTCGCCGTCACGGCGGCGGTGGCCACCGACGGCCGCGCCGAGCTACGCCGCGCACGGTGCGCGGCCGACCGCCCGACGCTCGTACTGGACGCTCGCGCACCACGCCGACGACCCGTGGGTGCACGACGCCGGCGCCGTCGACTCCGACACCCGCCGGATCAGCGGCTGGCCGGCCAGCGGCGTCGCCTCCTCCCGACTCGCCGCTCGCGGCCGACGGATCCGGCTCGCTGAGCTTCGACGGCATCGACGACTACGTCTGGAACGACGAGTACGTCCCGGCCCGACGACGTACTCCGATCGAGACCTGGATCAAGACCACCACCACCCGCGGCGGCAAGATCGTCGGCTACGGCAACGGCCGGCCCGCGCACCGACAACGGCGCGCGCCAGGCAGCTCGAGCGGCAACTACGACCGCCTGCTCTACATGGAGAACGCCGGGCGCGTCCGGTTCGGCGCCTGCAACGGGCACCGCGCACCGACCATCGCGCAGCCCGACCGCGCTGAACGACGGCGCGTGGCACCACGTCGTGGGCACGCAGGGCCCGGGCGGCATGAGCCTGTTACGTCGACGGCAAGCGCGTCGGCACCAACGCCGAGCGCGACGCCCGGCAGCCTACAACGGCGTGTGGCACGTCGGCGGCGACAGCCTCGTCGGCTGGCCAAACCGGCCGCACGAGCAACTTCTTCGGCGGGCTCATCGACGAGACCGCCGTCTACCCGGCGGTCCTCGACCGCGCCGCGGTGGCCGCGCACTACCGCGCCGCCGGCGGCACGGTCCGGTCAACCCGCGCCCGACCGACGCCTACGGCGGCGCCGTCTACGACGACGACCCCGAGCACGTACTGGCGCCTCGAGCGAGACCAGCGGCGACCGCCGCTGCCGACTCCTCCTACTTCGGCCTCAACCCCGGCACCTACGGGTCCGGCGTCAGCGCGGCCGCCGGCGGCCGTGACCGGCAACACCGCGGTCAGCACCAGCGGCAGCAGCGGGGGCGGCGTCGCCTCGGCCAGCCGCCGTCGGCCCCGCCGTCGCCTTCACCGCCGAGGGCTGGTTCAAGACCACCACGACGCCGGCGGCAAGCTCTTCGGCTTCGAGAACACCAAGACCGGCAACGGCGGGCGACTACGACAAGAAGCTGTACATGACGAACGCCGGCAAGCGTCATCTTCGGCACCTACACCGGTGCGGTCGCCACGGTGCATCTCGCGCGACGTCCTACAACGACGGCGCCTGGCACCACGCCGTGGCCACCCTCGACGCGTCGGGCACCAGAAGCTCTACGTCGACGGCACGCTGGTCGGCTCCAGCGCCACGGCGACGTCCGCGACCTTCACCGGCTTCTGGCGCGTCGGCGGCGGCAACCTCGGCGGATGGCCCGACGCCCCGTCGAGCAGCTACTTCAACGGCGACGATCGACGAGTTCGCGATCTACGCGACGGCACTGTCGGGCTCGACACCATCGCCGCCACCGTGCGGCTCGGCGTCAACGACGTCACCGGCGCCGAGCGCGCCCGGCGGCGTCACCGGCCGGCGCTCGGGCAGCACCGTGCACTGTCGCTGGAGGCCTCGACCGACAACGTCGGCATCGACGGGTACCGGGTCTACCGCGGCCTCACCGCCGGCTTCACGCCCGACGCCGGGAGCCTCGTCGCCACGACGTCCGGCACGACGTTCTCGCAGTCGCCCGCCGCCGGCACCTACTACTACAAGGTGGTCGCCTTCGACTGGCGCGGCAACGCGAGCGCCCGCCTCCGCGGCCGCCTCGGTCGACCGTGCCCGACACCACCGCCCCGTCGACGCCGCTGAACGTCTCCGCGTCGTCCTCCGGCGCCGGTGCCGTCGACCGTCACGTGGTACGCCGGCGAGCGACGACGTCGCCGTCACCGGCTACGCCGTCCACCGGGGCACCACGGCCGACTTCGCCGTCACCGACGCGAACAAGGTCGGCCAGACCGGCCCGACCACCACCTTCGGCGACACCTCCGTCCCGCGGGGTGATCGGTTCTACAAGGTCGTCGCGCTCGACGCGGCCGGCAACCGCAGCCAGACCTCGGCGGCCGCCTCGGTCACGGTCCCCGACTGGACCGCGCCCACCGCTCCGACCGGCCTCAGCGCGACCGCCAACGGCGGCACCGTCCGGCTCGCCTGGACGGCCTCGACCGACGACGTCGCCGTGACGGGCTACCGCGTCTACCGCAGCTCGACGACGCCCGTCGCCGTCACGCCCGCCAACCTGGTGGGCACCGCCACGGCAGCGTCCTACGACGACGTCCCCCCGGCGAGCGGCACCTGGAGCTACGTCGTGGTCGCGGTCGACGCCGCCGGCAACGCCAGCGCCCCGTCCGCGGCCGCCTCGGCCAGCTCGTCCGCACCCGACACCACGCCGCCGGCGCAGACCACGGGCGTCGCCGCCTCGGTCGACGGCGCCAACGTCACGCTCACCTGGAACGCGGCCACCGACAACGTCGGCGTCACGGGCTACCAGGTGTTCCGCGGCACCACGGCCGGGTTCGACCCGAGCGCCGCGAACCGGGTCGCGACCCCGAGCGGCCGCACGTTCAACGACCCGGCGCGTCCCGTCGGCACCACCTACTACAAGGTGCGCGCCGTCGACGCCGCCGGCAACCTCGGCGAGGCCTCGGCCGCCGCCTCGGCGGTCGTCGTGCCGGTCACCGCGAGCCTCGTCCCCGTCGAGGACGGGCGCGTCACC